>NZ_JAJFNK010000027.1 GCF_021739485.1 Alicyclobacillus tolerans
GGTTCAACAGACTATTATCAGCTGCTCTTTCTGCTAAAACCGTGACCTTTGCTGAGCTAACGGAATAGCCATGAAAAATTTAAATGAAAGACAGAGAAGTCCGTCGCGACAGCCGTCGATGAACAGGAGCAACTCTAGGCGAAAGGTAAGCCTTTCTCAATTGTCGCCTTCTGTATCCTAGCTTTAGTTGTTCGGATCACGTCGCAAAAAACCTTCCTATCCAGTAGAAATTTCGCCGCGAGACGACACGATTTGCGCTGGACACTGCGGTTGCGACAGCCTAATTCGTCAAAGTCCGCGGCTTTGACCGAGTCAAAGTACGGAAAGTCATCGATGTACCCATTTTTCAATCTTTTTTCCAGATAGTCTAGTTATGCTACAGCTACCCATACCCTAGGTCCTATTCATGTTACAGACGCGCGACACTCCACGAAACCGACCAGGACGCACGAAGGCGAGACTTTGGAGGGACCCCCGGGAATTCGCTCCTATCCAACTCAAAAAATTCCAGAAAAGAGGGAAGAATCATGAAATTCAGCTCGAACTTGAAGGCAAAGACTCCGGTTGCTTTGACCGTGTTGCTGGTCGGAATGCTGAGTCCGACCGTCGCATTTGCCGCTACCAACATGACTCCCGCAGGGACATTACCGACTGTGTCGATAGGCGTTAATGGGAAAACGATTGGGTCCATGCCTGTCTTCATGAATCAAAGTGGAACCCATGTCCCCCTTTGGTATGTCATGAAGGCATTGAATCAATCCGGCATCAAAAGTACTTGGAACGGATGGACATGGAATCTTATGGTTCCCAAAACTACAACCATGCAGCCTTTGAACTTGCCGGCGGGTTCTGGCATGACGAAACTAACCATAAACGGACACTTGGCTGGAACGTTTGCAACAACCGTTGCAAAAGACCCCTTTTCAGGGCACATGACCACCTTCCTGTCCGAGTCTGTCCTAACCCAAGTGTTGAGCTCGCTCGGATTGAGTTCGGGAATCCAGGGCCATGAGTGGTGGGTGAAAACGTCTTCTTCCTCCATGGCAGCACCTGCTGTCGCGACCATTACGGCAAATAAGACGGCTCAAACACTGCAAGGCGCAAGCTCTGCAATGTCCACGTCGGATGAAGCCACGTTTGTCGTAACGGCATTAACGGCGAACGGCAAACCGGCCGCCAACGAGCCAGTGACCTTCTACATTGGACCCATGACGCCACTCAGCGGGATTCCGCCGCAACACTGGTATTCTTCGGCGTCGACCGAAGGGTCCAAATACATCGCCAGTATGAGCAAAACAACCAACGACCAAGGTCAAGCCACCCTGGTCTTGTACGGACAACCGGCCGGCTCGATGGAGATGATTGGGGTTCAAATTGGCAACCTCAGCACTTACAGCACCACAGCCATGAAGGCCGTGGGGTCTTTGGATGCTTGGTGGACCTCCCCCACGTCGAAGGCCACCGCTCCGATCGGAGATTACGTCACCGTATCTCCGTTTGCGACCACTTTAGACCCAGGGTCCAAGGTTTCGTTTCACATTGATGTTCAAAGCCCCAACGGACCCGTGGCCGGCGCGCACGTATCCATCAGTTCCACGATGAAATCGGGTTCGTCCACGTCAATGAGCACCAGCTCGATGAGTACGAGTTCGACAAGCAATGCAGCGAATTCTGCGAGCAGTTCTATGGGCAATTCTATGAGTACAGGGTCCAGCATGAGTTCGACGTCGGGAAGTGCATCGTCTATGACAGGCAATTCAACGACGACCTTGGTAACGAACAGTATGGGTATGGCGACGTATACCGCCAACGTGCCCGCTGGAGCGGCCATGCTGCCCATCCGCGTGGTAGCCACACAGCCGTCCAATCCCGGACGGATCAGCGGAGGCTTGAATATGTTGTGGGTGAGCCCGATGAACTGACCTCGAAACGTTTCATCAAAATCACTGTGAATGGCTTCAGGGCAATTGCTTCGATAAACGCGCGCCTTGGGCGTGCGGAACAGCAAAAGGGCCAGCGCGCAACGGTTGAGCGCGCTGGCCCTTTCCTTGTCAGTCTTCGGTGACCGCCGATGGTCTGTGTTCCAAGTGACATGAGTCCTCTTTGACAGGGACCTACTTCTTCCCCATACGCCATCCCGTTGCGGCCATTTTGCGGCGCACGTACGTCAACTGATCGCGCAAAGGGATCCCGATGGGACAGTTGTCGTCGCAAGCCATCAACCCAATGCACCCAAAGATGCCGTCCTCGCTTCCCACCACTTCAAAATACTCCTGGTCCGTCCGCTTATCGCGCGGGTCTAGCATAAAGCGAGCCACGCGATTGACCCCGGCCGCGCCAATGAAATTCGGTTTAATGTTGGCCGTGGCACAGCCTCCAATGCAGCATCCACACTCGATGCAGCGCTCCGCTTCGTAGATTCTCAGCGCAAGTTCGTTATCCATTCTCGCTTCCTGGGCCTGCTCGTCAAACGGATCGTCGTTGTGAATCCACGACTCCGTCTTCAAAGAGATGTCGCGGAACCAAACCCCAGTGTCCACCGACAAGTCTCCCAGCAGTTTAAACACTGGCAGCGGCATCAAAGTCGTCTCTTGGGGCAGGTCCTTCGTCAGTGTCTTGCAGGCGAGTGTGGGCCGCCCGTTGACCAGCATCCCGCACGACCCGCAAATTGCCGCGCGGCAGACGAAGTCAAAGCGCAAAGAAGGGTCTTGTTCTTCCCGCAATTTGTTAAGGACGACAAACAGAGTCATCCGGGGTTCTTCCGTGACGTGAAAGTCTTGCAGAAACGGTTTATTCCCGGGTTCGTCCGGGTTGTAGCGGAAAATGCGGAAGGTCAGTTCCCTGGCCATGTTCATCAGCTCCTTTCGTTACGGCTTGCCCGCATTTCCTGGATTTTGTCCTTTTCCTTGACCGGCCTGAAACGTGCTCGTCGCTTCACCGTAGCCTCGGTCACCCGGCGGAGACTCTGTAATTTTCACTGGCTCATACTGAAGTTCAGGTTCCGTGGCGCCTGTCGGCCAATAAGCCAAGGTCCTTTTCAGCCAGTTGACGTCGTCGCGCTTTGGAAAGTCCTCGCGGAAGTGGCTTCCCCGGCTCTCTTGCCTTGCCAAAGCACCCTGAGCGATGCAATACGCCAGCCTCACCATTCCAGGCAGCCGCAAAGCCGCTGCGAGCTCTGGGTCCCCCCCGCGTCCACCGCCGCGAAGCCCGATGTGCTGTGTGCGCTCGTGCAGTTCCTGAAGCTGCTTCACAGCCTGTTTAAGCGGGTCCTCCGTCCGGAAAATGCCCACGTTCTGGCTCAAGACGTTTTCCATTTGACGCCGCAGTTCGTACACGTTCTCAGTGCCGCCTGTCCGTTCTTGCAGCCTCTTGATGCGGTCCTCCTGTTGGTGCAGGTGTTCTTCAATCAACGACGTCTTCACATCAAGCGAGACGTCTCGCGTGTACTTCGCAATCTGGCTGCCGACGATCTTCCCAGCAACCACGGTCTCCGCCAGCGAGTTTCCGCCCAGTCGGTTGAACCCGTGCAAGTCCCAACACGCCGCTTCGCCCAGCGCGAACAAATGGTCCAGGCCGTGCGCCTTTCCATGGATGTCCGTGCGGACCCCGCCCATACTGTAGTGCTGAGTCGGGCGCACCGGGATGAGGTCGTGCACGGGGTCGATCCCGGCGAAGTTCCGACAGATGGTGGCGATTTCGCGCAAGTTGGTGTTGATGTGTTTTTCCCCCAAGTGGCGAATGTCCAGCCAAACGTGGTCTCCGTACGGACTCTCAACTCCGTAACCGGCGCGGATGTGCTGCATGATTCGCCGCGACACCACGTCTCGGGAAGCCAGCTCTTTTTTGCCTGGCTCGTAGTCAGGCATAAACCGGTACAGGTTTTTGTCTAACAGGTAACCGCCGTCACCGCGGGCCCCTTCGGTCACGAGGATCCACGACGGGACAATGCCTGTGGGGTGAAACTGTACGGCTTCCATGTTCCCCAACGGCACGACACCGGTATCTAACGCCAGCGACATCCCGGACCCCTCGTTGATGACCGCGTTGGTCGACGCGCCATACAGCCGCCCGTACCCGCCTGTCGCAATCACCGTGACCTTGGCGGTGTAAACTCGCAAGGCACCGGTCCGCAAACAGCGCACCACCGCACCGTAGCAGCGCTCCCCGTCATGAATGAGGCTGAGCGCTTCGACCCGGTCGTGCACTGTAATCCCGAGTTTTAGCACCATGCTGTCCATCGTGTACAGTACGGTGTGGCCCGTGCCGTCTGCTGTGTAACAAGTTCGCCACTTGGCAGTGCCGCCGAAGTTGCGGGCGGAAATCAGGCCGACTTTTTCCGGGTCCTCGTGAATCTCTTTGCCGTCGTAGATCCGTTTGTCGAGCGTGACACGCGTCCAGGGCACGCCCCAGTGCGCCATCTCCCGTACCGCCACCGGGGCTGTGTCTGCAAACAGCCGGGCAACATCCTGGTCACAGCCCCAGTCCGAGCCCTTGACGGTGTCGAGAAAGTGGATGTCGGGACTGTCTCCTTTGCCCATCGCCGTGTTGGCCAAAGACGCTTGCATGCCGCCTTGAGCCGCTGAACTGTGGGACCGCCGCGGCGGCACCAAGCTCAAAATCGTCACGTTCCATCCGCTCACAGCCGATTCAATCGCCGCCCGCTCTCCGGCCAAACCCGCTCCAATCACTAGGACGTCGGTCACATAGGTTTCGTAATAACTCATAGCTGTGATGCCCCCAATGCGTAAAATACCCACAGCGTAGCCGCTCCGATGGCAATCGTGCACACCGTGATGACGCTGAGCACGCGCTTGACGCTGTGCCGGCGCACCCATCCCCACTTGACGAAGATCCGGTACAGACCTACGCTGGCATGATACTCAGACAATAAAAGAAGGACGATGTAAAAGACCAAAAAACCGCCTGCGACGCGAAGAGAACTCAACTTGGCATCAATGCCTGCAAACGTCACTACCGCGATGTGGATAACGGCTAAAATCAACAGCGCGGCCCCCGTGATGGCTTGAAACACCCATGACCAGGTATCGTTGTGGCGAATCATCCGGGCATGGCGCCAGACAATTTTTTGTTCGCGCCACTGCCGCGGCATGCGGCGAACGACGGCCCCCACGTGCGATCCGATGACCAAAATCAAAAAAACGACCGTCACAGGCACCAACCCGCTCACTTCCATAAAGTGAGCGAGTGCGTTAAACGCGTTGATACCCAGCAAAATCGCGGCCACGAACAGCATGTGCGTCCACAAAAACAACACCAACAGCAAGCCGCTCACCATTTGTACGGCTTCAACAATAAAATCAGCCCGTGGACTGCGGGTCAGGGCCTCTTGGAGCTGCATTTTTTCCTCCCCTTTCGCCCGGAAGACTAGACGACTGCACCTTCCCGCACAGAGAACACACCCTTACAGGAACCTTCAGTTCGTATTCGTCGTCACTAAAATTTGAGTCATCCGAAACAAACTCCACCGTGACAGGCGCCCCACAGCAACTCGACAGTTCCATGCCTTCTCCTCCAATGGTGAGACATGGCCAAAACCTGGGATGACGAGCATTGTTCCAGGGTATTTGAGTGTGTGGCCAAAGGGACGGGTCAACCCGGGATCCTGGCGGGATGATTACAGTTCATTTGTACGTGGGTTTTGTCAGGTGTATGTCACAACTGTGATAAAAGCGTGAACAAGTCCAACGAGGTGAGCCTGGCTGAGGGGGTTCGTCGAGCCTGACTGAGGGTTTAGATGGACCTTGTGGTGGTTGCCGGGGGTTAAGAAACGGTGTGGATCGGTACCATCCGCAGCATGGTTTCAGCAATTTCCTGCAGGCGTACGAGGCCCATGGTGAAAGCCGTCGTTGGAAACGAATCGACCAAATTCCCGAACTGGGGCGTTTGAAAAGCCAAGGGCATGACATTCCCTTCTGCAGCTCGGACAGCCTGCTCGATGTTCTCCAACAGCGCATCCATCTGGTTCACCCAAGCCAAAACAATCGGGCTTTCGGCGAGGTGGGGTTCGACGCCCACGCGCGACTCCAAGGAAAGCAGCGTATCCGAAAACCGGTGTAAGGCGGTGACAAGTCCGGCCACGGCAGACGCGTCCAGCGCGTGGTGCACTGGTTCTTGCAAGAACTGTTCGATGACGCTCGTGACATTGGTTCGAGCCAAGCGGGCTTGTTTGCGCGCCTGGACCACTTGAGACGAAGAGCCTCCAGGCTGAGCCATGACGCTGCGAAAGTACTGTCTCATCGCGGCCATCCAATTCCCGATGCTGCTAGGCACGTTTTGCCGCTGCCAGGTCGGCCACAGCAGATAGACCGTCAGGGCCCACATGCTGCCGGCAACGGTATAGGCCACTCGGGAGACCATGGCCGTCAGCGGAGAACTGTGTTCAAAAAACGAAAGCAACATGACAATTTCCGCCGTCAGAAAGACCGAAAACAAGGCGTAATTAAAGTTCACGACAGCGTACATGCTCCATGCGAAACCCAGGATAAGTGCCAGGCCAAACAGGTGGCTGGAATCGGGAATCAAGATCAGCAAACTCGCGAGCAATACTCCGAGCACGGTTCCGAACATCCGGGCCGTCCCGCGGGAAAAGGTGGAGAAAAAGTCCGGTTTGAGGATGATGCCTGTGGTCAACGGGAGCCAATAGCCCCTGGGCAAGTGCAACGTCCGGGACACGGCTGCAGCGAGCATCAACGCTGCGGCCAGTCGTACGGCGTGACGGAATGAAGGCGAACGAAACGTCAGGTTCGCCCGAATCAGAAACCACATCCTGCGCAGCTGCATTGGAGCCACACGGTGCGGAGCGTACGCGACTACGTACGCCTCATCCGGGGCAGGCGAATCTATGACATCTGCCACTTGCATCAACTTTGAAACCAACTGATGCAAGCAAACAAAGAAGTCCTGCTGAGAATCCCGGGTTTGGCGGCTTCCCATCTGCTCGACGAGGCTTTCCAATTGCCGCAATGCAGGATCTTTAGAAAGCCGCACGTTGCCGGAGTCGACGAGTGGGGTGCGAACGCGCATTGTTTTTTTTCCCGGACTAGCGTGGGCAGCAGCGTGGCCAGCAGCGTGGAGAAACTGGCCTGCCGCAGAAAAAGCTGGGTGTGCGCCACGCCCAAGACATGCTGCATTGGCATCCTCGACCCTTGTCGCGGCGGCCTCTCCGTTTGCGAGGAATGCGCCTTTGGCTCCGCCTGGATCAGCGCTTTCGTCCCGTTTGCCCATCGCCGCGACGCGGTCGAGAGTGACCAAGTCGATCCGGATCATTTCCGCCAAATTCATTAAGACCCGCAGCCGGTTCCATTGGTCTTGGCGCAGGTAGGAATCGTTCAAAGTCGTGTCTGCCTCGAGCAGACGAGAAGCCACTTGCAAATCGGCAGGGCGCGTCAGCAAATCAGCGTAATTTGCCAGGGCCGCGTAAACGGAAGCGACGGCCTCTGTTTCCGCACGGGCAGGGGAAAACCAATCCGACAACAGCAGCAACGCGATCTGCAACATCCCCCCAGCAAACGCCAATCCCGCATGTTGAAGCGCCTGCACAGGGCCTTGTGCGTACTGGGAAACAAGGATCAGTGAATTGGTCGTCAACAACCCAATTTGTGCTGCCGTCGCACTGACGGACGTCATCAACCCGGTGGTCAGTCCACTGAGCCCAATCAGGGCCACAATCAGAGCACCGACATTACCCGCAATGCCGCCTACGAAAGTGGAGACCCCCATCCACACACTGACTATGAAGGTGGTTCGGACGCGTTTGCGCAAAGGACCCGTCATTCCTGCAAACGCTGCAACCAAAGCGCCCATCGCCATCCCCAAGCCAGACAGTGTATGTCCCGTGACATATCCGGCAATTAAGGGCACGGCTACCGCGATCGCGTTATGCAACGCCGGCCCGAATCTCAACTGTGCCGTATCGCGCTTCGTGATGTCGTCTAATCCGTGCCGCATGCTCTGTGACCACATCAAGTCGCTTCCGCCTTTCGTGCAAAGCTGCAATGGCTTCATGATAACACGGAGTTTTCCGGTTGAGAGAGTTGAACTTCTGTTCCCTGCTCTGCGTGCCCACTTTGACAAAACAAACAGCCACCTGTCGCACCGCTGTCACTGCGCGATGAACAAGATGGCCGCTGTTGTGCAGTTTTTTGGTTCTACTATTCCGCCACGACCGACGAATGCGGGGACGTCTCGTGCGCCGGGCTCTGGTGACTCTGAGCGACACTGCGCATCAGGTTTTCAGTCACCAGATACAAGCCAATCGCCGCGGAAATGAGTCCTGACCATCCCCCAAACGCGGAGTTCATTCCCGTCAAATTGGCTAGAGAGCCGCCGAGGAACGCGAAGAACACAAAGAAGAAAAGTGCACCAAAGACTTTACTGACTCGGAAGGCTGCGAACACGAACGGAATACAGACGATGGTCCACACCATGAGAAACACGCCGAGCGCTGTGTTGGCATCGGGGCCAAACTTCAACACGCCGTTCAATTGCAGGTAGACGAACAGGAACAAAGAACTGAAGAATCCTCCAAACACCCCATTGACGGTAAGACCGAATGAGTTTCCGCGGACGAAATCGAAGGTTCCAGCCAAGAAGTACACGAGACCCCCGCACACGAGAATCGCTGGCATAAAAGCGAGTGTCGCTGCAGCTGGAATTAAATGGGCGTTCGGTAAGTTTAACATCGTTTGCGCCACTACAAACGCACAGAGTCCAAGTGTCAATGGATCTGCCAAGCTGTGTTCACGCATCGTTCATACCCCTTTTCTGGTCGTGATTCATGAATCCTCAGAAACCCTGGAAACGCTTTCAAACTTGTTCAGCATCAGACATAAGCAGGCTGCACGGGACCTCTTTTAACCTCTCATCAACCATCCTCCTTTTGCAAATTCTCAAAGCGCCTTTTATAAAAGCGCTTTCACCATCTGGTTTCAAATCTCTAGGGAAAAAACCCATCGCCTTAAGACGATGAATGTGAAACACGTATTCCATTCCGCGGACAAGCACCGCGGCTGTACCAGAGTCCCAGCGAACCATCTGCGTTTCGTTTCCAATCCGCATTCGGGTTCGTTCCGATGCGAGTTGATTTGCGCGTTTGTTCGCAGCGTGTCCGTTTCATATATGAAATAAAATTTCAATCATTTGCAATTAAAAAAGACCGAATTCGTAAAATTTTATTTAATTGGATTATATGCAAACCGTTGTTCATGCGCAAGTCGTTTTTTGTAAAGCTTTAGGTCGAATTTCACCCCCTAGAATTGGACCTCGGTCCGGGGCAACACGTCCGACCGCATCGGCCAGCGCAATTGTCCGACGAAATCGACACCGGTAACTCCTGTGCCTTGGCTAAAACTTCACGCTAAATTCAAGAGGTCGTTATAAAGCCTTTACACGACTCGAGTACACTAAACGAGGCATGGAACCCGGCAGACTCCCGGAAAGAGCGGGTTCGAGAAACACCTCATTCCGGGTTTCATCCTGCGAGTGATTTCGGTAAGCTAGCGAAAGAGAAACATTTGGGAGGTCGAACATGTATAAAATCGCTTTTTTTGACGTGGATGGAACCCTTTTAAATACGGAACAAAAAGTCCCGCAGTCCACCATTGAAGCCATCCAGCAATTGAAACACAAAGGGATCGAACCCGTTATCGCAACCGGCCGCCCTCCGTACCACATGCAAGAGCTCGCCGAAGAAATCGGCATTACCTCTTCCATCAATGTCAATGGGGGCATTGTTATTTATCAGGGTGAAGTGCTGTTTGAGAACCCCTTGCAAAAACGCGCCATCGACAATGCCGTTGAAATTGCCGGCGTTCACGGTCATCCCCTTATCTTTTGCGGCTTGAACGACTCGTATGCGACGGTGAAAGACAACGATACGATAAATAACATTTTCGATTTCTTTCATTGGAAGGCTCCGCTTTTTGATCCAGCGTACTATCAACAACACCCCGTGTATCAGATTCAAGCGTTCTGCACGCCAGAAAGCCGGGATGCATACCAGTCTTTGTCTCACGTTCGCACGTATCCATGGAGCATCAAGTCTATCGGGTTTGACATTCTGCCCGCGGGCAATTCTAAGGCATCTGCCATCGATCAACTTCTGGGTCATCTCAGGTTGACGCGCGAAGAATCCATTGCTTTTGGCGATGGCTTCAACGACGTGGAAATGATTCAAGCGGTCGGTCTTGGCATTGCCATGGGCAATGCGAAAGAAGTCCTCAAAGAGCATGCGGATTACGTGACAAAGTCTGTCGACGAAGACGGGATCTTCCATGCTCTTCAGGCCCTGAGCATTGTCTAAATTCGCCAGTTGTCAGAGATGAAGGAAAGTGCCTGCGCGCAGAGAATGTTACCTCATCGAAGCGGCTAAACCTTGAGATGAGGTGACACGAAAGCGTGTGGAAGGAATTTCGAGATTTTATTGCACGTGGCAACGTTTTTGACTTAGCGGTCGGAATCATTATTGGGGGGGCCTTTGGGAAAATCGTAACCTCACTGGTTAACGACATCATTATGCCTCCCATTGGACTGCTGTTTGGCCCGCTCAACTTCAGCAGCCTATATCTGAACTTGTCCCGCAAAAGCTACGCCAGTTTGGCGCAAGCCAAAGCGGCTGGTGCGCCCACCATCAACTACGGGTCGTTTATCAACAACGTGATTGATTTTCTGATCGTGGCGTTCGTGATTTTCTTAATGGTGAGGAGTATCAACAAATTGCGAAAGCCCAAGACCGCGGAAATCACAACAAAAACTTGCCCTTATTGCCTGTCTTCGATTCCGTTGGCCGCGATGAAATGTGCGCACTGCACCTCTGATATGCCTTCCGAGGCGTAATCGTCGGTTGGCCTGTGTGGAGACCATGGGGGCACGCGCATGAAGCGCGTGCCCTGTTCTTACACCTGCGGTTTTCGGAAGATCAATACCCCGTTTTGTCCGCCAAACCCGAACGACGTGCTTAAAGCCGTGCGAATTGGCCGTTCAACCGCCTCGTGACGAATGAGGTTCGGCGGTGTGCCTTCGTCGGGATCGTCGCAGTTCATGTTTGGAGGAAGCCAACCGGTTTGCAGTGCGCGGATGCATGCAACGGCCTCGATGGAAGCTGCGGCTCCCAGGGTATGCCCAATATGCCCTTTGATGGAACTCACCGGAATCTGCGGCAGGTCTTCCCCGAAAGCTTCCAAAAACGCGCGCGACTCGGAAGCGTCGCCGGCCCGGGTTGCCGTGGCGTGCGCGTTGATGTAGTCGATGTCGTTGGGCTCAAGCCCCGCATCCAGCAAAGCCTGACGAATCGCGAGAACGCCCCCGCGGCCGCCGGGTTCTGGAGCAATTTGATGGTAGCCGTCATTGGAGGTCCCATACCCAATCAGTTCAGCGTGAATTTTGGCGTTTCGAGCCTTTGCCCGCTCTGCCGATTCCAACACCAGCAGCGCAGAGCCCTCCCCAGGAGCCATCCCCTGGCGTTCCTTGTCAAACGGCCGTGACCACGTCGAAAAATCTCCGTTCCCCCGCGCTGCCAATGCACCCGCCTCGCGAAGACTCGCGAGCAGCGACGGAGCAAACAGGCTGTCCGTTCCCCCAGCGATCGCGATATCAATCTTTCCGCTCTTGAGCCACATCATGGCCTCGCCAATGGCGTTGGCCGAGGAAGCGCATGCGGTGGTATACGTCAGCACCGGCCCGTGAATGCCAAACTGTGCTGCAAGTGTCGCTGCCGGCGCGTTCGGGATCGACTTGGAAATCAACCTTGGGCCCACGTGCGCAGAAGCATCTAAGGCTAGAGCCGCCGCACCTGCATCCATGTCGCGAAGGCTGCCGATTCCAGTGCCGATGAAAATCCCGATGCGCTCCGACGAAGTGCCTGGACGGAACGTCTTAGGTTCCCCGTCGGACATCCCGGCATCCAAAGTCGCCTCCATCGCCGCAAACAAAGCAAATTGCGTGAACCTTGTCGTGTCCCGAACAAATTTTTCCGAGAATTTTTCACGGGGATCAAAGTCAGGGACCTCGGCCGACACCGGGGCGAACTCTCGCAGTGCTTCGTCCCGGGTCTGGTTGACGGCGCAATGTCCGGCAACCAAGGAATCCCATAGTTTGTCTACCCCGATCCCATACGGAGTCACGGCTCCCATTCCAGTGACGACAATCCTCTCGACACTCATCTTTCCTATCCCCTTGTTCTAAATCTATCGGTTTCACCCATGCAGCACGGACCTGCGCCCGTATTTGACGGGATACGCTGCGCCGGATAGTCACGGGTGAATCGCATGTATTTCGCCCAAAATTTTTATGTGAATTCAATTGTATTTTTTTATACTAACACATTGCCTGCATCAGCGTTAAGGGCTGGACGGATACCTAGGCGACGATGGGCATCTCGTGGTCGCCCTCCTCAATGCATTTTTCAAATTTATCGCAAGCGCTGTTGAACCGGAAACACCAATTAGGGAAAAGCAACAAAAAAAGGAACCAAGCTATCAATTGACGCCTTTTTTTGAAAAAGTTAACCTATAAAGGTGCGAATTTTATTCAACGATGCGGACGCACGTGTCTGTCCCCTCTGCCTGTACGATGCAATCGAGGTATCGGGTCCGTTCGCCCAGTTTTAAACCGGGTTTTAAAAAACCAGAAACACATAAGGAGAAGAGAGTGCCATGACGACAACACTTCAAAACACTCAAATGGAAGACATCACGGATTTGCTGCTCGATTCAGAAATTCAGGAGTCGTTGGTCACGGTGTTAAAGGAAATGCCTAAAATTGCAAAGCTCGTCAAAGCGTTTGGCGAATTTTACGACATCGCAGATGAGACCCTCTCTGACCCCACTGTCCTCGATAAAGTGCTCGTTCCTCTGGGTAAGAAAGTTGAGCCTCTGCAGGAAAAGGTGCGGGACGTCAAAGAAGTCATCCAGGAAGCCAAACAACGCGCTGAAGGCGATACTTCCAAGATCAACGTCTTTTCACTGATGAAACTCTTAAAAGACCCGACGGTCCAGAAAAACCTCCGGTTTGTACAAGCGGCTCTGAATGTGCTCTCCGAACGCGGCAACAAAACGGGATCGGCCAGCATCTAAGACAAGTTTGCCCAGCGTTTGGCACGGTAAAACACCTCTGAACCCCTATGGCACTAGGCTCGTCACTCCAAAACAGGAGCCCGATAGGGAAAAGGGTCCTGACGCTTGGTCAACGCAATCGACCAGTCGTCAAGACCCATGAGGTGTTGCAGTTCGCAAAAGACATTCCTCCACCTTGCAAAGCCTCCTCATTTTGGCTTAATGGCTCTGAACGTCCTTGCGGCAAGACGGGCAAAGCCCAGTCAGCAGGAGGTTCATGTCGTGCACCTTGTATCCGGTCTCCGCTTCAATGGTTTCGATCACGGTATCGGGAATGTCTGCCGCCGACTCGGCAATAGCTCCGCAACGGGTGCATATCAGGTGCCCGTGTTCTTCCATACGTCCATCGTAGCGCATGACTCCGTTGCCAATGTTGAGTTCCCGAATCATACCCTTTTCCGTCAGGTACTTCAAAGAGTTGTATACCGTCGCGTAGGCTACGCGATTTCCTTGCTGCGCCAACCGATCCATAATGTCCGTGGCGGTAGGGTGATCCGTAGATGTTCGAACCACATCCAATACAGCGCGACGAGGTCCTGTTAGGTTCAACGATTGCATGTGGAATCCCCCTTTCCAGCCCGTTCTGATGGTATTCATCCTACCAAAAACCAAGGATTTTGTCGAAGGCGGTAAGTGTCCTGCGCGTCTTCCCGACCTCCGTCATTGAATACTACGTGCATTGCAGTTCCCCATTCCCATTCAGTACGCCCATGCCAACAGGACAGTGCTTTCGCCGAAATTTGTGAAAGCAAGTTGTAAAGGCAATTTTACTTTCCTCTAATCTTTTTGTAATAGTTGTGCGGTACTTTTGGTGTGTCGGCTTTCCAAGTGTTGCCTGGCCGCATGAACCGGTTGTCCCACAACAGTGAACAGAAAGGATCTTGATCGATGGACATCAGCTACCCATTTGAACAGTTGACCCTGTCAAGTCCCAAGGACATCGCGAACATCCGGTATTTAAAAAAGCAACTCGAACGTTCTGAAATCAAAGTCGTCGATATCAAACGCCATCGCGATCAACTCGTTGTCACCTATCGCCGGCTCCACAACTCGTCCGGCCTCTCCCAATAATGTGTTCAATTGCGAGTTCGCAGGGATAGAGGGTCTCCCTCCTCTCCCCTGCATTTTGGTCTTTAAAAGCCTCTGCAGAGTTTCCAGACTCCGCTGCTTCCAAACCCAACAAAAACACCCCTGTGTATTTTTCTTTTTTAACCAAGTCATAACGAATTGTTTTGCTATGTAATAATATATGGTTATTATTAACGGGTACCCGGTACAGTTGGAGCATGGCTCAATCTGCTAGGTTTTCCCTTGTACGCGTTGGGCACAGCATCAAGCGCGTATGGAAGAGTGCATCAAAAGGAGGGATTGTAGTGAGTGAATTGGGGTCCACTGTCGCAGCGCAAAACCTGTCTCGACCGCCGCACCGGCGCAGAATTGCCTCGTTTCTCGTCTTTATGGTCATCCTCATTGCAGGAGAGTTTTACGTCAAATGGGATCCGTACTTTCACAAGGCATTTGTGGCGGCGGCACACCACTCGCTGGGTTCGTCCATCGTCAGCGGCAAAGCCAACGTGCCTCCCACCGTGGGAATCCAAGCCGCCTGGAGTTACGCGCTGGCCTACTTTAACAGCGTATGGCAAGCCGTCGTGTTTGCCATTGTTGTAGGTGCCGCAGTTCAGGCTCTGGTGCCCAGGGACTGGATTATCCGGTTGTTTGCCAAACGTTCGCTAGGCAGCGTGGCGACGGCCAGCCTTACGGCCGTGCCAGGTATGATGTGCACCTGCTGCGCTGCGCCAATCACAGTCGGCTTGCGAAAACAACAGGCGTCCGTCGGAGCGTCGTTGGCCTTTTGGCTGGGTAACCCCGTCTTGAATCCAGCGACTCTGATTTTCATCGGCTTTGTGCTGGGCTGGAGGTTTGTGGTTTTGCGCATGGTTTTTGGGCTCGTCCTGGTGGTTGGAGCCGGGTACTTTGGAAACCGGTTTGCGGATGTATTTCTCCGTCGTCCCCCGTCAAGCATCGCGACGGGCGACCATGCAGATGGACGCAGTGCTGCGCCTTTGCCAAACCTGTTGGAATCCGTCCAGAGCAAAAGTCCTCAAAGTTCCCGGCAAAGGGAATCCGCGTCCGTATGGATCCGTTTTTTCCACAACTTAGGGAACATGGTCATGACAGTCGTCCCGGCCTACGTCGTCCTCGTGTTACTGGTCGGCGGTCTTCGCGCCTGGTTGTTCCCCGCCGTCTCCGTACATGCGACGGGCCTTTTGTGGGTCATCGGTTTGGCACTGGCCGGGACCGTCTTCGTGATCCCGACCGCCGGCGAAGTCCCTATCATACAGACGCTCACTCACTACGGACTGGGACTAGGACCGGCAGCCGCCCTGTTGCTCACACTGCCTGCGATCAGCGCCCCGTCGATGGCCATTGTATGGAGACACTTTCCGAAAAAGGCGCTTTGGTTCACAGCGGCGTACACGTTCGTCATCGGAATCGCAGGAGGAGTGCTTGCCATGTTGGCCTTGTAGCGCGCCAGCTCCTCAAAACGAAAACGCCGCCCTTTCAGTCCTGCGACAGGCGCCGGACGTGCACTTGTTGCCGAAGTTCAAGGACTTCCTTGACGTCTACGAGTCCGGCGCCTTGCTTTGCAGCGTTACTGGCACCTGCCGCACTGGCTTGCGACAAAGCCTGCGGCAAAGACGGTCCATCGAGAAATCCCCCGACCAATCCAGCAAGAAACGCATCTCCGCTTCCGACCGCATTGACTGTGTTCACCTTGGGCGTAGACACGTGCCAAACGCCTGACTCATCGCACGCATAGCTGCCCTCGACCCCGCGCGTGACAATCAGAACTTCGCATGTGTTTTCGCGAAATTTTTCCAGCTGACGCATCCACTTGACGTCGTCGGATTCTCCCGCGGGTGTTTCACCCGATTCCCGGACCGATTCTTGGTTTACCTGGATGGGCCGTTCGGCGGATTTCCCAATCAGTTCTGCAAACTCGACGTGGTTGACTTTCACTAAATACGGTTTTGCCGCCATGGCCAGCCGCAAAGCCTCACCGCTTGTGTCGATGCAAGCCAAGGCGCCTTGTCTTTGTACGCGCTCGACGAGTTGGGCGTAGTAGTCCGTCGGCAAGCCCTTCGGTAAACTCCCGCTGAGGGTCACAAACCGCTTGTTTTTTGCCAGTGACTCCACCTTGGCCAGGAGTTCGTTTGCCTTGGCGGAGTCGACAGCCGGCCCCGCTTCTAAGAGCTCAGTCACTTGTCCAGACTTCTCCTCCACGATTGCTAACGTCGTTCGGGTCTCTCCCAGCCCCTGAACAAAGTCGCAAGACAACCCGCCTTCGATTAACCGGCTCTCAATCCACTCGCCGTTTTTTCCGCCCAAAAAACCGGTAGCCAAAACAGGATAGCCTAAGGTATGCAGAACCCGGGATACGTTGATGCCTTTGCCCCCAGGCATGTCCCGGACAAGTCCAACCCGAGTCATCGCCCCCTTTTCAAAGCGCTCCACAAAGTAGGTCTTGTCCACTGCGGGATTGGCCGTCACCGTGAGTACTCCGGCAGCTGTTCCTGCCTCTCCTGTTGATGCTCCCACCCTGCCTCTTGTCGGTTCTTTCGCCGATGGCTCTATCGGTCCTTGAGAAGGTGCGCCGTTCAAAGAGCACTGCCTCCAGCGGATGGATAGCGGTTTGCCGCTCCAGCCAAAAGGATTTTTTCTTTGACGACAGCCGCGTAGTTGCGCTGCGCAGGCTTAAAGATTTGGCGCGGGTCGGAGCCGTCCGGGTTCTCGCGGAAATACTCGCGAAGCCCGTCTGCAAAGGGAATCTTCAACTCAGTTGCGATGTTGATTTTCGCAATGCCGCGGCGAACGGTTTCGCGGATCGATTCATCAGGCACACCTGAAGCCCCGTGCAACACGAGTGGAACGGCCACCTTGCTCGCAATGAGGGAAAGCCTTTCAAAGTCCAGCTTAGGTTCCCCTTTATACAAACCGTGAGCCGTACCGATGGCAATGGCCAAAGAGTCAAGCCCCGTTTTCTCCACAAATTCTGTCGCAAGTTCCGGATTCGTATAACGCGCGTCCGCTTCGTCCACAGACAGGTCGTCCTCGACGCCGCCGACCCGGCCGAGTTCCGCTTCCACGGGCACTCCCTTTGCATGGGCCAATTTCACCGCTTCTTGCACCAAAGCCATGTTTTCCTCGTAGGGCAGTGCTGAACCGTCAATCATGACCGAAGTATAACCGTGCTCGAGGCACAGCTTGACCCGCTCGATGGAGTCGCCGTGATCCAGATGCAGTGCAACGGGAATAGAGGCTTTCTCCGCTGCGATTTTGACAATCGCGGCAAGGTATTCAATTCCGGCGTTGTCGATGTTGCTGGGAGTCGTCTGCACCATGAGAGGGGCTTTTAACTCGTCGGCAGTTTCCACCAAAGTCCGGACAGTTTCCAGGTTATACGCGGCAAACCCGACGACTGCGTACCCTTCCTGGCGTGCCTTTTTAAACATTTCAACCGTGGTTGTAAGTGGCATGTTTTCTCTTTTCCTCCTCCAAAAATACCCTTGCTGCGCCTTGGTCCAAGACAAAGGTGACGTTGGGATGAACCTGCAGGATGCTTGCCGGCAGGCTCGTCCGGACGTCTCCCGAAATGGCCTGCATCACGGCCTGGGCTTTCGCTTCCCCAAACGCGAGCAACAAGACCTTCTTTGCTCTTAAGATCGGCTGCAACCCGACGGTAATCGCTCGGTTTGGCACTTCCTGCGTACTCGCAAAGAAACGCGAATTGGCCGCAATGGTTTCCTCGGCCAGCGTCACGACATGCGTACCTACCTTTAGAACTGAATCCGGCTCGTTGAAACCGATGTGACCGTTCACGCCGATGCCCAGCACTTGAACGTCAATGGGGTGGTTTTTGATGACTTCGTCATACCGCTTGCACTCGCCCGCAAGGTCTTGAACATCCCCTCTGGGAATGTTCGTGTTCTCCTTCCGAACGTCGATGTAACGGAACAGGTGCTCCTCCATAAACGCGTGATAACTCTGAGGGTGGCTCGGCGGCAGTCCAACGTACTCGTCCAGGTTAATGGTAGTCACATGAGCGAAGCTCAACCCGGCCTGGTGAAATTCCACGAGTTGGTCGTAAAGCGGAACAGGCGTCGAACCCGTCGCCAGCCCAAGCACCGGATGCTCAGTGGTTTGAACGACGTATTCAATCACGGCAGCCGCGTAAACGGCAGCCGTTCTTTCATCAGAAAAAATGCGGATGTTCATCGGATTAGATAATCACCACCTGGCTAAGATTCCGCGGCGTATCTGGATTGAGTCCGAGCGCCACAGCACGGTAGTAAGCCACGTAGTGCATGACCGGCATGTACAGCACAGTCCGGCTCCAGTCGCTTACGTCACCGGGGAGCGTCAAGTTCTGCATGCCCTCCATCTCTACCCCTGCCGGAGTGAGAACCGCTGTGGTTCCGCCCAGCTTCTGAACGTCGCGAAGCACTCCTTGCACATAGGAAGCATCTTTTTTTGCGGCGAAAGACAACACGGCCGTGCCATTGGCGACGATCGAAATGGGACCGTGCCGGAACTCCATGGGATTGTAGTACTCGCACGGCGTTTGGGTCATCTCTTTCAGTTTGAGCGTGGCCTCAGCGGCCAATCCATAGTAAGAGCCAAGGCCTAGAAAAATGTATTGTTTGTACGCAGCCTCTCCCCATGCTTTTCCAAAGGATTGCGCAGACTCCGAAAACGAATCCAGCAGCTTGGGCAGTTGACTGAGTTCCGTCAGCAAATCGTCGTGCTTCGCAACTTTCGCCGCGATAATCTGCAAGGCCAGCAACATGTTCGTGAAGGACTGAGTCATGACGACGGATTGTTCGGCGGCATGGTCCAACGCGATCCGGTGCGATGCTAATTGAGCCAGCGTGTGCTCCGCATGGCAGGTAATCCCGACCGTCGTCACGTTCGAATGGTTTTTCTGCAGGTACTCGACAGCCATCAAGACTTCCGAAGTGGTTCCTGAACGCGAAATCGCAAAGGCCACGACAGGCCGGTTTCGCGGGACTGTGCTTTCGGCAGCCAGAAAAATTTCGGAGGATGGAACTGCGCTGCACGGGTTCCCAGTGACGGATTGGAACAAGTGTGCGGCGCTTTGGGCCAGGTAAAAAGACGTTCCTGAGCCGATAAACAAAAAGTGGGTTTGGGGAGTGACGGGCGCCGATTGTGCAATGTTCTCCCACTGACTGGGTGTTTGACTGAGAGTCTGCTGCCATGACGTCGATTGGTTTCGAATTTCGGTCAGCGTGTAATTCAATTGAATTCCTCCACTCCGTCTATTTAGTGTACATATTGCTGCGTCAGTTCGCGAAACGCCAATTCTACGGCCCCATGCAACCCGGCGTCCCGGTCAAAATGGGCGGATGCCATGACAGGGGGGAATGGGACAAACTTGTTTACGTAGCGGGTTAGGTACGGGAGAATGACGTCTTTAGCCGCCATCATCCCGCCCCCAAACGCCACGCGTTCGGGGTTCCAATTCACGATAGCATTGGTGATGTGAAACGCAATTTCCTGCAAGGTTTCGTCGACAAACTTCTTGGCTTGTTCATCGGTGGCCGCCAACTCGAATAAATCCCGGGTCGACATCGTCTGTCCAAAGTGGGCGGAGGCCCGTTGGCCAATGGACTTCCCCCCCGCGAACTCTTCAAACGGAGCAGCGCCATCGGCGTAACCTAGAGACTCTGTTTTGCTGCGCAGGCAGTAGGCGATTTCCCCGGCTGCTCCGTTGTGGCCGCGCAGCACCTGTTGTCCCAAGGTATACGCCATGGCAATCCCAGTGCCAAAATTGACGTACATTCCGAAATCCACACCTTGCAGCGCTCCTCTTTCAACTTCGGCGAGGGCTGCCACCTTAACGTCGTTTTCGATGCCAACCGGTTTGTCTGCAAATGCACCTGCCATCTCCGCGGGGATGCGAAGCGACTCCCATCCAGGTACATTCGGGGCCATCTCGACGCGATCTGGCAGGGTGATGCCCATCGTGGCAACGCCGACACCGGCCAATTCCAGGCCGGTGTCTTGACGCGTGCGTTCAACGAGCTGTTGTCCCTCAGCAATCGCGGCTCGCAACACAGAGGGCCCGTCGACAAACTGAGAGGTCGGCAATTCCGATCGATAGAGAATCTTGCGTTTCACATCTGCCGTTGCCAGGGCAACTTTTGTGCCGCCAAAATCAAATGCCAAAACAAAGGAGTTGTCTGACCCTGGCTGGTTGTTCACAATATCCGTCCTTCTTTCCTTCCTGCTGTTTATAAGACACTGCCTGTCTATGAAACACTGCATCAAAGCCATTCCGAACAAGGTGCTGCAGCTTAACCTGCGTCCGCGGTGTGTTCGCGTTCGACGTAATACTCCTCAATTTGCTTAGGACCAAACGGCCACTGTTTCTCGTACTTGGCCCAAATCAGGAATGCAATCACGCCCAGCACCGTCCAGCCCACAGCCCATTCAATGGCCTGTCTTCCGGAGGAGTAAAACACGTAGGCCCATCCAATCAAAGCCAGCAAGCTCGGAACGGGGTACAGCCATTGCTTGAACGGGCGGTTCAACCGGGGCTGCCGCTTGCGAAGCACACTCAATGCGACGATTTGTCCAATAAATTGAACGACGATGGAAACGGCCATCAACGTGTTGATGATGGTGCCGAGGTTAAAGAAACTGCAAATGGCCGTCACCAGCCCCATGACCAGCAAAGAGATGTGCGGAAACTGCAAACGCTTGTGCAGCTTGCCAAAACTGCGGAAGAACAACCCGTCCACAGCCGCATTGTACGGAAGGCGCGAAGCCCCGAGCAAACCTGTATACACCGACGCAAATGCAGTCCACAAGATGAGCAAGGTGATAATGGTCGCGCCGGTCTTGCCCCATACGGTCTGCATGAACAGCGTCCCGATGTCCGTGCTTTTCATCGCCTCGTGCCAAGGAACCGTACCGATGACCCCGAGATTCATGACAATGTCAATCACAGCAACGGCCACAATCGATAGGATCACGGAACGCGGGATGTTGCGGCCGGGTTTTTTGATTTCATCGCCCAAATAGCAACTGGTGTAGTAGCCCATATAATCGTAAATCGAAATGAGCATCCCGCCGCCAAGGCCAGCTAAAAACTGGTTAGGAACGAAAGCGTTGTGCGGAAAATCAAATGCCAAATGCGGATTAAAGTGCGTCATGCCGGCGATAATAACCAACAGTACGGTAACGATCATGCCTGCCCAAAGCACTCCGGTGATTTTTGCGACCGAATTGACCCTGCGATACAAAAGAGCCACCGTGATGACGGTAATACCCACGGCGACCAGTTTCGTATCTAAAGGCGTCATTCCTGGCCAAAAGTACGCCAAGTAGTTCGCCATCCCAATCATGCCTGTCGACATGATGAGAGGAGTAGCAATTAAAGTCGACCATACAAACAAAAACGGCATCAATTTGCCTGTCCGATACTGAAAAGCTTCGCGCAGGTAAACGTATGAACCGCCTTCTCCAGGCATCGCTGCGCCGAGTTCGCTCCACACCAAGCCATCCGCCATCGCCAAAAGAGCCCCTACAATCCATCCGAAAATGGCCTGCGGTCCTCCCATCGTCGACAAAATGATCGGTATCGTGATGAACGGTCCAATGCCAACCATTTGCGACATGTTGATGGTGGTTGCCTGAAACAGGCCGATGGCCCGCACGAGTCCTTGTCTTTCTGCTTGCGCCACGCTTGTCACTTCCCTCTCAGTAGTTAAGTAGAATAATGAGTTAGATGCAACAGTTATCAGAAATCTGCGATGCGGCAAGACCTCACGATGAATGCTTAAAGCGTTTTCATTGGTATTGTAATCAGTTTCTGTTCGAATATCAATCGAAAACCTTTCGATTTTATTACCAAATAATAATTATGATGTCATATCCGAAAGAATATCGAAAGTCTTCCGAAATAAAAAACAGACTTAGTTGCGCAAAATCCATCCGAAATACACGCGTTTTATTGTAAACTGTAAGTAGGGTAGACCCCCTGGGGAGGGATTCCACATCGAAACCGCAAACGCCGCAAACGGACTGAACACTTCTGGACTGAGTGCCTCGGCGCGCCGTCACCAAATCGTGGAATGGGTTCAACAGCAAGGTGAAATGAAAATCGAGCAATTGCGCGACCGCTTCAACGTTAGCGAGGTCACCCTTCGCCGCGACCTGGAAATTTTGGAGTCGCAGAATTTGATCCGCCGAATTCGCGGAGGCGCGGTCCCCAACACGACACCACCTTTGGAAACTTTGTTTCAAGTGAAGCTCGAATCGTGTACCGAGCAAAAGCGAGAGATTGCCCTCGCCGCCGCGTCGATGGTAGAGGACGGACAGGTCGTGATGTTGAGCGCTGGGACGACAACCACATACATCGCGCGGGAACTGATACGAAAAAAGGAATTGACGATTGTGACGACCGCCGTCAACATTGGCGCCGAATTGGCGGGATACGACCACATCACCCTCGTAATGGTCGGGGGGATTGTGCGCAAGGGGTCATACGCTTCAGTGGGCCACTTGGCGGATGAAACACTGAGCACGATGAACGCGGATTTTGCCTTTGTGGGTGCAGATGGCGTAGATATTCAGGTCGGTTTTACAACTCCGAACCTGATGGAGGGTAGAACCGATTCGATGATGTTGCGCGCGGCGTCAAAAGGAATCATCGTTGCGGACAGCAGCAAATTCGGCAAAGTCGCGTTTTCCCCCATTCTTCGCATTCAAGACCCCAGCATGCTGATCACGGACCGTCTTGCTTCACCGGATTATGTCAGGCAGCTGCGAGATGCAGGGTGCCGAGTTTTCATTGCCGGCGAGAGCCAATAAAACAGCCCCGGGCTGTAAGATACCGGGGCTGGATACATTTCAACCTGTCAATCTGCCTGTTACCGGACCCTGATTTCGTCCAACAGGTTGGGCAGCTCTTCCCACACGCTGGCCGGAATTTCTTCAGCGGCCGCGTCAAAGCACCCTTGCACCTCCTCGGCACTCGCCGCTCCGACCAACGTACACGCCAATCGCTCCTGGCGAAGGCTGAACTGCAGTGCCAAGGCTAATACGCTGACGCCGCGTTCGCGGCACCATTCGTGCACCCTGATGGACGCTTGCACTTCGTCTTGCGGAGGGGTCCATTTCGGGGTTCCAATACGGAGCGGATCGCGTCCGGACAACAGCCCCATGGCCAGAGCCGCACCGTTCACCGAACCCACGCCTCTGGGCTCCGCATAGTCGCAGACCCCCTTCAGCACACTTTGAGTGAGTAAGGTGTAGTCGTTGACCGTAAGCGCCACGTCCAACGAACCCGTGTCAATCGCCTGCCGGATGAGAGCATGGTCCTGTACACCAATGCCGATCGCCTTGATGACCCCTTGCCGTTTAAGCTCGACGAGACCTTCCATGGCGCCGCCGGAACCAAGTGCCGTTTGTAAATGAGCGGGTTGTGGGTCGTGGATGAAACAAATATCGAGATAGTCCACTCCCAAGACCTTCAAGCTGTTGTCTACGGTCCAGGATGCGGCATCCGCCGAGTAATCCAAGTAGCGGCTGGGGTGGGTTCCCACCTTGCTCGAGAGGTAGTACTGGCTTCTGGGAACGCCTCGCAAGGCCAGCCCCATACGGCGTTCGGCTTCTAAGTAATACGGAGACGTATCCAGCCAGTTCATTCCGAGTTCCAGCGCTCGTTCAACAGCCGATACGCCCGCTTCATCGCTGACCGGGCCAAAAATTCCTCCGAGACCAGCTCCGCCTAGACTCATCGCTGTGACGTTCATGTGAGTTTGACCGATCGTTCTCCGTTGCAAAGGGAGCATACTCACAACCCTCATCCTTTCGTGGGCAAAGTCGAACCGGGGGCTCAAGGAGGGGTCTTCTCCCGCTCCTTGAGCCCATGATGGTTCTTACACCGGCTTTTGCGCCTCGTCACTTGTGTATTTGCGCAGCACTTCGGGACTCACCTGTGCCGAGGATTCCCGGTCGACAAACAGTGTCACATCAGGGTGGGTTTGTAAGATCGTCGCAGGCACCATGGGAGTGACATCCTGTTCCAGTGCGGATTTGACGGCTTTGGCTTTAACGCCGTACGGCACACAGGATAGGATGGTTTTGCTTTTAAGAATCTGTTGAACGGTCATGGTGACAGCGCGCTTTGGCACACTGTCCAAGTCTGTAAACCACCCTTCGCCAACCTGCTGTTGTTTGCACCGTTCGTCCAGCTCGACCACGATGTACGCCTCCTGCGTGTCAAAGTCAGCCGGCGGATCGTTAAACGCAATGTGCCCGTTTTCCCCAATCCCGACGAGTGCAACATCGATGGGGGCTTGTTGAACCTCATTGCTCAACTGGCGGATGTTGTCCTCGACGTCCTCTTCCCCGCTGACAAACACAGCGCGCTTTAAAGGAACGAGTTCAGTAAACTTTTCTCTCAGGTACTTGCGGAAGCTGGCCGGGTGGTTATCGGATAAATCCACGTATTCATCCAAATGAAACATCGTAACTTGTTCCCAGGCAACGTCCATTTTTACGAGGTGTTTGAGTGTATCGAGCTGAGAGTTTCCTGTAGAAAGCAGTAATCGGGCTTCCCCCTGCGCTTTTACGTAGTCGTTGAGCAAGGAAGCGCACCGCTGTGCGGCGGCCCGTCCCAAATCGTCTGAAGTCGGATATACCTGTACTTTCATGCGGAACCCATCCTTTTGTGTGTCGTGTTTCGTTCATGCCGGTTCATGCCGGTTCATGTCATTCGCGTTGGTTCACGTCATTTAACGTCAGTTCACGCACGGCTGCAGCGAACGCACGGGCAGAGGCCGATTCAGACCGGCTTAAGAAACGGCTCCAGGGCCGCGTGGTCAGCGTACACGAGTTCGCCATGGACGACCGTGCCAGCGATTCGGACACTTTGTGTCTTCTCCGAAAACAAAACCATCGTCAAATCCGCGGATTGCCCTGGGGCGATACGGCCGCGATCCTCGGCTCCAATCACAGCAGCTGGATTCTCGGTGACCAAGCGGATGGCACCTTCAAACGCTAAGTCGGTGTGCCGAACGATATTTTGCACACCTCTGTCAATACCCGCTGCAGCCCCTGCCAAAATGCGCGGATCGGAATACACCTGCAGCCGCCCGTTCTCGAGCAGTTCCACTTTTCCGCCTATGTTTGTTTCATACACGCCTGGCGCCAATCCGGCCAGATGAACGGCATCACTGACCAACGCCACTTCGCCTTGTTTGGCGCGGACAAAGCTTTTGAGCACCGACGGAGGAAGGTGTTGCCCGTCTGCAATCAGACTGGCCCATAACCGATCTTGCGCCAACTGGGCCCAGATGTAGTTGTCGTGCCTGGGAAGTAAGGGATGACTGCCGTTGCCCAAATGCGTGGATACCCGCGCTCCGGCCCGCACGGCCTCCTCAATTTGTTCCTCAGTCGCCGCTGTGTGGCCGATCGCGACCACCACGCCAGAGTCGACCAGGCGTCGAATGAATGCCGCAGCGCGAGGCCGTTCTGGCGCGACGGTGACCATTTTGATGTTGTTCCCGGACAAGCGTTGCAAGGCTTCAAATTCGCCCCAGTCCGGATCCCGGATGTATCGCAGTTCGTGCGCCCCGCGTGGCCCGTCTTCAGAGGACAAATACGGCCCCTCGAGATGAATTCCCAACACGCCGCGACGCGCGACGGAGGAATCCGCAATCGCTTGGCGAACCGCTGTCATGGCGCGCCCAAGGCGTTCAAAACTTCCGGTAATGATGGTCGGTAAGAAACTTGTCACGCCCGTCGCCCACATCGCTTTTGTCAACCGAACGACATCCGAGGGGGACACCTCGTCGGCATTGAGGTCAACCCCGGCAAAACCGTTTACCTGCAGGTCCAGAAAACCCGGACAGATAAACAACTCGTCGCTCGGACCAGACAAACTTGCGTCCGATGAAGCAACCGGGCCAACGGATGCGATAGCGCCGTTTTGCAGGTGGATGTCCGCCAGGAGTCCGTTTGGCAAGCGGCCCGTACAGTGATGGATGAAATTCGCAGCATCGACACAAACCTGAGTCATCGCTGTGTTCTCCTTTTCTCATGGAATCCTGGAAAGAATTGCGACCCGAACCCGCGGCCGCGGTCACAACCATCCAAGCACAGCAACGCCAATCGGGCGAAGGCTCATCCAGGAACTCCACAATGGGTTGGTTACGGACTCTCGTCGTACATCGCAGTTTTGCCGAACAGCAGTTCTCCGTCGATGACTTCGCGAATCACCAACGTGGCCGCCCCAATGACCGTCATGCCGTTCCCAAACCGCGAGTACTTCACACGAACGCGCTTTGCCGGCAGGGACAAGGCCCGGGATTTGACGATGCGCTCAATGTCCTCCAACAACTGCTCCCCAAATCCGGATAAGTTGCCGTGCAAAAAGACAACTTCCGGATTGAATACGTTGACCAAACTCGTAATGCCAACTCCCAAGAAGTAGGCATAGTCTTTGAGTTGAGCAAGCGTAAACGGTTCTTTGCCCAAATACGGCGTGACCAAGTCGTCAATCGTCAATGTTTCTCCGTCTTCAATCCGCTCGAGCAGTGCCGTCAAGGCTGCGGGCCGTTCCCTTTGCAATGCCTGTGTGAACCGTTCCAACAGGGCTCCTTCTGACGCGTACAACTCCCAGCACCCTTGGTTGCCGCACTGACAGGTTGGGCCGTGAATGTCAATGGTGGTATGGCCAATTTCACCCGCACTGTCGTCAACCCCCCGGTAAATCGCGCCATTGGCAATGATGCCTGCGCCAATCCCGCCTTTGGTCAAGAGAGTGACAAACGTATTCAAATCTCTTCCCGCACCAAACCACTGCTCCGCCAGAGCGCTGTTTCTCGATTCGTTGTCCACCCACACCGGCAATTCAAACTGTTCGGAGAGATACGGCCCAATCGGAACATCCACCCACCCTTGAAGGTGGGTTGCTTTAACCAGGACGCCTTTCCTGGATTGGATGACGCCGGGAGCACTGACGCCAATCCCGAGCACCTCAATGCCCAATTCCCGGCTCTTGTCGACCAACGATTGGATTGCCGATGAGATGGTGTCCAGCGCCTTGATGACATCGCTGCGCGAATAGCGGATCCTAGACCGGACCAAAAGGTTCATCTCAAGGTCAACAACGGCACTTTCCAAGGTGTCAACGCCGAGGTGCAAGCCGATGACGCTTCCCGCCCGGGAGTTGAACCGGTACAAAATGGGAGGCTTCCCTCCTTGCGTGGTAGATGTCCCGACGCCGTAAGGCTCCAGCCAGTGTTCAGCCACTAACTCATCGACCAGGGCGGAAACCGTAGGTTTGCTAATGCCCAGAGACTTCGAAATATCGGGCTTGGATGTCACGCCGTTGTCATAGACGTAGCGAAGGATCGCTGCTCTGTTCTCGTTTTTTAAATCCGACGGTCTCGAGGCCCTAGACTTCAACAAACGGCAAGCCTCCTTCCCCTTGGTGCAAAAGTGTGCAAATCGTCAAAGCTGTGGTTTGAACGGCTGGATACCCACCGTTATAGCGGTCGTCTTGGTGTCCCCGGCCTGCATCACTTGAGCCGTTTCATTGGCAATGGCCTCCAACAGTCCGTGTTCCCCCGTGCCCGGAAGGCTGGAAAAGGGTTCAAGCGCGATGACATTGCCGCTCCCGTACCACGGGTACCCCAGGGTTCCACCGGCTTCTCTCCAGATCCACAAGTATGGAAATGCTTCTTTGTCCCACTCAAAGTGCAGGGTCACTTCGAGATCCGGGTTGTGAATGTCAAATTTCGCCTCTGCCAAGTCCTTTGCATACAGCATATCTGAACTTCCGTCAGGAAACGACAATAAGTGACGCAAATCTACCAATTCTCCCCTGCGATTCGGCAGATACGGCCAAACACCCTTTGACTCCGGGCCGAACAGGCTGCGTTCTGAGTACAACATAGGGTGCGACTCCACCGTGCACGCCGGAAGGTCAATTTGAGCGCGTTCCGAGATGAGGGGTGCCCCAAACGCGGGATGATGCCCCCACATGAAGTGAAGAGGCGTCTTGCCTTCATTGGTCACCCACTCTTTCACGGAGAACTTGGACTCCCCTGCAGCCAGTTCAATTTCCTTGACGAGACAAAAAGGGGTTCGCACGGTTCGCACATAGAGCCGCACACAGACGCGCTTTGGCGTATCCTCGACGACTTCGACGTCCCACGGAAGCGACGCGACTTCGCCGTGAAACCCGAGGAAAGCCCCTTGATACGACGAGGCTCCGCTGCCGGAAGGGAAAACTTCCTGCCAACCGCCGCCGTAATAGTCGTGGTAAACCGCGTCGTCGCTTCCCGGGCGCCAGGACTGAAGCGGGTTGCGAATCCCCCGCGGCGCCCGGTAAAGAACGTCGAGGTCGATGGGTTTGTAGACCAGTTCAAACAAATCTGCCCCCTTGTCGAGCAGAAAAGAAAGCCTCAACTTTTCGTTTTGCAACACCAGCGTTCGCATGCCTTGATAGGACCAAGCGGTCTCGATACGGCACCCAGAGGTGCGTGCAAGCCTGTTTGCGGTCATTTCATCCAACCCCATCTACGAATTCCCCGACATGCAAGCCGCGTCGAAAGAAGTCTGCAGCGGACACTCCGTGGTACTGGTGAGCCCCGTCAAACACGTCGTGAACCAGTTTTTGTTCTGCTGCTGCCGCTTTGTAAATCTGCTGCAGGTGAGAGAATGCCTGCTGCGATGCTTCAATCGGAAAGCCCGGGTCGTGCACTCCGTGTTCAATGAGCAGCGGCCTCGGAGCAATCAATCCCGCCAGGTCGGACAGGTCCGCATAGCGATAGATCCCAGGGATAAACTGCGAGCCGCAGAAATTCCCCATTTTGATGGCGTACTCGTCGTACGTCGTCAGTGAACTTGCCGCTAAAACCGCCTTGAGGCGGGAGTCGATGGCAGCGGCATGGAGCGCCATCGTTCCGCCGAACGACAGCCCCGCACAGCCGAGTTGACCGGGAGACACGTCCTCCCGTTGGGTGAGGTAGTCCACGGCTTTCATGCAGTCCCACAGGTTCAGCGAAATCAGCGGGATGCCCATCACCATGCCGCGGATAAAATGCACATTGCAACTGTCTCGCCCGGGGTACAGGTTTTTGTCGTGCCGCTCACCAAAATTGCGAAAATCGAACGTCATGGTGATAAATCCCGCTTTCGCTAACTCCAAAGCGTAGTCGTAGTGATAGGCTGAAATGGCTTCTCTGCGTTTGGGCGTCGTCGCTTCTCCAGCGACCAGGGATTTGCCGTCTGAGTGCCAGTCGTCTTCTGGACCGTGTCCGTGGAGACAAAGGACCGCAGGATGGCGCCCTTCCCCTAGGTCCTTGCGCTTCAGGACGTACGCTGGTACGGATGCGTACTCTTCGCTGTCAAACACCACTTTTTCTTTGAGAATGCCATCCCTTTCAACCGACCAGACGACTTCCGGGTTGAGCGGGACTCCTTGGGGAAACGGCCCTAACAGGTTCATCACTTGTTCCCTGAGCCGCTGCTGCCACAAGGCGACGTCCCCGTCGCGAAAGTGCAGGCTTAACGCAGCGTCTTTTCCGCGCTGGATGAAGTAATCGAGTGTCGAAAAGTTTCGTTTTGCCATCAACCCCACCCCCTGCTGTCACCTTGCCTGCCCGGGCTCAAAAACCGTTGGTGCCTCTGGGTTGCGCAAGCTCAAGGCCGCAATGTCAAACCCGTCCTATTCAAGTTCGGCAATGACGTCAATCTCGACTGAAATGTTGTTCAACTGGCTTCCGACAGTGGTGCGCACCGGAAACGGTTCATTGAAAAACTCTTTGTAGATTTCGTTGAACGCCTGAAAGTCCTTAAGGTCAGCAAGGTGGGCCGTGACCTTCACCACGTTGTCCATCGTGGCTCCTCCGGCTGTCAAGATGGCCTCAATGTTTTTCAGAACTTGTCGGGTTTGGTCCTCGACCCGGGTGGATTCAACCTTGCCGGTTGCAGGGTTGGCAGGCCCTTGTCCGGCTACGTATATCCGGTTTCCGACGCGGAGTCCTTGGGAATACGGTCCCGCGGGATTGGGAGCGTTGTTCGTACGAATGACCTGTTTCACGTTGTCGTCCTCCTCAACCACATTCAGTTTTTCGTGGCTTCGCACCAGTTTGCAATCGTCCGTGCATAAACCTCGACTAAGCGCAAGAAATCGTCCACATAAATGAATTCGTCCGGAGCATGTGCGTTCCCGCCCGTAGGTCCAAGAATGACGGCGGGAGTGTTCGAGTACAAATTGAACATAAACGAGTCGCAAGCGAAGGCCGCACCGCGCGTCGGCAGTCCTTCTTCGATGGTTTGCCGGCCCGCAGCCTCCAGCGTTTGCACAATCGGGTGGTCTGCCGGGATTCCAGTCCCGGGCAAAAACCGGATCTTCTTTTCGACAACAGGCGGTACCTGAGACAGAAGTTCATCTTGATTGACCAACGGCTGATAGAAACGGGTAAATTCCTCCGTAAGCTCTTCTTCCGTCGTTCCTGGAAAACACTGAATCCACACGTCAAACGAACACGTACTCGGCACCCGGTCGGCCAGTTCCATCTGCGTATTGCCAGCCCGCAAAACCTGAACCAGAGTCACTAATTCCGGATTCCATTCGAAAAGGGGCGGCACTGCTGCGTGTTTGTTGCGCCATTCGTGATACTGGCGCACAACTTCCAAAAACCTCGCCGCAGCGTACACCGGATTGACCACCTTCTCGCCGCTGAAGTTCCGGCCTGGAACTCCCTGAAACGAAACGCGGAAGTACACCCCACCTTGGTTGATCGGACCAATGGCCAGATTGGAAGGTTCCGGAACAATCGCAGCATCGGCTTCAATTCCCGCCAAGCGACACGACAGCGTCGCATTCGCTCCGCCAAACTCCTCATCCACTACGGTTTCAATCAACACATCGCCCTTCAGGCGATAGCCCAGTTCGGACAGGCAGCGGGCAGCCATCATGGCGGCCACCATTCCGCCTTTCATGTCAAAGATACCTAGGCCGTATTGTCGGTCTCCGACCACGTCGCCGCCGAACGGGTTTTGCGTCCACGCATCGATGCCTTGCGGCACGGTGTCCATATGACCTGAGAATATGAGGGACTTACCGTTGCCGGCACCCCGCAAACGGCCTACGACGTTGGGCCGCTGGTCGTACACCCGGCCGTCGTTGAGAAAAGCAGGGTGTTCCACTAAACCTGGCACGTCTGTCGGCAAGAACGTCTGCGTCTCAAAGCCCAGTTCCTCTAGGAGTTGTTTGACTTCTTGCTGGACCCGCAGCTCATTGCCGCGAGGATAAAGATTCTCACTAGGAATGGATACCAGCCTGCGGTTGGTATCTAAAATCAATTCGCGATGTTGTAGCACCCATTGACGAATGTCGTCCACCATGCAAACCCCGCCTTTCTTTCTAGCGGCCTTTACCCTGTGCGTTCGCAGCTTCATCTGCCAGTCGCGGGGTTGGCTGCCGTTGCAACTGAGCGTCCAAAGAGCAGACGCTACTCCTGGCTGATTTGGCCTCCATCGACGACTAACTCGGCACCCGTAATGAAGGACGCCTCGTCTGAAGCCAAGAACGCGAAGGCGTTCGCCACTTCTTCGGGACGCCCGTACCGGCCCAGCGGAATTTTACCCGTGTATTGAGCGACGGTTTCTTTGCCCATGCCGCCTTCGAGTGCAAGTTCGGTGAGAATGAATCCCGGACAAACCGAGTTCACGCGCACGTTGTACGGAGCGAGTTCGATCGCCATGCTTTTCGACAGCAAGATGACACCCGCCTTAGACGCGTTGTAGTGCACCAGTTTCGGTTCACCGAGAATCCCATTGGTAGAGGCCATGTTGACGATGCTCCCAGACCTTTGTTCCACCATCTGACGGGCTACCGCCTGGGACACCAAAAACGGCCCTTTCAAGTTGACTGCCATCGTCTTGTCCCAATTCTCCGGCAGCACTTCGAGAAAGTCCTCGAACACAGCAATCCCCGCGTTATTTGCCAACACGTCAATGCGCCCAAACAGCTCTTTCGCCCGTTGCACCAGGGTCTCAACTTCTGCCGGATTGGTGACATCTACTGTGAGTCCGTGGACTTCTCCCACTTCAGACAGTTCTTTGACTGCCTCCGCCACCCGTTCTTCAACGATGTCACAAACGAGCAGCCGGGCGCCTTCCCTTAAAAACTTTTGTGCGATGGCGCGCCCAATTCCACGTCCTGCTCCGGTGACAATGGCCGACTTTCCTGCTAAGCGCATCGAAACTCCTCCTTTTGAACATCCGGTCTTGCGACGTGACCTTGGCATGACCTTATATCAACTGTTCGCCGACGGCGAACATGCGAAACTCCCAACCTGAGTAAATAAAAATTTTGCGAGTTTTACTTGACTTTGCCGCGCGCGGCAACATCCCACACCGCTTCAACGCGATCGCGGCGCACCCCATAGACCGTATCGTGAAGATTCATCATGGCGCAGACGTGGTTTGGAATCACTGAGATGCGTTCCCCGACTTCGGGGACACGACTGCATCCCGAAAAATCGATTTGTCCATGTTCTTCCGATAAGGAAAAAATCCGGGCTTCCGGATATTCGACGACGTATCCGTAGCCATTGCCATCCTTCATATAGCCAAAATCGCTCGACAGCGTCTTGGAACCGGCATCTATGGTGGCCAAGGTGTCTGAAGGACGACTTACCACCGTGGCCAGGACGCGGGCCGCACAGTGGTCCAGATCCGTCAGCCCAATCTCGACCGAAGAACGGTCGTAAAACACGTAAGTACCGGCAACCAAACCGCGAATTCCTTGAAGTTGGTGGGCAATCTTCGGTCCAGCGCTGCTTCCGGCACTAATGTACGGAACCTCGAGTCCTTGTGCCCGGAATGCGCCAAGCGCCTGCTCAAACCAACTGCCGCTGGCATCCTTTAAAGGGAACGTCGACAAGCCGCGAAACTCTAAGTTTGGATAGGTTTGAATTTCTTTGACCAGTTGGATGGCTTCCTGCGGGGTCCTCACTCCGGTCCGGTGCAGGCCCGTGTCGCAATCGATGAAAATGCCGATTCTGCAATTCTCCCGGTCTGTCATCTCGCCAAGCCCTTGCAAGACTTGGCTCGAGTCGACCGCGACAGACAAATGAACGCGCTTTGCCAACCTGGATAAACGTTCCAATTTAGCCGGGCCAATAATGTTGTAGTAGATGAGAATATCCCGAATGCCTGCGGCCGCCATGACCTCGGCTTCGCCGATCTTTTGACAGGTAATCCCGACTGCACCCGCTTGCAGCTGCAAGTGCGCGATTTCTGGAATCTTGTGCGTTTTGATGTGCGGTCGAAAATCAAATCCGTGCTCATCGCAGTACTTTTGCATGGCCTCGATGTTGCGTTGCATGACGTCCAAATCAACAATCACACTTGGGGTTTCCAGATTGTCCAACACCACTTCTGCCACCTCCCCAATTCATGGCCCCGCACACAGAGGGCGTGCCCCCTGTGTGCGGGGCTCCTTACAGGTAATACGGCACGGACTGCACAGCCGCGTCAACCACTTTGTAATTCAACGCTTCTTAGTTCCCCGCACCCGCCATTTGTTGCTGAGCCTGGTCTAGAGCTTGTTTGGCACTCTCCTGATTGGACAAAATGGCCTCGCCCGCTTGGCGAACCGCTTGCTCCGCTTGAACGATTTTCGGGTCTTGGACAGGATAGAACTTCGCAATCGGCAACAGTTTGATAAACTGTGCGTCCAGCGGGTCTTTCTTCGCCATCTGCGCACCTGCAGATTGAGTGACGGGGAGCATGCCTTCCTTCGTCAGCCAGGACTCGTAGTTTTGGTCTTGGTAGAAGAAGTCCAGGAACTTCTTGACCGCGTTCGGATGTTTGCTCGTCTTAAAGCTCATCAGGTAATCGGCGACGCCGAGCGTGAACGGCTTCACGCCGGTGTTGTGCGGAATTGGACCGATGCCGTAATTCAGATTCGGAGCCTGCTGTTTAAGCAAGGTGGCAAAGAAGTTTGCCGTCAGCATCATGCCGATTTTGCCTTGTTCAAACACAGGCTGCATCTGATCGCGGTTGATGGATGTCGGGTCTGGATTCGTTGCGTGGTACTTGTAGGTCAAGTCGTGCAGGAACTGCATCGCCTGAATGTTCTTCGGGTTATTCAAATCCCACTTGCCGTTGGTCTTAAAGCCGCCGCCGTTGCCCCACGTGAAGTAGGCAAAATCGGCTTGGCCTTCGTTGTTGGTGTAGTGGGAGCCAAAGCCCGGAACTCCGGTTTTCTTGGTGATCTGAACCGCGTCTTGCTGCAACTGCGTCCACGTGGTCGGAGGGCTGGTGATACCGGCCTTCTTAAACAGGTCTTTGTTGTAGAACAAGGCGCGAACAGAGGCAAGCAGCGGCAACCCGTAACCGGTGCCGTTGATTTCCCCGGATTGCAAAAACGACGGATAGACGTTGTTCAGGACATCCTTTGGCACCCACGTGCTGGTGGGGTTTAAGAGGCCGTCCGCCGCAAAGCTGGCGTACTCGTTGTAGTTGAGCAAGTCCGGCGTCTGGTGGGTGCTGATCATGGTGTTGACCTTCTGGTCCATGGCGGTCCAGCCAACCACTTGGAGATTCACCTTAATATTCGGGTATTTTTGTTCGAACCGTTGAATCAGGTTGGTCCAAAACGGCTTTGTGTTATCGCTGTACTGGGCAGCTACGAAGGTAATTGTCTCTTGTTTCGCGCTGCTGCTCTGCCCACCAGAAGAATTGGAAGAATTGCTGTTGCCGGCTGTACTACTGCTTCCGCACCCGGCCAAAGTCGCCGCGGTCAGCACCGACGCTGCACCTAACATGGAAATGTTTTTGGTCAACTTGCGCATCGTAATCCCCCTTCGAATCGTTCTTTTGCCGTGCGGTCACGCCGCAACGCTCTGCCCCCTCACTGCTGTCCACATCGTCTATCCTCCGGCGCCAATCCCCCTCCTCTCACCAATCCTCACAAAGTGAATTTAATGTTTCACTCCCCCGCCAGTCAGACCACCAATCAAGTATTTTTCAATCAGCAGGAAGAGAATGACAACCGGAACCGTGGCAATCAAGGACGTGGCAAACAGGTACTGCCACTGGATGTTGTACTGGCCGATGAAGGTATAAATCCCAACCGTCAAGGGTTTAAGGTGGTCAGACGACATAATGGTCAGAGCCACCGCAAACTCATTCCATGCGGCAATAAAAACGAAGATCACGGTGGTTACAATCCCTGGCATGGCCAGCGGAAGGGTAATCCGCCTGAGCGCCTGAAACCGGGTGCACCCGTCAATCCAAGCCGCCTGTTCAATCTCGTGCGGCAGACTCGAAAAATAGCCGCTTAACAGCCAGATGGTGAACGCTTGGTTAAAGGCCGCGTTGATGAGCACCAGAGCCCACAGGTTATTCATCAGACCGAGAAAGAGCACTTCTTTAAACAAGCCGACGAGCAGGACAATCGGAGAGAACATCTGCGTGATGAGAAGCAGATACAAATATGCTTTTTTTCCTCTAAACTGAGCGCGAGCGACCACATACGCCGCTGGAATGCCGCACAGCAAGGCCAGTACAGTCGCTCCGCCAGCGACGAAAACCGTGTTGAGCACGTAGCGCAAAACAGGCGCCTTTTGAAAAATCTCCACGTAGTTGTGAAAATCCCACGGTTTCGGAAAGAACGTCGGCGGAATCGCGTACACCGTCGTGTTGGTTTTGAGTGAAGTCAAAAGCATCACCAAGTACGGGAACACTAAAACGACAAACAGAATATAGGCTAGAATTAAGATGACGGGGCGGTTGTGCTTTTTTCGTTTGGCCATGGGCATTTTCGTGATAGACACCATGTTTACTCATCCCCCCGCAGTGCGATGTATCCATAAATGGCTGAAAAGATGAGGAGCAACAGGAAGCCAAACACCGAAGCGGCCGCAGCTTCTCCCATCTTTGCGCTCTGAAATGCCAAGCTGTACAAATAGGTAATCAGCGTTTGTGTCGCGTTGGCTGGCCCGCCTTGCGTAATCGTCCAAATGATGGGAAAAGAGTTAAAGACGTAGATGGTGTTCAGCACCGTACTGACTGTGAATGAGTGCTTGAGCGATGGAATGGTAATGGTCCAGAAAGCCTGTCGAGGCGTAGCCCCGTCTACGTCTGCAGCCTCATAGAGGTCTTCCGAAATCGTCTGCAGTCCGGATAAGAATACAAACGTCGTGAATGGAATGGTGACAAACACTCCGATGCCAATCATCGCGGGAAAAGCTGTTTTTGCAGAGCCCAACCAAACGATGTTTTGGTGGATGATGTGGAGCCGTTCAAGAATGTAGTTGAGGGTCCCGTAGTTGCCATCGAGGATCCACCTCCAAACGGCAGCCGTAATCAACAGCGATGCGGCCCACGGAATGATAAGCGCCGCGCGAACGATGCGCCGGCCGAAGAACTTTTGGTTGAGCAGCAACGCGATCCCGACGGATAACACCGTGCTGATGGCCACGATACTGACGGTCCAAACCACGGTGTTCCAGATGATGTGAGCGAATCCAGGTTCCTGCAGCAAGTTGGAAAAGTTCTTGAATCCGTAAAACCCATGGCTGATTCCCGCTAAGTCGATGTTTGAAAACGCAGTGACGAACAACTCGTAAACCGGGTAAAAAATAAACACGAGAATCAAGAGAAAGCTGGGCAAGAGCCACAAGTACACTGAGAGGTTGCGTCGCCTGAGAGAGGTGTTAGGGATACCGCGAGTAGGACTTAGATTTGGAGTTGATGGCGATTCGTCAACGCCTTGTTGCAAAAGCGTTTTCATTTCATTCACCTCTGTTCCAGGAGGCTGTGGGCCACCCCAGTGGGTTCAACCCAGTTAATTAAGAAATCTTACAAACATACTATCATCAGAATTTTTGGTCGTCAACGAATTCATTGAGTTGTTAGAATTATTTTTTTCGACGGGATTTCGCATTCTCTCAACCTAGCCCTTAGCGCATTGAGAACCGGAATGCGGGGGTTCCGGTTCTCGTTCTATCCGTCGAATGTTTTGACATTACGGCAATGTGATTAGGACCGCGGTGGCATCGTCATGCGCCTTTAGCCTGGGAAACTCGCTGCACTGCGCATCGCCTTGTTCCATCCTTCGCAAGTCCTGCAGAACGCCGTGCAACCCGACCTCTGGCCGCAGCAACTGCTCCCAAGTTTGGACTTGAAACACGTCCACCGTGCGCGCAAACCCGTCGGAACACAACAGGACCTTGGTTTCGAAATCCCCGCGTGCGTAAACTCCCGTTTTTGCATCAGCCAGTCCCTGGCCATCGAGGCTCAAAATGGGATAGCCATTCGGTTGATTCATTTTGGACCGGTTTGCCTGAAGAATCGGAAGCACCCGCTGTTTCGCCTCCGTCAAGGTCAATGACTCTTCACGCTGAAGCGACGTGACCGCGTCGATGGCCAGGGCATCGAATCGCGCAATGCGGTCGTCCGTCACCACTTCCACAGGACCCTCGCCGTTTTGCAAGGCAATGAAGCAGTCCCCCATCGCGAGATACTCCACTTCTCTGGCATTCCAGCGGACAACGGCAACGGCCGCACTGGGTTGTTCAAACGCCTGCAGGGCTCGAAAGTCAATGTGAGACACGCTGTCGCGAACTGCGGCTAGAGTGTGCTGCATCGCAGCCGACAAATCCAAACCGCCGTGCAGGGCTGCAGGCAGATGCCGGACAATGGATCGAGCAAACCAGTGCGCGTCTGTCGAAGCTTCCAGACTATCTTCAGGCCCACTGGACACCCCAGATACCCCTGCTCCGGCAAAATGCGAATTTGGACTCAGGCCGGAGGCTCCATCGATCACGACCGCAATGCGATCGCCCACGTAAAACGAATCTTCGTTGACAACGCGCGAACCCTGATTCGTGACACACTCCACATGCATACCTGTCACCCGGCTCCTTTACCTTCTTATGAATTCAACATTTCATGTGAATGCGGTATTTCATCGCTGATGCGGCAAACTTACGCTTGTTCTTCAATTTGGCGGACGATCGCTTCGCACCACTCGTGGGTCAATAAATCGGGCCCCGCACTGCTCGAGGTCTGCTCCCCCGCGCGTACGCGCGACAAAAAATCGTCGCAAATCTGTTCAAACCCGCGCTGCGCCGGGACGGGCGTCCATTCATTGGGATGAGTTCTCGACTCCATACCGGCGTAGTGGGTGATGTCGTTCAAGTTGACCATTTTAAAACTCTCGCCATCCCCCATGCACTCGAGCACCTCTTCATTGCGACCGCTGCGGCGATGCATCAGCCCAATCGCTGCATGCCCAGGACCGGACAAATGGACGCCGACCTGTAAGAGCAGCCCGTTTTCGAGTTTCGAATGCACTTGCAAGGATGTTATGGGGCCGGGCAGCAAGAACCTCAACGTGTCCACAATGTGTATGAAGTCGTCAAAGACCACGCTTCGCGGTTCTCCTGGAGAATCCTTGCGGTGTTTCTGCATGACAATCAGGTCCAGCTTTCGCCCTTTCATGGACTGATACGCGGGAACGTAGCGGCGGTTGAATCCCACCGTGAGCAGCCGCCTGTTGTCTTCGGCCAACTTCATCAGTTGCGCGGAACGTTCGTAGTGGTTGTCAATGGGCTTGTCGACGTAGACGTGAACCCCGCGGTTCAGCAGTTTTTTCACAATGTCGTAGTGGGACTGTGTGGCGGTGTGTACGAAACAGGCTTCAATGCCGGATTGAAGCAAGGAATCGAGGTCCGAAAAGCGGGCTTTGAGACGGTACTTGTCGCCCAGCTCCTGAAGCACTCTGGAGTTTCTCGTCGCAATACGGAGGTCAATGTCTGACCTCGCTGTCAACACGGGGAGGTACGCCTTTTGAGCGATGTCCCCCAATCCAATCATTCCGACTTTCATGGCTCACCGTTCCCCTCATTTTCAGCAAGGCGATTGGGCAAGGCGATCTCGATAAACGCGCGAACCAACGGGTTTTTATCGCGATCGCGCAGCCAAACCAAGTAAAAACTCCTCTGGGAGGACAACTCTTCGACGATGCGGACCCGTTTTCCGGCGCGAATGGCGTCCTCAGCTTGAAGGCTGGAGACGACCGCTAATCCAATGCCGGATTCAACCAGGTTCATCATCAAGTCTGGATCGTTGGTCTGCGCGGCCTGCCTCAACGTATCCATGGAAATGCCGCGATCGGTCAACGCGCGTTGCGTGGCGCGGCGCGTTCCAGAACCGGACTCCCGCAAGAGGAAAGGGGCCTTTACCCACGGAATTTCCGTAAAAAACTCGGCACCCGCCACGATGACCAACTGATCGGACCCAAGTTCGGAAAATGCGACTTCGGTCGAGACTGGCTTGCTTCCTACACCGGCAATCTCCACTTCGCGCGCGTAGAGCAAATCCAGGGCCTCCTGCGAGTCACAAACGTCAACCGACAACTCTACACCCGGATAGGTGCGGCGAAACACTGAAAGCCTCTGCGGCAAAAGGTACTTGGAAGGGATGCTGCTTGCCCCAAGGCGAAGCTGACCAGACAGGGTGTTGTTTGCCGTGCGACAGGACTCGACCAAAGCCTGCCACTGAGCTGAAATCTCCTTGGCCGCATGGTACGTCTCCCGACCGGCCTCAGTCAATTGCAACCCGTTCTCACGCCGTTGCAACAGCGTAACGCCGAGTTCCGCTTCAAGCCGCTGAACCTGCTTGCTCACACCCGGTTGAGTCAACTGAAGGACGTCTGCCGCTGCCGTAAAGCTGCCGAGATCGCAAACCTTCATAAACGTCTCAAGATTCCTCAGGTCCAATGCGAGACCCCCTCTGGCACTTGTCGTTGGCGCGGCAACCGTCTAGCGCCATCTATTGTAGCACCTCGAACCGAAGAATCATGAATATTTTAACGGCACATTATTCGTTTGTAACTGCGCCTAAAAGCCCGCCGTCTCCTGGACAACGGGCTTTTTGCAATGAAACGACGCGATTGCACCATGAGCGGTCTATCACCACTCGGTCAAGCGTTCTGCCGGGGAATGACTGGGAGTACCAAGTGCGTCGGATGAGCGGCGTCGTGGTAGATCTTTTGGGTGGCATTTTGAATGTCTGTATAACCGGCGTCTTTGTTGACGTGGAATCGGTTGAGGTTTCGATCAAACGCTGGAAAGTTGCTGCTGGAAATTTCCACGCCGATTCGGTGTCCCGCTTTAAACAGGTTGCTGGTGCTGCCAACGCAAAAGCGGTACTCGTAAATTTCTCCAGGGACAATGGGCGACGGCTGGTCGTTGGATTCCCGATAACTGGCCCTTTGAATCCCTTCCAACAAGTTGATAGACTTCCCGTCTGGATGTACATCCACAAGCTTTACCGTAAAATCCGTGTCATCGGCCGTGGATGAAGCGTAAATCACCGCATCGACAGGCCCCGTGAGTTCTACATCCTCCTGCAAGGGTGCCGTGAAGTAGACCAAAACGTCGTTGCGAATTTCGACGGGACGTTGGTCTTTCGGACCCATCGGAGTCAAACCGGCGATGCAGCAACTGTGACCGCCTAAACTCGGGACAGGGTCAAACGGGTTGTAGACATAGAGGTCCGCTGGTTCAGACTGGGGCGCTCCCGTGTCCAACCAGCCATCTCCAGTGAGTGAATTCGCCCCGCCTGCACTGTGTATGTAAAACTTGGTGTATTGCGTCCGAGCCAAAGGCCACTGGTGTTCCTGGCGCCACTTGTTCTCTCCCATCACGAAGATAGAGACGGGCGGTTCGTCCATCACGCCGTTGTCCACACCTTGAAGCCAGTGCTGAAACCAGCGCAGTTGTACATCGTTGACGACGTTGCCTCCATCCTGTCCAAAATCCGCTTCCCCCACCAACTGCGACCACGGCATGTGGTACCAAGGACCAATGACAAGTTTTTGCGATGCGCGAACCTGCTCGTTCTGGCAGTCTGTAGTCATCCTCCTGTAATTGCGCAGGGTTCCTTGAAGGAATACATCGTACCATCCGCCAATGTGCAAAGCGGGTGTTGAAAAACTGCTCATGTCCCCAAGGTGCCACTGCTTCCAATAGTCGTCAAATGTAGGGTGTTCCAACCACTCGTAGTAATAAGGCGCAAATTCCCGACTGATTTTCGGGTGGTCGTTCAGCGGCAAGTGTCCATATCCCTCGCAGATGTGGTTTAAGTTGTCTAAAACCGCACCGATTTCGTCTGGATGACCTTTTCGCGCCGCTTGGTCGGGAGCCAGAAAGACGGACCATGACTGCAAGAAGGCTAGGAGAAGTGCACCATTTTTATACGACCAATCTTCGTAGTAGCCATCGTTGGTAAAAGCGGGGGCAATGGCAGTGAGTTCTTCGGGAGCCTCGACACTGGCATGTAACTGCGTCGCGCCCACGTAAGAAAACCCGTACATTCCAATTTTTCCGTTGCATTTCGGAAGACTCTTCACAAACCGAATCGTGTCCGCTCCGTCTTGGCGTTCAAAGTGATAAGGACGAAATTCTCCTTCTGAAGCATACTTGCCGCGAACGTCTTGGGTCACCACAATAAACCCCTGACGTGCATACCACTCAGGATGCATATAAGTAATAAATTCCGAATGGCTCTTGTCGTAAGGGGAACGCATCAGCAATGCTGGGAATTGACCCTCTCCAACGGGAGAGTAAATGTCAGCAAACAGTGCTACCCCGTCTCTCATAGGTATGGCTGCATCTCGTTGCACGCGAACGTCATAATATTCGGTATCTTTCACTCGAAGCCATCTCCCTGAATTCCTAAAATATGTTTAGCCTCTCGTTCCTATGGTGCTGGATTCTCGTTTCGGGGTTACGTGGGGCGTCGGGGTTTGACCTCCTTATCCCTTGGCACTTCACTGCAGCGAAAAATCACGTCAGTCCAGACAACTTCACGCTCGCGAATTCAGGGCTTAATTTGAAATTGGCCGCGTCCTGTTGAACCCGCTTGTGGTCAAAGTTGTTGACCTCTTGAATTAACTCATTCGTATACAAGCCGGTTGCATTGGTAGACGAGTTCAACTGACCGAGTTCCTGTAAGGTGGTCACGTACTTTGCCCAAGAGCTCGGAATGTGGTATCCCCACCCATGGGCAGCGACACCAGGACCATCGTTGACTTGCACCATCTCTAAAGCGCTTTCTACGGCGATTTTTGGAGTCATTTGCTTTTTCAGGCTCGGAAAGCGTTCAAGCGAAAGCTGTGAAATGCCGCGAACGTTGTATTTCCCCCATTCCAGTCCCATGGCAATGGCCTTCAGGAAATTGGCAATGCCCTGTTTTTTCGCCGGGTCCTGAAGGTCTGATTTTCGGACTACGTAGGAATTCCCAGGGAAGGGAGTTAAGTGTTCAATCGGTCTCAGATTGAGTCCAACCCCTTTCCATTGCGCGACAAGCCCCTGCCAACACAAGGCTGCGTCCGCCTTGCCTTCTTGAACCGTTTGGCCCCAGTCACTTCCGGCCGCTACGTAATGAACCGATTTTGGATTGATGCCATTGACCTTAAAGATGGGATCGCAGATGACGGACCATCCGGCATCTCCCAATGCAATTTTCTTTCCAGCGAGGTCCTGGATACTTTTAATGGGACTGTTCGGACGGACCATGAAAACAAACGAGTCGCTCTCCGTGATATCAAACACCGAAATGATAGGTTCCCCCGCTTGTACCGACGTCGCCAGAACTCCGGGGCTTGGGTAAGCCATATCCGCTTGATTCGTGACCAGCATTTTCGTCGCTGCCGTCGCTTGAAGAGGACCTCCTTGAAAGTTGGGATCTACGTTCAGTTCTTTGAAATAACCCATTTTCAAGGCAATGGTCTGGGCGTAATCATCCTCCACTTTGAGGGTTCCTCGAGGGGACACCCAAGTCAGTTTGTACGGGCCAGAGCTCCCGGTTTTCCCCGTTGAATTGACCGCGGTAGCTACTCGTCCGCAAGCTGCTAAGAAACTTGTACTAAACGGGACCGCCAAGGCAATGATGCCAGCTCTTTTCAAAAACTCTCTTCTCGACATTCCGTCCATATATGACTAGACCCCCCCACTAAAATTGCAGGTCACTCCTGCCAGCTGGAATACTTCTTTCCAATCAGGTACATGAGGATATACAAAGCCAAGCCTACCGCCATAATCAGTACAATGGTGGCAAAAAATTGCGGCATTTGCATCAGCGAGGAATAATACCCCAGTTTGTTGCCCAAACCGTTTTGCCCGGCAATCATTTCGGCTCCAACGGCAGTAATTAATCCGAAAATCCCCCCAACCGTCATACCGACGACAATCATCGGCATGGCCATCGGAAATCGAATTTTCAGAAATATTTGCAGCAAACTCGCGCCATAGCTTCTGGCTAAGGCGATTTTTGTGGCATCGACCCGCTTAAACCCAGTAGCCGCATTGACCATAATCATGGGTCCAGCGGCCAAAGCCACTGCAATAATACGGGGTTCAGAACCAAAACCGAATCGCAGGACAAGCAACGGAACTAACGCGATCATCGGCGTCGTCACAAGGATGATGATGTATGGGGTAATGATTTTCTCCACGAGCGGGATTTGCGTGACGACTGCGGCGAGGACCAATCCAATTCCTCCGCCGATTAAGTACCCCGTGACCAGTTCATAGAGCGTGATCAGCAAGTCTTTGCTAAGGGTCGGAAAATCCGTAAAGAGGGCTTTGGCGACCTCCGTCGGTGTCGGCAAGATGTACGTAGGAATTTTGAAAAATTCAATCGCAAGCTGTATTCCCACAAGCACAACGACGGCCACAATGACGATGAGAACGACATCCCTCCATCCTTTTCCGAAGGAGAGAGAAGTAATCGCACTAAAGTCGATGTTGTCTACGGCACTGGTTTCTTTATTTGCATCCATGGGATTCCTCCTCTCCAAAACGAGGCTAATTGTGCGAGTAGATGGTTTCCTTGACCTCATCCACATACCGTATAAAGTCTGGACTCGTGGTGATTTTCAAGTCTCGCGGCCGGTCAAACGGAATCCGGATTTCCCTTGAAATCTTTCCCGGTCTCGGAGTCATGACAAACACTCGGTCTGCGAGGAAAATGGCCTCCTGAATGCTGTGAGTGACAAACACAATGGTTTTGTGAGTCTCCTCCCAAATCTTTTGGATTAAAAGGTTCATCTCGTCCCGGGTAAAGGCGTCTAAGGCTCCAAAAGGTTCATCCATTAACAACACGTCAGGATCAAACGAAAGACACCGGACAATGGAAGCCCTCTGCTGCATGCCACCGGACAATTCGTGCGGATACTTGTGTTCGAATCCCCGCAAGCCGGTTACCTCCAGGAGGTGGTCGATTCGATCCCGGTATTGCTTCACGTTCAATTTCTTAATTTGCAATGGAAACTGGATGTTCTGCAAAACCGTCCGCCATGGCAAAAGTGTAGCTTGTTGAAAGACCATACCAATCTCGGGAACCGGCCCTTTGACGGGACGACCCGAGACATGCACTTGTCCCTTTGTCAAATCGTGCAGGCCGCTGATTCCCCAGAGAAGTGTACTTTTGCCGCACCCCGAAGGACCCACCAAGCACGCAAATTCGCCCTCCATCACGTCGCAGGTCACGTCTTCCAGTGCCGGGATGATGCCCGTTTGCGACTGATAGTGCTTTGTGGCGTTCTGAATCGTAATTTTTTTCACCGGTTCTGCCATACGCACCCTCCGTTTTCGTTGAGCACCGCAATTGCGAGGCCGATTCACCCACTTAAAGGCCGAGGTGAAAGACTCTGCTCACATGCACTCAGCTGAGGTGAACAACCTGTCCGGTCTCGAGTGACCGTTTGGCGGCCAGAACAATGTCTAAAACATCCACGACCTCCGAGAACGGGACGATACTGGCACTTTCTCCTTTAACCACGCAGGAAATAAAGTACCGAATCTCCTGCTCATACGCATCGGCCCCAGTTGATGTCCAGAGTTCCGGTCCATTGTGATAGACCATCAGTTCATTTTTTGCCTCACTACGGTTTTCCAAATTAACTCCGGCTTTGAGCACAAATTCAGCTGCAGCAGACGTACCCAAGAGACGGGCGGACATGGTAAACGGATACCCCGAAGGGAGCAAAAAACTGCCCTCGCAAACCGCCTTTGCTCCAGACTGAGCGGTTAATGTCGTCACGACGTGATTCCACGCCCCCGCTTGGTTGACCCCCACCGCGTAGACAGTCGCGATCGGCCCTAATAAATGGCGTGCCATGTCGAGGTCGTGAATGTGTAAATCGAATAAGGCACCTCCTGACCTTTCAGGGTCCTTAAACCAGGCACTCCAACTCGGGGCTTGGGCCAACCTCTGCATTGAAATTTCGAGAACTTCCCCGATCTGCCCGGATTGTACTTGCCGCTTTAACTCTTGATACTCCGGCCAAAATCGAAGGACTTGGGCTGCCATAAAAATGACCCCGGTTTCCTGAACGGCGGCTCCAATTCGGTCGAGGGAGTCGCGCGTCAAGGCAATCGGTTTTTCGCACAGAATGTGCTTTCCAGCCCGGGCGGCCTCGACGCAATACTGTTCATGCAAATACGTCGGAAGACAGATATCCACGACGTCGACCTGGGCGTAAAGAGTCTGTGCGTCCGGAAAAAATGAAGTTCCAAACCTTCCGGCAAACTCGCGCCCCTTGTCCGCGTTGCGGGTGTACACCCCTACGAGTTCGACATCCGTCATGTTCCGATAGGCGCTGGCGTGCGTCTCTCCCATAAAGCCACTGCCTAAGAGGCCAACCCGCACCATATCAAACCTCCACCCAATCGATGCTGGTCATGTACTTCAATGACTTTTCCACAGCTGTATTGACGTCCTCAAGGGTTTCGTTCCCTTCTCCGGTAAATTCGAGCTCAATGGAAACAGGTCCGTTGTACTGCGCTTGCTTGACGACGTCGCGAATGGATTCTATCGAAAGCTCCCCATCGCCAATGGCTGGGAAATTCCAGACTCCTTTTCCACCCTTTTTATCCTTAAGGTGAACATACAGCACGTTTTGAAGACACCTCGGCAAGTCGACTAAGGGAGAGACGTCGCCGTAAAAAATGACGTTCCCTGTGTCGTAATTGAGCCTCACTCTCTGAGAACCGACTCGCTGTACGATCTCGTTCCCTTTAACTCCGGTCGCCAAGTAGTTTCCGTGAATTTCAAGTCCAACCTGCAAATTGAGTTCTTCGGCTTTTGCAGCGACTTTGCCTAGATTTTCAAACAGTTGCGCTTCTTGACTCGCGCTTTGTACTTCTCCGACTCCGGTAACAATTAACGGGATGCCGGCGCGATGCGCCAACTCCATGTTTTTGAGAAATACGGAAATCCCATCCGTCTGCGGCAACTCTTGATGTCCCGACAAAGCCACCGGCGAGAGTCCGAGGTCTGCCATCTGTTCTAAGACCTTTTTGAGTTCGCTGTCGCTCATTTGGTAGTGAAGGTTTTCCGTCCATCCGTAAACAGCACACAATTCAACAGCCTTAAACCCAGCTTTGGCGGCTCCAGCCAGTGCATCCTCCGTGGAAAAGCCATGATACGAGTTGAGACTTAGCACTGTTCGACCCATTTTCCAACCTCCATTAGCGTGTTAGTGTGTGAAAGTCGAGATAAGAGCGATGTTATTTAGGTAACTTTACTAACTAAGCAAATAAATACTGAATATTAGATCTATTTGTAATATATTATATAGTAAATAAACCCATTATACCCGTCAATGCATATTATCTGAATTTTTAAAAAGGAGATCCGCTAATGAGAGCATTGGAACGAGCGCAGTTTGATCACGTCGGATTCGTTACGGAAGAAAGACACGAAGGGGAAACGTTTGTCGAGGTGTCTCAGTGCTGGGTCACCAATCCGAGGTCACACCCCCTCAATGTAGAATACTTGCGCTTCGAAGCGAGCTCTCTGATTACCGGGAAACTTCGCACCGAACCCCACATTGCCTATCGCGTTCAGGACCTCAATGAAGCCATGGCAAGCTTTCCCGTGCTTTTTGGACCGTTTGGAGTCGGTGAGGGGTTTGCCGTGGCTGCGTTTGTGGAGATTGACGGTATCGTCGTTGAGTTTATGCAATATACAAACCCGGACGAAGAAGGGTGGTTCTAAAAAGTTGAGGGCGCTTCGTCAGGTTTCCTCGTACCCTGGCGAACCGCCCTCTCAAAACACGCAATGGCCCGTTCCATGTTCAACGTCTCCGTTGACTCATTTGTCTCTGTCAAAACGGATTCAAACATTTGTTTTTGCTCTATGAAATCCGTTTTTCGCTGTGTAAAACACCGTCCACCCTTTCCCTAACCCCGCTCGTTCTTTACACCTCTCTGAACCTTTGCGCCTGGCTCACGCCGTCATGTGTCTTTCCGGCGTCCTCTTTGGCTTCCTTATTGCAGTCCGTTCTCCCGTTTGACCCCTGTACAACAAGGAAATCTCTAGTCTCTGTCGTCTCTGTAGAAAAATATACACCTCATGAGTTCGTCTATGATCGCTGCTCTCGCTGAACGGTCTACATTATTCTCCAAACATCGACTTATTCCTCTTTTTTATATGCAATTTTTTCTTAAAAAGTTGCTTGGACCTTCTTGATTTTCAAGTTTGTCTCGTTCGACCCCAGACAACAGCCCATCTGTGCACACCACACCATAGCTGGCTGCACCCCTGTTTGTTCCCCCTTCATCCACTACTCCGCAATAGCTGACCATGGTCAGGGCCAAGACACTCGCTGTTTGCAAAACCTTGTCGATCTCGACGTATTCGTTCGGGAAATGGGCCACGCCCGTGACACCCGGGCCGAACACGACCGTAGGGATGCCGCCTACCTTTTCCAGCAAGCCTCCGTCCGTTCCCCACGGGGAAGCTTCCACAATCGGTTCCACTTCCAACACCTGCTGGCAGCTTTGTTGCAAAGCCGCCAACAAGCTATGACCCGAATCCATTTGCCCAGGGAGCCACACTGCCCCAAACCATTCCACACCAGGTGGGTTGTCCTTCATCCATTCGTCATTCGCCGCCATATCGGCGATTTGGCGTTCGAGTTCTGCCCGGGCATCTTCGGGTTTCTCATCTGGTGCTACGCCCATTCGGCCTTCAATCACCACTTCATCTGGAACGCTGGATGGCCAATTCCCTCCTTGCACCTTACCCACGTTGATGGGAATCGGAATGGGGGTGTCGCGATAAAGCGGTTCGGTAATCCGTTCGTTGCGCAAGCGTTCGAGTTCCCATATGCCATTTAGGATGGTCTGGCTCTTTTCGATGGCACTGACCCCCTCGTAGCGTGTACCACCGTGCGCCGACAGGCCCTTTACGCGAATTCGAAACCACATGGAGCCCTGCTGCTTGGGAAAAATCTTCAGGTTTGTCGGCTCCGGAATGACGGCTGCATCAGCCCTGTATCCGCGCAGCAAAGTGGCAAGGGTCCCTGCTCCGCCGCTTTCCTCTTCCATCACGCTTTGCACAATCACATCTCCGGCAAGTTTCACGCCGAGTTCCTTCAGGCAGCGCACAGCCATCAGCGACGAGGCGATCCCGCCTTTCATATCTGTACTGCCCCGGCCATAAAGCCGGTTGCCGTCCACCTTGCCCGAAAACGGATCGTCATCCCACTGCGACACGTCCCCAACAGGCACCACGTCGATGTGACCATTCAAAATTAAAGAGTGCCCACCCGGCTGCAAAGCCTGCGTTTTCCACACTCCTACGACGTTTGGACTCCCCGTAAAATCGGTGCGCTGAGCACAAAAGTACGCATGCTTTGCCAGTTGTTCGCCATCGGGCTCCCACATGTCGACGTCGAGGTCCATTTCGCGCAGGTTCGCGGCGATCAACTCCTGCACCTTTTGCTCTTGTCCGATGAGACTCGGGGCTTGGACGAGTTGCTGCGTCAAGTTGACTGCATCCTCCCGATGCAAGCGAATCCAATCCTCAATTTGTCGTCGAAGATGTTCCAGTTCCATCCCAACACTCCTTTGCGTTTCGTCAAATGCCCTTCGTCAAACTCCGTCGGGTTCAAGTGCTTGTATTCAGAATTTTCCGTTTTGAATGTTTTGTCAAGCTTGAATTGTGTGTTTCATGCCAAAAAAGGCTGTCCCTTAGCCCATCTTCCGATGGCGAGACAGCCCTCTGTCATGAATCCATCACCGTCAGTCTCTCGGCCAAGAGACTGACTGTTCTCAGAGTTGTTAGCAAATCAGGGGGCAAGTAGCCTGAGCAGTCCAGCAGGAGCGAACCTTGCGAGAGACTGACGGTGACACCCTCATGTGAGTCATGCGAGACCTTTGCGAATACTGGTTCTCGAGCCGTTGCCCAATGACCGCGACAACGCGTTCCATGTTGCGAGGTCCCAGCCCGCGAGACGAACGCCTATTTCTTGAATCTCTCGTACCAGGACCCCGCTTGCCGAACTTTAAAACCGCAACGCATTTACTCCATTGAACCCTGTGTGCACACACCCCGTGTCCGGTTTGCGGACTTCGGTTCGACTCTTGCATTATTGCACGGTATAAACGCCTTTCATCCAGCCATCTGTAGCCATGGCGCCTTGCCATCCGCTCGATCCGCTGCCGCAAGCCGCCATGCACTGCCAATCCAGTTTCTGCGGGGTCGCCGGCGTCTTGAAGGAGAACTGCACCGTCGCGTACTTCTCTGCGCTGGTCTTAGGCGGAATCGGAACGTTTAAGTTCATCGACGGAATCGTGATGGTGTGGGCGACGTCTTTTGCAGGAATGGACGAGACCGTTTTTCCATCCACGGTGATGGTTCCGTTTTGCGTGCCCTTGACCGCGTTATACCCTGCAGGAACCGTGGCCGGGCCATCGTCGTAGTCTTTGACCGTCACGTTGACTACGGTGTTCGCCGGAAGCGTCGTGTCGGCGGGTTCAAACTTCGGCCAACCCGGTTTGCCGTCCATTTTACCCGTCACAATCTGAACCGTTAAATTCACCGGTTTTGCTGTTGTTGCCGATTGACCCTGCGCGCTGCTTGCTGCCGTGTTGTTTGCTGAGCTGTTGGAAGTTGCACCACCCTGCGTCGCATTGGCAGTTGGCGCCGGATTGGCAGAGGTGGCCGGCTGAGGGTTCGAATTGCTTGTATTAGCACCACACGCGCTGACAGCCAGCATGGTCAATACTCCAACGGAAGTGAGAATCGCTACTTTTTTCATTTTCAATGCCCCCTGTGGCAATTGGTTTTCTTTACGGTTTTATTGTAAGTCTGCCAACCGTATTGCCAGGAGACATAGAACGACTAACCTGTAACTATCGAACGGACTGAATTATTTTCCCCAAAGGACTAGTACATTTGTTGTTCCTGTAGTGTTTTTCAACCAATCGGTACCGTCCCTTTTCGGCGCAATTAGCCATCGGGGGTTGGCCGGTGTGGTCGCAGCAAAAACAGCGCCAGGACAAAAGCAACCGCGTAAAACGCCACGAAGAACTTAAAGCCCGTGTCGGTGGAATGCACTAAAGCGCCTTGCAGCCGTGGTTTCAACACGTTCGATACACCGAGAAAAACCTGGGCTGCTTTTGCAGGGGGAATGCTCGCTTCTCCGACGACCAGGGCCAGCGTCAAAGACAGCGACATCCCGACGTTGCGCAGAGTAAAAAACATGCCTGACGCTGAACCGGCCTGGTCTTTGGGAGCCGACGACATGACCGCCTTCGACAATGCGGGCCAAGCGAGACCACTGGCTACAGACATAATCAGCAACGGAACAATGACCGCGGCCGCCGAGAGATGGGTGCCGAGGTTCCCGAGCATGTAGCCGCCCACTGCGAGCAAGAGCACGCCCATCAAGACCAGCCGGGCCGACCCAATTTTGTCCGCTGCCATTCCCCCAAGCGGACCCATAAACAGTTGGGGGGCAGACAACGGGATCAGCAATAGTCCTGCAGTCAGGGGACTCAGGTGCAACGCGCCTTGCAGGTATAGAGTCAGCAAGAACGTCGTCGCGAAGTATCCGATGGAATAAGTCAAGACGACGCCTAATCCAGCGCGATAGTGCCCATGCAGCAACAACGACAGGTTAAACATGGGCTGCTTCACCCGCAGTTCCACAACGACAAAAATGGCAATGAGCAGCACCGTGACTGCGGCAAGACCGAGAGTTCTCCCCGATGTCCATCCCCACGATTGGCCTTCGGACAAAACGACCAAAAGCCCCATAAGGCCCAGGCCAAAACTGAGCATCCCGGCCCAATCGGTTTTTGATTTTTGACCCTGCTGCGAATCCGTCAACACGAACCAAGCTGCAAGGATGCCAATGACGGCGAACGGCACGGTGACAAAAAAAATCGACCTCCACCCGAACCCGCTAATCAACGCACCACCAGCAACCGGCCCCACAATGGAACCGATGACCCAGGAGGTCGAATTGATGCCCAGGGCACGTCCCAACTCTGCCCGGGGAAAGGTCCGGACTATAATGGGAGTCGCCGTCGCAAGGGCCAGCGCGGCGCCCGTGCCTTGAATAAACCGATACAGAATCAGCATGGCTCCCGAATCGGCGATACCGCACAAAACGGTAGCCACTGCAAAAACAGCGAGCCCAGCCAGAAAAATTCGCTTATCTCCGATCACGTCCGCCCAACGCCCAGCCGGAAGCAGAAAAATGGTACTCGTAATAATGTATGAGGTCATCGTCCACAAACCGGTCGTGACCGTGATATGCAGGCCAGCCATCAGGCGAGGAAGGCCGATCACGACGATGGTGGCATCCACATTGGTGATGAAAGAAACCAGAGTCACCACCGCCAAAATTGTCCATTTCCGCGATGCCGGATAACTCATGAGCAACCCCCTTCTCTGTACACGGGTTTCCCCCGCGCCCAAGTTGAATAACGGCCGGACACTCGCAGTCTTGACATCATAAGTGCCTCGACTCCAAGAACCCGGGCGTCCTGTCGATCATACAGGATTTACGATAAAAAGTTTAGTAGCTATGTTTATTGATTGTGTCCTTGAACGAAAACACAAGGAAAAGGCTCCAGCTCGGATTGGCCGGTTGAAGCCTAACGCCTTTTCGGCAAGAATGCAGCGCATGGAACATAGGCAGGACCACAAAGCGGAGAGTGTCGAATTTAATTCCGGGCTTCGATGCAGGGAGCCCTAGAAATTTGCGTTTCCGATTTGCTAAGAAGCGGCATGAGGGTTGATTTCTTTTAAGGGGACCGCCATCACCCAGTTGTACGAGTTATCCAAGTACATCGTGCCACCCACAATGACGGGATTTACAATGCCTCAGAGTCGTCGAAGGTCGCGACTCACTTCTGAGTCAATTCGCGGAATTGCTCATTCACATTGTCCTGACACAGTCCACCGTGGTAGCAAATCACCTGTGCAATATCGAGCGCTGTAAACTTTTTCAACGACTCCAGCGCCAGGGGCATGTCGGGAGTGGCCTGGGCGTTGGGGCCAAGGATCTTGCCCTCTTGACTCACCGTGGCGTCCCCTGTAATCAGGGTCTTTGTGGCCTGGTGGTACAAACTGATGTGCCCTGGCGTGTGACCCGGGGTAAAGACAACCTGAATTCCGCCGAAGAACGGAAGCACTTCGCCGTCTGTCACGGTTTTTGTGACCTTACAAGTCGGTGGGTTGCTGAAAATGGCTTCGACCTGTGCGCGCATCTCGGGTGGAATGTTGGCGAGCATCTGCGCCACCCGTTCACGCGTCATCTTGATAGGTTCCTTGTCCCCTTCAATGTAGGGTTTGTCGTCGGCGTGGGCATAGACGTCGATAGGCTTTTGCGCCGCTTGCAGAACACCTTGGATGCTGCCGACGTGATCGATGTCCTGGTGCGTCAAAATCACGGCGTCAATCCGGCTAAAGGAAACTCCGGCTTTTTCGACGGCCGCTTGAATGGCTTGAAGCTGCCCCGGCATACCGACATCGACCAAAACAGCGCAGTCGTTGTCATAAAGGAGCGTTGGATGAATCGTGCTGCTGTGCCCCATCATGTTCATTTCCAGTTCAAGCATCTCTACTCCGTTGGCAATTTTCATGTTTCCCCCGGCCACAAAGCGGCCCGGGATTCACCTCCCAGAACATCGTTTAATTGACAGTGTGGTACATGGACAGTGTGTTTAAAGGACAGCACAGATGTCTCCGTGAGTTTCCACGGAAGCTTTCACCGCACAAAAGTATACGTTTACGTTAACTGTGCCATTGTACCATAGTGATCCGATAGGGGCATACCCAAACGCCCTCGTGTAGGAAAAAGCACTGGGAAACCCGCATCATCAAGGTTTGGGGCCAAAGTGCTTGAGAATCACGAGCGGTTCGACATCACTCGTATTGGCAATCGTCACGCCCTGGTTTGCCCGGTTCTTCGTGACAAAAAACTCATCCATCGTCATTTGGCCATACCGGATGACTGCGGGAGTTTCGATCGACATGCCTTGCATCGTTCCGTGTCCTTGCACCAATACCATCCCATACGCTTCGTCATCGGAGATGGTTACCGTGCGGTTCGGAGCAATGGTCAGCTCTTTGGCTGAAAAGTACGGATTGTCATACGTCACCCAGTACTCTTCAACCCCTGCTTGATTCATCAGCTGGGCCGTTCTGACCGGCAATCGAGGACGGAAGTGTTTTCGGACAAACTCCGGGTCTTGATTGGCCGGCCAATCAATCAACTCGACCAGAAAGTCCAAGTCCGCGTGCCGGTCCTGTGGAACATCCCCGGTTAAGACTTCTTTGGGCAGGTGCACGTCGTTGACCAAAGATTGGTACATGGCGCCAATGTCCACAGGTCGCTGGGGTTCATAGGTTACCAGCGACCCGGGCGCGTGAAGGATCCCGGTCGGAACATCCCAACCCGTACCTGGAACAATGCGGTAGGCTTGAGAGTACTGCAAAATTTCGTTGTCTCCCAAATCCCAACGCTCCAGGGCACGGCGAATGTCTTCCTTGGTCGCCAACGGATGAAGACCCAAAAAGGAGTACGGGAAGCGGTTTTCAATGAGGTTTAACTGGGGCGGAAAGTAATACGCTTCCGCTTTGCCGATTTTGCCCACGAGTTTGGCATGTTCGTCTCTTTGGTGCAGGTGAAACGGGATCGGACCGAGGTTGTCAAAAAACTTGCACAGCACAGCCCACCCACCGAGTTTGTTCATCGCCGATTCGCCGACCATCTGTTCTCCAATTGAGTCGATCGCGTCGCGCAGCAGAATCTTTTGCAAACCGGAAGATTGTAGGATGACCACGTAACTCAGCCCCTCATCGGCCGGAGTTAAGGGGCCGTTGTCCGCTTTCACCGTCGAAGCGAGCCAGCGTTCGGTGATGCCGCCCCTGAGCTGTCCGAAAGGATAAAGGTCGTGTGGATGGAGTTTCAACCGCCGCCCTGGAATGGAGTTGGCTCGCGGCACCCACGTCGGCGCGAGTCGAAAAATCCCTTTTGTGCGGTCGAGCTCTTGCAGCAACAACGCTTTGTGAGAGTTCAGCAAATGGAACCCCTCCATATGTTCGCACCCGAATGTTCACCCGAAAGTGTTCACCATCACGTGTACCATGAACGTGTTCACCACAACCCTTGCAGTGTTCGCACAATCGCTTGATAACGCTGATAGTACAACTGAAAGTTATCGGTCGCAGGCATACGCGGCTGAAGGACGGTTCCCATGCCGTCGCCTGCGCTGAGATGGCTGCCGCTCGCACCTTGGCTTTGCAAAGCGCGTTGGATACCTTCTTTGTCTGAACCGGTTTGCGCGGTAGGATGTAGTCCGGCTGCCACCCGGCACAGTTGCGCAGCGCCATAAGCCGCCCCCGCCCGACTCTGCATTCCAATGGGCAAGCCAAGAATGTCGCAAATCAGTTGACTCCAGACCAGACTGTTCACAACCCCCCCGGTCAACTGTACTGTTCCGGGCATTGCGCCAGTCTTCTCAATCAAAGCCAAACTGTCTTTCAGGCTGAATCCCACGCCTTCCATAACAGCGCGCACCATGTGTCTCGCATCGTGGTTCGCAGCTAATCCAAAAAACACCCCTCGGGCGTTGGCATTCATCAGCGGTGTCCGCTCCCCTGTGAGATAAGGGAGAAAGTACAGACCTTCTGCAGCGGATTCCACGTGTTGAGCCCACGCATTCACAGCTTCAAAAGAGATTTCGGGATTTGTTTCCGTCCCTTTTTCAATCCCCTTGTTAGTCCCCGTTTGTACGGCGGATGACAGCATGCGGCGAAACCACTGCAAAGAATAGCCGGCAGACAGGGTGACTCCCATCCTGTACCACGTGTTCGGGAGAGCGTGGCAAAACAGATGGAGTGGTTCGCGGCTGCGCAGTTCCTCGTCCGTCGGTACACGCACGTCCCTCGTGGGAACCAGCACGACACCCGATGTGCCGATACTCACCATCGCGGTAGAGGGAAGGGAAGCCCCGACGCCCACGGCCGAAGCTGCATTGTCCGCAGCCCCCGCCAGCACCGGCGTCCCCTGGCGCAACCCCGTTTGACTCGCGGCAGAGTGGAGAACCCCCCCGACAACTTCGATACTTTCCCGGGCATGTGGAAACCAATCTGGGAAAAAACCTAATTCGCGAATTAAGTCGCGCGCAAAGCTTCTGCTCGCAACGTCAAAGACCCCCGTGCCACTGGCGTCTGAGACATCCGTCCCCAACTGGCCGGTCAGCCGAAACACGACGTAGTCTTTGGGCATGACCACTTTAGCCACCTGTGCCAGCAGCTCCGGATAGTGTTTCCGCCACCATCCCAATTTAGCGGCAGTGAATCCGGCAGCAAGCCGGTTTCCCGTCACTCGTTGAATGTCGGCTCGCGACACGCGGGTCTCCAGTTCCAGCACGGCATCCGCACTCCGTTGGTCGTTCCACAACAAAGCCTTGGCCAAAGGGGCGTTGCTTTTGTCGAGTAAGACGGCACTGTGCATTTGACCAGTCACGCCAATCGAGTTGACTTGCCAAAGGTCGATGCGGCGGCCCAACCGTGTCAAAGCCTCCAGGCAGGCAGACCACCAAACGTCAGGATGACACTCCGTCCATCCGGGCTGCGGCGTGTCAAAGGTATACGGCTCCTGTTCGGCCGCCACGTCGTGTCCCGTTTCCCCAAGCGCGACGACCTTCAGGCTTTCACTGCCCACGTCGATGCCGAGAAACACGGCCTTCACCTCAGGTCCGGGTGAACCGTGTTCACGAGTTCCCTAAAAAACTGGACTGCGTCAGCTAGTTCCCGTTGCCACACATTCCTTCCAATCGCAACCCCCCGGGCTCCGGCGCGCATCGCATCGGCAACGGCCTGCAACAGTTCGGCGTCTGAGCTGCCTTTGGGACCCCCCAGCAAAATAATGGGCACCCGGAAAGACTCGACCCACTCCTGCAGCACATCAATGCGCCCTGGATACGGGGTTTTGAGAATGTCCGCGCCCAATTCGAACGCGATCCGGACGCAATCCGATAAGCGGTCAGGGTCCGGCTTGGCCTCCCGCAGCAGTGTAGGTTCTACAATGATCGGAATTTGCCATTTATCCGCTTCTTGAATCATTTCAGCGACAAGTCGAGTAGTCGTCACCCGTTCTTGAATCGTGCCGTCCCACGGAAACAGCACCTTGATCGCGTCGTACCCGTCCGTGACCGCTTTTTCTGCCCAACCGATGCGGTAATGCGCCAGGGTCGTGCTGTCCATATAAAAGTTATCCACCGTTAAAATCCGGGCCGGGGCCGTACGGTGGGAAAACACGTCAGAGGCGGCACGGCTGAGACCGGGATTCAAAAGTACGGCATCCGGCCCCACTTCAACCAATGTCCGCAGCACCTCGCCAGGGTTCCGCAGTCCAGCTACGTGTCCCAGGGCGACACCGTGATCGACGGGCAACACCACCGTTCTTCCATCTTGCTGAAACAAGCGACCCATACGATACTCTTTTCCAGTCACAATTCATGCACCTCCGAAGATTCTGTTATTTTTGGTCGCGCGGACCATAGTGCAGGCTGTCGCGTGCGGCCCAATTGCTCAATGCAACCATGGGCGGTAGCGAGGCCCAACCTTTTTGAAGACGTCCCTGTACCTGTTCCCAAGTAGGGATTCCGCTGGTCGCGTCCATTTGTTCGACACTGCACGCTCCTACTGCCACAGCATGCGTCATGCACTCCTCCGGCGCCAACCCGTGCAGGAGACCGGACAAAAACCCAGCAATCGTGCTGTCGCCCGCTCCCGTCGTACCCGCCACCTGCGCCTGAAAACAAGGGATGTACAGTTCACGATGGTTCCACTTCTCTGCGGTTAGCCCTTGCCACCAGGACGGGCGACGGCTGTGCGCGGCGTCTCCAACCCCAGACGCGGGGTCCGTCCCAGACGCCTCGCTCGCATCTCCCGGATGCTGCACTTCTCCAGTCCGTACGTACAGCCCCTGGTCGCCCAGTTTTATCCCCGCAATCCGTGTCCCCATATCGACTAAAGTCTGGGCCATTTCTGCCAAGTCCGCTTCCCATAGCTTTTGTCCTGCAGGTAAACCGACTGCAAATTGGGACTCGCACAGAAAGGTGCGTGGGCGGAGCATGAAAAACAGCTCTTCTACGCTGGGCATAAATACGTCGACATAAGGCAGCACTCGCGACAAAAACGAACGCCAGTCGACTTGGCCGGAAGCCCCCTGCAAATCTGGCATACACATGTCGAGCGAAGTGACGATGCCTCTTCTCTGCAAACCCTTGAGCATGCGCGCCAACGATTCGCCCCCGTCGAGGTACACGTGTTGGAGCAGCGGAGGGTATCCGAAGTGAAACAACTCAATGCCCTGCAAGAACTCATCCTCGATGTCGTCCAGCCGAAAACGGCTGTTGGTCCCAGGGCAGCTTACAAACATCCGGTCTGTGTCCTTAGGACTAAAGACAAAGGTAAAAGAAGTCTGTTCGCCTTCACGTTCCAGCACGACGACATCCGAACGCGGTTTTTCAGCATGGGCCGCTGTGCGCGAATGGAGTGCGCTTTTGACCAATTCTCGCAGAATGCGTCCGTAGGGATCGGCTCCTATGTGTATCAGCAACCGCACGCTGCTGCCGAGCCGATGCAGCGCCAAGCCTGTGTTCAGCACCGCGCCGCCAGTCGTAAATCGCACGCCGTCCACTAAAACGAGTCCTCCAGGGCGAAACACCTCAAACCCGCCTGTCACTTGAGACAAGTCCGGAATAATATCCAAACTGATATGTCCGGCAAACAACACCTTCGGACTGCCGCGTTCCATCCCGCCACCTCCTGACTCCACTGCGCAACGGTTGTACGCCAACGTGTCTTTGCACCCGTCAGGTGCGTTTTGATCCACCATCCACCGGATTCACTGCCGGATTCACTGCGCCAACGGGATTCATTCGGCCACGAGCACCTGGATTCCGTGCCCTTCAAGTTCCTCGCGAGCCGCAGCAGGCAATCCGGAATCCGTGATAAAGGCGTCAATTTCGCTCCACCGAGCGAAGACGTGGAACGATTGATGTTCGAACTTGCTAGTGTCCGATACCAGTACCACCTTCTCACAGTGGCCCATCATACTGCGTTTAATTTCGGATTCGTCCAAGTTCGAGTTCATGATGCCTTGTTCCACAGACAACCCCGACGCTGCCAAAAACAGCGTTCCCGCGACGAGGTCCGACAAAAACGCGTTGGCCTTTGCCCCGACGACCGAATGCGATGTGCCGCGCACCTGTCCTCCTACCAACAACAGCGAGACAGAACTGCCCGCTAGTTCCGTGGCGGCGGGAAGAGAGTTCGTAATGACGACCAGGTCGCTGCGATGCCGGATCAAACGGGCAATTTCCAGGGTCGTCGTTCCCGCATCGAGGAAAATAACGTCATTGGGTTGGATGAACTCCACAGCCATCGCAGCAATCGCCCGTTTTTCCGCTACGCGGTCTTCCCTGCGCACCTGGATGGGAATGTCCTGCATTTCTTCAACGGTGGAACGCTCCGCCACAGCACCCCCGTAAACCTTCTTGAGTACGCCCTTTTTCTCCAAAATGTCCAGGTCCCGACGAATGGTCATCTCAGAAACGGAAAACAGTTTCGTCAAATCTGCAACTTTGACCATGCCGTGCTTTACAACCATGTCCGAAATGAGGTTTTGTCTCTCAATACTGAGCATCTGAAACACTCCATGCCTTTTCAATGTGGGAAGTCTTGCTGCGCAGAGTGATTCTTCCCCCAACCACGTCAATTTCTCGGAATTGCCTTGGACAGCCGTACGCATGGGCGGTCCCTCAAAAAGCGCCGCAACGAATACAACGATTGCAATCGCGACTACGAGTCACGGCTCCAAAGCTGTGCCTGTAATTCACGCGCTCTCAAGTAGCGAGGATACAGTTGTTTGTAGTGAACCGCCTTTTCCGAATCCGGCGACACCACTTCTTCATTGGCCCAATGGTTTGGCGGCTGTCCTTGCACTTGTCCTCGCAGTCCAAGCCAGGCGAGAAAAGCAGCCCCTTGCGCAGTGGGTTCGGCGTAGCGCCGCACGTACAGCGGCTGACCGACGGCCGCACTCAACTCATCCCCGAGCAACTGCGTAAACTCTTGTGAACCCGTTAAAAAAATCCGTCCACCGCTCCCTTTTCCCCCCTGTTCTCCCCAAAGCGTTTGATACGCTTCGTAAAGTGACAAGGCTAAGCCTTCGAGAACGGCTTGGGATAAGTCTTTGGCGTCGTGTTCCGTACGCAGCCCCCAAAATCCACCGGATGAAAGGGGGTGTTGGTGCCAGGGACGTTCTCCAGCCAGATGGGGCAAAAACAGCAAAGGAGGGCGCTCTGTGGCTGCAAGCTTACCAGAATGGGCCGACTGTACAGCAGCTTGTACGGACTCCCCTAAAATCCCGTACCACCACTTGAGAGACATGCCGACAGAAAGCAAGGGAATGAGTTCCAGCCAGCCCGCCAAACGAGCCGATGCAAAATAGGAACAGCCCTTTCGGCTTGTTGCACATTCCACGCGGCGGACAATTTGACCAGACGTACCAATGTTGATCGCGACATCTCCCAGGCCCAGGTCTAACAATCCCATCGCTACAGGCAGGTCACCTCCGCCGACAAACAGCGGGCATCCCTCCGGCAGCCCTGTACGTCGAGCCAGTTCCGGGGATAGCTGTCCATCTGGACTCGCTGCATGCGTAACCCCAGGCAACTGCCCAGGCGTCAACCCGGCACAATGGACCAGCCCTTTATCCCAATCCAACTTCTGTACGTTCAACAATTGGGTCCCGGACGCCTCCGAATAATCCGTCCGCGCACTCCCACCAAATTGGCACCGCACCCAATCCTTTGCACCCAGCACATAGCGCACCTGCCGCCAATCCGGTTGACCACAGTCGTGCAACCAGCGAATTTTAGCCAGCGGCAACGTCGGATCCGGCTGCAAGGTTTGTGCAGAACTTGCCTGAACTTCGCCTGTAAGCCTGTCGACAACGGGCTGAGCCCGGGTGTCAAACCAGAGCAGGGCGTTTGTCAACGGCTGAAACTTTTCATCCACTGCAACGACCGCGTGCATCTGTCCGGCAAACGAAATGCCGGCGACCTGTTGCAAAAGGTCTGCGTCGATGTCCCGGATGGCGGCAATCGCAGACTCCAGCCAGTCCTGTGGATTCTGTTCCGCATAGCCGGGGCTTGGCTGCAGGACGCGATAGCCGCGAACGCTGCGGGCCAGCAACCCTCTTTGCCAGTCTGCCACGACCACCTTCACGCTGGAGGTGCCGATGTCAATTCCCATCACCAGTTGCACGTTTGTCACCTCGATGCTCGTCGTGCTCTTTTCCAAATTCGCCAGAGACTGGACAATTCCTAGGTGCGGCCGTTGGTTTGTTGTTTTGCGCTGCCGTCCGCCGGGCTGCCCGTCTCCCCCACCGTTGCCTTGCGCGATACACGCAGCCGCGACTTCAGTTTCCCGGACCTTGAGGAACGGATGGTATCAATCGTCACCGCGATCAAAATGACCAGCCCAATCACAAGCGGCTGCCAATAGCTGTTGACGTTTAAGATGTTCATCCCGTCTGATAACGTGCCAATAATGAGCGCTCCGACAAATGCGCCTGGAATCGAACCAATGCCTCCAAATAAACTTACGCCGCCAACCACTGCGGCAGAGATGGCTTCAAACAAGGAGTTTCCGGCACCCGCAGTCGGGTATCCTGACGCCAAGCGGGAGGCCAAAATGACCCCGCTGAGCCCCGCCAAAGTTCCGCTGATCACGTAGACTAGAATCTCAACGCGCGGCGTGTTGATGCCCGACAAACGGGACGACTCGCGATTGCCGCCAAAAGCATACACGTAGGTTCCGAAAACGGTTCGCGACAGCACGATGTGCGCAACGATCGCGACGAGGACAAAAATGATGACCGGAAAAGGGATAACAGAAAACACAAACCCCTGCCCGACAAACCCAAACGCCTTGTTGATGATGGGAATCGGGTTGGCCTGTGTAATAATCAATGGAATACTCGAGGCGACTCCCATCGAGGCAAACGTCGCAATAAACGGCGGCACTCGCGTGTAGCGGATGACGACGCCATTGAACAGTCCCGTCAGCAGTCCGGACACAATCCCGGCCAACGACGCGACATACCACGGCAAATGCGCCTGATAGACGAGAGCTGTCATGACTCCCGACAGAGCCAAGATGGCCCCAACGGACAAATCAATTCCTCCGGTCAACAGGACAAACGATTCACCGATGGCGAGCAGACCAATGTTGACCGTGTTCAACAAGAGGGTAAATATGTTGGAAGTCGTAAAAAAACGGTCCGACAAAAGGGACAGGATTGCCCCGATGACAATCAGTACAATGGTAATTCCGAGTTCATTGGGGAATTTTCGTCTCATACTCGTGCCCCTCCAAAGACTCTGTCAAGAGCCGATCCTCCGAAATTTCGCCGCCTCGAAGTGTCACCTTGATGCGGCCTTTATGCATGACTGCAACCGCGTCGGATACGGCAACCACTTCCTCCACCTCTGAGGAGACGACTAAAATCGCGTATCCCCGCGCAGCCAACTCGCGGATCATCGCGTGAATCTCCGCCTTCACGCCGATGTCCACCCCTTTGGTGGGTTCGTCCAGCAAAAGCACCCGTCCGTTTGGCAACAGCCATCTCGCGATCAAGACCTTTTGCTGATTGCCTCCGCTCATACGAAGGATGGGCTGGCGGATGTCGCCCTTGATGGACAGCCGTTGCACCAACTCATCCGTCCGCTGTTCAATCTTCGACCGCTTCAGGAATCCAAGCGACTGAAAATCCGAAAGGCTGCCGATCACCATGTTGGTACGGGAATCCAATTGAGGGATGATCCCGTTTCGCTTGCGCTCCTCCGTCACGAGATAGACGCCTTGACGGACTGCGTGTCTCGGGGTTTTCGGCCGGTATGGCCGTCCGAGAAGCTGCAGGTGCCCCCGCTGATAGGGCCGGGCGCCAAACAGGGTTTCCACAAATTCGGTACGCCCGGAACCCACCAGACCGTACAGGCCAACTACTTCGCCGCGCCGCACCGCAAACTCAGGAATATCCAGCACATCGGAGTGCAGCCCTTGCACGTTGAGCACGACCTCGGCCCCCTTGAACTCGGCCGGTTCACGCTGTTTTTTCTCGACGAGTTCATGCCCAGCCACGTAGGCCAAAACTTGTTGCTGACTGATTTCTTCAATGGGCTTTGAGGAAACAATGTGGCCGTTGCGCAAAACAGTCACATGCTGACAGACGGAAAATGCCTCGTCAATCTTGTGCGTGATAAACAAAAACGCAATCCCTTTTTCGGACAAATCCCGCACCGTCTGAAGCAATTCCTGAATTTCAGCAGCTTGCAAAGCGGTGGTGGGCTCATCCAGAAGAATGAGCCGCGCGTCGTTCTGAAGCGAACTGACGATCTCCACCAGTTGCTTTTCCGCATGAGACAAGGTCTTGACTTTAGCCGTGACATCGAGGTGCCCAAGGTTGTGAGCACAAAGCAGCTCGCGAGCGCGCTGCTCCATCTTGCGCCTGTTCACGAAACCGCGCGTGCTAAGTTCCTTGCCTAAGAAAATATTCTGGGCCACGGTTAGCTCGTCAATGAGGCGCAGTTCTTGAAACACGGTGTAAATGCCCAAATGACGAGCAATACGCGGGGAGGACAGCGCCACTTCTTGGCCGTCGAGCAAGATCCGTCCCGCTGTCGGAGACTCAGAACCGGACAGCATGCGAATCACCGTCGACTTGCCGGCCCCGTTGTGGCCAATCAAGGCATGCACCTCTCCGGGTCGAATGACGAGTGAAAAATCGTGCAAGACGGTCACACCGCTATACGACTTTTGCAGGTTTTCGACTTGCAACAGCTGCTCAGAGTACATTCTCGTCCACGTCCATTCTCCTCAAGCTCACGCCGTGCCGCTTTTGTTGTCTTGAAGTCTGATTGCAGTCCAATCTGTTTTGCAGTCCCATCTTCAGTCTTGAAGCAGCCATCAATGATAAGCAATGGAGGCGTACTTCGCCGCGTCTTGCTTATCAATTTTGATAATCTTCGTTAAGACCTGGGGAGGAACTTGTTTACCGGCCAGATAATTGGCGATGTTGTTCATCTCCACTTGCGATTCCAAGCCGGGTTCTTGCATGGCTCCAAACTTGAATACGCTGTTGTTCCCAACCGCTTGCACGGCCGCTTGGCTGCCCGACAACCCAATGACTGCGACCTTGCCGACCTTATTGGCCGCTTTAATGGCTTGCACAGCGCCCAGTCCGCTCGGACCATTGATGTCAAAGATGGCCTTGATGTTGGGATTGGCAGCCAGCATTTCTGAAGCCGCTTTCAAACCGCCAGGCGTGCTCCCTTCCCCATTCAGGTCGGACACCACCTTGATGCCGGGATACTTGTCAATGACGCTGAAAAATCCTTTGTCGCGCGTCTGAACGGACTGAGCCGTCTTAAAGTCGACAATGCCGATATCGCCCTTGTCATTCAGATACTGGGCCATCTCCTGGCCTGCAATCACACCTGCTTGAAAGTTATTGGATCCCACAAATTCGACAATCTTCCCACCAGCAGACTTCAAAGCAGTGGTGTCCACATTGGTATCAATGGTGAACACCGGGATATTCGCTTTGTTTAACGCCGTGACAGCACTCACGGCAGCAGATGCGTCCGGCGGCGCCATGATGACAGCCGCAACGTGCTGCTCAATAAACGAGTCGACCTGTTGCAGCATCTGCGACTGGCTCATGTTAGCGCCTTCAACGACCACTTTAAAGTTGTGCTGCGCTCCGTACTTTTTCAGCGCTCGGCCCATGGTCGCAAAGTACGGGTTGGTCAAGGTCATTAGAGTTACTCCTATCACCTTTTGTCCACCGCTGCTGCTTGCAGAGGACGTGGTGTTTCCGGACGTACTCGCTGCGTTGCTGGTGCCCCCGCTCGAATTGCCCGTTGAATTCCCGCTGGAACTGGACCCGCAGCCAGCCACCAGCATCGCCCCGGCTACCACAGCCAATCCCAATGAAGTCAGTTTCTTTTTCATTTGTTTCCCCCTCCATCCAATCGATTTGGCACAACCAAACAAAATACCACATAACCCCAGTGATATGTCCAATAATTTGAACATTTCTTGTTTGATTTCTCTGATAATCGAACAATATATTACATGGCTATTCCGTTAGCTCAGCTTCCTAGGTATGGGAACATATGTTTGGTATAATGGATATATATCCCTGGAAGC
>NZ_JAJFNK010000028.1 GCF_021739485.1 Alicyclobacillus tolerans
AGAATACTTGGGGTGAAGACCCCTGGGAAGGTAGGACGTTGCCGGGCGAAAGAGCAAAGCCAGAGGCTGTTCCCAACGACGGGAGCAGCCTTTTTGGTGTTGACATTGTCCCATAGAACGGCACGCCGCTGGTTGAACCATGTACGATATTCTCAAGCGGACCAAGGCGCGCCGGGGGGCCCAGGCGTCTTGCCCAAGGGCTAAGACCGACTTGTAGGCTCCCGGACCGACGCAGCAACGTCCGACTTTAGCCAATCAAACATCGCAGAGACGGCTTGTCCGTGTTCGGGTTCCGGCATGTGGTGCCCCAATCCTTCGAGACGATGAAAGGCAACGGTTTTCCCCAATTCTTTCAAGCGTGCATAGAGGGCCTCCCCCTGCGAAAAATCGACCTGAACGTCGTTTGTACCGTGCATGACGAGGACGGGGCAATGGATCTTCTGGGCAAACGCCAGGGGTGACCGTTCCTGATAGGCTTCAGGCACCTCCTCGGGAGTGCCGCCTGTAACCCGAATCAGCATTTTTCGCAGGTCCGGGCGCTGATCGTAAGTGAGGGCCAAGTCCGCCACACCGCCCCACGTGACGGCCCGGTATACGCCCTCAAGGTTGGCTGCGGCCAGCAGTGCGTTCACGGCGCCGCGGGAGAAGCCCATGATGGACACGCGATTGCGATCGACAAACGGCAGTTCCTGCATGAATCGGAACGCTGCGAACACGTCCTCTCGATCCTGCCCGCCGAATGTGTCTTTGCCCTGTCCGCCTTCGTTGCCTCGGTAGGACGGTGCAAATACGGCATACCCGAACGATGCAAACTCTTCAACCCACTCCAACTTCACGGCACCTACCTTTTTGATGCCGCCGCGGCAGTAAATAAACCCGGGGAGGGGAACCTGTTTGGGGTCGGGGTTGAACAGATCGAGTAGGTTCGCAGAGTTGTCGGCTGGCTGCACGGTCTCATTGGGAAATAGGGCTTTGGAGCGGTAATGCTTGCGCAGCCACTTGGACAGATCGTCGCCGTCAATACGGTAGGACGGAGGGAGACCGAGATAGCCCTTGACTTTGAAATTGTCAGATAAGTAGGTCATGTGATATATAGGCATGGGTCTATTGTAACCAGGTTCGCCAGAGAACACATCCGTCTAAAGAGGGCCATACCGCAAATTGGATGAAGGAGCAGTAAGGTACCGATTGAAGTCAGTACAAGTTCCGTGGTATACTTATTTTTGCCTTCTGATGATTGTGCGGAAGTGGCTCAGGGGTAGAGCATCGCCTTGCCAAGGCGAGGGTCGCGGGTTCGAATCCCGTCTTCCGCTCCAAAGGTCGCGAAAGACGACATTCTCACCCAAGGGTTCCCCCCTTCGAGGACTAGGCCGCACCTAACAGTGCGCCCGTCGGAATCCCGTCTTCCGCTCCAAAGGTCGCGAAAGACGACATTCTCACCCAAGGGTTCCCCTCTTCGAGGACTAGGCCGCACCTAACAGTGCGCCCGTCGGAATCCCGTCTTCCGCTCCAAAGGTCGCGAAAGACGACATTCTCACCCAAGGGTTCCCCTCTTCGAGGACTAGGCCGCACCTAACGGAGCGCGCGTCGGAATCCCGTCTTTTGCGCCGCAGACGCGGGCCCATAGCTCAGTTGGTTAGAGCGGCCGGCTCATAACCGGTTGGTCCTAGGTTCGAGTCCTAGTGGGCCCACCAAACCTACATACAACTGTTTCGAAGCGATATTGTGATTCCAAGCATCAGCTTGCGTCAGGCGCAAGCTGATGCTTGGATTTTTATTTGCGCAAACAGGCATTGAACAACCGGACAAATCAGTGGTTAGACCTAGCATTCTGCAATTTTGACACTCCTCGAACTCAAATCTCGAACCCAAATCTGAAACTCAAATGTTGATATTGTTCGAGCCGCTTCACGTCAAACTTTCTCCATGTTTCATCGACGTAGCATCCCTAATTGATATGCACTCCTACGGCACTTGCAAAGACAAAGAGCAGGAGTGCAGATACGAACCATAACCACACGTGTTTGCGCCACTTGGGGACAATGATCCGCACGATGCCAACGAGTACGGCCGCGAAGGAAATGAGCACCATCAATATGGGCCATATCACGAAATCATCACCTACTTCGTAGCATTACGCTACAAGGACAATTTTGAAATTGTATTGATTTGTGGTCCCTTTCGTGTGTATGTCCACCAAGTTTTCACCTTCATAGTCAAGTTCTGAATACCGAGATGGAACTTCTCCGCGTTACGAACTGCCTGGACGAACCTGGAACAAAAAAAGGCACAGTCCCCATCGCGTCTTTCATCTGTTTAGGTGTTATAGGTCGGTCTTTAAAAAACACATAGGGTGCTACAACAGCGCTTTAACAAACGTTACAAAGCATTTACGCTTTGTTAACCAGACGTCCATCGACCATTTACATCCCAAATGTACAATGCAAATTGAACAGACGAGCTAACCCAATGGAACTCAAGGACACCGCTGCGACATGCAAAGGAAGCACTGAAATGAAACAGCTGCTTTGGTTGTCGCTGCGTCAGATAGGTTCCATTGCGGTCATGATTGTCGGCGCCGCCGGTTTGAACTTGGGTGGTGCGCATGAGGTACTACAGAGCAAAGGGGGGGATTGGTTGCTTTCAAGCGAGAATACGTTGGGTTCATCCATACAAGCAGATGCACGAAACGAAGTCCGGGTGCCATTCCAGGCTGCACTGGGTCGAGTGAGTCACTGGGCCTTTCTAGCACCGGCGATGTTGCTTCTGACTGTCTTTATTTTTGTGCCAGCTGTATATGTCGTTTATCTGAGCCTTCTGCATTGGAATCTTCTCAGCTCACATCCAAAGTTTGTTGGATTCGCAAATTATGCCGTTCTGTTTCGAGACAGCAACTTCCATACCGCACTCATCAACTCCGGCTTAGTCAGCGCGGCCATGGTGTTCATCGCCCTGCCCATTGGACTGGCGCTTGCGATGCTGGCTGATCTCGGTCTGCGAGGCACACGGTTGTACCGCACGATTCTCTTTGGCCCCTACGTCATTCCGCTGGTCGCGTCAGGACTAATTTGGTCCCTTTTGTTCAATGGCAGGAACGGATTCATTGACCAGGTGCTCGGTGTTTTCGGGATTGCAGGACCCGATTGGCTTGGGACGCAGCCTTACGCACTCATGGCGGTGATGGTCGTCACGATATGGCAGTTTACTGGCTATTACATGCTTATTTTCCTCGGCGGCCTGCAGGGCGTCCCAATCGATCTCAAGGAAGCCGCGCGTGTCGACGGGGCTGGGGGATGGAGGGTGTTTCGCAGTGTGACTCTTCCATCTCTGTCTCCGAGTCTGTTTTTCGCCATCGTCGTCTGTTTGATTCAATCTTTGCAAACCTTTGACCAGGTTTACGTGATGACCAACGGCGGACCTGACGGCGCGACGACAACCCTGGTTTATTACATCTTTCAACAAGGGTTCGGGATGTACAACATTGGGCCTGCAACCGCCGCATCGGTCGTCCTGCTCGTGATACTCGCGTTATTAACCTTTATCCAGATGCGCTTTAGTCAGAGATGGGTGGTGGAAGAATGACGAAAGTCAATCCATTGGCAAAAGTAATGGCTCACGCCGTCCTCATTGCCGCGTGTCTCGTTGTACTGTTGCCCGTGTATTGGATGGCCGTGAGCGCATTGGAGCCGAATGCAGACATTCTGTCGTCCACGGTCCACTGGATACCATCTCACTTTGAACTGGGAAACTTCGTGAAAGCCTTGCAGTCACAGCCATTTGGCCGGTTCTTTCTAAACAGCTTTCTGATGAGTACATTGATTGTCGCGTGTCAGTTGATAACATCCAGCTTGGCTGCTTACGCACTTGTCTTTATGCCGATGAGAAACAAACGACGTTGGTTTTTTACCATCCTGCTCGCCATGATGGTACCGATGCAAGCAACGTTTATCCCGGTATACCTGATTTTAAGCAGTATCCACCTCATCAATACGTTTGCAGGTCTCGTACTGCCCTTTGCGGGCAGCGCGTTCGGGATCTTCCTGCTTCGGCAAGGCTTTGTCTCCATTCCAAAGGACTTGGTGCATGCTGCAAGAATGGATGGAGCTTCCGAGTGGCGCATCCTTGCCTCCATCGTGTTGCCCAATGCTAAACCGATGCTCATTACTCTGACTTTGCTCAACTTCGTGTTCCACTATAACGACTTGTTTTGGCCGCTGATCTCGACGAATACGACCAACATGCGCGTCGTCCCGGTTGCGCTGTCGTACTTCCTGAGTCAGGAAGCCGGACAAACCCTGCAGTGGAACCTGTTGATGGCTGCCGACCTTGTGACGATTCTACCGGTTCTCGCATTATTCCTGTTCGGCCAACGCTACATGGTCAAAGGCATTATGGGCAGTGCCATCAAGGGGTGAAACGGCGTTTGGCCGATCGCGAGTCCGGTGAGCCAAAGCAAGATTTGGCACTCGATTCGAAACACATTCATGCGCTTTGCGCGAGGAGGAAAACCGATTGAAACCGAAATACGTGAAAGGCAGCGCGATGTTGTTGGCTGTGGCAGGACTGATGGCGGTGGCCGGATGCGGTACGAACACCGGCAGCAACAACGCTTCGAATTCCCCTGCGGCAAGTACAAGTTCTTCTGGCGGCGGGAACAAGGTTGTAAACATCACTTTCTGGTACGGAATTGGCAGCAACCTCAGCAACGATGTACAAACGATGGTACAACAGTTTAACGCATCGCATCCGAACATCCACGTCACGGCTACCTATCAGGGCAGTTATTCAGGAGGCGGTCCGGAACAACAAAAACTCTTGGCTGCGCTCGCAGCCGGCAACCCGCCTGACATTGCCCAAATTGAAGTCAACTCCATGGGCGTGTTCGCCAATTCGGGCAAGTTGATGGACCTGACGAACTTCATGAACGGAAGTCGTGTCGATAAACCGAGCAACTTCTTAAATGGAATGCTCGTCAGTACCGAGTGGGGCGGCAAGTACTACGGTGTTCCGCTCAATCGAAGTGTTCCAGTGCTCTATTACAATAAAACCCTGTTCGCCAAAGCCGGCATCAAGAATCCGCCGAAAACATGGGACGAACTGGCCTCCGATGCAGCCAAGTTAACCAGCGGATCGGGCAGCAGCAAGGTCTACGGCTATGGTCCACTCGTCGACTGGTGGCCATTTGAATCGATGGTTTGGTCTTCTGGAAGCCAAATTCTATCGAGCGATGGCACAAAAGCGACGTTTGATACTCCGGAATTGGAGCGCGTTTTGGGCGTACAACAATCACTTGTGAAAAACGGCGATGCACTCGTGGAATCGGGGACGAACTACTGGAACTTAATGACCCAGGACTTCATCAACGGTAAAATTGCCATGGATGTCGACTCAATTGGCTCAGCAGCATCCGTGCAGCAAGGCGTCGGTTCCAAATTCCAGTGGGGTACCGCCTATGTGCCTGGCGACAAAACCTTGAACGTCCCGCCCGGTGGCGGTGACATGGCCATCATGAAGGGCATTCCGACGGATCGCGTTAAAGCCGCCGAGGCATTCATCGAATGGTGGACGTCGCCTGCACAAACGCTGGAGTGGTCTAAGATGACCGGTTATCTGCCTGTCCAAAAGGCGGCCGTCAACGAAGCTTCGTATCAGGCTTACTTGAAGCAAAATCCACAGTTCAAGACGGCTCTGGACGAATTGCAGTATCAGAAGGCCGCTCCAGCGTCGCCGCACCTGCTCAGCGTCCTTCAATATGCGCAGCAAGGGCTGCAAGGTATTTTTGATGAGGGGAAATCCATTCATTCAGCCATGCAACAGGCAGTCAGCCAGGCAAACAGTGTCTTAGGCGGCTGAGATTCGGTAAACGAGTTCGAGGTGGACTGTCTGCAAATGGACCGTCCGCCTCGATTCTGTCTGGGAGATTTGAGGAATCCAACCGCAAGCGCATTCGTGGTCGTGTGCGATATATTTCAACACATTTCAACACATAGAGAGGCGTGAAGTGAATTGAAAACACAATCGAAGGTCCTTGCGCACCGAGGATTTAGTGCAAAATATCCAGAAAACACGCTTCTTGCCTTCCGCAAAGCGTTCGAGTTGCCCATTGAAGGGCTGGAATTCGACGTCCACATTACCGCCGATGAAGTCCCTGTGGTGATACACGATGCAAAGGTCGACCGCACAACAGACGGGCAGGGACGCATCGCCCTTATGGATTGCGACGCGGTCCGGACACTGAATGCTTCCGCACACCGGCCAGAGTTTGGCTTCCAATCCGTACCGACTCTGTTGGAGGTGCTCAATGACGCCTATCAAATGCGTCCGGATGGTCTGTATAACATCGAGATCAAGGTGGATGGAGCGGACTGGAAACCTCTCGTTGATCGGGTCGTATCCGTAGTGCACAATCACCCGTTGAAACGGAGAGTCCTTGTATCCTCGTTTCATCACGACTGCCTTGCATACCTAAAGGAGCGGGATGCCAGTTTTGAGATTGGTTTGTTAATGGCGGATTTTGAGGACGAACCCTGGTATCTCGCAAAACAGCTCAACGCGTACTCCGTGAACTTGGATTATCGAAACACTACGGATGACTTGGTTCGGGGGTGCCGTGACCACCAAATACGAACCGCGGTATGGACTGTGGATGAGCCGGAAACGATTCGGCGTTTTATGCGTTTGGACACAGATTTGCTGATTACGAACGTTCCTGATGTCGCTGAGAGTGTACGAAGTACCTTGGCTGAAACCGCACTCAAAACCTTGTACTGACGTTGGCTGTTTTATTGGAGCCAACGTCAGTACATCCAAAAAATTCCTCCTCACATCGCGGACCTCGTGGGCTTTGAGAAATACAGACCTTAGTAACGCATGAGGATCCGAAAACACTGGATAATATAACAAACACAGTTAAAAGTGGAGGAAACCATCTGATGAAACTTTTGCACATGGTGAGTGTGAGTGCCGCAGTGATTGGAACAGCAGCCCTGACCGCGCCCCAGGTGACACAAGCCTCGGTAAGAACGGTCTATATCAGCATTACAGATCGCGGATTTGCCCCGAACCACGTTCTGACGGTAGCGAATCAACCTGTATCTATCACGGTGGTCAACAACGGTCATCAAATCCATCAATTTTCGATACCGCATTATCGAATCTACACGGAAAACCTGAAACCAGGTGCAAAATCAAACATTCAATTCTCTCCGTGGACTGTGGGCCGGTTTGAGATGATGTCGGACCCTTCGGGGAAAGACCAACCGGAGTTTACGGGTCAATTTACTGTGACCGATCAAAAATAAGTTGTAGACCACGTCAAAGGACGTACATCGTATCTAGCAGCACAGCCTGTCTGGTCTGAGGCGGGTGCGGTCGGTCTGTCAGATACCCTGCGGACTCGCCGCGCCGTTGTCTTAGGCCAATGATGAGTATATAATGATTGTACGCATGAAGTTACATGCGGGTGTAGTTCAATGGTAGAACTCCAGCCTTCCAAGCTGGTCGCGTGGGTTCGATTCCCATCACCCGCTCCATAGATAACAGTAAGCCGTCTTAGACTGACAACAGCTAAGGCGGTTTTTGTTGTAGGTACAATGGGCTATAATGGACGTCAAAGGGTGGGATTAGGTATGGAAGTCGAACACCTTGATCCGAATGAATTGGAACGGTGGGAACGTATCGAAGGCATCATTTACGATATGTCACCAGCACCATCTCCAGAACACCAGCGCTTGTCACGGCAGCTTACGCTCGCAATCGGCTCTTATTTGAAGGGTAAGACGTGTGAGTTGTTCTATTCCCCGTTTGACGTGTATCTGAACGCTGACGAGAAAGGTGACTATGTGCAACCTGACCTTGCCGTCATATGTGACCCAAAAATGATAAGGGACAACGGGTGTTACGGGGCACCAGACTGGATTGTGGAAATTCTTAGTCCGTCCACAGGTTTGAAGGACAAAACAACTAAGCTACGAGCGTACAAGTCCGCCGGGGTTCGTGAATATTGGATTATCGATCCTGTTCATCAGTTCGTCGAAGTCCATGACCTATACAGCAACGTGTTCCCAACGGTTTACGGAAAAGACGAAACAGTCACGGTCGGGATATTCGAGGATTTACAGATAAACTTATACGACATATTCGAGTGACCTAGACTGCCCCTTTGGGCGGGATGTTCTATAAGCATCACTGACTTACAGGTACCACGGATTAGGGTTCGATTCCCATCACCCGCTCCATAAGCGCATGTAAATCCGATGGTCCACTACCCTGGTGTTCAGGTTAGTGGACTGTCGACTTCTATTCGGGTAAATCCTAGAATTCAAAGCTTAGCATGGGAGTGAGCAGAGATGGAGAAAACAACTTTGGGCCATTCTGGGATAGAAGCCAGTCGTATTGGGCTCGGAACTTGGGCCATTGGCGGCTGGAAGTGGGGTGGAACCGACGAACAAGAATCCATTCGGACGATTCTCCATGCGCTCAATCAGGGGATCACGTTGATTGACACCGCCCCCGCATACGGTGCTGGCCGATCGGAAGAAATTGTCGGCAAGGCGCTGGCGGAGTACGGTCAACGTGACAAGGTGATCGTCGCAACTAAAGTGGGGCTGGAACTGCTTTCTGGAGGCGGAGTCCAAAGAAACGGGACGAGGGCTGAAATTTTTAAGCAGATCGACGATTCTCTGCGGCGTCTCGGCACGGATTACGTGGATTTATATCAGGTACACTGGCCGGACCCTCTCGTCCCTGTCGAAGAAACGGCAGAAGCCATGTATCATCTTGTCCAATCGGGAAAAGTCCGAGCGATTGGCGTGAGCAACTTTACGCCGGATCAAATGCGCCAGTGGATGACGGCGGCACCTTTGCATACAGATCAACCGCCGTACAACCTTTTTGAGCGGGACATCGAACACGATGTCTTACCATTTTGCAGGGAGAATGGCATTGGAACTCTGATGTATGGTAGTTTGTGCCGAGGGTTGTTAACGGGCAAAGTCGATGAAATGCGAAAGTTTGAAGGCGATGACTTGCGCAAGACAGACCCGAAGTTCCAGCATCCTCGATTTGAACAGTACCTAAGCGCCGTTCGGCAGCTCGCGGAGATTGCGCAAAGCTATGGCAAGACCCTAACGGAGTTTGCGGTACGTTGGGTGCTTGACCAACCTGGAGCTTCGGTGGCTTTGTGGGGAGCTAGACACCCGGAACAGTTGGCGCCCGTCGGAGGAGTCGAGGGCTGGAACATCAGCTCGGAGGATATGACCCGTGTGAACGAAATTCTTCGGACAACCATTACCAATCCCGTAGGCCCAGAGTTTATGGCTCCGCCGTCGAGAACCTAAGGGATTCGCTTGCATTGGGTGCTCCCAATAAACTTCACGCAAAACCGTCTTAGACTGACAGAATCTAAGACGGTTTTGCTCCAGCTTTACAATAAAGATAGCGAAACGTTGTGGACAAGCTCGATGAGGTCAATGATACAATGAGTCCATCGGAGGGGAGCATATGAGCGAACTTACACGGGCTTACCTGGATGAATCGCTGCAAAACCTTGATGATACGTTTAGCCAGCGACTGGACGACTCCCTGCAAAAGTTGGATGAGAAGTTTCAACGCAGGCTGGACGCTTCTCTGCAAAAGTTGGATGAGAAGTTTCAACGCAGGCTGGACGTTTCCTTGCAAAAGTTGGATGAGAAGTTTGAACGCAGACTGGACGACTCCCTGCAAAAGTTGGATGAGAAGTTTGAACGCAGGCTGGACGAGTCCCTGCAAAGGTTGGATGAGAAGTTTGAACGCAGGCTGGACGACTCCCTGCAAAAGTTGGATGAGAAGTTCAACCACCGGTTTGAACTGCAACGTCAAAGTTTTGAGACAATGTTAACAAACTTCGGTAAAATGATCGTCGATGTTTTGGATAGAAGGACGTTCGATCTGGATCGCCGAATGGAGGCGGGCTTTACAGAACTTCGCATGGATATGGGGGATGTGAAACAACGGCTCGACAAACTGCAAACGGATATGGACATGGCAAAGATAAGGATCTACGACATCGAAAGTGAACTGAGAAGTATGAGAAAGGTCTAGCAAGGAGCGCCTGCCTCTTTCATTGTGACTAGAACGAAGCCTTTCGTATCCACTACACCTCTGGCAATATGCCCTGCTTTTAATTCCCAAGATGAAAGTAAAAGAAAAGGCTCATGCGTATACACAAGCGCCACCCCGTTCGTCGAGGTCCATTTCCCGCACCTGGGAATTCAGTCCAATCGGGGATACAGCACGTGCCGCTGGATGAACAATTGGCCGGCGGTTTCCTGAATAAACCGCTCGTCGTGCTGTCTTGTCCTTTTGGCGCTGTGAGAGTTGGCGCTAATGAGAGTTGGCGCTGTGAGAAGGGTATCCGTCTTTTTTTACTTGAGGTATCCTTTTGTCGAGGTAAACTATAGAGGGATGCGCTAACGATGAGCGGACTCGGGCGGAGACAAACGGTCGTCAGCAGCCAGACCGCAGGCACGAAGCACCGAACATGGAAATTTGCCTGCTGCCAGTAACAAGAATTCTCATGTTGGGCCGCCATTACGACTTGAAAGGCGTGTGTGCGATGAACCGTTTAGAGGAGATTTTGGTTTTCAACCGAAAATTCGTCGAAAATCGAGAATATGAGCAGTACCGGACCTCCAAATTTCCAAACAAGAAGCTCGTCGTTTTGTCGTGCATGGACACTCGGTTGAGCGATTTATTGCCTCGGGCCATGAACCTGAACAACGGGGACGCGAAGTTTATCAAAAACGCCGGGGCGGTGGTTTCTCACCCGTTTGGCAGCATTATGCGCAGCATCTTGGTTGCGGTCTACGACCTCGGGGCGGACGAGGTTTGCGTCATCGGCCACTACGGCTGCGGTATGAACAGCATCAATCCCGAGGAGACCATCAAAAAAATCACGGACAGTGGCATTTCTGCGGACGTGATTGACACCTTGCAGTTCGCGGGGGTGGATTTGAATCAGTGGCTGCAGCGCATTGAGTCGATTCCAGAGAGCGTGCGACAGAGCGTCGAGATGATCAAAACGCACCCTTTGCTGCCGAAGTCACTGAAGGTCCACGGTCTTGTGATTGACCCGGAAACAGGGAAGCTCGACCTGGTCGTCAACGGTTACGAAGAGCAATAAATTGGCACTCGCACAGGCCTGATAAATAGAACCCAAAAAGCTCCGCAGTGCGCATGTTCCGACAGCACCGCGGAGCTTTTGCGTCTTAAGCTTGGAGCAGGGAGAGGACTTTTTGCGGGTCGGCAGGAAGACCATCATAGTAGTCTTTGGCATTGTGATTGTGTACTTGTCTGCATACGCGTGCCATCATGTTCATCACGGTCTGGTCTGCCAACTTTCCGTTCGGGGACCAGTACAGAATATCTAATTCAAATGGAGCCCCTGCTTTGTCCTTGCGTCGGTATCGGATTGAAGGCGAACCTACGAAGCCATGGCGCTTGTAAAAATTGCGCCGCAGGACGGTATCCGGGTTTGCCAGATCGGGCTTTTCGACTTCGAGAACGATGGGAATTCCGTGGGACTTGAGCTGTTCAATCACCCTGGAACCGATCCCGTTGCCGCGCGTTTGTGCACTGACCAGCAGGTAATCGACGAAGAGAAAGTCGTGGAACTGAGCGTAGAGGACGAGGTAGTCGGGGGTTTCTGTTTTCTGGTAATACGGCAGGTTTTCAATGAGATCGCGCAGGTGCTGTGGGTGTTTCATCTCTTGGGCCGGGAAATAGTCGTTCAGGCGACGGTAGTACTTGGGCATTTCTTGAACGGCATTTATCATATGACTGCACATTCCTCCTTGTGAACCCCTTGATCTACGTCCAATCTCGGGTTCCTTTGTATTTTAACAAAGGGCATCCTGCCGTTGCTTGCGGCTCAGGTGTTCTGTGCCTAGGTCAGTGTGCCTCAGAACAGTTCTCGTGCCGTCTCCGTCTATGAACGGCACGATGCTCAACTTTTGACGACACTGGCTCTCGATTTGAGCCGTTTTTGATGGGGCGTGTATTTTTGGCAGGCTCTTGCATTGGGTTTCTAGGGGTATAAAAGCCTTTTAGACGTGGGATCCCTAGGAAAGTAGGTTTATAGCATAGGGGGCTCTTGAGCAAAAATGGAAAACGTGTGGAAATCAGAGGATGTTCGTGAAGGATGAGCATCAAGAGCATCAAGAAGCAATTGACTCCGGCATGGCGGGGGGAAGGGTAAGGGTTGACTGACAAGAAATATGCCCTGTTGAGCATCCTGATCGGCTTTGTTTTCGCTCAGGGAACCGCACTCTATGGGGTTTACGCATCCGCACAAACCGCGCCGCCAGCACAAGCATCGTCACTGTCCATGGGAACTCCGTTCGCGAAAGTACCGTCCACAAAAGCATCGTCAACGAACGACAGCGACACCGCACAAATACCGAAAAACGTCCTAAATGCAGTCATGAACGCGACGAGTGAAAAGAGCAATCCGGACATCCACTTCTCGCCATTCCCCTTGCAGATTACGGTGCCGGATGGGCATGGAGGGACGTTAACGGCGGTGGGCGGTACTCGCTTTCCGACTGCTGACGGCCTGGGACAAGTGGTCTTTTTCTTTCACAACGGGGAAATTGCCGACCTAAGCTCTGACAAAGAAGCGATCTCCGTGTTGTCCATCAAGCCAGCTGGAACGGGGTCTTTCGCGATTACCTATGCCAACTATCGGCCGACAGACCCGATGGTCCACCCGACGCTTCCGCCGCAGACCATCACCTACACTTGGAACGGAAACCGCATGGTCCCGTCGGCACACCTGGATTCTGGGGCCACGAACGGGATTGAGGTGGTGCATACGTGGTAACGTGGTTCCGTAACGTGCTTCCACTCATAAGCTGGACTCATTAATCAAGCTGAACCCCACTCGCAGATGAACCCCACGGATGGAGGAAACACACATGTCCCAGACGGCCGGAGGTATTCCGGGAGTCATGGTCCCGGTCACAGAATTGGTGACCCCGCAAGCGCGTTTGAATCCTTTTGAGTGGTACGAAGACATGCGCCGCCACAGTCCCGTTCGGTATGACGAGGCGCGGCAGAGTTGGGATGTGTTTCTCTATGAAGACGTGGACAAGATCCTTCGCGATCACGTTACATTCTCCTCGGTGCGTCCCAAGTTCGGGCCCAACCTGTTGGGCAGTGTGCTGAGTTCGGACCCTCCAAAACACTCTCAACTGAGGAATATTGTCAGTCAAGCCTTTACACCGAGGACGGTCCAGGAGATGGAGCCACGCATTCAATCCATCTGCGACAACTTGCTGGACGACGTGGCTGCACAGGGCACCATGGACTTAGTGCGCGACTTTTCTTATCCTTTGCCAGTCATCGTGATCGCAGAAATGCTCGGGGTGCCCAGTTCAGACCATCACTTGTTCAAGAAGTGGTCGGATGTCATCGCCAAGGGTGCATCCGAGAACAGCATGAGCGCCATTCAGTCGTTGCTCGCTGAAAAAGCAGAGACAAAACGCCAACTCGACGACTACTTCTCGAACATTCTTGCGGAGCGCAAGGTTCATCCAGGAGATGACTTAATCACCAAGTTGGTTCAGGCTGAGGTGGACGGAGAGAGACTTTCTCAGGATGAACTGTTGGAGTTTTGTATTTTGCTGCTCGCCGCGGGGAACGAAACCACGACAAACCTGATTACGAATGCCATCCGTAGCTTCGTGGAGGAACGAGACTTGCAAGAGAAGTTGCGCAAGACCCCAGAAGCCATCGACACGGCGACCGAGGAAGTCCTGCGCTTTTATTCGCCCATTCAGGCCACCAACCGCTATGCCACGGCCGATGTGGACCTGAGGGGCAATGCGATCCGAGCCGGACAACAGGTTGTGATTTGGATGGGTTCAGCTAACCGGGATGAAGCGCAGTTCCCGAACGCTGCTGAGTTTGTGGCGGACCGCAGTCCAAACAAGCACATCGCGTTCGGGCACGGCATCCACTTTTGTCTCGGGGCCCCCCTGGCCAGATTGGAGGCTCATGTGGCACTTCCCACTTTATTGCGGAGACTCCAGCGGATGGAACTGGTGCCCGGGTCGTCGTTGAAGCCCATCCCGAGTTCCCTGGTGTATGGCGTTTCCGAGCTGCACATCCAATTTGCCGCTGTGTGATTTTGGCTCTCCGTTCTATGGCTCCATGGTGATGCGTTCACGGCTGCGGCAACAGCTACGGCTTCATGGACGAAGCCAGTACCAGCGCATTGTAAATACTTTGGGAGTTACTTGGATTGCTCTGACTCGGGTGGGTAGAAACGCTGTACTCTGTTTTGCCTTCAATAAAACTGACGGTGGTATTGGGCGCGCCGGAAGCTGCTGAGCCATCGGAGATGTTTCGCACCCACACGACGCCAGGAGTTGGCGGAAGATAGACCGAGTTTAAGGTTTGAACGATCTCTTTGGCTTCGGACACATTTTGCTGAGCGCTGCCTCCGCGTACGACCAGCAACCAGTCTCCTTCGTGCCATATAACGGTGTGCCACTGATCGCTGTAGGTGGTTCCGTACAGGTTTCCTCCTAAGCCTACGGTGCCGGCTTGCAATGACGCCGTGGGTAGAGATTGATTGGCGTGGTACATCAATTGGGTTTGTGCCTGTTGCTCAGTTTGAAACTGTACGCCCTGCACAGCGGCAAGCAGTGGGCTGTTCGTTTGATAGATCGCTTGTGAGTTGACTGGGTATGGCTTCTCAGTCTGGAAAATTTGAAGGTTGTACGTGAACGATTTCGCCGCTGCTGTCATGGAATAGCTGGGATACTTGGCAGCAGTGGTGCTCAATTGCTGAGGCAGCCACGTCGGCAGCCAGATTGGGAGATTTGCACCCACGGATTTGATTGCGTTCCGGGCTTGCGCCACAGGCGCCGGGCTGCCCGCTGTCACGTCCATGGCGTTGAAGTATCTCTGTACAGCTTGGGATTGGGCGCCTGGGTAAGAAGCGCCAAAGGAAATCAACAGCGGCGAATTGTAGTGTTGAATCGCAAGATTTGTCCGGAAATCGCCGCTTGCGGAGACAGAGACTTGGGCCTGTGCAATCTGCGTCCCATCACTCAGACGCGCCCAGACGGTCACAGGTCCCGGTTGCACTCCGTTCAGTCCGCTCAGCCGACCACTTACGGCCACCGTGTTTTGAGCCCAAACTACCGGATTAAATAGAACTAAGCGAGGAACGCTGACTGCGGCCGGTGAACTGCCGGAAGCATTGGAACTGGCATTGGAACTGGCATTGGAACTGGCATTGGAACTGGCATTGGAACTGGCATTGGAACTGGCATTGGAACTGGCTCCTGCCGCCGCTGTTGCAGAGTTGTTCGCCGCAGCGGGGCTTGGAGCTGCATTTGCGGTGGTGTTGGGCGCAGCGGGAGGACTGGGAGCTGGGGTGTGACTGCTGCAGCCGGTCAAGACAACCGGTACAAGCAGTGCCGTCCCGACGGCCCATGACCACTTTGAAACAGGCTTGCGAGTGCCAGAGACCGCTTTGACTGGCCCCGACGCAACTGCGCAATGCTGGCTTTTTAGGGCGTTATGTCTTGCTGCGCCACCCCGGAAGCGACCCCAGAATGGCACGCGAAATTTTTTCGTGTTGGACTTCCTTTTCATTTCAATACTCCTCCTGTATACCTTATCAACGGCTCGAACAGTAAATTTCTATAGCTTGTCAACGCCGCTGTCGCCTTGCTCGTTTGTGTAATGAGTTACTAACACTGACGAACGGGATCGTAAAAAGGTTTCAAGCAAAACGTAAAAATCCTGCAGAAACCACGGGTTTTATGGATTCGCTCACCGTTATAATAACAAATGCTTATTTAGACGATTTAAATCATTAATTGTACAAATGATCTAAGCGGCCGTATACTCCAAAGTGCTTACTGTTCAAGGCCACGGCAAGCTTTAGCGGCCATACAGAGTAAAGAGCAAAAAGTGGAGGGGAACAGGAGAATGGGAAAGCGTGTGGCAATCATTGCGTCTCACGGTGGTATGGAAACGGCATACAAGGCGATGAACATTGCGCTGGCTGCAACCGCGACGGACGCACAGGTGGAAATTTTCTTCACTTTTGAGGGATTAGACATCATTCGAACCGATGCTTCCGACAGGTTGACCTTTGCGCCAGGCAAGGAACACTACGCAGAAGGCTTTCAAAAGGCAAACGTCCCGCCAGTTGCAGAGATGATGGAAATGGCTCAGGAAACCGGCGTAAGACTGATCGCTTGCCAAATGTCGATGGACGCGATGGGATTGACGCGGCAAGATTTCATCGACGGAATAGAAGTTGCGGGTGCTATGACGTTTTTGGACTTTGCCTACGATGCGGATGTCACTTTGACATTTTGAATACTGCACATTCTCGAAAGTTCAAAACCGGTGGTGTTCGGCTCTATTTGAGACAGCTGACTGATAGCTGATGTGGATATCTGATTGAGAGAAAAGTGGAGGGATGAACATGAACCCAATCCTATTAGACCGTGTGGACAAATACGTGGACTGCAAGGGCTTGTCTTGCCCAATGCCGATTGTAAAGACCAAGCGGGCCATTGACGAGATGCAGCCTGGCCAGGTGCTGGAAGTTGCGGCGACTGACCCTGGGTCCGTGGCAGATGTGAAAAGCTGGGCCGTGCGGACGGGTCATCAATTCTTGGGGACTCTCGAGGAAAGCGGGCTGTTCAAGCACTACATCCGGCGGGCGGACCCGATGGACGTCAAGGAGGAGAAGAAGCATCCTCACACGATTACTAACGCAAGGCTTCAAGAAAAGCTGGCTCAGGGAGAAGTGGTGATTCTCGACGTCCGGGAACCGATGGAGTACTCGTTTGGGCACATTCCAGGTGCGCGATCGATTCCCCTCGGCCAACTGACAGACTGGATTCCAAGACTGAAAGAGCTGTCGGATCAAGAGATACATGTGGTGTGTCAAACAGGAAACCGCAGTGACATGGCTTGTCAAATCTTAAGCGAGAACGGATTCGCACAGGTGTTGAACGCTGTCGAAGGGATGCAGAACTGGAATGGACCGGCCGATGCGGAGGTCAACGGACGCGTCGAAGGGTAACGGGGGTGGCTTGAAAAAGTGGTCAGCGAGGTGAGGTTTGGGGGGGACTGTGCAAAGTGAGGAGTTCTTTGCACAGGTTCCTCTTGAACGCTTTTTTTTACCTCCTCGAATACCTTTGCGGGTATTCACATTCGCAGGGAAAGGTGGTTTAAATATGCCTCATCTTACGGCTATACAGTCCATTCTGTCGGTTCTATCCGGAGGCATCGTCGGGTTTACGCTCGGACTGATCGGCGGAGGCGGGTCGATTCTGGCGGTCCCGCTGCTCTTGTACTTGGTGGGGTTACGCGATCCCCATGTGGTCATTGGCAGCACCGCTTTGGCGGTATCTGTCAATGCGTTTATGAACCTCATCCCGCACTGGCGGTCCGGGAATGTGCGTTGGAAAGCGGCTGTTTTGTTTGCCATTCCGGGGGCGATTGGAGCCTATATCGGCTCTATTTTTGGGAAAATGGTCAACGACAACCAAATCCTGTTTCTCTTTGCCATTTTGATGATTGTGATCGCGATTTTAATGCTTCGACCCAGAAATCAAGCGGCCGTTGACACCTCCTCCACCCGTGTCAAGGTGCAGCCTTTGCGGGTGGTCCCCTCCGGGTTCTCGACGGGCGCCGTTGCGGGGTTCTTTGGCATCGGTGGAGGCTTCTTGATTGTTCCTGGACTGGTTTTTTCGACGGGCATGGGGATGATTGAAGCGATTGCCACTTCGTTGTTCTCCGTAGGCACATTTGGCCTGACCACCGCGGTTTCGTATGCAGCGTCTGGATACGTCGATTGGTACGTCGTCGCGCTATACATCTTGGGCGGATTGGCTGGCGGGGTTATCGGCGCACGGCTTGCCACCCGGATGGCTCGGTCCAAGCGCCTTTTGCAGATGGTCTTCTCTTTGGTCATCATCGCTGTGGCGTGTTACATGCTTTACAAAAACCTTTCGGCGTTCCACATTGTATGAAACATTGATTGTATGAAACGTATGAAACGTATGAAACGTATGAAACGTATGAAACATTGTATAAAACTCGCCTCAATGAACAAGATGCCCTTGGCTAGGGTTCACCCCCAAGCTTGGGGCATCTCAGCATTCCTGGCATCCGGCATTCCTGGCATCGCGTTCAAGGAGAACCGCGCGATTGGAACGCGCGGCGTGAGGTTTCAGGCTTTAGACTCAAACAAGGAGAGGTATTCGCCGTAGCCCTCTCGTTCCAGGTCCTCTTTTGGAATAAAGCGCAGCGAAGCGGAGTTGATGCAATACCGCAGACCGCCCGTTTCTAAAGGGCCGTCTTCGAAAACGTGGCCCAGGTGGGAATCGGCATCGCGGCTGCGCACTTCCCGGCGGATCATCCCGTGGGAGTAATCCATCTTCTCTGCGACGAGATCGTCCATTAACGGTCTGGTAAAACTCGGCCAACCACATCCAGAATCGTATTTTTCCAGAGAGGAAAACAACGCCTTGCCGGATACGACGTCTACGTAAATTCCGTCTTGGTGGTTATTCCAATACTCGTTCTGAAAAGGCGGTTCAGTCGCGTTATGCTGTGTCACCTCGTATTGAATAGGGGTGAGTTTCAGACGCAGTTGTTCTTTATTCATCCTTCGAAGCCTCCCTTTCCATGCTTCAATTTTAACGGTCATCCTCAGAACCCGCAAAGTTTTAAGGCGGTAAAGTTGACGGAAACTTGCGCTTTCTACGGAATCCCCGCGGAATGTTAAAATGGTGGTACGCAGAACGTATTCGGACGGAGGGCTCATTCGGATGGAAATCATCGACGTTGTGGACGAGCACCTTCAAAAGCGCGGGACAGCGACCCGCGCCGAAGTGCACGAAAAGGGTTACTGGCATCAAACTTTTCACTGTTGGGTGGTCTTTTGCGAGGATTCGCAAGCGTGCGTCGTTCTTCAGAGGCGCAGTGCCGCAAAGGACACCAACCCCAACAAATTGGATGTCAGTTGTGCGGGTCACCTGATGGCCGGTGAACGCGTTGAAGACGGAGTGCGGGAATTAGAGGAGGAATTGGGAATTGAGGTCCCGTTCAAAGAATTGACCGCATTGGGGGTGCATAAGCACCAGTTTCGGAACGAAAAAATTCAGGACAACGAGTTTTCACATGTTTTTGGGCTTAAAAGCCTTCGGTCACTCAAGGAATACGAGCCTCAATGGGAGGAAATCAGCGGACTTTACCAGGCCAAAATCTCCGAGTTGATGCTTCTTTTTCGAGGTCAGAGCGCGGACGTCGAAATTCAAGGGTTGAAGATGGAGCCGGACGGGCACGTCGAATTTGAGACGGCAAGGGTCGGAGTAGCGGAGTTCGTCCTGCGCCAAGACGATTATTACCTCAAAGTTTTGGACGGGCTTTTGAACCTGGCGAACTGCCGCTGAGTTGTCGTTTCACCAACGCCTGACTTGTCCGCCAATGACGTCGCGCGTCGGGATGATCGAGATGACCGCACTGGGGTCCAAGTCGAGCACAGCTTCTTTTACGTCGCTGAGCTGTTCGTCCACAATGACCGAATACACCATCTCGCGGTTGCGGTTTTGCGGCAATTGGCCGTTTACCAAGGTGGCTTCGGTGTGGATGGTCGTCCGCAGCATCTCTATGACCTCTTGGCCGCGATTTGTCACAATCATGAGGGAGATTTTGTCCATGTGGTGCAGTACAGTGTCGTACGTTTTGGACGCCACAAAAATGGAAATCAGAGTGTACAGGGCGGACTCGATGTCAAATGCCAACGCTGACGCAATGACGATGGCCCCGTTGATGACCAGGTTCGTGGTGCCAAAGCCGATGCCTCCAAAGCGGGCCAGTGCTCTGGATACGATGTCAAACCCACCAGCGGAGCCGTCGAACCGCAAAATCAGCCCAGCACCAAATCCAACCGCCACACCGCCGCAGACACTGGCCAAAAGGGGGTCATCGGTAAGGTGGTGCGGAACCTGGAGCAAGCTTAAAAAAGCGGATTGCTCGAACACCGCCAACACCGTATACGCAGTGAACCTGCGGCCGATGTAACTGTATCCCAACAACAAGAGCGGGATGTTGAATGCGAGAAACTGCATGCCGATGGGCCAACCGAACAGGTTATACAACAGGATACAGACACCGGCGAGTCCGCTGGTGATAAGATGAGCTGGAACAATGAATTCGTTGACACCAAACGCGATGATATACGATCCGACTGTAATCATGAACGCGTCTCGAAGTAACCTCATAACACTCTCCCGGTTTTAAATTGAGTCGAGTTCTTGCCTGGTGGAGTACAGGCAGAAGTTTGGTTGTTTTTTCAACTTGTCCGCCGCGTCTTTACAAAGGTATGTTTCGAACGGTTGAGGTATTCGTACAAGTCTGAACGGGCGGTGGCCGAGGAGGTCTGTTCGGGGATTGCATGACTTCCATCCATATAAAGGATGTAACCGAAGCTGGAATTGGAACGTCTATAACTTGGGTGAACGTGAATGGTGTCCCAGAGTAGGATACATTGCGTCAACTTATTTTTTCGATGCGTTGTATCTACGATTATATTGAGAAAGAGTGAAATCCAATGAATAGACGCCTGGTCGCCAAGGGCACCGTCATATCCACTGCGATCCTGTTAGCTGCCGGGTTGGCGGGATGTACAACGCAAGCTGGACCCGCGAACAACACGTCTTCGCCTAGTTCCAGCGGGAATGCGAAACCGGGGCCGAGTGCTTCCCCGAGCAGTACCGTATCGAGTTCAAATACTTCGCAGAACCCAGCAAACACCGTGCAGAACCCATCTGCTGCGCAAAATCCAGCGAACGGTACGCCTGCAAATACTTCCGCCCTTTCCGGAAATGGGTCCCGCGCGAGTACGCAGGTCGCCTACGGGTGGAGGTACCTGTCCTTGACTCCAACCTTTCGCGCAGGGTCTCAGATTGTCGGGCTGCAACCCATTGGGAACGCCATCGAAGTGCACGTTTCTAGTGTCAAGGTCAGTGGACACACCTATCAGAACGTTTACCAGCAGGCTTCGCTGGGTACGACAAATTGGAGATTTTCCGGTGCCGCGGTGTCGTCCTCCAAGCCGACTGCGTACGCAGGAGACTGGTCTTTGCAGTTCGGGTCGACCGTTGGAGCTTCGCCGATGACGATCTCGCTGGTTAACCGCGGACGTGCGGTGTTTTCGCTGCCGTCGTCCATTCCGGGGTATGCATCCGAGATCAATCCAGCGGTAGGTTCACCGGGAGGGTGGGACAACCAGGTCATTGGACGGAGTGGTTCTTGGGTCTGGCTCGCCATGAAAGGGCCGAAACTTCCTCCCGTCCAAAACATGGGCCTCGTTTGGAGGTTCAGGTACTGGAACCGCATCGTCGCTATTGACACCCATTCTTGGAAGACGGTTGTATACAGCATTCCGCGATCGACATCGGACGTGGATACGTGGGGCAATCCGCCCGCCTTTGCGGTCTCCCATGGCGCCGTGTACATCGGTACCGGAAAATGGCTGGGCGTGTTTCCTGTCAACCCGGGCGATGCAGGAGTCGGTGCGGCAAGCAACGTCACAGCTGCGACGGGTAACTTGTCCAGCAACGCGATCGCGTTGCCCGTTCTTCAACCGGAACCCGCAAGTGTGGTGCAAGCCGATGGTCAAAAGATGCTTCAGACTTTATCCGGCCTGAAGACTTCTGCAGCCGACAGCCTAGCCGCGTTCTGGAACAACTACGTCATGAAAGGCGATCAACAGGCAGACGCAGCCTCTTCGTGGATCATGCAGCCCACCCTGTTTAACCATGGGGACTTTCCAGAGTCGTTGATCTGGGCGGTGAACTTCCCGCTGATACCGGGCAGTTCTGTGGATCAACAGCGGACCAAACTGCTGTCCGAGATTGAGCAGGAGTTGAAGAGTCCGTTACCAACTTCTATGATCGCCTTCTCAACTCCTCAGCAAGCGCGCGACCACTTTCACAGCGAGCCGCCGACTTCTTTGCCTGGATACACCATTCAAAACGGGTATTACGTCAGAAGTTCCGGACAGTAAAAAGTCGTAGGCTTCGTACAGGCCGTCTCTTCGCAAAGGCAATCTCTGCATGCCGGCCATCTCCTTGCCCAGGGAATCTCTTTGCAAAGGCAGGAGTTGATCGGCCGAGTGGTCACCAGGCGGGGCGCACCCCATTGAGAAGGTCCCACGTATTGAGTCCGAACGTGTACTGAAAGTGTGGGTAATCGACAATGGACTTGAAGGTGCCGCCCCATTGCAGACCTACTTGTTGGCCTAATTGACCCATTTGGATGAACTTTTGTGTATCGGTCGACATTTTCCCGTTTTCAAAGGGTGCGGCATCAAAGGCCAATCCCCAATTGTGATACGAATCTCCTCCGCGAGCATTCGTCACAATTTGCCCAGGTGCCCATCGGCCTTGGGCAAACAACCGATCCTCTTCGTCCCAACTGCGAAAGGCCGTCGTAATGCGGATGTCCAGGTTGTTTTCCTGAGTCAACTGAAGAAATCTCCTGGCAAGCAGCGCGACATACGGGTGAAGTGAAGTTAAGTCATTTGAACTGGGGCGGTATTCGTAATTGTCTTTAGGGCGGGGATTGAACAGCCTCTGACGGGTTCTCGGGTCTACAATGCCCGAAGGATAAAGGCCGTTGTCGCTCTGGAACGTCCGTACGGCGCTCGTGGTAACGGGTCCAAACCAGCCGTCTGGGGCGCCGGCGCGATATCCGTTGAGATTCAACAGGTTTTGTACCGCTCGGACGTTGTCATTGAGGACTTTCCACGTAGAAGTGCTGACGATTCCGTTTGAATTTAATAAAAATCGGTCTTGGAAGTTTTTTATAGCCTCTTCCGTCTTCGTATCGAAAACTCCGTCTATTGCAAATCCATTGTAGTTCAGAGCTAACCCATTTACGTTCATTTGAAGCCATTTCACATACGAACCCCTGGATCCGACTTTAAGGGTAGGCAGTGCGGGCATAACGATAACCCCATTTCTGATGAGAGTCACTTCTCGTCTTTTGATGGGACATGGGTTCTGTCTAAACGAATGTCCTGCATCAGTCTATGGGCGGACGCAAGGTTTTGCTCCCGGAAAGCCGAAGTGCCGCTGGGTCGCTGTTTTCATCGACGCGCATGCCTAGCGCGCCAACACTTCGCAAGAGGGTTTTTTTGTTTTGAGCATACAGCCGGAGGTCCTGCCGCATATTAACAAAGGGTCGTCCGCATACAGCACCGGGCGACATGTCTTTTATGAAGAGCCATCCTAAACTTAAAAGGGAGGTCAGACGCCAGGTGAAATTCAATACGATTGCAACCGCTTTAGCGGTGACAATGCTCGTTCCTCTGGCCGGGTGCGGCAACATGGGGACTGCAGGCAATGCTGCAAACGCGGCTGGCAATGCGGCTGGATTTGTTGGGAATGAAGTGGGGAACACCGTCAGACAAGGTGCAAATGCCGTTGGCAATATCACCGGTATGGGTCCTCATCGGGGAGCGGGGGCCATGGCCGGCAACGGGGCACCGGTTGCTTATCATGGGCATTCCGTGATTGTAGACTCAGCGACAAAAACGGTCCGGGTTCGGATGGACGACATGACAAGCGGGAATGCAGGTCGGGTTGGGGCTGCGGCTTCAAGAGCCATGGTTGGAAATGGAAATGGACTGCACATTGCAGTGCCAACAGGATGGACCATTGACGTTTCCCGTGCCAATACAGCCGGAAACGCAGTCTCAATTGTGCCGTACGTCGGCCGCGACGGCAGGAACGCTGCTGGAATGACCGGCGGCACTGCGGGTGCCGTTGCAGGAAGGACGGCTCCAACACCGGGAACCGCGGGTACGGCAGGTTCGCCGACTCGGGGCGCCATTACGACTCATGTGTTTAAGGCGAATCACCCAGGACAATATGCCATTGTTACCCATGGGGCCAGGGGGCAGGTGTTGGACGTGATCACGGTGTCCGACGCGGTCCGGATGCCCACCATTTCTGCCAATAACACTTGGTAACACTGGTCCGTAAAAAAACGTCCGCTGCCCCTCTTGGAGGCGGCGGACGTTTTTTTGAGAGAGAGCCGCCTCACGGCATACCCCTCGCTTTGTTTGACTTTGCCTTGTTGTTTGTCTTTGCTTTATTGTACATGGTGCTGTAGAGAAGTTTCATCGAGCAGCGCTTGGATGTCTGGTTCAATGGCTTGCGGTTTGACGTTTGGGGCGAACCGTTTGACGACCTGGCCCGATCGATTCACGAGAAACTTTGTAAAGTTCCACTTCACCGTTTTCGTATGTAACCAGCCTGGAGATGTTTGGGTCAGGTGTAAGTACAACGGATGAGCGTTTGCGCCGCGGACCTCAATTTTTGCAAACACGGGGAAACTGACCGAGTAGTGGTTTTTGCAAAAGTTTTGGATGTCTTCGTTCGACCCCGGTTCCTGTCCGGCAAACTGATTACATGGGAAGGCCAGGACGTAAAACCCGCTGTCTTTGTACTTCTGATAGAGGCGTTCGAGCCCTTCGTATTGCGGTGTGAATCCACACTTGCTTGCGGTGTTGACGATGAGCAGGACGTTGCCGTCAAAGTCCCGGAGCGCTTGTTCACCGCCAAAACTTGTCGATACAGTAAAATCGTAAACGGTCATCTCTCATACCCTCCCGTCTATAAAAAACTTATCACAGTCACATGCTTTGTGAATACCCTGCACCCTCACACATCAACCATGTTATGATGATAAAGACTCAAAATGCCTGTCGAAGGGCTCTTGGGGCGCCGCCGATGGAACGCGTTCCGTTCGGGGGCAATCCAGGGTTGCACGAAGTCAAGGAGTTGCACAAATGTACGGAAATCAGGTGCGGCTGCAAACCGCCCAAGAGCTTTTGAAACGCTACTACGGTTATGACGGGTTTCGCTCGGGGCAAGCCGAGATTGTCAGCAGCGTATTGGATGGCCGGGATACGATTGGAATTATGCCGACTGGCGGCGGAAAATCCATTTGTTATCAGATTCCAGCCCTAATGCAAGACGGGTTGACCATCGTCATTTCGCCTCTCATTTCCCTCATGAAAGACCAGGTGGACACCCTGTGCAGTTTGGGGATTCCGGCTGCGTTTATCAACAGCACACTTCCTTTTGAAGAGGTTAAAGAACGGTTTGACAAGGCGCGGCGCGGGGAGTACACGCTGCTGTACATCGCTCCGGAGCGGCTGGAGTCCGATTTGTTTGCGGCTTTGGCGAGGTCACTGCGTCCAGGGCTCATTGCGGTGGACGAAGCCCATTGCCTGTCTCAATGGGGCCACGATTTCCGCCCGAGTTATCGGGCCATTGCGACGTTCCTGGAAACGCTGGACTACCGGCCGGTGGTCACCGCTTTTACAGCTACGGCGACGCCGGAAGTCATTGAGGACATCGCCAAAAGCCTTTCGATGAAGGAGCCTGGCGTGTTTGTCACCGGGTTTGACCGCACCAATTTGACCTTTACGATGGTGGTCGGCGAGGACAAACGCGATTTCATCTTGTCATATTTGAAAACCCATTCTGGACAATCGGGCGTCATTTACGCCGCTACTCGCAAAGAAGTCGATGGACTTTACGAGTTTTTGCGCAAGAAGCGGTATCCTGTGGGGCGGTATCACGCCGGTCTCAGCGACGCAGCCCGCACGCGGGCGCAAGACGAGTTCTTGTTCGACGAAACGCAAATCATGGTGGCGACAAACGCGTTTGGCATGGGTATCGACAAGTCGAACATCCGCTTTGTCATCCACTACAACATGCCCAAGAACATCGAAGCCTACTACCAGGAAGCGGGGCGCGCAGGACGGGACGGCGATCCCGGCGAGTGCGTGCTCCTGTTCAGCTCACGCGACATCCAGGTTCAAAAATTCCTCATTGAGCAATCGGTGTTTGCAACGGATCGCAAACACAACGAGTTCAAGAAGCTCCAGGCCATGGTGGATTACTGCTACACGACGCAGTGCCTGCGTTCCTACATTCTGCACTACTTTGGCGAAACGGCCCCAGAATACTGCGGCAACTGCAGCAACTGCAATCAGTCTCTCGAGCGAAAGGACATCACGGTGGTTGCCCAGCAGATTTTTTCTTGCATTGTCCGCGTCAAGGAGCGCTTTGGCATGAAAATAATTGCGGGAATCCTCCGCGGGTCCAGGGACAAACGGATTCTCGAGTTGGGATTGAACCGATTGACGACGTATGGATTGCTGAAAGGGACGCCTGAAAAAGACATTGTCGGCACCATGCAAACCCTGGTGGCGGATGGGTATCTGAAGGTCACGGAAGGGCAGTACCCTGTCGTCCGCTTGCAGCCCCCGGCCATTGCCGTTCTGAAAAACGAAGCTCAGGTGTTTTTGAAGGTGCTGGAAACCAAAAAGCCCGTCGAACAAGACGACGAGCTGTTCGCGAGGCTCCGTTCGCTTCGCAAGGAGATTTCCCAGCGCGAAAACGTGCCTCCGTACGTGATTTTCCCAGACAGCACCCTGCGCGAACTTGCAGCCCATCAGCCTGCGAACAAAGCGGAGATGCTGCGGATTAAGGGCGTCGGAGAACTCAAGTTTGCCAAGTACGGAGAGGCGTTTTTACAGGCGTTGCGGGAATTTTCCTCATAGCCTGAAGGGCTGCCCATTTGCGTCGTAAAACACTTCCTCCCAGTACCGCGTCATCGCGGTACCCCATTTTACACGCAACTCCTCTGGCTGGATGGGCAGTCCCAAGGCCAGTTTGACGGCGAGCAGCGGCAGGTTAACGCCGGCGGCTGTGCTGTGAACCGTGGTTCCTTGCAGTCTCGGATTGACCTCGATGACTTTTGGCGTCCCGTTCGCGTCTTTTCGCACCTGGACGCCGATGTTGCCGTGCAACCCCAAAGACCTTACAGCAGCTGTCGCTGTGTCGATGACCTGCTGGTCCTTCTCGATGGTTCCTCTTGTCGTGATCCCGTTGACCATCCGGTCCCTCCGGCGCGGGACTGCGACCATCACGTCTCCCTCGTTTGCGAACAGGTCTACACTGTACTCTTCGTTTGGAAGGAACTCCATCACCATCAGTTCTGGAATGGCCGCATTGGACCCCAGCACCTCAAACAGTTCCCGTTCGCTGATGTACGTGCTGTCCGGCTTTTCCTGAAACAACCGCTTCGGCCAATCAACGGCGGTATCCAGAACTTTAAAGCCGCGGCTGCCGTCGCCGACCACAGGCTTAAAACACACTGGCCGCTTGGGGTAACCCAAGGCGCGGATGGCTTCGTGCAGTTGTGGGACGGTCTGTGCGAGCGCGTACTTCGGTACGGCAATGGACTGGGAGCTCAACGCGGCAAACGTTTTGCCCTTGTCGAGAGCTGCGGACAGCGCCGCAGTCTTGGAAACGGAGACTCGGGTCCCCGCCTTGGCAAACTCGGATTTGTGCTTGGACAGAGAGAACAACTCCGCACTGACCATTGGCAAGACGACGTGAACTTGTTCGCTGCGGCAAATCTCGAGCAGTGCATCGATGAACTTTGCGTCTTGTGCTGCAGGGACTGGAAAGAAGCGATCGGCCAAATAGCGCCCAGCGGGGTTTGGCTCTACGTCGACTCCGATGACCCGAACAGGAAACGGGAAAGTGTGAGCGGCTCTCAGGGACTTGATAATTCCGGGTGCACCGGGAGAACCGGAGCCGGTGACGAGGACGTTGACCGAAGATTGCATTTCGCCGCCTCCCCATGGTTTTGGCATTGAGACAGGGCTTTGGCATTACTATAGACAAACTCGTTGAGCTTTGAATGGACCAATCGCCAGAGTTTGAGAACATTGGGTATGCGCATTGTCCCTTTGCGCGTTTCGGCACTATGATAATCGGACGAAGGAGAAAGCAAAAGTGAGGGTTTGAGAGTGGACATCTTGCGATACGACCAGCAGCGGGTACTCATCCTCGCACCTCATGCGGATGACGAAACCATCGGCTGCGGTGGGGTCATTCAAAAGTACATCCAGTGCGCCAGTCCGGTTCGAGTTTTGATTGCTTCTTTTGTCATGTCGGATTACCGCAAATACCGCAAAGAGACAGGACACTATCAAACGTACTCCGGCAATGAACGTTTGCGCGAACTGCAGCGGGCGATGGACGTGCTCGGGGTAAACGACGTTCAATTCATGTACCTCGACAAGTCGGCAAAAACGAAGTATCACAGCAAACTCGATGCCATACCCAGAGTCGATTTGGTGACAAAGATCGAAAACCACATTGCGGAGTTTCAACCCACCGTCGTCTACATTCCTTCTCTCACAAAGCACCAGGACCACGAAACACTTCACTATGCGGCACTCGGGGCTGCCCGGCCGTACTTTTGGAATGGTTCGGTGCTGGTCTACGAAACCGATGGAGAATTGACGTTTGAACCCAATCTGTTCATTCCTTTGCTCAAGGAAGAACTGCAAAAGAAAATGGAAGCCCTCAACGCGTTTCAAACCCAGGTTGGGTCCAATCTTCACCCGGTACACCCGGATACTATGGAGACGAAGGCGAGATTTCGAGGCCAAAGAGTTTATGTGGAGTTCGCAGAGGCGTTCCAGATTCTTCGAATGCGCGGCTAATACGTGCACGGCTAGTACGTGTTGGAGGGAAATCTCGCAGACAGGACGGCGGTAAACGTTGAAAAAAGTCCTCTTGATGATTCGGTATTTGTGGCGCGGCGGCGGGACGGAGACGTACGTTCTGACGCTCGCGACGGAGTTGAAGCGACTGGGATACTCTGTAGGGGTGTTTACCTCCGGGGGAGAGTGGGTATCTCTGTTTCGCCAGCGCGGCATCCGGGTTCACATCCAACGCCCGTACCGGCTTGCCGCCTCTGCTCTGGCCCGCACCGTGCAACACTTTCACTACGACGCCATTCACGCACATGACTCGTCCAGTTTTCTGTTGCTCAGAAATGTGCGTTTGGCAAGGAAAGTCCCCGTGGTCTTTACAGTGCACGGTCAGTACGTGTTGCCGCAGACGGTACGGAAGACGGCTCCATTCGCGACCGCGGTCGTGGCCGTGTCGCCTCCGATGGAACAGTACCTGTTGCGGTGCGGCGTGCCGGCGCGCAAAGTGCATTTGATTCCAAACGGAATCTCGACGCGGAAGTTTCGCCCGGGGTCCAATCAGGCTTTTCGACAGCGTTACAAGATTCCTGCCAACAGTTTCGTGATTGGATATGCCGGCCGCTTCACGTTTGACAAAGTCAGACTAAGCCAGCGCATCAGCAAGGTTCTTCAACAGTACGTCAAAGAACACAAAAATGCGTACGCCCTTGTGGCGGGGAGAGGATCTAAGCAATACGTAAAAGGGTCGCGAAAACTGGTTGTGCTTGGGCATGTCCAGAATATGCAGCACTTTTATCGGGCTTGCGACGTCGTAGTGGGTACCGCGCGTGTCGCCCTGGAATCGTTGGCCAGTGCCAAACCCACCTTGGCCGTCGGCTACGCAAAATACGCAGGGTTAGTCACGACGGCAAACCTTAACGCTGCCTACCGGTCCAATTTTGGCGATCACGGTTTGACCCGGCACTCCCGGGAACCTTGGCAAACCAGCCGGCTAAAGGGCGATTTGCAGTTCGTACAAGTGAATCATCAAGCTGTCCAAAGAAACACCCAGGTAGTCAGCCAATGGGTTCACCAGCGGTTTTCCGCGCAAGCCATGGTCCAAAAAATTGTGCGGTTGTACCGCGTGAGTCATTCTGTACGGTAGCTGCTTTTTTCTTTGACCAAATAGATCAGGACGGAACCCATCAGAACGATAAAAAACAACGCGATCCAACTCACGCTGTAGGAATGAAAGTGGTCAATCAAAGACCCGAACAACAAGGGAAAGACCAGCACCCCCATTTGCAGCACCGTCATTCCTACGCCGACTGCCGTGCCCGCTTGGTCTTTGCCGACCAACTCGGAAATCAAAGTGACCCAAATGCCGTTCCAGCCAATGGCTGAAAAACCAAACCCTGCGAACAACACTCCCGCAAGCCACAAAGGCGTACCGGGTCCAATCGTGAGCATAATGAGGCAAATTGCCGCCATGATGGCGCCAATCACCAGCATGACGGGTTTTCGGGCCCCTTTAAACATGCGGTCGCTGATGACGCCCCACAGCACTCTGCCGGCAACGCCGCACAACTGGGCGATCACGAGAAAGTAGGCGGTCCAGTGCAGGGACACGTGGGCTTGGACGTGCAGAAAAAGTTGTGTATAGCCAATCACGATGAATTGCGCTCCGACAAACGCCGTAGCCCCTGCACTGGCATACCACAACGACTTGTTCCGCAGGATGTCTTTGACTTTCGAGGCCTGCTGGGACTGGGGCTGGGGCGCCTTTGCGTTTCCGGGCATTTGCGGCACTCCTGCGTCCTCGCGGTAGACGAACCAGACGATGGTGCTGATGACCACCGCAGACACCCCGGCTACCACGAGGGCGTGACGCCAATTGGAGTGCAGTGCGATGATCGGCAAAATCAAAGCCGCCAAGGCGCCGCCGCCGGCCACCCCCATTTGCCGGAATCCGATGGCAAACCCGCGCATTGAAAACGGAAACCAGGTCATAATGGCTTTGCTGCCGGCAGGTGTCGACGAAGCCGCCCAAAGTCCCGTGAACACCAAAAGCAGTAATAAGATGCCAAAAGAGCTCGAAAAGGAAGTGGCGATGACCGACAGACCGCTCATGATGCCGCCGGTCACGAGCACCCTTTTTTCGCCGAAGCGATCGACGAGTTGACCGAACAGCATGGCCGTCAAGGCCATACCGACGTTCACGGCGCTGACCGTCAAGCCGACTTGGGCGTTGGTCAGTTTGAGTTGCTGCTCGAGGAATGGAACCAGTGCGCCGATTCCCATGGCAATAAAAGAGATACCGGTTTGAGTGACGGTGGTGACGATGAGGACGACCCATTTGTACATACTCGTTCCTGGAGGTTGAATGTTCGTCGCAAGACCGACTGAATTCGACATGGTGTACCTCTCTTCTCGAAGTTCTTACCGTTTTCGGTGGTGCTTTTGGAACCGTTTTTTTTTGCACATATTTGTCATGGAGCTATGCTGTTTTGTCAGAGAATGATGAGCTATTGATGAAGGACTTCTCCTAGTTTACAGGAAATTTTCGAGTTCAGAAATATTAATTTTCACCATTCAGGCCGCCAGAGCCTCCGGTTTTCTGAAAGTCCGAAGTTCGTCAAAGCTCCCACAAGGCCACAGGCTTTTTTGAAACGGCCGCGCATTTGCTATGATGAAATCGTCGAGAGCGACGCTAAAGACGAGGAGATGGATTGACCGTTGAACAACCAACTGAGAAAGTACGCGAAACTGGCCATCAAAGTTGGCGTCAATTTGCAGCCAGGGCAAAACCTCGTAATTGGGTTTGCAAGTCGCCAAGTATATCCCGAACACATCGAATTTGCCAGATTGTTGGTGGAAGAGGGCTACGAGGCCGGCGCTAAGTTTGTTCATGTGGATTACGGGGACGAGTGGTGGATGCGCGAGACGGTTCGCCGGGGCTCGTTGGAGACGCTGGCTGAACGCGCCAAATGGCAGGTTCAGTGGGTTGAGAAGCTTGCGGCTGAAGGTGCCGCATACATAGCCATTCCAGCGAGCGACCCCGATCTGTATCAGGGCGTGGACTCGCGCCGCGTCGCCCAGTCCAGCCGCGCGATTGCCGAAGCGTTTCGGCCGTTCAACGACAAGAGGACCAATGGAGACTACAGCTGGGCACTCCTGTCGGCCCCGACGCAAGCCTGGGCGGATAAGGTGTACCCGGAATTGCCTGAAGACCAGCGCATAGACGCCATGTGGAAGGACATCCTGGCTTGTGCGCGGGCAGACGGGGAGGACCCGGTGGCTGCTTGGCATGAACACCTGAACAACCTCCAAAAACGCAGCGACTGGTTGAACAGTCTCGGGATCCAACAACTGCACTACCAAGGTCCCGGCACCGATTTGACTGTACAACTGCCGCAGGGTTACTTCTGGACGGCAGCCCTCCAAGAGACTCCGCAAGGGGTTCCGTTTGTCGCCAACATCCCGACGGAGGAAGTGTACAGCGTGCCGATGAAAACGGGAGTTCATGGCACGGTTTCCAGTACCATGCCGCTCAACCACAACGGAACCCTCATCGAGGGCATTCAACTGCGGTTTGAACAGGGACGCATTGTGGAGTACAAGGCGGCGTCTGGGCAGGAAGCGTTGGCCAACATCATCGAAGCGGATGAAGGGAGCCATTTCCTCGGCGAGATCGCGTTAGTGCCTGTCGATTCTCCCATCACTCAGATGAACCGCTTGTTCTATAACACGCTGTTTGACGAAAACGCCTCGTGTCACTTGGCGATTGGCAAGGCCTATCCTTTGATTGAAGGCGGGCGCGACTTGCCGCACGACCAGTGGGAGGCCCACGGTTTGAACGAAAGCATCATGCACGTGGACTTTATGATTGGATCGGACCAACTGAACATCGATGCCCTGACACAAGACGGCAAGACGCAGCCTGTGTTTCGAAACGGAAAGTGGGCCGTTGTGGTCTAAGGACAGGTGTGAAGGGGTGCAGGCAGCCGGCGAAGGACGGCGCCGCAACGAAAGACAAACAACACGGCAACGGAAACACAACGGGGGAGAGCCGACTTGAGGCTCTCCTTCGTCATTTTACCCGCCGTTTCGACAAAGCTGAAAATCCATCAAACGGTTGTTCGTAACCCGGGATAATCCGTCAGAATAGACGAATAAATGTACTTAAACCGGGGTTAGGTAACCTATTCTAGGCGATCCTCGTCGATCGTCTGAATTAGGTACCGATAAGTTGCTTTGGTTGTTAAAAGATTCGTTGTACAATTAAATTAATCAATTAACTTAAAATGTATCGCTGAATTCCCGAAAGGGAAGCGGGGGACCCAATTTTTGGGGTGTATTCAATTTGCCGTAGTGGAAAACGTGGTAAATTGGAAGGACAATCTCTTAAGTCCGAATCCGACAGCTAACTTCGCAAGCGTTTAAGAGATTTGAAACCGTTGCGGGAGAGTCTGACTCTCTCTGTCAGCGATTGTACTTAGACGCAAGCAAAATTACCCTGCAGGCGATGCCGCAGGGTTTTTTCGCGTTGTTTGACCATTGCGGCAGGACACTTTGGAGGTGAAGTCCGTGCTCGAATTTGCTCATTTAACCAAGTTGTACCCCGACGGGACCCGGGCCGTTGACGACTTTTCGTTAACCGTGGACAAGGGGGAGTTTGTCACCTTGATTGGCCCTTCCGGGTGCGGTAAATCGACCACTTTGCGCATGATCAACCGCCTGGTCGAACCGACTTCTGGGACTATTTTGTTGGACGGCAAAGACTACCGAACCCAAAATGCCGTGCAGCTGCGGCGCCGCCTTGGATACGTGGTCCAACAAATCGGATTGATGCCCCACTTCACGATTGCCGAAAACATTTCGTTTGTGCTTCGCTTAAACGGGGTCAAGCCCAAGCGGCGGCGGGATCGGGCTGCAGAGTTGTTGCAGTTGGCCAGGATGGACCCGGACTTATACCTCGATAAGTTCCCGCGTGAACTCAGCGGCGGTCAGCAACAGCGCATCGGCGTTTTACGAGCGTTGGCTCACGACCCGGACATCATTTTGATGGATGAGCCGTTTGGCGCCTTGGACCCCATCACACGCGAGCAGCTCCAAGACGAATTGAAAAACCTGCAAAGGCGGGTGCAAAAGACGATCTTGTTTGTCACCCACGATATGGACGAAGCTCTGCGTCTCGCGGACCGCATCGTGATCATGCGCGAAGGGCAAATCGTCCAAGCCGAAACGCCCGAGGAAATCCTTCGCCACCCGGCAGACGACTTTGTGGCGAGTTTCATTGGGCAGCAGCGCATGCTTCGTCAAGCGGGTGAGGTTTCCGTTCGGGACATTATGTCCGAGAACGCGGCAACTATTTCATCCGAACAAGGCCTGGCCCAAGCGCTTGAGTTCATGCGCCGCCGCAAGGTCGATACGCTGATGGTCGAGACCCCTGACAAGAAATTCATGGGGATTGCCCGGCTGCGGGACATTCAACAAGCCTTTGAAGCGAATCACACGGTTCGCATTGGGACCCTGGCGGTATTTGCGGACGCCGCGGTTTCCGTAGACGACCCTGCATTGCGGGCGATTCACCAAATGATGTCGTTCAAACTCGACGCCATTCCGGTGCTGGATGCATCAGGCCACGTTGCGAGCGTTGTAACGCGGGGGTCACTGGTTGGGGTACTGGCGGGGGCGCTTGGCATCGAAGGCGAAACGGGCCCCGCACCCGCTAAGCACGCATAGTCTAAGCGCTTCTCATCGAACCGATCCTACACGGAGGTGAAGCATTTTGCTTTTATGGAACACCTATTTATACATGATGCACCACGCTCACACTGTGTGGCAGGCCACGCTGCAACAACTCTACCTCGTCGCGATTCCCATGGGCATCGTGATTATCATCGCCATTCCCTTGACCATTTTCGCGACGCGCGTCAAAAAGCTCTACCCCTGGATCCTTGGGTTCAGCAACGCCATGCAGACCATTCCGAGTTTGGCACTTCTGGTGTTGATGATCACGATTGGACTTGGCATTGGACTGCTGCCTACCATCATCGCCCTTTTTGTCTATGCGCTCATGCCGGTAGTGCGGAACACCTATGTGGGCATAGCCGGAGTGGCGCCAGAAATTAAGGATGCAGCCTTGGGCATGGGGGTGACCAAGTGGCAGATGCTGCGTCTGGTGGAATTGCCGTTGGCGTTGAAGGTCATTATTGCTGGGATCCGCTCATCCCTCGTCGCGACCATTGGTTTTGCGACGCTGGCTGCGTTAATCGGAGCAGGCGGCCTCGGTGGACTCATCATGCAGGGGCTGGGCATGGCCAGTAACGAGATGGTGCTAGCCGGGACCATCCCAGCCGTAGTGATGGCGTTTCTCGCCGAATTCGTGATGAGCCGCTTGGAGCGGGCCTTGACGCCGCGCGGCTTGCGGTAACGCCGAAAACTGGCTTTCCAAATAATTTACCGATACAAGCATCTACAAACATCGAAAATCATCGAAAAACATTCGACACGGAGGGGTCAAGTTGAAGAAAAAATCAATGGGGAAGATCAAGCAAACGACAGTGCGAAGCAGGTGGATTGCCGCGTCAACTGGCATCGCGCTGACAGTGCTTGTTGCCGGATGCGGAACAGGGGGGGCGAGCAGCAGCGGGCAGGCCAGTGGGAACTCCTCCGGAGGTACCAGTGCACAGTATCCCGTCAAACAACTCACCATGGCTTCACAGGATTTCTCTGAACCCTTGATTGACGACTACATGATGAAAGACCTTATCGAAGCCAAAACACCCATCAAGGTGACGATTAAACAAACCTCTGGGGCCTCCGGACTGATGCATACCATGATGTTGAGCAATGCCATTCAAATTTACACGGGATATGACGGTACAGAATTTGCAGGACCGCTGAAGCAATCGTATACCGGAAAGTTTAAGGGGCACCCGAACTTGGTTTCTCAATACGTTGTCGACCAGGAAATGAAACAGTGGAACATTTGGGTTTCCCCGTCCCTGGGCTACGAGGACACCTACGCATTGGCAGTGACGCAGGCGACTGCAAAGAAGGACCACCTGAAAACAGTCTCGGATGCCATTCCATACGCAAAAAACTGGGTGTTGGGGACAGATCCCACCTTCCAGGCCCGCAAGGGTGACGGCCTGGCGGATTTCGAAAAGGACTATGGAATTCAGTTCAAGAGTGCCAAGGCAATGAGTTACGATTTGATGTACCAGGCATTGGCCAACAATGCGGTACAAGCCGCTGTCAGCTATTCGACGGACGGCCGGCTGAAAAAGCTGCACGAGGTGCCTCTTGTAGACAATAAGCACTTTTTTCCGCCCTATCACGCAGTGGCTCTGATCAATGACAAGGTGTTCCAGGAAGACCATTTGGGGCCGATTCTTAAGCCGCTTTGGGGCGTCATCACGACCGCGGACCAAACGGAGTTGAACTATGAGGTGGATGTTTTGAAAAAGGACCCGGCTACAGTGGCCCGCGACTTTTTAGTGAGCAAGGGTCTGCTGTCCAAATAGTCAACGGAATTGTACGGTGAATTTGTGACGGTGAATTTGTGAGTGCCTGCCGCAATTGGACAGGCACTTTATTTTTGAGCTCAAAGCCAAGAGACCAAAAGATTGCCGAATATCGGGGGGGAATGCGTTTGTGTTTTATATCAAACAGCCGCCCTGCCCGATGCGCATTGGATGGCGGTCCGGGCAGGAGCAGGCTGGTGTTTTTGCACCTTACGGTGCGTTCGCTGTCGTAGATGTCGCGTTGGAACCCGCAGCCGGACTGGACGTTCGAACCGTACTGTTTTGGGGAGGCGAAGCTCCTCCATTGCCCGAAGATGTCGAATTGGTTCCAGGATTCGACGACCCAACCGTCGAATTGCTCGAATTCTGCGACCCACCTGAAGGCGCCGTCGCGGGAACGTTAGCGGGGGGCACTCCGGGAACACTGCCTGTCGTGTTGCCAGTGGTGCTGCCTGGAACTGTGCCCGGAATGTTGCTTGGCGTATTTCCTGTCGCGTTGCCCGAGACATTGCCTGTTGCATTGCCGGTGCCGTTGAGTCCCGCCGTGTTATTCGCTTGATTCGACGTCTGATTTCCTGTTGTGTTTGAACCCTGCCCGTTGCCCGTCTGCGGAGTCGCTTTCAGCAGTTGGTATGCTGCGTTTGGAAGACCCTGCCACGCGGGGTACGGACCAACCGGGAACTGTTGCGGCGGCTGCCCTGCGACGGCCAGTTTAACGATATCCCCAAAGATTTTCGCCGCATTGTACGACGGGTCGGGCGACATGGTCAGGTGATACTGTGGCGACGGCTGGTCATAGCCTAAGTAAATCGATCCCACCATGTTCGGTGTGTACCCATCGAACCAGGCATTTCTCACCCAAGTGGGATGAGCTCCGTACAGTCCGCTGCTGTATTGAACTGTCCCTGTCTTTCCAGCGACGCCCCAGCCGGGCACGGCAGCGGCCTGGCCTGTGCCGTATTGAACTGCGTCTTGCAGCAAACTTGTAATGACTTGTGCCGTATTCGCAGACATAATGCTTTTTGCAACAGGTTGAAACTGGTAGATTGCGTTGCCAGACTGGTTGACAATCTTTGAAATCAAGTGGGCCTTCATCTGTTGCCCTTGAGAGTCGAAGGGTTCATAGGCCTGAGCCATTTCCATGGCATCGACGCCGTTTTGCATGCCCCCGATAGCAATGCCCAGGTGCTGCAAATCGGTTTGTGTCAACGGGATCCCGTCCTTCTCTGCAAATGAAGCTCCCGTTTGAATTCCAATTTGCTGCAACAGCCAGACTGAGGCGACGTTCTGGGACCACTGCAACGCATACTGCAGGGTGACCTTTTTGGGTGCGCTGGGGCCATTCCAGTTTTGCGGCGCGTAGCCGCCCCCAAAGTTGTGCGGTGTATTGTCCAGAATCGACGTTGGCGTCCAGTTTCCGGACTGGATGGCCGGACCGTATTCCATAACCGGTTTAATGGACGAACCTGGAGAGCTTTTGCTGTAGATGCGGTCGAGTCCTAGACGTTGGTAGCCCTGTTCTCGCGAACCTGCCGCGCCGAGAATGCCGCCGGTGGCCGGGTTGACAAACAGAGCGGCGCCTTGAACCACGGTGCCACTCGTTGGCCCCGGGAAGTCTGAGTTATAGTTCGTGTTCCAAAATACGGTGTGAATGGCCTTTTGCACATTCGGATCGATGGTGGTGTAGACCTTTAAACCGCCTTGCATCAACTCTTCCTGCGTGATTCCATGCCGGTTGGCATAGTCAAACAGGAAGTTCGTGAACAGGGGGTGTTGAGTCCACATGTCCCCAGGAAACGAGTGAAACGATACGCCTAACGGCTGTTTCGCAGCGGCAGCGGCCTGCGCCGACGAAATGTAGCCGTATTTCACCATGTTCTGCAGGACGATGTTCCGCCGCTGCAAGGCTAATCGCGGATGCTGCAGCGGGTCGTAAGCACTTGGAGACTGAATCAGTCCGGCCAGCAGAGCAGCTTGGTCGAGTGTTAAATGCGGGTTGTGCTTCAGGTCGATGCCAAAGTACCTCAAGGCCGCTTGGCTGACGCCGACTGAGTTTTCACCGAGAAAAACGCGATTGAGGTACATCGTCAAAATTTGTTGCTTGGTAAAGTGGCGTCCGATTTGGATGCCTAAAAGAATCTGGTTGATTTTGCGTGAAATGGTCTTTTGATCGTTTAAGTATACGATTTTCGCCAGCTGTTCCTGAATCGTGCTGGCTCCTTGCGCAAAGCTATGTGACACCAAATCTACCCACGCAGCACGTCCAATGCTGGTGAGGTCGACGCTCCAGCCGGTCCAAAACGTGTGGTCTTCCGTCGCGACGACCGCATTTTGGAGCACAGTTGGAACGTCCTGGTAAGGCAGCGCAGAGGGCCCGGGTGCCGAGATTTTCATGAAGACGGCGCCATTCTTGTCGTAGATGACAGTTGGCTGATTTGAATACACCAATTTGGCAGAGTTAAATGGAACCAGTTTTAAAAGTGCGACGAAAACGGCAGCGAATACAATAACCGCAACCAACAGGGCCCCTGCGATGCGAAGGATGTACTTTTTCGCCATTTTACGTGTCCTTTCACACCGGTGATTTTGATGCCAAGTCAGGTTAATTCATTCACTTCAAAAACAGCTCGAAAAATCCTGCTTTGGAAAAATACGTACCTACAAAGGCATCGATGGTCTTGATCCGTCGATTCTTGGTCGACTATTGTTCGTTGACAGCCCGTTCCGGGGAAAAGTGTTGCTGCATCCTCCGGTTGCGAACGTTGACCCGAGACGAAACGCTCGGCGAATACGCGTGTTTTCCTTCAATAAACATTTGGTGCCACAACATAAAGTTCAGTACGGTCCAAATCTCTCGGGCGTGATCGTATCCCTCTAGGTGCAATTTAAGCAGGTTTTCCACATGATCCGCGTCGATCAAATGGTCGGTTCGACTGGAATGAATGACGTCCCTGACGAAACCGAGCATGTCTCCGCGCAGCCATTGACGCAGAGGAACGGGAAAGCCCAGCTTAGGACGGTTGTAGACAAAATCGGGCACGATGTTTTTTACCGCCTGTCTTAAGGCGTACTTGGTCGTGCCGTTTGTGACGCGGTATTTGGACGGAATCGTAGCCGCAAAAGAAAACAATTCGACATCCAGGAACGGAACGCGCACTTCCAACGAATTGAGCATGCTCATCTTATCGGCCTTCATCAGAATGTCTCCGGGCAGCCAGGTGTGCATGTCTACCGTTTGCATCCGGGTGATGTCATCCAGGTGGCGAGTGGACTGATAGTGTGGATCCGTCACGTAAAAGGAGTTGACAATGTTGTCTTCCATTTCCGAAATGCGGATGAACTCCCGTTTTGCGTCGTCCGAAAAGATGTTGGCATTGCCGATAAACCGCCGTTCAACGGGGACAGAACCGCGTTGCAAAAAGTTTCTGCCTTTGATGTCTGGAAGCCGATGGGCCAATTTGCCGAGGCCTTGACGGAGCGATAAAGGCAGGTGTTCAAACAGTTGCAGCGACCTGGGTTCGTGGTAAATGGGATACCCGCCGAAGATTTCGTCTGCTCCTTCCCCAGACAGTACAACTTTCACAAATGAACTTGCGACTTCCGCCACAAAGTACAGCGCGATGGCGCTGGGGTCTGCGACAGGGTCCTCTTGAAAGTAGATGAGGCGCTGCAGTTCATCTTGGTAGCGCTTTTGCGAGATTTCAATACCGTGGTGTTCCGTTCCGAGATGGTGTGCAATTTGACGGGCAAACGAAAGTTCGTTCATTTCTCGCAGCGAGTTTTCAAAACCCACCGAAAACGTCTGCACGGACTGCTTTTCCCGCATCAAGGCGACAATCGAGGTGGAGTCAATTCCGCTGGAAAGGAAGGCTCCACGCGGCACATCCACATCCCCAGTCAGATGCGCATAGACCGAATCCCGGAGATGGGATTCAATCCCCTCGACAAAATAGGAAAGCGGTTTGGTGTAGTCGGGGTTGAATTCGGCTTTCCAATAGGCGTGAACACTCGTACGACCGTCTTCGTAAACCAGGTAATGTGCAGGCGGAAGCTTGGAAATCCCCTGAAAAAGGGTATCCGGGTCGGGAACGTATTGAAAAGACATGTAGTTCCACATGGCCTGCATACTCACAGCCGGACGGACTTCCGGGTGTGCCAGAATGCTTTTTATTTCCGAAGCGAATACCAGCGTGTCGTTGGTGTCGCAGTAATACAGCGGCTTGATGCCAAAGTGATCGCGGGCCAGATACAACTTCCGGGTTTGTTCATCGTATACGGCGATGGCAAACATGCCGCGCAATTCCTTGACGAAAGAAATTCCTTTCTCTTCGTACAGATGGACGATGACCTCCGTGTCTGAATTCGTGGCAAAGCGATGGCCGCGATGAATGAGGTCGTCACGAAGTTGTTTGTAGTTGTATATCTCTCCATTTAGCATGGCCCACACGGTTTCATTTTCATTGGCCAGCGGCTGGTGACCCTCATTCACGTCGACAATCGACAAACGCCGAAAGCCCAACCCCACAGACGGACTGGCGTAGTAGCCATCGTCATCGGGCCCACGGTGGATCATAGCGTGGGTCATTTGCCGCAACACCTGCACGTCTACAAGATTTCCTGATTTTTCGACGATCCCGCATATTCCACACATGCCACGACCTCTTTTCCACGTTGTCACGGTTGCTGTTTTCTTTTCAATGTGCCCAACCAGGGTGCTTCATTCGTAAAACAGGACCCTCTCATCGTAAACAAGGTTTCCTGTCACCGCAAACAGAACCCCATTACAGCGAATGTTATAAGAAAAGGGCGAAAGTTTCTACGGTGTTCAAAGCGAATTTAAGTGTATTTAAGGACACATTGGTAGGATAGTCAGGCATCATGAGCGAAACCGGATTTCGAAGTAAGCAGCCTGTGAGAGACGAGTAAGAATTGACGGAGAGAAACATTAGAAATCACTGAGAAACTCAACCGCGAAGGCTTCGTCTGGGGACACAGGACAAAGCACAACTGAGATGGTTCGCATCGTTGGCTGGAACCGGCCCGCCGTGCATGGCTAGCCTGCAGGCGCGCGCAATTTGGCACCTGCAGGCTACAATTCCGTGAGTAGCGCGAAAACGCCTTCACGGTCAAGCTTTGTGGACGTGGGACGTGCGCGCTGGGCGGGGGTGAGGTTTCTTGTGTCGTGTCGAGGGCGAATTCGATCGCGCAGTTTGAGCTGCACGTTTTTTGCGAATGTGCGCAAATAACCCGAGTCCTCCAAGCAGTACGGGCGCGGCTGTCCACCACAGCATGACGTTGTCTTGGTAGATCAGACCTACCGACAAAATGACTATGGCTGAAACGGCAAAGGCAAATGCAGCCCACAAAGGCTTCCACAGTAAAATGAGCCCCGATAGGAAGAGCAGCACAGCAAACGCCATGCCGCCGCCCCCATCGCCTTCAAGCTGTGGAATTTGATTCGCGGCCCCGGCTTGAGCAATCTGCAGCGATTGAAATCCTGCAAATGAAGCCAGGACCAGTGACGCGACGGACAGAAGAATCTTCATAAGCACCTCCCATAGGCTCGTCCACGTTTCGGCAAAAAAGAGAGCGGGGCTCTCACGCAGAGTGAGAGCTCACTTGGGACTCTTGAACGGGGTCTTCGACTTCCAAATGCTGTTCGACGATATGAGTATATTCATAACCGTGAGGACAATGACTGCAATGAACCCGGACTACTTTTTCTCCGGCAGGAGCCTTGACATGGTTGTGAGTACCGCATTGGGGGCAGATGGACTCGAATTCCCAATGGATTCGATGGAATGTGTTCGACATCGTTAATCCCCTCCACATCTTACGTGTTTAAAAAACTGTGCCCGTTCACAAAACAGACAAATTTCTATGTCGCAAATCCTACGCTCTGAAGCTTGAAATCTACTTGAAAACCCAAACTGGGACATGGCTCAAGGGAAAATAAGGGCGTGATTGAAGGGGAAAGACAGACATCGAGGAACGGATGGTCGTTCTGACAATGGTTGCCGTTTGCTGACTAAGCGCTCTTCGACTTTGAGAGTATGCAGGGGGCGAATTTCGCGCACGACTGCGAACCGGGTATAATGACTAGGAGTTCGATAAGAGGCTGCTTGTCTACAATCCAAGTTGAAGGAACATGCATATGGTCGCATACTTTATTCACTCTTTGATCTCAATTTTTGCCGTCATGAACCCATTAGGCATCATGCCAACGTTTTTGGCGTTGACGAGCGGCTACTCAGCGGATGAACAGCGCCATACGGCGAGGAAAGCCGTGGTCAATTCGTTTTTCATTTTGTTGGCTTTTTTAATCTTTGGAAGCGTGATTTTGAATTTGTTCAGCATCACGATTAACGCCTTCCGGGTTGCAGGCGGAATCCTGTTGTTTGGCATCGCCTACGACCTGCTTCATGCCAAGCCCTCGCCCATTCAGTCCACAGAGGGAGAAGAGAAAAAATCCGAACAGGACATTTCCGTCACGCCGCTGGCCATCCCCATCGTTGCGGGACCCGGAACGATTACGACCGTGATGGCTCTTGCCGCAGGCCCTGGTTCCATAATCCGGACTTCACTCGTCGTTTTTCTGGCGTTTGTGGTCGTACTCGCGGCTGCCTTCGCGATCTTTTACTACGCCCCGTGGATTAACAGCCGATTGAGCGAATCTCAGTTGAATGTCATCACTCGGTTAATGGGCTTTCTTTTATCGATTATTGCGGTACAAATGGCCGCAAATGGGCTTGGCGGATTGTTTCCAGGGTGGCTGCGCTGACAGTTGTGGCTTAGGCGTGGCTCAGGCGTGCGGTCACGGCCCTTTGTATTTGACGCGCGTCCAACCACAAACGGGCCGGATGCACAATGCAAGCGTTTACGGCACTGGAATCATCCGATCACTTTCAGGCAATTGACGAAACGCGCCGGCGAACAGGGGGGGATTTCGTCGAGGGCCGGGGACTCATCTGGATTGCAGTACGGAGCCGGCAGGGTGATTGAAACGGCTGTGCCCCTGCCTCTTCACCGTCCGTTGAGTTTCAGTACCGGTGGAGCCAAGGGCCAGTCGATCGGGCTGCGATTGCTTTCCTTTATTCATTACCGTCTGAGGGTTTCACCCTCATGGGAGGCGTGTCAAAAATACTCTCTGGATTTGCCCAACTATTTAACAGCGGCGGTGTAGCTCCACTTTGTACCACTGACGTCTTCTACCGTCACCAGTGCTTTCCCAGCTTGCGATAAGGCCGCTTGGCTGTTCGAGTCGAGGGGCAGTTGAACCGTTGCCTTTGCAGACAGAGGAACCACCAGTCCCCATGGCCCGGTTTTTACTTGTTGGAACTTAAACACGTTGTGAATGTCAGCAGATGCCACTTTGGACAGCGCGCTCGGAGTCCAGGTTTGAACCGGTTGTTTGGTCCCAGGAACCGATACGGTCACTTTTTCCACAAAGGATCCGTAGGTATCGGGACCGTTTGGCCGGTAAAGCGTCAGATTCAGTTGGTCGTTTTGGACGGTAGTACCTTGCATTTGGATGAGCGGCAGCTTGTTGTAGTTGGTCATCTTGCCCCACAGCCCATGGTGGAAGTATTGATAGGTAAAGAGTGTGAAAAACGCTCCAATAATCAGCATGAAAAGGCTTTGATTGCGAACCGTGTGATTTGCCTTGGATTTCGTTCCCACGGCAGTTGGAGAGTGGGGTACAGGTGCATGGGTGCTCATGAAAATCCCTCCGTTTTCTAAATGTCCAATAACCTCACGGGTCACTGGCGAGGTCCGTTTCAGGATTCGCGAAACAGGTGGATCACTCGGACTACATCAGCGATATATGAAAACGTCCGAGCTTTATCTTTCCATCCCAATGAGCGCGCAGCCAGTGGTCTACTCCAAAACGTCCTGAGCCGGTGAACATGAAGATCATGGCGGCAATGCCTTCCACGGTCCCAATTTGCCACTCATCTACGCAACTGGTTCCCATCCAACCGGCTCCCAGCAAAATCATGAGACCTAAGGCCGCAGCACCGAACGCTGCGAGTTTGGTCAGAGTCCCCGTCATCAGAAACAGTCCGACCAGAAGTTCTATGAACGAAAAGAACGTCAGGAATCCATAGGTCGTGTACGGGTGTTGAATGATTGCAAATAAAATGGGTTTCACAGGCCATATAGCGTGCGGATAAAACTCGCTGAATTTATGCCCCAAAAATGCCGAAGAAGAGAGGTCCATCTTTGCCGGTGCATTGACATAGCGGCGAAGAAAAGCCGTAAGAAACTGAAATCCAAGGACCAATCGCAAGGCCCACAGATAGCTCATTGGAACAGATTCAGGTGATTCGGATGCTGCTGGATGTTTTGCATCCTCGAAAACCCGGACGTTGCCTAGTGTTGTACTCATGATCACGTCCCCCTTATAGGCTGTTGATACTCCGGAGAGTATGTCTGACGTGCTTCATTATCCACTGGGGGGCCCCCCTGCGACAGATTCATTTGTGGGGTGAGTTGGGGGTTATAAAGTACAAATTCCTGCCTAGTTAATTCATCCCATTTCACATGTGGAGGAAGTGTTTATGAAATAGTCGTGAACTAGTCTCTCAACAGGCCGTACAACGCTCTTTGTACTATTGTTGTCTGCAGTTTAGGGTCATCAAATGCATGACAATTAGACTACTTATTCTGGTTGCCTGTCGCTGCTTTTGATAACTTTATCTAAGGCCTTTTGCCTTGAGAGTTTTTTGAAATAGCCGTAATAGACTCTTTATGATCCGGATACAACACGGAAATACGGAACGAAGGAGTCTATAGCGATGCCTCCGCTTCACCCGTTGATCATTCACTTTCCAATTGCGCTGTTCATCCTGGCGGTCGTGTTTGACTTCATCACGGCATACCGGATCCGGCGCATTTCGGTGCACGAGCGGGACACGTTGAACATGGCTACGCGGCTGATTATGGTCTTTGGCTTTGCCGGCACCATCGCTGCCGTCGTTTCCGGAGAGTGGCTAAAGGCGCAAAGAGGAAAGTTTCTACCGCAGGGACTGCTTGGGCTCCATCAAACCCTGGCCATTGTGTTTACCCTGTGGTATGGAATCATGTTGGTCTTTAGGCTGCGATCGATGTGGTACCCCACTAACGGGTACCTGTTGTCCGCCGTCGTTGGGTTTATTCTTTTAGTCGCAGTCGGTCATACCGGCGGTTCGATGGTCTGGCCGGCAACCCCTGTGGCGGGGTCTTTGAAGCCGGGGGGTTCGCCAACATCGACTGCTGTGCCCGTTCCGGGAAACGCCAAGTCGAACAGTCAGGCCGGGAGCTCGTCAAAATCTGCAGCGAGCCAACCCACAGATAAGGTTTTATTGAAAGAGGGAGACAACAATCCGCAAGTTGCAAAACTCCAACAAGAATTGACCCAACTTGGCTTTTTTAGCCACGTCGTCACAAATTACTACGGACCTGTGACGGCCGCAGCGGTTAAGTCTTTCCAACATCACAACCACTTGAACCCGACAGGGACTCTGGATGAAAACACCGCTCAAGCGATATTGTCACAACTGAACACCGCCAATTCGTACAGCACCTCCACCACTGGGCAGACGGCGAACGCGAATTCACCATCCCCTTCGACGGCCTCGATTGGTTCGAACAATTCTTCGGGGGGTTCTTCGAATTCAACCCTGGACCAGCAAAGAATTCAAAAGGGCTATCAACTGTTTGTGAGTTCTTGTCAATCGTGCCATTCCCTCGGTATGGCGCAGCAGTACTTCGGTCAGTTGTCCAACAGCCAGTGGCAGCAAGTTGTCAACCAAATGCAGGCTTACGCAGGCGGGAACATTCCCGACACCAAAGACATTATTGATTACCTGGAGCATCAGCACTAAAGGTAGAACCCCCTGGCGGCATTTTTGCTTCGGAGCCTCATTCGCTTGTGCAAACGGGAAGGTCATAGGTTTTTTCAACTATCGTTTTTTTACCTAATCGAATATGGAATGAATCGAAAAGCATTCCTGCCCACGCAGAATTATTAGTCTATTCGGGTGGTGAAAACCCATCATTTGCAACTACAGAACGCGCCGCCCGTTGTGTATCGTAATAGATAGAGTAGTTGCTGTCATGACTAAGGCGGGTGGAGGGTATAGCCATGTTGCAGCGTATTTCCAAGGAACAGGTGAAAAGCCGGGAGTGGAGTGGCCGTCAAGTTGAACTGGGTCAAGGGTTGCAGTCGGTTCATTTTGCAGATACTTCTGAACTTCCAGGTTTGAGCGAGGGAATCATTGGGCAAGACCGGGCGGTTTCCGCCCTTGAATTTGGTCTGAGCATTCAAGCGGACGGCTACAACCTGTTTGTGGTGGGGCCTGTCGGAACGGGTAAAACCACCTACACAGTGCAAAAAGTGAAAGAAATGGCTGCGACTCAGTCCGTGCCCAAGGATTTGTGCTACGTGTACAATTTTTCGAACCCAGACCAACCCCTGGCGCTGTTTTTTGAACCAGGACGCGGGCACCAGTTTCGCGCGGCTATGGAACAACTTGTTCGGGATATTGAACTTGAACTGATGCGCCAGTTTGAAAGTGAAGAGTACCACCAAGGTTCCACTGGCTTGTTAAAGACCTTTAACGACAGAGCCGAACGAGCGTGGGAGTTGCTCGAGGACAACGCCCGATCGCGCGGCATCGCCTTGCAGAGGACATCTACAGGGCTGGCGACTGTGCCCATCGGGCCAGATGGCAGGCCTGTGCCGCAAGACGCCCTGGACGGCCTGAGTGACGCTGAAAAAAGTCAACTCCGCCTTCAACAACAAAAAGTTGAGGAATTGTTTGAAGAGACCGTGCGGCAGATTAAAGCCGTTCAGAAAGAAGCCCGAAAGGCGCAGCAGCGGTTGGACGAACAAACCGCTTCGTTTGCCACCATGCACCTGTTTGAGGAGATGAGTGCGCAGTTTTCGGACCCGAAGGTTGGCGAATTTCTTCAGTTGATGAAAGACGACGTCATCCGGAACCACGCCTATTTCCACCGCGATCAAGAACAGGAGACAGCGGCTGCGATTCGCCCTGTCGAGCAGGACCCAAGGCGCCGTTATCAAGTGAACATCATGGTTGACCAACAAGGGCAAACCGGAGCCCCAGTCGTCATCGAAAGCAATCCTACGTATTTCAATTTGTTCGGCAAAGTCGAGTACCGGGGCAGCGGAGGGGTCTTGACTTCAGATTACACCCTCATTAAACCAGGGGCTTTGCACCGTGCCAACGGCGGATACCTCATTTTGCAGGACCAGGACTTGTTCAGTCATCCGGCGTCTTGGCAGGGGTTAAAACGGGCGCTCAAAAACGCGGAGATTCGAATCGACAACCCCAATGAAGAAACCCTTTGGGTTTCTGCGTCTGGGCTTCGGCCCGAATCTGTGGGATTAAGCGTCAAGGTTATCATGATCGGAACCCCTGCTGTCTACCACTTGCTTTACCAAAACGACGAGGCTTTGCGCAAGTACTTCAAAGTCAAGGTTGAATTCGACGCGCAAATGGACAGGACCGAACAATCGTGCAGACGGTACGCGAACTTTGTGGCTTCCTATACTCGCCAACACGGCCTGTTGCCTTTTTCCAAAGCGGCTGTCGCGCAGTTGATTGAGGAAAGTTCCCGGCAAGTCGGCCACCAAGAAAAACTGTCTACTCGTTTTAGCCCCGTCATCGAACTCATTACGGAATCCTGCTTTTACGCCAGGGAACAAAAAACGGCCGTTGTCACCGATGAACATGTCAGACGGGCTCTCTTTGAAAAGCAGCAACGTTCGAATCTCATCAAGGACAAAGTGCTCGAGTTGATTTTAGACGGCACCATCAAGGTTCAGACGCGCGGAGAGCAAGTGGGACAAATCAACGGATTGGCTGTACTCAACAGCGGGGATTTTGTGTTCGGAGAACCGCACCGAATCACGGCGAGAACTTATCTGGGACAGCGGGGAGTCGTCAATGTGGATCGGGAAACGGCTATGAGCGGACGCATTCACGATAAGGGATTGCTGATTTTAAGCGGCTATCTCAGCGCCGAATTCGCCCAGACGCGCCCGCTCTCAGTTTCCGCGAGCCTGGTTTTTGAGCAGACCTACAGCGCTATTGACGGCGACAGCGCTTCGAGCACGGAACTGTACGCTCTGCTGTCTTCGTTGTCCGGCCTGCCGATCAAGCAAGGTATTGCCGTCACGGGGTCCGTCGATCAGTTCGGCGAGATTCAGCCGATTGGCGGTGTCAATGAAAAGATTGAAGGGTTTTTCTACATTTGCCAAGCGCAAGGACTGACGGGTGAGCAGGGTGTCATCATACCCGTCCAGAACGTCCCGAATCTGTTTCTTTCCGACGAAGTGATAGCTGCAGTCACAGCCGGGAACTTTCACATTTGGCCAGTCCGCAATGTGAAGGAAGGCATTGAACTGTTAACGGGCGTTGCGGCAGGCGGTGACAAGCCATACCCGGATGGAACGGTTTATCGCTTGATTGAGCAGCGGTTGGAAGAAATGAATCAGCACGCCTCAGATTCTCACGCGAGTCCATGAAAACAATGACCCTGTCGGCGCGGCATGACTAACCCATTCCCTCGAGACTCATAATAACCGGAAAAAGTAGTCTTGGAGGGACCTAGGTTGAAACAAAACGCCAACGAGGGGATCAGCAAGGTATACTGGACCATTGCGCTTACCGTTCTGATTTTGATGGCTCTAGGCGCCGTCATGTGGTGGTATGACGGTTATATCCTGAAATACTGAAAGACCGGCGGGGTGTCTTACAGCTGTGCCAAGATGGCTGTAAGACACCCCGTTCATGTTGCCTTCAACAACCGACCCGCGGTCCCCAGCATCAACTGCTCTGGCCTGATTGCCTCCTGAGGTGAGTCTTTAAATCCTGCTGATTTGAGCCTCTAGTTCCCTGACGCCGCCGTTCAATTTCACCTGATGTCATCCCTCAATTTCACTTAATGCCATCCTTCAATTTCACCTGATGTCATCCTTCAGTCCTCCAACTGATTTCCTCTGAACCGTCCACTTATGCCGCCTCGTATGATTCATTCGGATGATGGTAATTCTAACTGCGCGGATGGTAATAGCTAAAAACCACCAAGCTTGGGAAAGGAACGATGTGTTGGTTGAGACCATCTCCAAGGGTCCAATGAACACAGCACCAACAGCCCGACACAACGGGGGGGATACCTTTTGCTAAAGTCGCGACGCTCAATACGGAACTTTTCCATCGGCGTCGCCGTGGTGATTTTAGTTGGGCTCTTGTTTTTGGCCTTGGAATACCACGGTTTTGCCAACAACCACTGGAACTGGTGATTGGGCACGTCACCAGCAGCTTTTCAGCCCCACTCGGGTCGATTCGCCGAACGTCAACGCGAGAATTGGACGGCACGTGAAATCGAACCCCTCATACTCAAAAATCAGGAAGGAGTTGAGACAATGGACCGGCACAATAACCCAAACCACAGAACTAGGGTTCACGCCGGAATGGTAGGGTTGATTGCCATAGCGTCCACGATGTTGACTGGATGCGGCAGATACTTCTTGGTATTTGACAGCGCTGGACCCGTCGCAAGCGTCGAACGGCGCCTCATCATCATTTCTATCATTTTGGTTTTGGTGGTCATCGTGCCCGTTATCACATTGTTTTTTGTTATCGTCCACCGCTTTCGCGACCGGCCGGGGAACACGGCGCCCTACAAGCCGGAGTGGTCAGAGAGTAAATGGCTGGAGGTCGTGTGGTGGGGAATCCCCATTGTCATTGTGGGCATTCTCGGAGCGGTGACCACGCGGGATACCTTCGCCTTAACCAGACCTCCAACTCAAGTTACCGCCGCGCCGATGACCATTGAGGTTATGTCGCTGAACTGGAAGTGGTATTTTCAATACCCGGATCAAAAGATCGCTACCGTCAACTATGTGACGATTCCCACGAACCGCCCCGTACAGTTCGTTTTGACTGCGAATGCGCCGATGAATTCGTTTTGGGTGCCCCAACTTGGCGGTCAAGAGTACACGATGCCGGGAATGGCGATGCGACTGTGGCTGCAGGCCGATAGGCCGGGAACCTACTTTGGCCACGGCGCCAACTTTACAGGCCAGGGCTACGCCCACATGAAGTTTGACGTGGTGGCCAAACCGCAGAGCGAGTTCGACTCGTGGGCTCAACAGGTCCGCCAGACGGCGCCGCCTCTGACCGAGACGGGCTATCAAAACTTGGTTCAGCCCGGCGTTGTCAAGCAGATGTCGTTTTCATCGTACCCGCCGAACGCATTTAAGGACACCGTCATGATGTCTGGCGGCATGTACATGAAGCAGGACAGAAGCATACTGAAAAGCGCTTCGAAGTGACCCGTACGCTTGTCTTGAAACCTTGGAATGGACGGGCATTCGAGTTTGCCCCGTGGAAATCGATGGAGGAGAGGAAGCGATATGTCTGAGAGTATTCGCAACTTTGCCGCGAGTTTCTTCGTAACAGGCGATCCTTTGATTTATGGAGCCGACGTTTCCATCATTTTAGTGAGCCTGGCGATTTTGTTTGTCCTCACCTACTTCAAGAAGTGGAAGTGGCTGTGGGATGAGTGGTTGACTACAGTTGACCACAAAAGAATTGGGATCATGTACATGATTGCGGCATTGCTCATGCTGTTTCGCGGAGGCGCAGACGGAATCCTCATGCGAACCCAATTGGCGTTTCCGAACATGGGCTTTTTGGGAGCAGAGCACTACAACCAAATCTTTACGACGCATGGGACAGTCATGATTTTGTTTATGGCGATGCCGTTCATCTTTGCCATGATGAACATTGCAGTGCCTTTGCAAATTGGCGCCCGCGACGTTGCCTTTCCGTACCTGAACGCGATTAGTTTTTGGCTGTTCTTCTTTGGTGCGATGTTGTTGAACCTGTCGTTCGTCATTGGCGGTTCTCCCGATGCAGGCTGGACCAGTTACCCGCCGTTGGCCGGTCTGAAGTTCGACCCGGGACCGGGTGAAAACTTTTACCTGTTGGCTTTGCAAATTTCGGGCATTGGCAGCATCGCCACCGGGATCAATTTCTTGGTGACAATTTTGAAAATGCGAGCGCCGGGGATGACGCTGATGCGCATGCCGCTGTTTACCTGGTCGGTTCTGGCAGCCTCCATTCTCATCATTTTCGCCTTTCCCGGTTTGACCGTTGCGTTGGCGCTGCTTTTAATCGATCGCGTTGCAGGAGCACACTTTTTTACGATGCTCAACGGCGGGAACCCTATGATGTTTGTCAACATGTTTTGGGTCTGGGGACATCCCGAAGTTTACATCGTGGTGCTGCCAGCGTTCGGTATTTTCTCGGAGGTGGTCAGTACTTTCTCCAAAAAACGCACGTTTGGCTACTCTTCCATGGTGGCATCCCTGTTGGCCATCTCCATCATCAGTTACTTTGTGTGGGCCCATCACTTTTTTACGATGGGTGCAGGACCTGGCGTCAACAGTTTCTTTTCAATCGCTTCCATGGCTGTGGGCATTCCTACAGGAGTCAAGGTGTTTAACTGGCTGTTCACGATGTACCAAGGGCGCATTCGCGTCACTGTGCCGATGTTGTGGGCTCTTGGCTTTATCCCGAACTTCGTGTTGGGCGGAGCCACAGGTGTCATGCTGGCGGCAGCGCCTGCGGACTATCAGTACCACAACAGCTACTTCTTGATTGCCCACTTTCATCAGGTTTTGATAGGCGGAGTGGTATTCGGCATGCTGGCCGGCATGTACTACTGGTGGCCGAAAATGTTCGGCCACATCCTGGACGAACGAATTGGCCGTTGGGCGTTTTGGTTTTTCAACATTGGGTTCTACGTCACGTTTATTCCGCAGTACCTGTTGGGTTTGATGGGCATGACCCGGCGCATCTACGTCTATCCAACCGGAATGGGGTGGAGTGCGCTCAACTTGATTTCGACCATTGGAGCGTACATGATGGCCATCGGATTTGTGCTCATTGTCGCCGACGTGGTGTACAGCATCCGCTTTGGAGTACGGGACGTCACTGGCGACCCTTGGGACGGACGCACGTTGGAATGGTCCCTGCCTTCGCCCGCTCCGCACTATAACTTCGCCCGCATCCCGGTCATCAAGGCCAGGGACGCGTGGTGGTATGAGAAGGAGCAGGCCAAAAAGGGCGTTAAGGAACAGGATTTGGAGCCGTTGCAACCCATTCACATGCCGCTCAATTCGGGGCGACCTTTCATCCTTGGCGTGCTGTTTTTCCTAGTTGGGTTTGGTTTCGTGTTCAACTGGTACGTCCTTGCCGCTCTGGGCCTGTTCGGCGTGCTGATTGCTTTGCTGCGCAGGTCGCTGGAGTACAACACGGATTATTTCATCCCCGTGGACGAGGTCAAGCGCACGGAAATGGCATTCGGGAGGGGTTAGACAGTGTCCATGGCACATGACGCAACACTTCATCACGAAGTCGAACGACCAGGTGTCCCGCTGGAATACTCCAAAGAGGAAGGCGAACTGAGAATTCTTGGGTTTTGGCTGTTTCTGGCCACGGACCTGATTTTGTTCTCCGCTTTGTTCGCGACCTTTGCGGTTCTCCGCAACAACGTCAGCACCGGTCCGAGCGGCGCCGATTTGTTTGACATTCCTGGGTTCACCGCTGAGACGTTCATTCTGTTGACGAGCAGTTTTACTTGCGGTTTAGCCACCCATTCCATGCGCAGTGGGCACAAAGGCGGTTTAATGGGTTGGCTGGTCGTGACCATTTTGCTCGGAATGTCGTTTATCGGATTAGAAGTCAACGAGTTTACCACGTATGTGTCGGCGGGACACACGATGGCGACGAGCGCGTTTTTGTCCGCGTTCTTTACCCTGGTCGGAACGCACGGAGCGCACGTCTCGCTGGGCATCTTGTGGATGTTGTCGATTCTCTACCAACTGACTCGCCGTGGGATCACGGCCACTACAGCGCGCAAAGTCTTTATCGTCGGGTTGTACTGGCACTTTTTAGACGTGGTCTGGGTCTTCATTTTTACGGTGGTCTATTTGTCAGGAGTGATGGGATAATGGCTGTCAGTCAAGAACAACTGCACGGGCACAGCCCGCACAAGGAACACGGTTTTCCGTGGTCGCACATCGTCGGGTACATCCTGTCGATTGTACTGACACTGATTGCGCTGTGGATGGTGCTTGGAAAAACCTTGACTCCGAGGCCTTTGATGACGACCATCATGATTTTGGCCGGGTTTCAGGTTTTGGTCCAACTGGTGTTTTTCATGCACTTCTGGGAGGCGCTTGGCCCTCGGTACCACATGTTGGCCCTGACGCTGGGGGGCGTTTTTGCCGTGGCGATTATCGCGGGGTCGATTTGGATTATGACGTTTGGCGGGTACCAGGCGTATTGACCGAGCCGACAAAATAAACCGATCAAGGCTGAACCTGTGCCAAGGCTGACGAAATCTTGTGTACAATGACCCGGGCAGGGCTCTGTCCGGGTCATTGCCCTATGGTATAATTTTTCATAAACTGCAGCGTCAAAGCAGGTACCATTGAATCCATGGGTGCAGTGCAACGAGGAGGAGCCATGCCTAAATCTGTATCGCTGTTTCACCAAGGTTACGTTCGTAATGAAAAGAATTATGACCTTTTAAAAGGATTCGAAGCTCAAAACAAGGCATGGAGACTGATGGGACTGGTTGTTGAGGACGCCGGAGACGACTGGGTGATGCTGCGCCTTCCGTTTCGCGAAGACTTGGTGCAAGTTGTCGGTACCGTGCACGGCGGTTTTTTGGCTATGCTCGCCGACTCCGCGACAGCAACCGTCCTTTGGCCTGGCCTTGAGGACAACCAATATGCCGTCACGGTCGATTTGAAGGTCACCTATTTCCGCCCGGTGCTGGATTCGGACGTCTTGGCCAGATCTGTGGTCATAAACCGGGGGGCGACCACAGCTACGGTGGAATGCGCATTGTTTGACGCCCAGAGCGAAAAACAAGTCGCACACGCGGTGGCGATTTACATGATTCGCACGCGTCCGGACCCGGGCAAATCCAAGTAACTGTCTTTGACACCCAGTCGGGCGTAAAACGCTAAAAAAACCTGATGGGCAACTGCAGAGCCCATCAGGCGAAGAACCCAGTCCTTATGCTGTTGGTTGCGCCGATGCGTCCAGACTGGACGCGACTGGAAGTATAATGTCGATGGTTGTACCGCGGTTGATTTCACTGTGGATGTCGAGTCGGCCATGGTGTTCTTCAACGATTTTGTGGCAGATCATCAGGCCGAGTCCAGTGCCATTGTCTTTAGTGGTGTGAAACGGTTCCCCTAACCTGGCAATCAGCTCAGGAGGGATGCCGACGCCTTCGTCTTTAATGCGAAACACGACTTGGTTGTCTTGGTTCTGAAATCCAGCAACTCGAATCTTGCCGCCTTTAGGCATCGCCTCAATCGAATTTTTTAACAAGTTGATGAAAACCTGTTTGATTTGGCTTTCGTCGCAACGCACCGTGGGCAAATTGTCTTCGAGTTCGAGCAGGATGTCGATCTTGGCCCTGCGCGCTTGGATATTCATGAGCGACACGACCATTTCCACCAAGGGCTGAAGGTCTTGGCTTTTCAGGGAAGCCACGTGCGGCTTCGACAACAACAGCAATTCACCGACAATCGAGTTGACCCGGTCCAATTCTGAAAGGATCATTTCAAACTGTTTTTGATCCGCATTACTGTTGTTGGATTGCAGCAACTCAACGGTCCATTTGATGGCCGCCAGAGGGTTGCGGATCTCGTGGGCAATCGCGGAAGCCAATTGTCCAGCGGCGGCGATTTTATCGGAACGCCGCAAATATTCCTCGGCCTTCTTGCGGTCTGTGATATCAATTCGAAAGGACACGTACTGATACGGTTTACGGTCCTTGTTTAGACAAGGCACAATCGTAGTATCCATCCAGTAGTATGTGCCGTCTTTCGCTTTGTTTTTAATCTCGCCGCGCCACACCTTGCCTTGCGCTATGGTGCGCCACATGGTCCGGAAAAATTCCTTGGAATGGTGTCCGGAATTAATAATGCGGTGGTTTTGGCCGAGCAGTTCTTCCTTGCTATATTTGGAAATCTCGCAGAATTTGCTGTTCGCAAAGATGATCTTACCTGTCTGATCGGTAATCGCCACAATCAGGGACTCATCCAATGCATAGTTGATATCGGCCAATTCCTTGAGAGCCAGGTTCATCGTATCGAGGGTTTCTTTTAACATGGAGTCACACCCTTGCCAACATTGACATTCAAATGGTCGACGGCCAGGAGAATTCTGCAAACTATTCAAAAGGAGACATGAAGCCAAAAACCGTGCAGTCGACAAAGCGCTGTCAGGAAAAATGATCCACATCCGCGCACGGCGAAACTGCCCGCTGTGCGTCGCAAACCCATACAAGCAGTTCTCACTCCAATCTATAGTAGCATAGGACTATTGACGTAGTCTATACAGACCATTCGTTCCTCGGAAGTTTTTGCTGGTAATTGGGCTCGGTTGGGTGGAACGGTCAGACAAGCTATGTGCCAAGGCGAATCACAGGGTTTCGGGATACCAGCGCAGGCGGGGCGTGGTTTTACCGCGATCCAATGGCGAAGAGACTCATGTCGAGTGGGGAACGGACAGGATATGGGTCAATGCCGGTTGGAGTTCAGGGAACTGAAACCGGTATCCATAGCGAAGCATTTTCTCCGGGTATACTTTTTGTCCATCCAATACCAATTCGGACATTTTCCCAAGAAGCAGCCGAAGCGCAAATGCGGGCACAGGCAACCAATACGGGCGTCCCAAGACCCGGGCTGCGGTCCGGCCAAATTCCTGCATGGTAACGGGTGTGGGCGCCGTCACGTTGACCGGTCCTTGAATCTGCGGATTTTCCAGACAGGCTGTTAGAATTTCGACCACGTCGTCAATGTGAACCCAAGACAACCATTGCGAACCGGCGCCGACTCGGCCGCCGGCAAACAGGTGATAAGGGAGCAACATCCTGGGCAAAGCTCCGCCGTCTGCAGCCAGTACCAATCCAAACCGGGGCGTGACTACCCGAGTTATCGGTTTAGCTGCGGCTGCCGCTTTTTCCCAAGCTTTGGTCACGTCCGGCAAAAATCCTTGTCCAGGCGTGGATTTTTCCGTAAATGAGGCGTAATCCGAATAGCCGTAGAAGCCGATCGCGGAGGCGTTAATCAATACCTGTGGAGGATTGTCCAGCTGCCCCAGTGATTCGACGACGGCTTGGGTTGTAACGATCCGGCTGTCCAGAATGCGCTTTTGGTGTTCAGGAGTCCACCTCTTTGAAATTGGGGCTCCTGCCAGATTGACAATGGCATACGGGTGATCGGAAAACTGCCTGAGGTACTTTTCCATGTGTTCCGGTTCGTAAGCCAGAGCAATTCCATAGGGTGGATTGACTTTGCGGCGAGAACCAATCCATACCTGGTAATCGGCTTCGAGGAGCCGTTTGGCTAGGTGCTGACCAATTAATCCACTGCCGCCAAGCACAATGACGTTCATACGTCCCCTCCGCCGCAACGTTGTTCACATTCATTTAAGGCTAAACCGGCCGAATGTGCAACCGGAAATGTGGATGAGTGTATAATTTAGTGGAGCTTGTCCGTAAAAGCACAGCCTTCAGTCAGAAAACTCCACGGATTCAGAGCGATTTCCTGGCCTTACATACTATTTGGAGGTGTTTGAAGTGGAAACAAAGTCACTCGGCCGTTCCGGTCTAAAGGTTACTCGACTTTGCCTGGGAACCATGACGTTTGCGAACCAAGCGGATAAGAAAACGTCGTATGACATTATGGACAAGGCGTTTGAAGGCGGAGTCCACTTTTTTGACACGGCGGACGTGTACCCCCTGGGAGCCACGTACGAACAACTGGGCGAAACTGAAATGTTTATTGGAGATTGGATGCAGGAACGGGGAAAGCGCCATGAACTTGTGCTTGCTTCGAAGTGTTTTGGAGCGATGGGGCCGGGCCCCAATGACGGCGGGCTCAGCCGGAAGCACATTATGCAGGCGGTAGAGGACAGCTTGCGCCGGTTAAAGACGGACTACCTGGACTTGTATCAGGCTCATCAGTTCGATGTCCATACACCCATGGAGGAGACCCTGCGCGCTTTTGACGATCTCGTTGCGTCAGGCAAGGTTCGCTACATCGGGGTATCCAATTGGCGGGCGTGGCGCGTTGCGCAAGCATTGGGTCTAGCAGAGCGCAAAGGGTATGTGCGCATTGCAAGCGTTCAGCCGCGCTACAATTTGTTGTTTCGCATGATCGAAGAGGAACTTGTCCCGCTTTGCTTGGATGAAGGGGTCGGATTGATGACCTACAATCCCTTGGCGGGTGGCATGTTGACCGGACGTTACCGGCCAGGAGCCGATGTAGAGAAGGGCACGCGCTTTGCTTTGCAGGGAATCAGCAAGGCTGGGGAAATGTATCAGGAGCGGTATTGGCAAGATGCGACATTCCAAGTCATCGAGGAATACCGGAATTGGTGCCAAGAGCGCGGGCTCGACATGGCCACCACAGCCGTGCGCTGGGTCATTCAGCAACCGGGCATTACCTCAGCGATTATCGGCGCCAGCCGTCCGGAGCAGTTAGATGCCAGTCTTAAAGCTGTGCAAGCGGATCCGCTCTCTGAACAAGAACTTCAGTGGTTGAATCACCTTTGGTTTGCCCTGCCTCGTCGCAAAGAAGAACGCTGACGATAAGGCGTTGTGCGGCTGTGTCGCAAACCTGTGCGTACTCCCGGCCGGCGTAGAGCCAGGTTCGAGCGACGGTTAGACCTGGCTAGGCTCTGGCTAGGCTCTGGCTAGGCTCTGGAGTACCGGCTGCCTCCCAGGGATTTGGCACGGTACATGGCCTGGTCCGCCAGTTGCATGACATCTTGAACTGAGTTGCCTTGCAAAGGGAATAGTGCAATCCCAATGCTGACGGACAGGATACGGCTCATGCCGTGCCAAAACCATGGGTGTTTCAAGGAATGGAGAATTCGTTCCGCAATCCCGTTGGCGTCGGCTGGATGCGCAACAGGCGCGAGAAGGAGGAACTCATCGCCGCCCATACGCACTAAGGTGTCCTCGCTTCGCGTAACGGACCGCAGCCGTTGGGCGGTTTCGGTGAGTAATAAGTCACCGACCGCATGCCCGAACAGGTCGTTCACCGACTTAAAGTCGTCGCAGTCAATGACCAACACAGACAAGCTGGATTGGGAGTTAGAGATTTGTTCCAATGATTTAAGTACGCGGTGTTTTAAGGCGTAGCGGTTGTACAGCCCGGTTAATTCGTCGTAAAACGCCAAGTATTCGAGTTCCTGTTCGCGCTTGTAACGGGTGGTAATATCGCGGACGATACCGAGTACGTGGGTGCATCGTCCGGCCGGGTCTAAAATGGGGCTTAACACGGATTCCCCGATTTGCCCATTGTGATCCAACGTGAACGACACAGGGTGTTTGCGCGTTATGGCTTTTTCGTACTCCGACTTTAGGAAGGTCGCTTCGACGGGCTCGACCACGTCCTCTATGGCAGCCCCATACGCATCCTGGTTTAAGCCGGAGGCCCCCATGGCCGCTGGATTCATCCGGGCATAGCGAAACGAAGGGGCTCCGAACTTCCGCTCCACTTCCATTAGAAACACCATATCCGACATGAAATCCATCATGGCCCCAGGTAAATCGTCCTTGACTCGAGGTGTTTTGGCCAAGACGGATTCAATAAATTCAGGCCCCTTTGCGTGGGTCATCGCCCATCTCCCCAATGAAGACAAAAGGTATGTCTATCCGATCAAGCTATGTCTATCCGATTCATAGTATGTAAATGGAATGGCATTCATAGCATACAACGACATTGGCTGCAAATCCATTATAATCCATTATACTGCATAGCGGATTGCTTGATTTGGGGAAAAGCGGAGTTGCAAAGAACAAGGCGGGGAAGACCTCCGCATCAGCGAGAGGCTCTTCCCCGCGGTTAAGATGCCTTGCTGCAATCAAGAGCAGCATTCAGCCGGGGTTTACACAAGCGCGGGTTCCTTCGCGAAAACGGCCTCGACGGAAGTGTAGTCATACCCTAAGTCTTTTGCCACCGTTTCATAGGTGATGGCCCCGGCCGCGACGTTGACGCCTCTCTTCAATGCCTCGTTCTCGAGCACTGCCTGTTTGAAGCCCTTGTTGGCAATTTGCAGGGCGTATGGAATGGTCACATTGGTCAAAGCCAAGGTGGACGTTCTGGGTACCGCTCCAGGCATATTGGCGACGGCGTAGTGAACGACGCCGTGTTTGACGTAAGTCGGATCGTCATGTGTCGTTACGTGGTCTGTCGTGGCAAAGATCCCGCCTTGGTCAATCGCGACGTCCACAATCACTGACCCTGGCTGCATGGCAGCGACCATGTCTTCGGTCACCAGTTCCGGGGCCTTCGCTCCAGGAATCAACACGGCTCCAACGACGAGGTCAGCTTCGGCCACAGCTTCGGCAATATTAAATGGATTTGAGGCCAGTGTGTTGATCTTGGCCCCAAACATGTCGTCGAGTTCGCGCAGACGGTCGGCGTTCACGTCGAGAATGGTTACATCGGCACCCAGTCCAATGGCAATCTTGGCTGCGTTCGTGCCGACATTGCCGCCGCCAATAATGGTGACTTTTCCGTGTCGGACACCAGGGACACCGCTGAGCAAAATGCCTTTTCCACCTTCGAACTTTTCGAGGAACTGTGCGCCAATTTGCACCGCCATTCGTCCGGCGACTTCACTCATCGGGGTCAAAAGCGGCAAAGCGCGTCCCACTTGGACCGTCTCGTACGCGATCGCGGTCACTCCGTAGTCCTTCAGTGCTTTGGCCAGGGACGGTTCCGCTGCCAGGTGGAGATACGTAAATAAGATGAGCCCTTCGCGGAAAAATGCGTATTCCGAGGGCAGAGGTTCTTTGACCTTCATGACCATGTCGGCCTCGGACCACACAGCCTTGGCGGTCTCGGCTATGACGGCTCCCGCGGCGGCATAGCTTTCATCGGTGAACCCACTGCCCAGCCCCGCACCTTGTTCCAACAAAACCTTATGCCCTGCTTTAACAAAAGAAACCACGCCAGCTGGGGTAATCGCGACGCGGTTCTCGTTGTTTTTAATTTCCTTTGGGATGCCAACAATCATGGCTGACCCTCCTCGTCTTCTTCACTTAGCCGCAGTATAAACCGGACTGCGGCAATTTTCTTTGTGTGAAAAACAGAAAGGAGAGGTCGCTTTTGTGTGAAAAACACAAACGCTTTCCATGCTGCCGTTACAACAGTGGTTACAACTGCAACGGTTACACTCGAACACCGGCTACACTCGGACCTTGCCCCGGTTCGTCGACGCACGCAGGCGCCGGGCCTTCGCAACGCGTAAGCGCCGGACTGAGGCAACACTTCGATGAGCCGTCCGGGTTGCAGTGGATGAAGCAAAGAGGCTGTTGTCGAGCCACTCGATGTTGATTTTTTTCGCGTTTAACTGGGTCCCGCGGACAGTGAGAAGGACGATTTCATTGGTATAATTCCGGTCCAGGGCAGCTCCAGCCCCGCCTGAAACGATGTAACGGATGCCGTTGCGGGTAAAGTCCTGAAACTTGTGCCGGTGGCTCAGTAATACCATCGAGACGTGCTGTTTCTGTAGAATTTGTAGAAACCTTTGCTTGATCGCGTTCATTTGCGCCGTCTTCGCCCAATCGTCAGGCGGCACGTGCGTGCAGACCAATTTAAAACGCGCAGTGGAATTGGCCAGTTCGCGGTTCAAGTGGTTCAACTGGTTTTGGGTTAATCCGTAAACCGTGTTGTCGTTGCCTTGAGCATCTCTGACAATCTGGACGGAGTTGAGCGCTACGATTTTCAGATCCGGCGCCGTAATGACGAAACATGGCTATTCCGTTAGCTCAGCAAAGGTCACGGTTTTAGCAGAAAGAGCAGCTGATAATAGTCTGTTGAACCACTC
>NZ_JAJFNK010000029.1 GCF_021739485.1 Alicyclobacillus tolerans
GCTCCTCGAGTAGGATTCGAACCTACGACCCTCCGGTTAACAGCCGGATGCTCTACCGCTGAGCTATCGAGGAATGTGGTGGAGCTAAGCGGATTCGAACCGCTGGCCTCTAGAGTGCGATTCTAGCGCTCTCCCAACTGAGCTATAGCCCCACGGGCTGGTGCCGAAGGCCGGACTCGAACCGGCACGGTTTCCCGCACGATTTTGAGTCGTGTGCGTCTGCCAATTCCGCCACTTCGGCTTAATGGCGTGCCCGGAGAGATTCGAACTCCCGACCTCTTGATTCGTAGTCAAGCACTCTATCCAGCTGAGCTACGGGCACATGTCCACTTGTTTAGGCGTCTTGAGCGACAATCGTTATGATACCAGATTTTCGAACTCAATGCAACCTCGGCCTTGGCTTGTCTTTGTTGCGGCAAGCACCGCCCGGTCAAGCGACGTGTTTCATCATACAACGGAAGAAAATGAAATGCAATACCCTTTTTCGGATATTGCATTTAAACTTGCGAGTTTTATGGATATCTTACGGCTGCAACCGCGATGTGCGCACAGTCAACTGCAGGCAGGGGCGCTTCCCTGCAAAAGATGTATCTTAGAAAGAGTGCAGATTAGACACGTGTTAGAACAGACAAGTCAGCCTCTGAAATGGCTTTTAAGCCGGACAGAGCGATTTCTAAGTCAAGTTCCGCCAACAAATTGCGAAGGTACAAACTCACACCCTTTTGCCCGCCGGCAGCGAGTGCATAAGCGTAAGGACGCCCAATCAGCACGGACGAAGCGCCCAGTGCCATGGCTTTGAGGACGTCCGCAGCCCGCCGAATGCCGCTGTCCATAAGGACCGGTACGCGCCCCTGCACCGCATCGAGGACCTCAGGCAGTGCATCCAACGCAGCTACGGCCCCATCGACCTGGCGCCCCCCATGGTTGGATACCACAATGCCGTCGACCCCGTATTCTAAGCCTTGTTTGGCATCGTCAGGATGCGTAATTCCCTTGAGCAAGATGGGCAGTTTTGTTTGTTTGCGAATGAATGCCAGGTCGCGCCAGGTGAAGGCAGGATTGACGTAAACGTGCAAAAACTGCAAAATTGCGGATTGCATGTCTTCCTCCGGAGCCTTTTGCAACAGCGAACGAAACGCCGGATCACCGATAAAATTGGCGATGCCCTCCCCTTGCAGGAACGGTAAATACGCGTTGCGCAGGTCCCTGTCACGCCAAGCCAGCATCGTGGTGTCCAGCGTGACGACAATGGCCTCGTAGCCGGATTTTTCTGCCCGGCAGATCAGGCTCGCAATGACGTCTCGATTCTTTCCGGGGTAGAGTTGAAACCACCTCGCAGCGTTTCCCATGACCTCGGCGACCTGCTCGAGCGCGACGGAAGATACCGTGCTCAGTACAAACGGGACCCCCATCTCAGCGGCAGCCCTCGCGCTGGCAAGCTCTGCCTCCGCGTGGATAATGGACTGTACGCCAATAGGCCCGAGTAAAACGGGTGCGGGAAGGGTCCTTCCGTATAAAGACACGGTCAGATCGCGATCCGATACATCCCGAAGCATTCTCGGACGGATCCGCCAAGCGTAAAACGCTTCTCGATTCGCCCTCATCGTATCCTCGGAACCTGCCCCACCCGCCACGTATCCCCACGGTCCATCTGCGAGCTTCTTGCGAGCCAATTGCTCCCACTCTTCGAAAGAGACAGGTAAGACGCCTTCAACGGAATCGTTCGTTAATTTCGCATAGATTTGCAACTGAACGTCCATCCCATAAGTTGTCATGCACCGAACTCCCCTCTCAACGGTCTCAAGATTACCACAAATGCCCTGGAGACCCGTGAAATCCGGTCCTTTTCTCCATGGAAATGGGCATTTTCCCTCATGCATTTGACCTCGTCGGAACAGTTTGTCCGTTCATAGCCTACATTGTAGTTCGACTTCTCTACACAGTAAGGAGGATTCTAAAATGTACGACGGAGCGTTGGGAGGATACACGCGCTGGGCGATTGTGTTTTTGATTATCTTTGTGTTGTTCATGCTCCTCATCCCGTACGGCACCACCACCACCTGCACAACCACCTATTAAAACGACAAGCACCAAAGCTCAGACAAAGCGATGAAAGCCGTTTTGTGACAACCTGTTTTAACAAAGCGAAAGGAGTTCCGGGTTGCTGCCCGGCTCCCTTCTACATAGTTTTTGCATTGAGAACTAGGCAGCAGCCCGGCCCGCAAAAGCGGTTCCCCCCATAGTCTACAGCATCGCATCCAACTCCAAACCACGCACTGGCTCACGCGAATTCACGCACTGGCTTCGGTTCCAAAGCACCGTCTTATGCAACTGGCAAGCCCGACATCAAAAAGACCGAATTGCGCGGTCGTCTTCACTTGAAGGGGGTAACAAAGTGCCGGAATGCCCGGAAGTACACATTGGAAGAGTCGTTTTGCCTGGCGAAGACTACGGTCGTATTCAACGCGCTGTGGATGCCGGAAACAACCCTTGGCGCCTCAGTCCCGTGCGCACCGCACAAGTCGTAGGCACGCAGCACTTAGGATTGCGGACAGACGATGTATATTCTTTGATGAGACAATACGTGGACTCTGGCTCCGGTCTGCGGCACGCGCTTGTCCACGTGCAGCATAAAAACTGCGACTTTATCGTGGACCTGTTTCAACCGGAACGCCAAGGAGCAAAAGGAATCTGGGTCATCGAGGACGTCTCGCCCGTATAGCGGCTGAACCTGCGCACACGTCAACAGCACAACCACGCAACACCCGAGAAAGTCGCGCACGTCAACCTGTCGATTGTAAAGGCGGGCCGAATTTGCCCGCCTCCCGTCTTCAACTCCCCCTGCCAAAATCGCTGCCTGGAATGGGAAGCTCAAGCCAGGTTGCGCCGTCAGCACAGTTCTTTACACGACACGCGTCGTCGCAAAAAAACCTCTGCGTTCTGTTAAAAAACTGGAGATTGGTGCGGATTCAACGAAAAGGGCTGGTCAATCAATTTTCCAGTGTAGGCGTCGAAATACGCATACAGCGACATCGCCCCCTGCTGCCCATAGACTTCCCATACGACTCGTGCATTGGTTTTCAAAACAGAGCGTTCTGATGCAGGCAGGTACCCCAGAGACAGCTGCGGGGACTTCAAATGGAACTGCTGCACGGCCATTTTCTGCATCTGGGATTTAGAGATCAGTCCCTTGGCGGACACTGCATGGGTGGTCAAAGGATTTCCATACACAAATACGACCCATTTGGCTCCAAACGTGTCGACCCCGTCAAACACCTCTTCGACTCCCGGTCCGGTGAAAACGCTGTGACCGTCGATGTGGTTGATGGGAGAGTGGTTGAGTGCGTACTGAGCGGCGTGTTGTTCGATCGTCCACTCGCTGGAAAAGTTGTTCCACAAAGCAAAAAACAGCGCAAAGGCGCCCATCACAACGATGAAAGCGACGACAATTAGCCAAATGATCCATTGTTTCACAGGAATTTAGTCTCCACAACCAGTGTTTCTTCATAGTTTACCAAAAACGCGACAGAGAACAAAAAAAGTCCACACCAAAACAGCGAACCCCACGAAGGACGAATGACCCAGGCACGACTCCCACCCTAGACAGGACCTTGTGATTAGAGTAAAAATTTAAACATAAATAGTATTATGTGTTCAAAAATCAAACACAATCACCCTTTTAATCACACAATGTCGAGGCGGGAACCCAACGGCAGTGCATGCAACGTAAAGGCGCGAGAAAGGGAGGCATGAGTGAATCGAAGGCAAGGAGTGTTTTGACATCGGGATGAAAAGGAGTGTTTGGATATGGTCGTCAAACCATTCGCGAATGAACCACTCAGCAATTTTGCAGTCCCGGAAAAGCATCGCGACATGCTCGATGCACTGAATCTGGTGGAATCGCAGTTGGGAAACACATACCCGCTCATCGTCGGAGGGAAGGAACTTCACACGAAAGAGTCCTTTCGGTCCGTGAATCCTTCCAACAAGGACCAGGTCATTGGCTTCGTATCCAAAGCCGACCCTAAACTCGCAGAACAGGCGATCCAAAGCGCATTCGAGGCCTTTAACACTTGGAAACGCAAAACGTTCAGCGAAAGGGCCGGTTATCTGTTCAAGGCAGCAGCCGTCATGCGGCGCAAAAAAAGCGAATTGTCCGCGTGGATGTGTTACGAAGCGGGAAAGACCTGGGCGGAAGCCGATGCCGATACAGCTGAAGCCATCGATTTTCTCGAATACTATGGCCGTCAAGCCATCGCCATGGAACAGCCTGTACCGCTCGTCAGCATTGCCGGCGAGGTCAACGAACAAGTCTACATACCTTTGGGTGTAGGCGTCGTCATCCCGCCTTGGAACTTCCCTCTGGCCATCTTGACGGGCATCACGGTCTCTGCCGTGGTCACCGGAAACACAGTGGTTCTCAAACCTGCAAGTACGACCCCGGTGATTGCCGCAAAGTTTATGCAGGTGATGCAAGAAGCTGGCATTCCAGACGGGGTCATTAACTTTTTGCCAGGCAGCGGAGGCGAAATCGGCGACTTCCTGGTCGACCACCCAAAGACCCGCTTTGTTTCTTTTACGGGGTCTCGCGAGGTCGGAACGCGGATCTTCGAGCGCGCTGCCAAGGTACATCCAGGCCAGATCTGGTTGAAGCGAGTGGTCGCTGAAATGGGTGGAAAGGACGCGATCGTAGTCGACAAAGACGCCGACGTGGAAGAGGCCGCCAAACAGATTGCCAGTTCCGCCTTCAGCTTTGCCGGGCAGAAGTGTTCCGCGTGTTCCCGTGCAATTTTGCACGAGGACATCTACCATCAGGTCGCAAACCGCGTCGTCGAGCTGGCGAATCAGATGAAAGTTGGCCCTGCCCGCGAACCTGCCAGTCAGGTTGGCCCGGTTATCGACGAGCACGCGTACCAAAAGGTGCTGCACTACATTGAGATTGGCAAGGAGGAAGGTCAACTCCTGGCAGGAGGTACACCGGCGTCGGGCAACGGGTACTACATTCAGCCTACGGTGTTTGGCAACGTCGCTATGCACGCCCGCATTGCCCAGGAAGAAATTTTCGGACCTGTCGTGGCACTCATTAAAGCCAAAGACTTCGAGCACGCCATTGACATCGCCAACGATACGGAATACGGCTTAACCGGTTCGGTATTCAGCCACAACCGGGATCACCTGGAATACGCAAGACGCGAGTTTCACGTCGGCAATCTCTATTTCAACCGCAAATGCACTGGCGCCCTCGTCGGAGTTCATCCTTTTGGCGGATTCAACATGTCTGGCACCGACTCCAAAGCGGGCGGTCCGGACTACCTGCTGCAATTCACGCAAGCCAAAGCCGTATCGGAGAAACTATAACCGGAAGGGGGCTGTGCCAAGCAGTATTCGCTGCTTTGGAGACAGCCCCTAGGACACTGTGCTTTAAAGTTGTTGAGCCAGGCTCAATTTGCCGTCCCAAACCCTTCTTGTATCGACCCTACTTGTCAATCCGGGGTTGACTCACGGACAAAATCTCCGGATTGCTCAGGACCTCAATCACCGCTGGTTTACCGCTTTGGATGGCTCGTTGCAGTGCGGGCAAAAATTCCGCGTTGCAAGTCACCCGCTCGCCATGCCCTCCAAACGTTTTCGCGATCTCGGCAAAGTCCGGATTCCCAAGCGTCGTGCCGACCACGCGGTGGGGAAAATGCCGCTCTTGGTGTGCCCGAATGGTGCCGTAGATGCCATTGTTGACCACGATGGCAATCACCGGAATGTGATACCGGACAGCCGTTTCAAACTCGGACATGGTCATCATGAAACCGCCGTCACCGGAAAAAGACACCACAATCTTGTCGGGGTGCGCCAGTTTGGCCCCGATGCCACCAGGCAGGCCGTACCCCATCGCGCCAGACGTGGGCCCTACATAAGTTCCTGGCTTTTTAAATCGGTAGTAGCGGCTGAGCCAGCCAAAGAAATTCCCGGCGTCACTCGTCAGAATTGCGTCGTCAGGGACGGCGCCGACAAAGTCGCGCATCAATCCATCGAGATCGGCGAACGAATCGGAATCGTGCTCACGGGGTTCTGAGAACTCCAAATACTGCGTATGCAACCGGGCGGTTTCCCCCGCTGTCCTGGACGCGCTGGAGTTCGAGCGATGCACCAAGTCCAAAAGCTCCGTCAAAAACTCTTTGACGTCTGCAATCACCGGCAGTTGCGGCGCACAAGCCTTGGCGAACACTTCGGGAGAAATGTCGACGTGAATCACTTGAGTGTCCGGACTGAGCAACGAGTAGTCTTGAGTGGCGACCTGGGACAAACGGGTTCCTAAAACCAACGCCACGTCCGCTGTGCGAATGTACTCCAGCAGCGTTTTTACGGGGCCAAACCCAAGCCAACCCGCGTAGCACCGGTGGTCATTGGGAAACGCGTCGAAGCGGCGAAATGTTGTCGCAACGGGCAGTTCCAGCACTTCCGCCAGTTCCTGCACAAGCGGCGTCGCTCCCGTTTTCAGGACACCTCCGCCCACCAAGACGATGGGTCTTTCTGCTGCGATTAGCTGCTGCAGCGCCGCCTGTGCAAGTCCTTGCGCGGGCCGGACAGGGTGCACGGGATACGAGTGGTACCCGCTTACCCGGCCTACTCCGCCTTCGCTGCCGACATTCCCGACGGTGCCCATGGACTCAGCGATCTCGACAGTGTCTTCGAGCATGTCGTGCGGCAGCGAAACCACCACGGGTCCAGGGCGACCGGAACGGGCGACGTAAAATGCGCGGTGGAGGAGTTCTGGAATGCGCTTTGCGTCGCGAATTTCGATCGCCCATTTGCTGATTGGCTTGAAAAAGGCCGGAAGGTCGACCTCTTGAAAGGCTTCCCGGTATTCAAAGTCCCGTTCTACCTGCCCCAGCAAAACCACCATGGGAGTCGAGTCTTGGTGGGCTGTATGCACGCCAATCGCAAGGTTTGAAGCCCCCACCCCGCGCGTGGCCATACAGACGCCCACGGTATTTTTGGCCTTCGCATAGGCTTCTGCCATAAAGGACGCTCCGCCCTCATGCCGATTGGAAATCAACTGAATTTGCGGATGGTCATAGAGCGCATCGAGTACGCCTAAATAGCTCTCCCCTGGCACGCAAAATACCTTCTCGACGCCTTCTTTCGCAAGCACGTCTACCACGAGTTGACCGCCTGATAACTGTGTCACAAAACATCATCCCTTTCTAGTTGAGCACCGTCTGAAACTGTGTCTGCTGGTTATAATTCAACGTGTTGACCTAAACTTGCGGCCAGCGCCCGGTCATAAATTTGTTTGGCGACCACCACATCCATTGCCGCAAGACCCACGGATTTGAACACGGTAATTTCTTCGTCGTTTGTCCGTCCAGGTTTCTTCCCTGCAGCGATTTCACCCAACTCGGCGTAGATCCTGTCTTGCCCCAAAGCCCCCGATTGCATGGGAATGATGAGGTCTCCAGCCTCGGCCAGTGCGGCCTCGTTCGACTCCACGACAATCTTTCCCGCGCGCTGCATCAAGTCTGTGGGCAGTTCTTGCATGGTTGGCGTAAACGATCCGATCCCACAGACCGCCGTTCCCGGGCCAATGTGACGTGCATCGAACACTGGTTGCGCTGAATTCGTAGCCGTGACCACGATGTCCGCGCCGTCCGTCGCTTGCTGCGCGCGGGTGGCCACGCTCACCCTGCCGGCTTTGGACATCAAGCCAGCTCGCAGTTGTTCCGCAAACTCCTCCGCTTTCACCGCCGTGCGGTTGAATAGCCGGACCTCCTCGATGTTCCGGACCGCCAACACAGCCTCTACCACACCCCTGGCCTGCGCACCGGTGCCGATGACCGTCAAAACCTTGGCATCCCTCCTGGCTAAGTGCTCTGCAGCAAGACCGACCACCGCGCCGGTTCGACGCACCGTTAAAGAAGACCCTTCCAACAGTGCAAGCGGTTCTCCCGTCGCGGTATCCGCCAGCACGACGAGTGCATGGATGGATGGTTTCCCAATGGATGGATTGTCCGGGAATACGGAAACAACCTTCATCCCCAGGCTGTCGGCGGCTGGGACCATGGATGGCATAAACAGGGCGACGCCATTGGCTGGAGGCACGGGAATCGACGTGCGAATCGGCGACTCGGTCCTGCCTGCTGACGACTCTTTCAATGCCGTTGCCACCGCGTTGATCACGTCGTTCATGCCTGCCGCTTGCCGCTGGTCGGATGCGCTCAAAACCAGCATGCTAATCCCTCCCCTGCACTTTAAACCAGCGACGTCCTGAGGTATTCGAGAAGACCGTCTTGCGAATCATGCACTCTCGAATCCGGCGCCATCGAATCGGTCGTTTTTGAACCCACCGTTGCAAAACGGGCCTGTTTAGCTGGCTCCCGCTCACTTTTCCATAACACGCCGAGCGGAAACGGATCGTCTGCAAGCATCTGAAAGTACTCCGCGGCCGACGCGGCCGGCTGCTCCCGGTAGGTCACAGCATTTCGATAGAAATCGTAGCCGTTGGTTTTATTGAAGACGACGCAGGGACTAAACACGTTAATGAGTGCAAAGCCCGGGTGCAAAATCGCCTTCTTCACGAGTTCAACCAAGTGGTTGATGTTCCCGGAAAACCCCTGCGCGATGAAACTGGCCCCGGCAGACCACGCCAACTGCAAAGGCTGAATCGGCAAATCCGCATTTCCGGCGGGACTAGTGGAGGAACGATAGCCAAGCGGGCTGGTGGGTGACGTCTGCCCTTTGGTGTTCCCGTAGACCCCGTTGTCCATCACCAAGTAAGTCACTGGAAGGTTTCTTCGCGCCGCGTGTATGAGGTGGCCGATCCCGATGCCGTAACCATCCCCGTCCCCGCCCGCCGCAATGACCGTGACATCCGGTCGGCTGGCGGCAATGCCTTGAGCAACCGGGAGTGCCCTGCCGTGTGTTGAGTGAATCCCATAACCTCCAAAGTAGTGGCTGATCTTTCCGCTGCATCCGATGCCCGATACGAGCACGGCATTTTCCGGGGCGATTTTGAGTTCAAACAGTCCCTTTTGAATTGCCTTTAGAACCGAGTAGTCTCCGCACCCTGGACACCAAGTGGGTTGGTTTCCGTTGCTGTAATCGCGAAGTTCCAGCGCCGCCATTCACAAGCCCCCTAGTCAATTGATGTCGTGCAATTTTGCGACAAACTCTTCCACTGTAAAGTGTTCTCCGTCATACCGCCTTATCGCGTGGACATTCCGGCTGGCTAACGCCGCATTCAGCAAAGTCTCAATCTGTCCTGTGGCGTTGTATTCGCACACGACGGCCTCTTTAGAGTCTCCGAGGGCAGCTTCCAGCGCTAAGGCCGGCAGGGGAAACAATTGGCGGATGAGGATCCCCCGGAACTTCGCTGGATGCTGGTGTACCGCCGCGTAGATCAACTCCGACATCGCTCCCGTTCCAATCAATGCGATGGGCGCCGTGCGGTCGCCAATTTCGGTCAGCGGACGCAAGTAGTCAATCTCCTTTGTTTTCCACAACCTGCGTTCGTGCAGCGTTCCCCGAACTTCCCGAAAATCCGGCTCCATCCACCCTCGCTCATCGTGTTCGTCGCCGCTGGCTACGTACGCCCCGCCCTTGACCCCGGGAATCGTGCGCCACGGCGGCTTCCCGTCCAAGCTCTCAAACCGGCGGTAATTCGACGGCCCGTCGGAGTCAAGCACTGTTCGGCCGCGATCGATGGGCACCTCCGGCAGCTTCCGCCTCACGTCGTCCCAGCGAAGGCCGACGCGGCGCAGCGCAAGGTCCAAATCGAGGGCTAAAAATACAGGACACTGGTAGTAATCCGCAAGGTTTAACGCCTCTTGCATCGTAGTCATAGCGTCGAGAACGCTCGTGGGCGACAACACGATACGAGCAAACTCCCCGTGTCCGGAATAGCGAAGGTGCAGCAGGTCGCTCTGTTCCGTTTTCGTCGGCATGCCCGTCGACGGTCCGCCGCGCTGGTTATCGACCACGACCAGAGGGACCTCAATCGTGGCCACGTACCCAAGGCCTTCCGTCATCAGGTCCATTCCCGGACCGCTGGTGGCGACAAACGTCCGCGTCCCGGAATAACTCGCTCCGACCGCCATGTGGACTGCCGCGATCTCGTCTTCGACCTGGTAGGCGACTCCGCCGAGGTCCGGAAGGGTGCGCGCCATGTATTCCAGAATTTCCGAAGCAGGCGTAATCGGGTAACCGCAGTAGAACCGGACACCCCCTTGGACAGCGCCCAAGCACAGTGCATCGTTGCCAGACATCGTAACAACAGGGCCGCTTTGTGAATCCGGAGCGCGCAAAACCCTCCGCAACTCGCCGTGTTCGGCGGCCTTTTCGTAACCGCGGATTAAAACAGCCGTGTCGACGGAACTCCGGAAGTAGGCGTCCACTGCGGACTGAACGTCCGGCAACGGAATCCCGATTTTCGCCGCAACAATGCCAAGGGCCCAGAGATTGAACCCCAGCTTATCGCAAGCGTCCTGATTGGCTTCAGAGATTCCCGAAACGATCGCGCTGCCATAGACGTCCGAGATGTCGGCAACGCGATGGGCATACCTGTCAAGTGCTGCGTTGTCCCAGACCACCGCCGTGTCTACGCGACTGGACCGTGCGGGCGCCTCACCGCTGTAATCGTCGTCCAGGTAGGCTTCAAAGCTGGTGAGTCCGCCTCGAATGATGGTGGAAAAGTCGCGCCACGTACGAAAAACCATCCCGTGAGATTCCAGCAGTTGAGACAAGATGGTTCCAGCCGTTTCAACCCCTTGCCCGGTGTATCCACAAATCGCAATAACCAACGTGATCCCCCTTTTTTCGCGTGCCCCGCGGCGGGCGCAGACGATGCAATCTACGAAGAATTCAATAAGAGGTGAGATAATTCCATACTTCTTGGGTTTGCAGATCCGCAGCCACCGAGCCCGCCCATGTCGTCTCGTTTCCGTACTCTTGCCGCCAACTCCAGAGCCGGCGCGTGATGAAGTGGAGTGGGTACTCCATGGTGAAGCCCATAGCGCCGTGAACCTGGTGGGCGTTTTGGCCGGCGATGTGTGCGGCCTGCGCCAGGCGCATCTTCCCCAACGCCGCAAGCTGGTTTCCCAGCTGCAGTTGGTCGCTCGTCCATGCCCCGAGGTCTGGCTCAAACCCGTCGAAAGCGCTCACGATGCCGTTCGCCGCCGCCTGCATGGCATACGCTTCTGCTGCCAATTCTGCAATCTCGTGCTGCACAGCCTGAAAGCGCGCAATGGGGCGCCCAAACTGTTTGCGCTGATTGGCGTAGGCGATGGTCATCTCCAACAGCCGTTCCAGGGCACCCGAAGCTGCCATGACTTGCATCAGAGCGGTTTGACTCAGCACGTGGCATCCAGTCCATCCCTTCGGCAGCATGGCAAAGTCTTGCAGGAAAACGTCGACGAGACGCACTTCATCCCGCGGCTCTCCGGCGAGGTTCTCCCCATGTTCCAAGTGCAGGCCTTCGCGTTGTACAACTCCCGCGGCCCATCCTCCCTGCACGGGAAAGACCAGCACAAGGCTTTGACAGTTCCGCGCCCACGGCACACGGCTAAATACCCCGGTCACCAACACCCCCTCTGGCGTCTGCCGAATCTCGTATTCATGGGGCTGGGAGTGTCCGGCCGACTGGGAGTGTCCGGCCGCCAGGCACTGTGCTGTCCCCAGGCCAATGGGCCCTTCTGGCAGGTTCATTTTCGCTGCAGCTAAAACTGCACTGGCGACCATGGCCTCGCCTAAAGGGACGGGCGCCGAAAAGTATCCTGCGACCCGCATGAGCGCCAGCCCATCGGCAAAGCTCAAGCCCTCTGCACTCACTTGCGTGAATCCGTTTTCTTCGAGGTGCGTCCACAGCTCCTCTGGCCAGATGGCTTGAGAAGCCCCGGCCACCACCTTGATTCCCGCGTGCCGGCGAAAAATGCGGCGGGCTGTCTCTAACAGCATGGGACGAAACGATTCGGTCATCGAAGTCCAAGCCCCCTTGCCACAATCCCTCTCAGGATCTCGTTGGTGCCGCCCCGGATTGTGAACCCTGGGCCGTGCAAAATGGCCTGGGCCAGCAGTGTTTGAAACGAATCGTTCCCTGGCAAGCCTTCCATACTGCGCGCCACCCGCTCGGCGACCTCCGTCACCTTGCGCTCAAACCTCGTTCCTGCATCCTTCACAAGAGCGGCCTCCACGACTGGGTTGTCGCCTAAATTTAGAATGGCCGCCACCGACAGAGACATTTGCCGCAATGACCACAACTCGCTGACCAGCATCGCGATTTCGCGCTGAAGATACGTTTCGGCGCTGTCTTTGAGCAAGGCCGACAGAGACCTCAAAAGCGGAAATGTGCTCAAAAACCGTTCCGGCCCGCTGCGTTCATACGCGAGTTCTTCAGTGACTTGTCTCCACCCGTCCCCCAATTCGCCAATCACCATGGCAGAGGGGATGAAGACGTCGTTGAAAGTCACTTCATTAAAGTGGTGCTCTCCATTCATGAGGTAAATCGGCCGAATCTCTACAGCGCTGTCCGACAAGTCCACGATGACGTTGGTCAAGCCCTGGTGCCTGTCGCTGCCTGGGTCTGCGCTCCGGCACAGCGCTACCATGTATTGACAACGGTGCGCTCCGCTGCTCCAAAGCTTTTGACCGCGCAGCCGAAAACCGCCGTCAACCGGAGTCAGTCGAGCCTGTATGGCAGATAAGTCCGACCCCGCTCCCGGCTCGCTCATCCCAATGGCCCAATACGAAATGCCTTTAGCCATGTCTGGTAGAAAGCGCTGTTTCTGCTCTGTGGACCCATGGCGTAAAATCAGCGGACCCATTTGGCGGTCCGCGATCCAATGGGCAGCCACGGGAGCCCCTGCAGCCAATAGTTCTTCTATGACGACGTAACGTTCCAACCCAGACCGCTCGTGTCCGCCGTATTCTCTCGGCCACGTCATGCCGACAAACCCCATGTCCCCAAGCTTTTTGCTGAACGGCTCCGAGAAACCTCCCAGCCACGCGTCGCAGGCGGGTTGAAAACTGCCGTTGGCCAACTCTTGACGCAAAAAAGAACGAACCTGTCGGCGCAGTTCGTTCGCTTCTTTTGGCAGTCGGACGGCCTCTAAGTTGAATACGGCCACCGCGATCACGCCCTTTCCTCTTTCCTCTAGTAAACTCTCACGGTCAGTTCGGGTTTGGACTGAATCACACTGGCTTACAGGACGCGTTGGGGCTTGCCTTCACTGCGCAAAGATGGCTCCGTTCGCGTCGAGAACCACACAACTATGGAGCCGCTTCTAGCAAATCCGGAATTGCAATTTCCGAAAATTTGATGTTTTCATCATAGGATACACAAAACAGCCCTGTCAAGAATCCGACCGTTCCCGCCCCCGTCTTCGAGACCATGAGAGTCACTTTACTTTTGCATGAGGAACCAGGCGTATTTCATGGGATTTCTGTACACGCTTTGATGGCTTGGAAGCCCTTGATAAAGGTTCCTCTGAGGGTCGCCGTTGACCTCGACAATCCACGGCTTTGCATTCTCATCCAGCACAAAATCCACACTCAGTTCACCGAGGTGGCAGTGTCCGAGGTTCTCTAAGTTTTGAGCTGTCTCAAGGCTGATTGTACAAACTGAGTTCAAAACAGTTTGGGCGAGCTCCGGCTCGAGCACCTCTCTTAGGATATCCCTGCCCGGTTCCGTAGATTGGCACACGCTGGTATTGAAGTAACCGCTGTAGGCGGTTCGACTCATCACATCCGTCACATCCCAGAGTCCCGTGGCGGTTTTTTGAACCAGCACCCGGATGTCGAAGTTCTTCCCGTGCACTTGCATCGGTGAAATTCCTTGTTGGACAAGATAGCGTTTTGAACCAATGAGACCGCGGATTTCATCTTTTAACAGTGCCCTGTCCCTGCAGATTTTCATGGGAGCGCTATGATGCTCTGCAACATGCACCTCGTTGCCAGTTGTCAATTCCACCCGGTATACGCCTTTGCCTTTGTAACCCAAACACGGCTTTAAGTAGACCGTGCCATAGGCCTCGAGCAAACCGAAGAACTGTCCATCGTCGTAAGGCAGGGTTTGCGGCAAGTGCTCCACGAGTGCCGTTTGGCTGAGCAGGTCATAAACGACTTGTTTATCAAAGTGAGTCACGTGATTAAAACACTTGTTTTTCCCAATCGTCTTTTCGATCCGTTGAATGAGCGATTCCGGCGCTCCGTAATAGCGGTTATAAACGACGCTCGGAAATGGGAAGCGTCTCATCACATACCTTCGCCCGGTGTAATGTACGCCGAGCACAGTCTTGTTTGTCCAGTTGATGGACGCTGGAAGAAAGCTAAAAACCTTTGTATTTCTAGGGATATATTTGTTGTAGTTGTGCAGAACCCACCGTCCTTGTCTGTGACTCCGAACCATAATCCCTATGTAAGCCACTTGATTGTTCCGTTCCATGTCTCCCCCAACTCCCCATACAAGCCATCCTGCGAACTACTCTATGCACTGGGATTACCTTCCGCGTGGACAGGGGTACAAATTTTTGCAGCAGGTTGACAAGGCGGCGGATGGAGCGCTTGCTTCACTGTTTCTTGCCTGCGCCTGGTGACGTTGATTCACTGTTTCTTGCGTGTAAAGCCAGAGTTGTATGAGACAACGCCTATTCTTGTCTCACCATGCGCGAAAGCCCGTTCGGCTTATCCCATGGACGAATAAGATGGGGCATGCTTCGAAGGAGGGGTTGCATCATGGGGAAATGTCATTGTCCGCCGGGGCCTCCAGGACCGCAAGGACCGCAAGGACCGCAAGGGCCATCGGGTATTGTCCAGTTTGCTTGCAGTCCGATTACAACAGGTGCCATCAGTTCTACGACACCAACCCTTGATTTGGCTACGGTGACCATGAATGTCGAAAAGACCGACGTTGTTGTTTGGCTTACTGCATATGCAACTTGGATGGCACCAAACGGTCATCCTCGCTTTTTCATCCGGTTCACTCTGGTTCGCGACAAAACTACTGAGGTATGTGTCGCTGACGATGCTAAAGGAGGCGGGCCTCGGATTCCAATGACAACAGCCTTGACCTGCTGCGACGGCCCAGTGGCCAAGGGCGAGCACACCTATACTCTCAGGGCTACACTGATGTCGCTCACCGGAGAAGAAGGCGGCGAAGGCGGCGAAGGCGGTGCTGGCGGTGCTGGCGGTGCTGGTGGTGCTGGTGGTGCTGGTGGTGCCGGCGGTGCCGGCGGTGAAGAAACTACTGAAGAGGAAGTAACGTACCCATTTATCTACGGCAACTTAACCGCGATGCAAGTGAAAACATCGAAGTAGGCGTGGCTTTGAAAACCCTTACTATGAAAATTCTGCGCTGTATCGTTGCAGACGGAACCGAAACAGGAGACGAGCGCTTAAACACGCACTCGCCTCCTGTTTTCCGACCGTGAATCCCGTTGTCAAATGGGGCAGAGGTTAAATGAACTGACCCCCGTCGACGCGCAAAACCTCGCCGGTCACAAACTTCGTTTCGATCAATGCGTAAACGGCCTCAGCGACGTCTTCGGGTAAAGCCACACGCTGCAGCGGTGTCCCGGCGGCGAGCCGCTCCACGTGGTCTTTTTGCCCAGCCACCCAACGCGTATCGACAATCCCTGGAGCCACGGCATTGACCCGCACTTGCGGAGCGAGAACCCGTGCCAGCGATTTTGTGACACTGATGGCTGCGGCTTTGGAAGCTGCGTAAGCAATCGAACTGCCAAGCCCCGTGATCCCGGCCACAGACGCCACGTTCACAATGCAGCCAGAGTGTTTCTTGAGTGCGCTGGCTGCCGCCCGTGAGCAGTGAAACAACCCCTTGACGTTCACGTTCATCACGCGGTCCCAGTACTCATCTGTCAATCCCTCGAGGTTGCTGTGGTCGACGAAGTCGGTCACCCCCGCGTTGTTAATCAGTACATCGATGCGCCCGAACCGTTCGAGAGCTGCGTCGACCATCGCCAGAACTTCCCCATCGTTTTCCACTGAAGCCCGATACACCATCGCCAAGGCGCCGCTGTGCTCGACCTCTTGGGCTGTCTCCTCGGCTTCCTTGGCCGACCTGGAATAGTTGATGACGACATGGTACCCGTTTTTTGCAAGTTTTAAGGCACACGCCCGGCCAATCCCGGTGCCTCCACCCGTAATTAAAGCTACTTTACTGTCTGCCAAACAAGTCCCCTCCTTCGTGCCTGAATCTTTTCCCTCAATGAGTCCCTGGCACCGCAATGGCTTGTCAGCGGCTTTGGGTCAAAGACCCAAATGTCGAAGTGTTTGCTCAACTTCCCACATCGTCATTATACACCCGGGCTCACTGGAGCGAACGCTGCACGAATCTGTGGTTACGGGACAAACGCCCACGGCACTCCGCTTGAGAAGCTGAGTTTCCCTTTCAGGTCAGCGCCCTGTCAAACTTCGCTGCTATCGCGATTGCGGTGCAAGGACCGCTGTCCACGCCATGGACGCGCAGCGGAAGCGCAACCACGGTTTGGACGTCGCTTGCCTCAAGTCCCTCGAGATTGAGGTCTTCGATAATTAAGATGTAGCGGTCGTGGAAGTTGCCGAGCATGTATTGGTGGGACAGGAAACCATCCTCTTGATGCTGGTAAGCCGCTAACGACATCCAGTCCATGCCAACGGCCTTCAGATTCGGGCAATTTTCGATAAAGTACTTGCTCAATTCGGAGGAAATGCCAGGCCCATGAGCCGCGTACAAATCCGGGTCGCTTTCGCGGTGTCGGCTGAAATGGGAGCGAAACAAGATGAGGTCCGCCGACGCCAATTCGCTTTGAATGGGCGCAAGGTCGGACACGTTCACGAGTTCTTCGGGCCTTTTTTGAACATCGAGCAGCAGTGGGTGCTGGTAGACAAATTTTTCTACGGGAACCTCGTAGAGTTTGATCCCGTTCGGATTGAAGTGGTTGGGTCCATCCATGTGACTCCCGAAGTGGTTGAATAGATGGAGCATGTATTGATTGGCGACGTCTCCGCGTTCGGTCGAAGTGTACTGTTCGAATTGGAACGTGGGGTTTTCCGGCCATCCGGGATCTCCGGATTTCACAGGATAAGATAACACCTTAATCATTTCGTATTCCCCTTTCTCAGGCCTAGTCGCGTCCCTTGCTGCGACCGTACAAGAACAGCACGAGCAAAATGACGAGTCCGTAAAGAATGTCGCGCCCGGCGTCTTGGATGTTGATAATCGTAAGAATACTTTGGAGGATGTAAATGATGACCGCACCCGCCACCGTGCCCAAATAACCGCCCATTCCGCCAAGGATGGACGTACCGCCGATGACCACGGCCGCGATCGACGACAACTGGTACGCATCGCCCATTCCGAGGTAACTCAGGCCGAGAAAACCGGTCATCAACATGCCGCCGATGACGGAAAACAGTCCGCTCAACGCGTAAACCGTCATGAGCACCCGCTTGGTGTTGGTCCCCGACAGATACGCCGTATACGAGTTATTGCCTAAAGCGTACACCCGGCGGCCAAACGTGGTCTTCGCCATCAGAGCAATGACAATCGCAGAAAGCGCAATCCACACCACGACCGCCACGCGCACGTGCCCGACCGATCCCGAGCTCAAAAAGGTCAGCCAATGCGGCGTGACGCCTTTCGGAGTCCCGTTGGTGTAGACCAAAGTCAGCCCCTCCACAATGCTGTTCATTCCCAGCGTCATAATCAGCGGAGGAATGCCGATGAAAGCGATTCCCAGTCCATTGAGTACGCCCAACACAACGCCCACGACGCATACGATAAGCGCCGCCGTGCCGCCCCCGACTTGGGGAGACAGTTGGCTAATCATGACCGCGCCAAAATTTAAAATATAGGCGACAGACAAGTCGATGCCGCCCGTCAAAATGACCAGGGTTTGCCCCATGGCAATAATCCCGAGAAATGTAGCAAAGACCAGGGTTTGCATGAGGTGGTCCCAGCTAAAGTAATGCGGTTGCATCACGCCAGACAGGATAAACAACGCCATAGTGGCGAGGTACACTTTGAGCACCATGCTGGACCGGATGCGGCTCCAGGTTCCCAGCGTACTGTTTGCGGCAAGTTCCGCAGCCATGTCGACCCCTCCCCTCAACCGTTTATGAACTCATGGACGCAGCTTTTGCCTGACGACTTCTCAGAGCGCCAATTGTAATGGACAAAATCAAAATACCGCCCGTAACAATCGTCTGATAGAAGGAAGAGACGTTCCAGAAAATCAGCAGCCCAAGCACCAGGGACATGATGCTGGCTCCAGCAATTGAACCGTAATAGCTGCCAATTCCGCCAAACAAGCTGGTTCCCCCAAGCACTGTCGCGGCAATCGAATTCAGCGTGAACGAACCTGCACCCAGCGGGTCGCCAGACGCGGTTTGCGCCGTCAATAACAGCCCCGTAAAGGCACAAAACAGACCGTTCAACGTATAAGCCCAAAGTTTGGTCTTGCCAATCGAAATTCCAGACATAAAGGCGGAGTTTTCATTGCCGCCGATGGCGTAAATCGACTGCCCAACGACCGACTTGCGAATGGGAATCCAAGCCAGTAGGATAAACAGCACCATGACCAGCAGCGACACCGGAACGGTGCCGAACAGACTCCCTGTCAAGACATTGGTATACGAATCCGGCACCTTGCCACCCGGAGTAGGGCGAATATACAGCGCAATCCCGAGAAAGATGGACGAGGTGGCCAAGGTCACAATAATCGGCTGCAACCGGCCGTACACAATAATCAAGCCATTGATCAATCCCGTCACCGTCCCAGTCAACAAAACGACTGCAGCGGTCACAACGATTCCTAACAACTCGCTTCCCGTCGAGTGAATCATGGGGACCATGATGGTTGCGGCAATCGAATTGGTCAATCCAACCATCGGGCCAACCGACAGGTCAATGCCGGCGGTCAAAATGACCAAGGTCTGTCCCAGGACGACCACGCCCAAGGTGATGACTTGATTGAACAACGATTGCAGTCCATATTGAGTGAAAAAGTCGTTTTGAAAAATCATGTAGAAAATCAAGATTACCGTGAGAATGATATACGGTATGACAAGTTGCCGGTTGCCACCCATACCGCGTCTCATGCGAACGCCAAGGTTTTCCATACCCAGCCCCCCTCTTATGCCATCGCCAGTGCAGCCTGAGCAATTCCTTCCTCGGTAATCTCATCCCCGCTGATGACTTTCGTCACTTGGCCTTCGTAAAAGACAGCAACTCGATGGCACAGCCCTACCAGTTCCATGAGTTCAGTCGAGTAAATGAGGATCGTCTTGCCTTCGTCCGAGAGTCGGCGGATCAGGCGATAGATTTCTGCTTTCGTTCCGATGTCAATTCCTCGCGTGGGATCCGCCAACAGCAATACGCTGGCGTTTGTCAACAAGGCCTTCGCGATCACGACCTTCTGCTGATTCCCACCGCTCAATCCACCGACGGCTTGTTCCGCTGAAGCCGCCTTTATGGCAAGGAGATCCGTCGCTTCCCGAATCGCCCGATTTTCCTTTTGAGTATTGATGAAGCCCAACACTTGCCGCACTCCCAGGGTCATGAGGGCCAGGTTCTCCCGTACCGATCGAGGCAGCAGCAACCCGCCGTTTTTCCGGCTTTCGGGGACCAGGACGACTCCGTTTTGAATGGCATCCTTGGGGCTTTTCAGAACAACCTCTGCACCTTTGAGCTTGATTTTGCCTTGTGTAACCGGATAGGCCCCAAACAAACTCAACAGGAATTCTCCCTGCCCATGCCCTTGAAGTCCGGCCAATCCCATGATTTCGCCAGGACGCACCGTCAGTGTTACACCCTTTAATGCATCGCCGGCGACCAAGTCTTCCACCTCGAGAATCGGCTTCGCTTGACGGATATCGCCTTTGCCCATGAATGTGCTTTGAACGTCTCGACCGGCAATCCAGTTGACAATTTGCTGGTTCGACACTTCCCCAACCTTGAATTGTTCAATTTTGCGAGCATCGCGAAAGACCGTGGCGCGGTCCGCAATCTGTTCGATTTCTTCCATGCGGTGGGAGATAAAAATTACGGACTTTCCACCTTGCTTAAACCTGCGAACCAGTTCAAACAAATGCTGAACTTCGCGTTGTCCTAACGACGAAGTCGCTTCGTCGAGAATTAAAATGTCTGGGTTCCGCGAAAAGGCTTTCGCAATCTCCACCAACTGCTGCTGTGCCAGCGGAAGGTCCCTGACCAGCGTACGCGAAGAGATATTCAAGCCGATTTGAGAAAACAGCTTCTCCGAATCGTCGACCATTTTCTTGAAGTCAATGAAACGAAACCGCCCTTTGGGTTCCGACCCCAAATAGATGTTTTCCGCGACGGATAGATTAGGAACAAGTGACAATTCCTGAAACACCGCGGCAATCCCCTGACGGGTTGCATCCATAGGTGACCTGACCTCAATCGATTGTCCGCGAAGCTTGACCTCTCCGGAATCCAACCGGACAACGCCAGAGAGAATTTTGACAAGTGTACTTTTTCCCGCCCCGTTTTCCCCTAACAAGGCGTGAACTTCTCCAGGTTCACAGGAAAAGTCCGCGTCAATCAGCGCCTTGACACCGCCGTAGGATTTGGAGACCTTTACGGCTTCAAGAATGGGCATGCAAACCCCCTCCTTCACTGCACGCACTCAGATGTACGCACTCGATGAACGGACTCGATGAACGAACTGTAGCTGGAGTTTCCGCGCAGGGTCTTCATGGGAAACTCCAGCCGCCGCACTGTACGGTTTACTTGTTGCCAGGGAGAATGTCGTTGAGCTTCAAGTTGTAGGTGTTCTTAGCGTCTGTCCAGTCCACGAAAAAGTCGTCCGGCTGGCTCGACACATAGAATTTGCTGGCGTCTTTGTACGAACCTTGCGGCAACGGAATCATGACCGACTTCGATACCTGTTTCCCGTTTAAGACTTCGAGCGCGACGTCGAGAGAGGCAGCCGACAAGTAAGGGGGTTGTCCAACAGCAAAGCCTTTAACGTTGTCCTTAGACATCAAACGGAAAAATCCGTTGGTGAATTCACCCGTCATGTACACTTTGGAGGGGTCGATGTGGTTTTGATTCAAAGCCTTATAGGTTGCGACTTCGCCGCCGCCTTGGGACAGAATGCCGTTGATGGTTTTGCCTTGTTGCGCGCTGAGCATGTTGTTCATCAAAACGGATGTAGCCGCCTCATCCCACTTGCCGTAGCCTTTTTGCAGCACGTGGATGCCAGGGTATTTGGAGAGTACGTCCTGGTAGCCTTGTTGGCGATCGCGATCGACGGTCGTTCCCTCGACGCCGTTAATCTCCAAGATGTTGCCTTGTCCATGCATTTGGTCAGCAAGCCACTGGGCCTGGATTTTCCCGAACTGCAGCTGGTCCGTGTTCACGTTGTAGATCTTGGTGGAATCAACCGTGTTGTCAAAGGCCACCACGACAATGCCGCGCGCGGCAGCTTGGTCAAGGATCGGTTTCAACGCGGTCGGAGACGCAGCATCGACCAAAATCGCGTTGTAACCCTGCGAAATCATGTTGCGGATTTCGTTGATCTGCGCTTGAGGGTCGTTGCCTGAACTCGACACAAAATAGCTGCTGATTTCTCCATCGGCTTTCTTTTGAGCCGCGTAGCTTTGGAAGATTTTCACCATCTCGGAACGCCACGAGTTTCCGATGTACGAGTTGCTCAACGCGATTTTCCACTCGTGCTTAGCCCCGCTCGATCCAGATGTATTGTTCTGAGGTTGAGGCGAACCGCCTGCTGCATTGGAACTCGAACCCGAAGTAGAGCCGCAGGCTGTCACGGTCGCCAACAACGATACGCTTGCCAACGCTGCCATCCATTTACCTGTTTTAAGTTTCACTTTTTCTCAATCCCCCTAGTTTGTGTGAATTGCCCAATCTCGTGAAAACTATGAAACTTTTTATGAAACCCTTTTACGAAACCGATATACGATAACGGTTTCATACCGTATAATAAGGCCCAATCAGATTTTTCGCAATGATCTATAGATAATAATTTAAATAATATTTAAAGGTTAATCTTTAAAATAGAAATTTAGGCAAAAGAACATTAGGAGTGTCCTTGTCAGAGGTGAATCCAGGTGAGCTTGAGGGGGTTAAGAACGTGCGCCTTAAAAAGACCACAATCCACGATGTGGCGGAATTAGCCAACGTGTCTGTCACCACGGTATCCAGGTACCTCAATCAGCGCTACGACGCGATGAGCGAGGAAACGCGTCACCGCATCGCCAAAGCCATCACAACACTGAACTACCACCCCAATGCCTTGGCTCGAGGCCTTAAAAGCCAAAAAAGCCGCACCATCGCGGTGGTTGTCGTCGATATCCGGTACTCGTTTTGTTTATCGGTTATTCGCACGCTGTCGCAGATGTATGCGTTTACAGGATACAGTTTAATCGTCAGTGAAACCAACGGAAATCCGGCGCTCGAGCGACAACTTCTCGAACAACTGCTGTCTCAGCAAATCGATGCGCTGGTTCTGCAAACCAATGGGGAAAATGACGCTTTTATACAGGATATTGCGAGGGTGATTCCAGTGGTGGTCGTCGACCGTTCTTCCAACGTCAGCGGGGTCACGAACATTGTGACCAACAACTTCGAATCCTCGTATGTGCTGACCAAGTCCTTGTTTGATCAAGGATACCATGAGGTTCTGTACATATCCGAATCTCCGGGCAGAATCAGCACAAGGCTGGAACGCTTAGACGGATACCGTCACGGCTGCGCGGAATCCAATCGCTCGCCTTGGATCGTGTATGTAAATCGCGGCCAACCAACGGCGATGAGACGCGAAGTCCAAAGCGTCCTGCAGCAAGTTCCGCGTGCCCTGCCCTTTGCCGTGTACACAGCCAACGCCCTTTTGCTGCTTGACGTCTACCCGGTCTTGCGCGACGCGGGATTTGACATTCCATCCCAAATGGGATTAGCCACCTTTGACGAACCGGATTGGTTGGAACTCGTGACACCTTCCATCACACACGTGTATCAACCTACCGAAGAAGTAGGAATTCTTACCGCAAACACAATTCTCAATCACCTGGAGAAGGACACAAACAAACAAGCCGGTAAAAAGCACGTTCTAAAGTCAAAACTTGTATTGCGGGACTCAACCCGCATCATTGCGGACCCTGAGTTGTTTGGGACTTCGGACAGGTAGGAAGATGCGGCGTTTAAAAGCCGAAAAGTTGGACCAATCAAAAACCCGGGTGAAAGGCGAAATGGCCTCCCACCCGGGTTGCACTGGCATTTGGGCTTCACGCACTTTGCCGCTTTTGAGGGTTTAGGCTTCCTCTTGAGACATTCCCGCTTTCGCAATCACGTGACGGTGGCGTTTTGCGTAATACAACGAGACAATAAACGCGAGTACAAGCCAGATGAGGCCAATGACTACCGCGCTGCCGAAGGGCTCCGCAGGGATTGGGTAGACACTGTACCACAAGACCACCAAGCCGATGATGGTCGCGACAGTCGGAATGATGCCGTGCAGTGCGACGCGGAACTTGCCCTTTTTCCAGAAATACGCAGTCAGGGCTGTATTGGCGACGATGTGGACGCCAATGATGCAGACGCCGGATATCGTCAGCAGCCAAAGAGCGCCATTGGTTGGGCCAAGAATGGATGCCGTGATGACGTTAACGACGAGAATGACCACAAAGAACAACACGACGGTCGTATGGGGAGTCCCAAGGCGAGGATGAATTTTCGCAAAGCGCTTAAAGATGATTCCATCCCGTCCGGCGCTGTACCAAATGCGCGTCACCGCGTTGACCTTCGCAACCATATACATCAGGTAACTGTTGATGGTGAACAAAATCAACAAAATCCAGCCGGTCGTCCCCAAGTAACGCTGGAAAACGATGAGCCCTGGATCTGGAGATTTCGCATAATTGGCCATGTTAGGCAAGCCCCATCCAACCGTCAGTGCATAAGACGGCAGCACGATGGCCAGTCCGGAGATGACCCAAGCGATAAGGATGGCCTTGCTAATCACGCGTTTGGAGCCGGTTGTCTCTTCAGATACGGTCGTAGCCGTGCCAAGACCCGTAAAGTCCAAAACTGAAAACACAACCCCTAGAAAGAACGGGCTGAAAGCGCCATGGACCGGTTGCAACGTGAAGGGTGCCAAGCTGTTGTTCGGACCCACCTTCACAATGATAATGATGGCACTAATCACCAAAAACAAAACTTCTAAGACGGCGGACCACAGCGTATACCTGAGGGAAGCCCGGATTCCAGTGTACGAGAGGATGACCCCGAACAGAAGTGTGAGAACGGCGAGGGGAACCCATGCCCAACCGGTCTTGGAAAGTGAAGAGGACAACAAGTAAATAAAACCGCTTAAACCGAGCACACCAAAGGCCGGCCCAGTCAGGTTTTCTCCCATCCACATCCAAAGTGCCAGCACCCCACCGCCTCCGCCAAGACCTTGCGCAGAATAGGCATAGTAACTGCCGGCATTGACAATTTCCCTGGAAAATTCATTGGGGACGACCATCCACAACAAATAAATGATCCAAGCGATAGCTACTGCAAGCGGCATAGATCCCATGGAGAACGCGGCTGTGCCCACCAATAAAATGGCAACATTGCCCGCAGGACTTACAAATGAGAAAGATTGCGATACACCTTCCCAGAGCCCAACCGCGTTCCGCTTCAACCGGATCACAGGAGGGGACTCGCTTGCAGGCGTCACAGGGGTGATACGTTGGTCACTCACATCTACCATTCCTTTCAAAAAATTGTGTATCCATACCATTCATACCTATGGCAGCCCCAGTGGCGAAAACGAATTGCGGCAGACCCACCCCTTCCATTCACAGGCGTCTATTAGTCAGAATATATCAAATAAACACGCAAATTTCATGCCAAATACAATATAACTAGAAGTGGCCTTGAAAAGTGTATCTAGCAGGCATCCGGCATCTATGGGAATTCCGTTCGTAATGCACGAGTGCATTGACACCTATGCCAAACGCATTAAAACACTCTCCCATCTTGCGCGAACCACGGCGACCGGCCTCCATGCAGGTTTTGGCATAAAACTTGCATACAAGTCGTGGATGAGGAAGGGTGGTGAGTTAGAAACTGGCTTGTTCCATGAACAGGCTTCAAGCTTTTATAAAGAAGGGAGTGCACACATGCTCGCTGCGAGGTTCTACGGACACGGTCAACCTCTGCGGGTTGAAGAGGTCCCCGCTCCCGTACTGGGTCCCTTGGATGCCATGGTGCGCATACGGTCCTGCGGCATTTGTGGTTCCGATATCCACATCGTATTTGACAACACGACCAAAACGGCCTGCTTACCCATCACACTGGGTCACGAGGTGGCCGGGGACGTTGTGGAGGTGGGGCCAGGGACGAGCAGCCATTGGCTCGGTAAGAGAGTCATTGTTGTCCCGGATATTGGGTGCGGAGAATGTGTGAACTGCATCAAAGGACACATCGAATTGTGTGTGGACCGAAAGATGATTGGCATTCATCGCGACGGCGGTCTGGCAGAACTCATTCGAGTGCCGTCCGGCAATCTCGTCGCGATACCTGATTCCATCAGTTACGACGAAGCAGCGATTTCCACCGACGCTCTGGCCACACCTTACCACGCCATCAGCCAGGTGGCTCACTTTAAGAGTGGAAGGTCTGCAGCCGTCATCGGTACCGGCGCCCTCGCCTATCACGCTGTAAAAATACTCAAGGCCTTGGGAGCGTCCACAATCCTGGCGTACGGACATCACGCAAATTCGCTGCAACGGATGCTGGAATGCGGAGCACAACGCGGCACGTTTGAGTTGGGCGATGGAGATGCATTCTCCAGGAAAATCGACTTTGTTTTTGACTTTCAGGGGACGACGGAATCGTCCCGGACTGCTTTCAACTTGGTGCGTCCAGGTGGAAAAATTGTGTTGATTGGTCTGGGAAGTGGAGATTTGGACCTGCCCATCAACCCGATCGTCCGAAGTGGAATCCAAATTCTTGGAGCTTACGGGGCCAATTGTGGAGACCTTCGGGAACTGTTTGCTCTGATTCAAGAAGGAAGGCTGGATGTCACAGCTTCCGTCAGCAGCACGTATTCGCTGGAAGACGTCAATCTAGCATTGGAACATTCGCGATCGAAGAAAAACAATCCCATTCGAATCGTCGTCCATCCTTCGGATTGAGCCGTGGATAATACCGCGAACCAACATCGGTGCATGTCGGCACGTGGCTTGACCCGTGCAACTGGCTTGACCCATGCACGTGGCTTAAACCATGGATGAACCGCTTTTTTACCATTTTATCGTCACAAAATTCAGGAATTGGAGGCGTGCCCTGTGTCTGATGAACTCGCCCGGCTGTCTGAAATTGACCGCAATCACTACCTTCACCCCACCACTTCCGTCAAAGAGCACTTTAACGCAGGCCCAGCTCTGGTTTTCGAACGCGGTCAAGGGGTTTATTTGTATGACGTGGAAGGTAAGGAATATATTGACGGCATGGCGTCCCTGTGGAACGTGAACATTGGTCACGGACGCAAAGAACTGGCCCAAGCTGCGTTGGACCAAATGTCGACCCTGGCGTACAGCCACTCCTTCAGCAACTTTAGCCACCGGCCTGTCATTGAGTTGTCTGAAAAACTCGCTTCATACACCCCTGGGGACCTGAACGTTTTCTTTTATGCCTCTGGCGGGTCCGAATCCAATGACAGCGCCATCAAGTTGATTCGCCACTATTTCAAGATGAAGGGCCAGCCGCAGCGAGTCAAGATCCTCGCGCGCCACCGCGCCTACCATGGAATTTCCATCGGCGCCACGAGTGCGACAGGCATTGGGCTGTATCGGGAAATGGCCCCGCCGCTGGCACCAGGCTTTCTACACGGCCCTGCACCCCACTGCTACCACTGCGAACTCGGCATGGACCCAGCCAGCTGCGAATTGGCATGTGCCAAACAAGAACTCCGCAAATTGATTGAGCAGGAAGGCCCGGATACCGTAGCCGCAATCATGGCTGAGCCGATTCAAGGTGCAGGGGGCGTCATCGTTCCACCTGCAGGGTACATGAAGGCCATTCGCGAACTGTGTGATGAATACGGGATTCTGATGTTCACGGATGAAGTGATTACGGGCTTTGGAAGAACAGGGCGCTGGTTTGGCATTGAGCACGAAGGTGTCCAGCCGGACGTCATGACGTTTGCGAAAGGTGTCACAAGCGGGTATTTCCCATTCGGCGGCGTGGCCATCCGACAATCGCTCCACGAGGAATTGTCCACCATTTCGAGTGGAACGTTCGCGCACGGATTCACGTACAGCGGACATCCAACCGGATGCGCTGTGGCGATCAAGAACCTCGAAATTCTCGACAACGAGAAACTCATCGAGAACTCGGATAAAATGGGAGAAATTCTGCGCAAGGGACTCTTGCAGATTGAAGCTTCATCGCCCTTTGCTGCCAATGTCATGTCCCGCGGACTTCTGGCATCGATCGAAATTGTCCAGGACAAGTCCACAAGACAAGCGTTCCCACAGGAAGCGTCCATCGCCAACCAGGTGTTTCAACAGTGTCTAAAACGCGGCGTAATTGTCCGGCCACTCAACATTGACGGCACCAGTACGATCGCGCTTTCTCCGCCGCTGGTCATCCACGAATCGCAGGTCGACACCGTTGTCAACGCCTTGGCGGAAAGCATTGAAGCGGCGGTCACCACGTCGAGTGTCAGCAAGTAAGGTGCGGATTTAAGCCGCACGCAAACGCGCGGCGGCGGCTCGTGAAAACCGCTGCCGCGTGCAAACACAACCTTGCGTCCCTTGAGCAAAACAGGCAAAACAGGCAAAACAGGCAAAACAGGCGGCTCTCCGTGGCCTGTTTTTTCGCTTCAAGGGCGGTTGCCGCCCTCAACCGCGTATTTTCGAATTTTGCGATGCGCGGTCGATTGGTTGATCCCCAACATTTCGGCGACGGCGTACGAACTCCCAGATTTCTGGTAAGCCTTCTGGATGAGCTGCCGCTCGACTTCTTCCTGGGCCTGCCGCAACGGCATGATTCTCTTGACGTCAATTCCAGGGTCCCCCACGTGTTGCCGCAGCTCCTCAGGCAAGTCGGACAACTGAATCTCCTGCCGGTCGGTCGTCACCAACAGCCGTTCCAGGATGTTTTCCAATTCCCGGACGTTCCCCGGCCAAGAATAGTTCAGCAGCGCATTTTCGGCACTTAAACTAAGCCGCTTGTACAATCCATAGCGCTTGCTAAACTTCTCCAAAAACGCGTCCATCAAATACGGAAGGTCTTCGCGCCGTTCGCGCAGCGGAGGCAGGTCGACGGGAATCACGTTGATGCGGTAGTACAAGTCCTTGCGAAATTGTCCTTGGGAAACCAGTTTCGCGAGGTCTTGATTGGTGGCTGCAACAATCCGGATATCCACCGGGATTTTCCGATGACCTCCTACGTGCCGCACTTCGCGCTCTTGGATGACTTGCAGAAGTTTAACTTGCACACTTAAAGGGAGTTCTGAAATCTCATCCAGAAATAACGTGCCTTTGTGTGCGAGTTCGATCAGTCCTGGCTTGCCTTGGCGCCGGGCCCCGGTAAAAGCCCCTTCGTCGTAGCCAAACAGTTCAGACTCGACAAGTCCTTCAGGAATAGCGCCGCAGTTGACGCTGACAAACTCCCCCAGACGTCCGCTGGACTGGTGAATGACGTGTGCGATGACGCCCTTGCCGACCCCGGACTCCCCCGTGATCAGCACGGTCGACGGAACGGAAGCCACCTTGAGGGCGAGTTTCAAAATCGACGCCATCCGGGGGGACTCAAATACAAATTCGTCCTCCTCGAAGCGGTGTTCATGCTCCACGGAGATCAACTGCTGCCGGAACCGCTCAATCGTCTCTTCAGAATACTGCACCCTGCGGCGCAAGTTGTCGATGTCGGTGACGTCTCGAGAATTGAAGACAATGCGTGCGATTTCCCCGTCTGCATTGAAAACCGGGTTTCCGACGACGTACACCAAATGCCCGGTGATGGTCTTTTGCAAAATCGAGACCTTTTCCCTGCGCTGCACGACAATGGGCCACAACGCAGGTGAATAGTAGCCCAGTTGTTCCAGCTCTTGAGACTTTTTCCCGATCAACTCAGAAACAGGTACCCCATACAGCTTCTCGGCCACGCGGTTCACGCGCAGAATCTTCCCAGTTCCATCCGTGACCAAAATCTCGTCCGACGACGAGTCTAAAATCGTGTCGTATTCGGCAGTCATCTGCTCAACAAAAGAAATTTGCTGCCAAACCGATTCGAGCCAACGTTCCGGAAAAATCCACGCTGTACCTGTCAATGTGTCCCAATGGCGGTCCAGGAACACCAGGTATCGAACTTCTTGATACTCTTTCAAACACACCTTGTTCGTAGACTCAGACAACAAGCTCAGGATGTCTTGCACTTGCTGAGCGCCGGAGAGGACGCGCTTTGTAAAGGCATTCTGGTACAGCAAGCAAGGTTTGTCCAAAGTACCTACCACAATACCGATGGAGGTGCCGTTCATCATTTTGTCCAGAACCTGAAAATCCATTGTGGCATCCAAGTCCGTCACCGCCTCACGGAAAAGCGTCCGATTTGATTTTGTCGATTGGTGATTATAGGTGGATTCGTTGATGATAGATGAAGTAAGTTATCTATTTACTTTACTATTTCGAAAAATATACGCCAAGTTCCTTTTGAACGGACCGCAAACCCGCAAAGATCGGACAAACCTCAAAACCAACCCACAAAGGCCAGCGAACTACGCAGACCCATCAGCTGCTTGGGAAATTTTACGGCCCTGCCTCGCTGTCGCCATTGCGGGACACTCGCAAGGCCCGAACCTTTGCGATGGACGCAATTCTTCTCTCCGCAAAACGGTCGGCTGCAAGGTAGGTGGGAATGGATTCTCTTTTCGCGATCTCGATGATTTGTTCCGTCGTTTTCCGAATCCTTTTCACATTCTCTATCGCTCGGTCTGGGTTCATCCCGCCAGGCAAGGACCGGTCGTAATCGTAAATCGCGCCTCCGGCATTGATAATGTAATCCGGAGCGTATAAAATGCCTCGTTCATGCAAGAGTAGGCCGTGTTTGTCTTCCTTTAGCTGGTTGTTTGCCGAACCTGCAACGACCTTGCAGCGAAGCTTCGGCACCGTTGCGTCGTTGAGGATTCCTCCTAATGCGCATGGGCAAAACACATCCACGTCTAACTCGTACATTGCGGCGGCGTCGGGAACCACGCGGACTGGCAAGTGATTTTGGGCTAAACGGACTTTTTCCGGGTCGATATCTCCGACCAGTACGTCCGCACCGCGATCGCACAAAAGCTTGACAATCTCAAATCCCACAGCCCCGATGCCTTGGACGGCGACTTTGCGCCCTTGCAAACTGTCTGTACCCAGCGCTTCTTTGAGAGCAGCCTGCATCCCGTTTAATACGCCCAGTGCTGTGGCCGGTGCGATGGGCCCAGCTCCTCCCCAGGACTTGGGGAGTGTATCCACATACGGGGTTTCCATCCGGATGTAGGCCATGTCTTCGAGCGTGGTACCTACATCTTCGCCGGTCAGATACAGCCCGCCAAGACGGTGAATGAACCTTCCCAAAGTCCGGAACAAGGCTTCGCTTTTGTCCCGCTTGGGGTCTCCGATAATCACGGCTTTTCCGCCGCCAAGGTTCACACCGGCTGCTGCATGCTTGTATGTCATGCCTCGCGCCAAGCGCAAGGCGTCTTCAATGGCTTCCGATTCGGTCCGGTAGGGCCACATCCGGCACCCCCCAGATGCTGGGCCAAGCGTCGTATCGTGGATCGCGATAACCGCTTTCAACCCGGCAGACTTGTCTTGGCACATCACGAGGTTTTCGTAGTTGTAATTTTCCATGTAATCAAACCAAAGCCCCATGAATCTCGCCCCCCATCCATGCAACATATGCTTGGGACGTCAAAGAAGTTAGAAGAACCCAGTTTTAACCCCCCAAGCGCTCCGAAGCGCTCGAAAACCGTTGGGTTCGTCTTTCAGGCAGCCATCCACACAAGTCATACTTCTCTCGCATTTTCTGTATACATACACTCAGGGCAGTTTGCTCTCAGGGCAGTTTGCTCTCAGGGCAGTTTGCTCTCAAGGCAGTTTGTACTTAGGGCAATTTCGAGAGAGAAATCAGAGGGAACGAACTGACGTTTTGGGGAAGGGAGAGTTGAGTACCCACAAAAAAGGAGTGTACGTGGTGAAACAGATGAGGTTTGGTCTTCTAGTCATTGGCCTTGCCACACTTCTCCTGTTCGGGTCTGTCAGCTTTACCACCCAAAGCCAAGGCGTTTTGTCACTGGATATGCGCTGGTGCCTGTCGGCAATCGTGTTGGCCGTAGAGTCCTTGCTGATGGTGTGGTCTTTGTATCAAGTGGCCATTGCTATTGCAGGGTTATGGAGCCCAAAGCCCCCCGCTGTTCAACTCAAGCGTCAGCCGCGAATCCTGTGCCTCACGGCTGCCCATAACGAAGAAAAGGTCATTGCTGAGCACATCAGGAACCTGCAGGCTATGGACTATCCAAGCAACCGCTACGACATTGTGATTTTGGCGGACAACTGTACAGACCAAACAGCGCGCATCGCCAGAAAACTCGGAGCCCACGTCTGGGAACGACACAACCCTTCCCAAAGAGGGAAAGGATTTGCCTTGTATTGGGCTTTACACACCAAGGCGAATCTGAAAAAGTACGATGCGGTCTGTATTTTCGACGCTGACAACCTCGTCGATCCCAACTTTTTATCGGTCATGGCATCCCACATTCAAAACGGTCACGTCGCCATCCAAGGTTACCTCGACACAAAGAATCCGTGGGACAGTTGGGTCACGACTTCTTACGCAAGCGCCTACTGGTTTATGAATCGGTTTTGGCAGCGGGCGCGAATTGTCCTTGGCCTGTCCGCGGCACTGGGCGGTACTGGTTTTTGCCTGTCCACCGCGGTTTTACGGCAAGTGCCTTGGGAAGCAATGAGTTTGACCGAAGACCTGGAATACACAATCCGGCTGATTTTACGCGGTTACAAGGTGCACTGGACAAGTCAAGCCCATGTCTACGACGAAAAACCGGTTCGCTACCAAGCGTCCGTCCCTCAGCGCAAGCGCTGGATGCAAGGACACTGGAGTACAGCACTGCGGTACTCCAAACCGCTCCTGCACAGCTTCTTATTTCGCAAAAAAGGCCGGATGCGTGCCCTGGATATGCTCATCTACGTATGGCAACCCGCGTTCGTATTGCTTATGGGGGCAAATTTGCTGTTGTCTGCAGCGCAGTGGTTTTTTGGGACAACGTGGTTTTACCCCTGGCTCATTACCTATGTCCCAGCCCCTGTTTGGGGCGTACTCGGAGCCATTGGATTTTCACTGCCACTGCTGGCCTTTGTTCTGGAACGCTCGAATTGGCGGGCATTTGCGTACTTTCCAATGTATCTGCTCTTCAACGTCAGCTGGATCCCTGTAACAGTCGAAGCACTCCGGCATATTCACAACACGGAGTGGGTTCATACGGAGCACAATCGAGCCATTAATTTAGAAGAAATCAGACGGGTCCGAAACCATCCGTAAGGTCTGGTCCAACCGAAATTTCAATCCACTGCAGCGCCTGGTCTACGCCCAAATTCTGTAAGATACCGACAGAAACGCGGCCCTTGAAACGGAAACTATGAGTGTGCATGGATTGGCTGCTCTCTGAACCGCGGAGGAGGCAGCTAAGAAGACACCATGGCGAAGGAGGATCGACCGCGATGACTTACAACCAACGGAGTTCTAACCAACGGGAAGTGAGGAACAGCTCGCCGGACGACCCGACAACCCATGATTTCTCGACCCGCAACGAGGCTGACAGGGACTACACAGATGTATCGCAGCAATCCAACGACCCAACTGTCAAGCGGGAAATTTGGGTGGTAAACTCCAAATCCAATGGGAGTAGCGTAGTCAAATGGATACTGGGGCTTGCAGCGTTCGTCCTAATCATCATGGCCGTGAGTTGGGCCTCTGGCATCGCTTCAACGTTGCATGGTGTTCAACAGACCGCGAACCAAAACTCTGCGGCCTTAGCGCATCAGTCGGCGCAACTATCCGGCATTCAAGCGAATCTAAACAGCATTGGCGCTCAGTTGAGCCGGATGCAAAGTGAAATTCAGACGTTTTTTGCGACCATTTTAAACGCCTTGCACGCGAAATAGAATCAACCTATGAACGAAGCCATATGGCAATCAGATGCCAAGCAAAGGTCAGTTTGCACCCCCCTGGCTAAGTGCAGCAGGGGGGTCTTGCGGCTGAATGGAGATGGACTGGAGCATGAAGGAGATGGGCGGGAACGCCCTGTGGTGTGCCGCTGGTTGGAGCTTGTTTGACGTGACCCCACAGCCGATCGTCCCAGCCCCCGCCTACCATCGCATCGTATCCATATAAACCGCACCCTGAATGAACACCATGTGCACTATGCCTGGCCCACGCATACGGCACGTTCACCGAAAGAAAGAGGGCTGTCCCAAGCCGATGATGCTGCTCTGGGACAGCCCCTCCTCGTTATTAACGGGAGCCTTCTGTAACGGTCGGCGAATAACCCGGACTGCGGTTCGCACGCATTTTCCAGCCCGCGGACGCCATTTTTCGGCGCACGTAGGCAATTTGTCCGCGCAGCGGTACCCCAACCGGGCAGTTATCATCGCAGGCCATCAGCCCAATGCAACCAAATACGCCGTCTTCGGTGCCGACCACGTCAAAATACTCTTGTTCCGTTCGTTTGTCGCGTGGGTCCACCATAAAACGGGCCACGCGGTTGATTCCCGCCGCTCCAATGAATCCGGGTTTGATGTTGGCTGTAGCGCAGCCCCCGACGCAGCAGCCACACTCGATGCATCGTTCGGCTTCGTAGATCTTGAGGGCGGTTTCGTTGTCCATGCGCTCTTCTTGAGCCGTAGGGTCGAATTCATCGTCGTTGTGAATCCACGACTCCGTACGCACGGACATTTCACGAAACCACGTTCCTGTGTCGACCGACAAATCGCCCAGCAGTTTAAAGACGGGCAACGGCAACAAGGTGGTGACTTCCGGCAAGTCTTTGGTCAATGTACGGCAAGCCAGAGTGGGACGGCCATTGACCAACATGCCGCATGAACCGCAAATGGAAGCGCGGCAAACAAAGTCAAACTTGAGTGTAGGGTCCTGTTCTTCGCGAATTTTGTTAAGCACGACAAACAATGTCATGCCCGGTTCTTCCGCGAGTTTAAATTCCTGGAGGTGCGGTTTAACCTCCGGGTTCAGCGGGTCATACCGCATGATTCGAAACGCGAGTTGTCGTTGCGCCATCGTTCGTTCACCTCTCGGGTCTTATTTCGTCGGGGCCGATTTGGAGGTTGCGGTCGCTTCTCCATAACCGCGGTCTCCAGGCGGCAGTTCGGTAATCGTGACCGGTTCGTACTTGAGGTCCGGCTCCTTTGCACTCTCTGGCCAGTACGCCAAGGTGCGCTTTAGCCAATTGACATCGTCGCGTTTCGGGAAATCTTCGCGAAAATGGCTGCCTCGGCTTTCCTGTCGAACTAAGGCGCCTTTGGCAATCGACAACGCCAGTTTAATCATGCCTGGCAACCGCAGCGCCAAGCCCAGTTCCGGATCGGCGCCCGCTCCGCTGCCGCGCAAGCCAATGGACTGAGACCGCTCGTAGAGCTCGCGCAATTCGTCGACTGCCTCTTGCAAAGGACCTTCTGTCCGGAAGATGCCGACGTTGTGACTCAGCGTATTTTCCATCCGGTTGCGCAGGTCGTAGACGTTTTCCTTGCCGGACTTTTGACTGCGCAGGCGGTCAATCCGACCCTGTTGAAGATGTAAGTGTTCTTCGACGAGAGACGTTGACACATTCAGAGACACGTCTTTGGTGAACTCAGCAATTTTTTCTCCGATGATTTTTCCAGCCACAACAGTTTCTGCCAGTGAGTTCCCACCGAGGCGGTTAAAGCCGTGCAGGTCCCAGCACGCCGATTCGCCCAGAGCGTAGAGGTTTTTCAATCCGTAGGCCTGCCCGTGAATATTGGTGCGAATGCCGCCCATGCTGTAGTGCTGGGTCGGCCGCACAGGAATCAACTCGTGAACCGGGTCAATGCCGTTGAACTCACGGCAAATCGTCGCAATTTCGCGGAGGTTGGTGTTGATGTGTTTGGCGCCCAAGTGCCGGATGTCCAGCCACAAGTGCTGTCCGTAAGGGCTGTCTACCCCGAATCCTGCGCGAATGTGCTGCATCATGCGGCGAGACACGACGTCGCGCGACGCCAGTTCTTTTTTGTTGGGCTCGTAATCCGGCATGAACCGGTACAGGTTTTTGTCCAGCAAATAGCCGCCGTCTCCGCGAGCGCCTTCTGTAATTAGAATCCAAGACGGTACGATGCCGGTGGGATGGAACTGAACCGCTTCCATGTTCCCGAGAGGAACGACGCCCGTATCCATGGCAATGGACATCCCTGAGCCTTCGTTGATCACCGCGTTCGTGGAGGCACCGTACAAACGCCCGTATCCCCCCGTTGCAATGACCGTGGATTTTGCTGTATAGACGCTGAGTTCGCCCGTTCTCAGGCTGCGAACCACAGCTCCGTAGCAGGTTTCGCCGTCGTGGATCAGGCTCAGCGCCTCGACGCGATCGTGCACGGTGATGCCATACTTCTGCACCATGCTGTCCATGGTATACAACACGGTATGGCCGGTGCCGTCTGACGTGTAACAAGTCCGCCATTTGGCAGTGCCGCCAAAGTTGCGTGCTGCGATAAGGCCTACTTTTTGCGGGTCTTCGTGAATTTCCTTGCCATCGTAAATGCGCGGTTCCGTAGTAACGCGGCTCCACGGCACGCCCCAGTGCGCCATTTCACGCATGACGATGGGTGCGGTTTCAGCAAACAGACGCGCGACGTCTTGTTCGCATCCCCAGTCTGACCCCTTCACCGTATCCAGAAAGTGAACGTCAGGACTATCTCCCTTGCCCATCGCGGTGTTTCCCAATGCAGCTTGCATTCCGCCTTGAGCCGCCGAACTGTGGGAACGCCGCGGCGGAACTAGGCTGAGCAAGATCACGTTTAATCCATTGCGCGCGGATTCGATGGCGGCGCGTTCCCCTGCAAGCCCTGCTCCAATCACAAGTACGTCGGTTACGAACGTATCGTATTGCCCCATCTTTACGCCCCCAATGTATAGAGAATCCACAGTGAACCGGCGCCGATGACAATCATCAACAAGCTGATCACGTTGAGTACGCGTTTCATGCTGTGTCGGTTGACAAAGCCCCATTTAACGAAGATGCGGTACAATCCTACACTGGCGTGATATTCGGAAAGCAGCAGTAAAACCACATAGAAGATTAAGAACCCTGTCGTCTGAACGCGAAGGGAACTCAAGTGTGCATTGATTCCGGCAAAGGAAACAATCGCAATATGGACAATCGCCAAGATAATAATTGCGGAACCCGTGATGGATTGAAACACCCATGACCAAGTGTCTTTGTGATGAATGAGCTTGGCATGCTTCCAAACAACTCTTTGTTCGGCGTATTGCCTCGGCATTCGACGCATGACCGCCCCGATATGCGACAAGAAGACAATCACCAGGAATACGATGGTGAGCGGCAAGAGCCCCCATTTGTCCATGAATCCCGCGAGTGTATTGAACGACCCCACGCCCAGCCAGATGGACGCCACGAACAACATGTGCACCCATAAAAACAAAACCAAGAGCAGTCCGCTTACCATCTGCACAGCCTCGACCAGAAAGTCAGCCCGCGGGTTGAACGCCATCGCCTTTTGCAGTTGCATTCTTGCCTTCCCCTCCTTCAACCTTGCTCTCAATCAGTACAGCGCCACACTTGGAACACACGCGAAAGGGAACTTTCAAGTCATAGTCGTCGTCCGTGAAGTTCGGGAGGTCTGAACGAACTTCCACCACAATGGGAGCACCGCAACAGCGAGACAATTCCATTTACCTCTCCCCTAACATCAGACATAGTTGTGAGAGAACTGGACAGTGAGCCTGCGACACAAACGCAAACGAGATGTTCCTGCTCTGACGGTCCTGTGTTCCCCCGGATGCCTGAAGGGGCTCTCCAAGCCGTCTATCGGATGCCGGTTTGAATGAACAACTCAACAAATACAACTGCAATTCACCCGGAAATCGGCCCTAGACTCGCGTCTCCCGACTCATTTCACCACCTTGAATTGTGTTGTACAGTCCTGAACTCCCTGCGGGACTTGTGGCTTGAACGTCTCATTCAAGCAAATCTTAGAGCAGGTAAAATTGCCAAAGTAGACCAAAACGGACTGTTTTAACTAATCCAAATGCACTGGAAAGAGGACTAGAACAATTCAGTATTCTACCGGGTATACATGTCACAGGTCTCCGTTCAGCCCTTTATTGGCTTTCCAGAAAAACGGCCACCATGCGTGCAGCACAGTGGTCGCATCGAGTTATCAAGGATATTGACGAACTGAAATTTTCATCCAGGTTCCGCAATGGATTGCAAGTGCATCCCGTTGCAGCGAGAACCCGCTGCACTTGCCGTACACTTTAGTGTGCTGTCCTGTTTGAACCTAAACTGGGCAGTTCGACTTCTGCAGAGACCCATTTGGTGATGTGCTTGCGCACCCAAGGAATGACCCAGTAGTCGCCGCCAAATTTACCCGCATTGTAGCCGCCAACCACAATGAAAATCCCCCATAGAACGTCCCACGGATTGCTCGAAACGGTGCCGGCCAGCATGTACGTGAAGTTTAAGAACAGGCCGAAGAATGCCGCTGTAGTCGTCAGTACGCCGAGAATCAGTCCCAAGCCGATGCAAAATTCGCCCCAGGGTACCATGAAGTTGAACAGGCCCACATTCGGAAGGGCAAAGTTTTGAAGAAATACGTGAAACGTCGGGTATTCTATGGATTTGTCAGAGCTTAGTACGGGGTGTTTGACCGCGTTCGCCAAAAAACCCGCCGCGCTGAACGCTTTTGGACCGGTTAGTTTCTCCCATCCTGCTGTGAGAAAACTCCAACCTACATAGATTCGAATGATCGTTAGGATGCCCGCCGCCCATCTGTTTGAGCGTAACCACGTTGTGAACATGTGATCGTCTCCTTAGTGCATTTGGGATGTTTGATTACACCCCAATTGTGACTCTGTTCACATACAAAGTGCAGAGCCATTCAAAGCATTTGGTTTAGCCAATACGATTAGTCCGAAATCACATGTGCACTTTGAAAATGTCACTCATGTCCATCTATCCGGACGATGGCAATGCGAAGGGATTAGCTAGTGGGCCTAGTACAAATCACATACTGCCCATAGGCACCTTTAAGGCACAAAGGTACTATGAGACAATAAGTACGATGAAGTTCGGCGAGGATAAGTGATGCAAGGATGGTATTGGAAAAGTCCCGCGAAACATGCCAGCAAAGTACGGGGAAATCGGTGCATCAAAGATATGGCAAATCACGGCAAGAAAAATTGGGAAAATCGGAACCGGGACCCTTGCGGAATGGTTCCGGTTCCGGAATGACGCCCTAAACCCGAATCACTGCGTGAAGCCCCTGCGCTTAAGTTCGGCGACGAAGCGGCCGTACTCGTATTCATAGGCTTCAGACAGGTTGAAGTCCGGCTCAATCTGGAGTTCTTTTTGCAGCATGTGCTGCGCGGCTTGTTCGAGGTCCGGAAACCAAGTCGTCGAAGCAGCCAGCAACGCTGCACCAGCTGCCGCTTGGGTGTGGCGCATTTTCACAACCGGCACGCCAAGAACGCTGCTGCGAATTCGCAGCCAAGTGAGGTTATTGCTGCCGCCCCCCGCAGTAAACACATGCTGCAAGTGCCGATGCGTCAACTGTGTGATTTTTTCAAAGGCCATTCGCTCGATATAGGCGACACCCTCCAACCGGCTTGCAAAGCGCAATTCGCGCGAGCTTGTGGGAGCATCGAAGCCCCGTGCCTTAGCCGACACAAAGGGAAACCGTTCACCTTTTTGCAGCAGGGGCCAAGCGGCCAACCCCGTCGGAATGAAACGCTCCGCCGCTTGACTGAGGACTTTGAGGTCTTCTGTGGCATAGTCTACAGCCACCCAATCCGCCCCGGTGTTGCTGGCGCCTCCAGGCATCCAATAACCCTTCGGGTGCCTGTGATTGTAAACTCCGCTGCCGGGGTCCACAATCTTCTCTTGAGTGACCCCCTTGATGACCATGGTGGTTCCGATGGTGGTGCTCCAATCCCCCAACGCCACCGCTCCCGCAGCCAACTGCGACGCACATCCATCGGTCATTCCAGCGACCACTGCCGCGGTTTTCGGCAAACCCGTCAACGACGCGACGGACTCGGACAACGAGCCTACAACAGTCCCTGGCGCCACGACCTTAGGAAGCCAGTTGGCAGGTACGTTTAGGTCCTTGCTCACAAAATCGGGCCACCGCATCGAGTCCAAGTCATACCCAGTTTTTAGGACGCTCGAATAATCACTGATTCCCCATATGCCGCTCAGCACTCCAATGACGTAGTCAGTCGCATGAGCCCACAACGCAATCCGCGGGGCCACGGCTGGATGAGTGTCGACAAACCACAGCACTTTCGGCAGCCCCGACGAAGTATGAAAGTCCGAGTACGCCGTGAAACGGCTTGCCGCCGCAGCCTCCCTGCACCGTTCGGCTTGCACCTCTGATCGGTCGTCGCTGTACATAATGGCCGAAGACAAGGGGTGGTTCCGGCTGTCGAGAGGAATCACCGTCCCCGACGTGGAGGTGGCTGAAACTGCCACGACTCGGTGCAGCATGCCGGCGTTTTTTAAGTGTCCAGAGATTTCAGCGAGACTGCTGAGAATGTGCTGGTTCCACAGTTCAGGAGGCTGTTCTTGGCGAAGTGAAGGCGTCAGGGAGAACCCCCGGTGGGCGCTCGCCAATAAGACGCCATTCTCACTCATGGCCACCACGCGTACACCCTGGGTGCCAACGTCCACTCCCATGAACACGGCCGAAGAGTTCATGCGTTTACCTCCCTTGTCGTGTCTAACCATTCCATTCGACGCACAGGCTCGCAACTCATGCGCGAATGCCGAAGTGTCCCGACAAAAATTTAACGCAATTCAAATTTTTACGCCAATGTCCGCAATCGAAACACCCGGTGTAACACGGATTGCAAATTTAAACATTCCGAGATGTCGAAAAAATACACTTCCGTTGTTGCCAAGGCTATTTGGGATTTGGCACTTTTTTTGCTTTAAGGATAATTTTGCAAGAATTTCACCATTTCCAACAGGGAGGGACTTTCATGCAGCCAAGTCTTCAAGGTATTGACGTGCCTGTAAAACCAAAGGGCAATATCCGCTGGACCGTACTTATCTTTTTGTTGTTAGGCGGGGTGATCAACTACCTGGACCGGGCGAACCTGTCGATCGCGGCACCCGAAATGATCAAGCAGTTGCATCTGGACAACACGGATATTGGTCTGATGGGGACGGTGTTTTCGTGGACATACGCCGTCATGCAGCTGCCGGCTGGTTGGTTGATCGACCGATTCGGCGCAAAGAAAATTTACTCGGTAGCCGTCTTGTGGTGGAGCGTTTCCACCTTCTTTACCGGCTCCTGTAGTAAAATGGGGACGTTTCTGACCTGGAGGACGCTGCTGGGTATCGGCGAAGCGCCTTGCTTTCCGACCTCGGCAAAACTCACGGCCTCTTGGTTTCCCCGGAAAGAAAGAAGCCTGGCGACAGGAATTTGGGACTCATCTTCCAAATGGGGTCCTGCTCTCGCACCTCCGATTTTAGTTTCCGTCATGTTGGCTTATGGCTGGAGAGCTCTATTTTACTTGACCGGTGTCATTGGCGTGATCTTCATTCTGTTTTTCATGTTTTTCTACCGAAACCCTGACAAAAGCCGCAAATTGACGCCATCTGAAATGGCTTACATTCAATCTGACGGAGGCGGCACTGAGGAAAACATCCAAACGTCGCCCATATCGTGGGGTTCGTTGTTCAAACACCGCACCATGTGGGGTATGATTCTCGGGTTCTTCTGCACCATCTGGATTTGGAACATCTTTTTGAACTTTTTGCCCTTGTACTTGTTGAAGGCGCACCACGTGAAGCTCGCTAGTCTTGGTATTTACGCCAGTATCCCCTGGCTCGGCGGGATTGTCGGCGACATTTTTCTCGGAGGATACCTCAGCAAAAAGCTTGTCGATAAGGGGTTGACCAACGCACTGGTCGCCAAGCGCTCCTTAATCACCATCTACGCCATTTTAGCCGGGATCGCTTGCGTCATCATTCCCTACGTGCAAAGCCTCGCACTGACGTTGACCCTCATGACCCTGGCTCTGGCATTTATCTCAGCCATCACGGGCAGCGCTTGGGCAATCCCCGGCGACGTTTGCCCTCAATCCATGGTGGCCTCCGTCGGCGCCATTCAAAACTTTGGCGGTTACTTCGGCGGAGCTTTTTCTCCCGTCGTGGCCGGAATCATCGCCGACAGTACGGGATCGTACACGCTCGCTTTCGTCAGCGGCGGAATCATTGCGGCCCTCACCGCAGTGTTCTATTGGTTTATGGTGCGAAAACCCATCGCTGCATAACGGTTTGTGAGTCGTTTATCCAACGCAGTGGAGAGGATAGCGAGGTTCCTTCTCGCTTTCTTCCTCTCTACTGCCGTTTTCTTTCTAGCGGAGTCCTTTCTTTCTACCTGAGTCCTCTCCCCCGTAGTCCTGCTTGCTCTCTCTCGGCCCACTTCATTCCCGTCGCCTGCACTCGGCTCTGCTGCTCGCCTTTACAAAAACCCTGTGCATGTCCCCATCGACTCGGAACACGATGGTCGTTCTTCAACTTTTTAGGTGGAGACTTTGCCATTTTCGAGGTATCATCGTCGTAACGAGTCGTAATGATATGAATATTCAATGAATCAGGAGGTGTCTCGTCATTGACTGCACATTCACCAGAGCGTCAGCCCATCATTGACTGCGACGTCCATCCAAACCTTGGCAGCCCAGCGGCGATTCAACGATACCTTCCCGCTCGCTGGCACAAACACTACTTTTATACCGGCCGGCCGTACTACAACCATCCCAACCACGTGTTGAGATTAGACGCCGTTACACCCGACGGAGGTGTCCCCGGCTCAGACCCCGCATTTTTGCGCGAACACCACTTGGAACCGTATGGCATTGACTATGCCATTTTGCTTCCTCTGTCCTATTGCAGCTTGTGGCCAAACCCCGATATGGCCGCAGACCTTGCGCACGCATTCAATGAGTGGCAGGCAGAAGTCTGGCTCGGCGCCAGCAACCAAGACGGCCGATGTAAAGGTTCCATTGTCGTCGCTCCTCAAGACCCTCTGAAGGCCGCCGCGGAAATCGATTTGTGGGCCAATCACCCCCACATGGTCCAGGTATTTTTGGAATCCGGTGCAAACAACGTTGGGCGCCGCGAGTATCGCCCCATTCTTGAGGCGTGTAACCGCCACGGACTGCCGTTGGCCCTTCACCCGACATCCGAGGCATTAGGCGTGAACACCCCGGCAAGCCACAGTTCTCCCACTACATACATGGAGTGGAGCGTGGGTTTAACTTTATCGATTCAATCCCATTTAATCAGCTTGATCACGGAGGGGGCCTTCGAGAGATATCCCCGGCTGCGAGTGGTGCTGGTGGAAGGCGGGGCCCAATGGCTGCCTGCCTTATTGTGGCGCTTGGATGCTTCGTGGAAAGGATTGCGGGACGAGGTGCCCTGGGTCAAGAAACTTCCCAGCGAATACGTCCGCGATCGCGTCCGGCTCACGTCACAACCCCTCAATTCCCCTGCCAAAACCGAACACGTGCTGATGAACCTGGAGATGATGAACGCGAGTGAGGTTTTAATGTTTGCATCAGATTACCCGCACTGGGACTTCGATTCGCCGACCCAAGCCTTTCCCAGGCTTCCCGACGACATGCGTCGGCGAATTTTCTATGAAAATGCAAAAAGTCTCTACAACCTTTAAAACATTGCATGTCAAACCATTGCGTGTCAAACCATTGCAAGGGATACAGGAGGTCCGCCATGACAGAACACATTGTGGCAACAGTACACGAAATCCCACCGGGGGGCCGCAAGGAAGTCCGCATTGATGGACGGTCCATCTGTGTGTTCAACATCGATGGAGAGTTTTTCGCAATCCGGAACGTTTGCCCTCACCAGGGGGCTTCCCTGAGCCGAGGTAAAATCTGCGGGATTCACGTGTGCAATCAGAGCTTGGACGAGGTGGTCTACCAACGGGCTGGGGAAATCATCCGGTGTCCCTGGCACGGTTGGGAGTTCGACATCAAAACCGGAAAGTCTGTTTTTGACCCAAACGGATCGTACGTCAAAAGTTATCCGGTCAGCGTTGAACAACTTTCCTCTGAACAGGTTGACCCATTCTCCGAATCCACCTTGTCTGAACCCATCTTGTCTGAACCATTCTCCCCACAAGAACAACCAAGCGTCGAAACCTACGAAACTTCTGTTCGTTCACAGTACGTGATAATCCACACGTAAGACCCGCCCTCTGTGGAACAACTCGATGTGCCTGTTGAGTCCGCTGCCTCGAGTTGCAGGCTGCACAAGTCGGGCGAAACAAGGGCTGTGACGAACCGAAACCCCGGTTCATTTGCAGTCCTTTGCTGTGCTTGCTCGCACCCAATTTACAACGTGCACGAAGCCCCATAACACTTTACTTCGCTTTCAAATATTTCGACTTATAAATCATTTGATAGAAACTATAAATGCCATTACAATGTGTCATGTTGGTTAGAATTGAGGCCTGTAAGCGATACCAAAACTATCTAGTTATGGTCTGTCCGGCGCCTTCAGCGTGCCGTCCAGCAAAGTATCGCCAGTCTAGCCGGTATAGTTGCCATCCTCACGCCTTCTTCTCATTCGGTATTCAAATCATCGTCTAGGAGGTTGTCATGGAAAATTTAAATCGTAGAATGGGCACTTTTGCTCTGACGATGACCGGGATTGGATCCATCATCGGCTCTGGCTGGCTATTCGGTGCCTGGAAGGCCGCCAAAGTTGCTGGACCAGCCGCAATTTTCGCTTGGGTTATCGGAGCATTTGCCATTATGCTTATCGGTTTGGTCTACGCCGAACTCGGGGCGACCTTTCCAGAGTCGGGCGGAGCCGTCCGGTATGCACAGTATTCCCACGGTTCCTTGACGGGATTCATCGCAGGATGGGCGAACTGGATCGCCATTGTCTCCGTCATCCCCATTGAAGCTGAAGCGTCCATCCAGTACATGAGTTCGTGGCCGTGGCACTGGGTGCCTTCGTGGATTCACAACCTGTACAATGGTTCTTCCCTAACGGCAATTGGTCTGTTTTTCGCTGCCATCTTGGTTGTCATTTACTTTTTGATTAACTATTGGACCGTGCAGTTGTTTGCGCGGGTCAACACCCTTATCACCGTATTCAAACTGGGGATTCCCGCCCTGACGGCACTCGGTCTCATCTTTGCTGGTTTTCACCCCGGCAACTTCACCCACTTTGGGGGTTTTGCTCCGAACGGATGGGCCAGCGTTTTGACTGCGATCGCGACGTCAGGCGTAGTATTTGCGTTTAACGGGTTCCAAAGTCCTGTCAATTTCGCAGGTGAGGCCCGTAACCCGAACAAGTCGATCCCACGCGCTGTCGTCGGTTCCATCTTGATTTCCGCAGTCATTTACGTGTTGCTGCAAGTGGCTTTAATCGGCGGAGTGAAACCGGACATGCTCGCCAACGGCTGGAGCCACTTGAACCTCAAGTCGCCGTTTGCCGACCTGGCCTTGGCATGGGGACTGAACTGGCTGGCCATTATCCTGTTCGCGGACGCGTTCGTGTCTCCGTCTGGAACTGGCCTGACCTACACCGCGACCACTGCGAGAATGGTGTACGGCATGTCGGAAAACGGCTGGTTCCCGCGGGTCTTCGGAACGGTTCATCCGTTTTACAAGGTGCCGCGCCGCGCCATGTGGTTAAACCTCACCATTGGTTTCGCCTTCTTGTTGATGTTCCGAGGCTGGGGTCAATTGGCCGGGGTGATCTCCGTGGCAACGCTGGTCTCTTACGTCACTGGCCCGGTTGCGGTCATGTCCTTGCGCAAAACCGCACCCAACCTGGCCCGTCCGTTGAAACTCGCGAGCATGAAGTTTCTGGCGCCCGTGGCCTTTATGGTGGCTTCGTTAATCTTGTACTGGGCCAAATGGCCGTTGACTGGCGAAGTCATCTTCGTCATGCTGGTTGGCTTGCCGATGTTCTTGTACTATCAAGGGAAAGACGGCTGGGTCGGATTTTCGAAAAGCTTGAAGTCCGGAAGCTGGCTCGTCGCTTACATGTTTTACATGATGCTCATTTCGTATCTGGGCAGCAGTAAATTCGGCGGCATCAACGTCATCCCTTACGGCTGGGACATGGTGGTCGTCGCTCTATCTTCCTTGGTCTTTTACGCTTGGGGCACCCGCTCTGGGTGGAGAACGAAACAAGTGGACGAAACCCAGGAGTGGTTGGAGAAGGCCAATACCGCTCAGGATGGAACCACCCAATCGCTGTGAGACTGAAGCTACTGCCGAGAGGCGGCCGCAACTGGGCCGCCTCTTTTTGTGCGGCTTTGCCCACGCTCGGTTTGGCCAAACCGGGAGGCCGATGCCGGGTTTGCCCAAGCTCGGTTTGCCCAAGCACGGTTTTGCCAAGCTGATTTTGTCAAGCCGGGTTGACGCCGATTCGACGCAGGCTTTTGCCGGTGCGCTTTACAGGTACTGAATTCGCGGGTCTACAATGCCGTACAGGATATCTGCAATAAGGTTTCCAATCACGGTCACAGCCCCCACAAATACCGTGATTCCCATAATCACCGGGTAATCGTAACTCATCGCAGCCTTCCAATACAGAACTCCCATTCCAGGGTAGTTGAACACTTCCTCGACAAACAAAGCTCCGCTGAGCAGGGTCGGCAAAGAAAGTCCGAGTAACGTGATCAAAGGCAGGATGGAATTGCGCAAGGCGTGGACAAACACGACTCGAAACTCCGTCGCCCCTTTCATCCGCGCGGTGCGGACGTAGTCCTGAAGCAAGGCCTCCCGCATCGAGGACCGCATGTAGCGCGCCCACCCCGCGATGGAGACAATAAACAGCGATGCAACTGGCAAGATGAGATGCCTCAGCCAATCCAAAAACCCCGGGTGAGCCAAGCTTGCGTTGACAATTCCTCCAGAGGGCAGCCAGTTCAAGTGGATGGAAAACGCAATAATCAGCAAAACGGCGAGCCAAAACGTCGGCATGGAATAGAAAAAGTAGTTGATCACGGTGACCACCTGGTCAAAAACCGTGTCTTGGAAGTAGGCTTGCACCGATCCTAGGAACACTGCGAACACGTGCGCGGCCATGATGGCCACAACGACGACGACGAGCGTGTGCGGAATAGCCTGCCCAATCAAACCGGCCACAGACTTGTTGTACACGTAGGAATAGCCAAAGTTTCCGTGCAAAAGCTTGCCTAACCAAATCACATACTGCTCCCACAAAGGCTTGTTCAACCCGAATTCTTTCGTCAGCGCCGCAGCGCGCGCGGGCGTGTAATGGTTCCCCAAAAGCACTCGAACCGGACTGCCCGGAACGAGGTGAATCAGGACAAAGGAGATGACCGTGACACCCAGAAGTGTCGGAATTGCTTCTATCAAGCGGCGAACAATGAACTTCAGCATGACGCCAGTCCTCCTTGACGAACTTGGCCCATTCAATCCGTCACGCGTCGATGCGCCTTACGCGTTTCGGGTTTCGATCGCGTTTCGCAATCCGTCCCCAATGAGGTTGATGGACACTTGCGAAATCAAAATCATCAGACCTGGGGGGTAAATCATCCACCACGAGTTTTGGAACATGTAGTTCAGCCCGTCGGACAACATCCCACCCCAGTTCGGCGTCGGAGGCGGCAGCCCGAGGCCGAGGAAACTCAGCCCGGCCATAGCCAGTATGGAGTCGGCAACTCCGAGCGTCGCCGCAACCAGAATGGTCCCGATGAAGTTCGGGAGCAAGTACCGGCTCATAATGCGCCCGGTTTTTGCACCTAAAGCGTGCGCAGCCTCGACATAGACCTGGTTTTTAATCGTCAGGACCTCTGCCCGGGCCAGCCGGCTGACTCCCAGCCATGCCGTCGACGCCAGGACAAAAATCATGATGAAAATGTTTGGCTTAAACACCACATTCAAAAACAACAAGATAAATAGGCTCGGGATAGCCAGCAGAATGTCGACAATCCGCATCATTGCCGTATCGACAACTCCTCCAATCATGCCGCTGAGCATCCCGTACAGCGTCCCTATCACCATCGCCACAATCGCTGAGGCAAAGCCGACTTCAAGGGAGGACTGCCCCCCTACCATCAGCTGCGCCAGAATGTTGTGGCCTAGGCTGTCCGTGCCCAGTGGAAATCGAGCCGAAGGAGTCGCAGCCATACTCTGCAAGTGGGGCTTCGTGGCACTATGCCGGTAGATGAGCGGCCCCACAAACGAAAACAGGATTAAAAACAGCAGTAAAATGGAACCCAGTTTAGTCGTTCCGGAACGCCAAAACCGCCGCATGAAGCCAGGGCGAACGTCGGCGGTGGACTGTGTCTGGACCTCGTCGAGCAAAACGGGTTGGTTAATCATACGGTCTCCTTTCGTCTAAGGCGCGGTCAACGCGCCCTAGACAACTCGGAATCTGCTTCGAGCAGGAGAAGTTCTTAGTTCGACGCCACCCACCAGTACTGCATCTGCGGAAAGTCTGTGGCTCCGTTGGCGTACTTGATCACATCGTGCACCGTCGGCGCGGTAACCCAGAGTGTGGCGGTATTGTTGTTCCACAAGAACGGCAGTACTTTTGCGGTGTAGTCTTCGTACTTAAAGAAGTTGTTCATGGTTTCTTGCTGCGTGGCGTACGGCTTGTGCGTAGCCGCAATTAAAGCGTCTTCTTGCGGGTCGCTAAACCCGGTTCCAGAAGGCGCATTGGTAGCAAACAACTGGCCGCCCGTCGGGTAGAAACCCGGTCCGTTATAAACCCAGCCGGACCCTACGGCAAGCTGCCAAGACGTGTTGGTCTTATCGCTGGTCACCTGGATGAACGTGCTAAACGGCACCGGTTTTAACGTGACATCGACGCCTTCTTTCGCCCAGTCTGCCTTCATCAGCTCGGCTTGGTTTTGAGCAGACGTCAAGCCGCTGACATACATCATGGTAAATTTCATCTTTTGGCTGCCCTTGGTCATGACGCCGTTGACTTCTTTCCAGCCGTGCGACTGGAGCAGTTTTTTGCCTTTGGCAGGGTCATACGGGTACGGATTCGTCAGAGAGGGGTCTAAGAACTGTGTTTTGGGAACGGTGGGGATCGGGCCAGTGATAGGTTGTGCGTAGCCCTTCCAGACGTCCTTGGCAATTCCCTGGTTGTCGATGCCCATCTGCAAAGCCTGACGCACGTACAAGTTGTCGAAGATGCTCTTAGACGGAGACTTCGGCCACATGTTCATTTCGGTCCAGAAGATGCCAAAAGGATACAGCGGCGTGATTTTGTCCCCCATCGAGGTAAGAGCGCCTTTGGAACCCAATTGCGAGGGGTCGAGGTATCCGACGTTGATGCCGCCGGTCTTCAGCGCAGCAAACTCAGCCGCATTGGAGGCTTCGTAATTAAAGACGATCTTGTCCACGATGCTCTTGTGGCCCGGGTATTTTTTGTTGGGGACAATCACCCAGGACTGATTGGCCGTCGCGCTTTGCATCTGGAACGGCCCGTCAACCACTTTGTCAAACATGGCATTCGTGGCGTTTTGACCCAGGTATGCCGCTTCTTTGGTCATGTCCGTCGGATATTTGTCCCAGGCGTGCTCCGGCATCGGCGTCAATTGAACGATCCCGTTGTAGATAAACCACTGTTGGTTCGCCGGTTTGTCCAGGGTGATGGTAACTTCCGTCGGGCTGTTGGCCACGACGCTCTTGACGCCGTTCGGAATGTCACCCGTGCCAGCGCCCACGAACGGCCACGGCTTGGGGGCGTTCGTAGCCGAAGCCGCTTTGATGACGTTCCAGGTAAACAAGACGTCTTTGGAAGTGACCGGTTGACCGTCCGACCAGGTCCATTTTGGATTCAGGAAGACGTGGTAAACCGTACCTTGTGTGTTATAGGTGATTTTTTTGGCAATGGAGGATTTCCAATCGATTTGGTACTGGTTGTTGATATAGATGAGAGGTTTGTACAGCTGATCGATCAACTGTGTATTGTACACGCTGTCCGATGCCGCGTTCACAATTGGCAAAAACCAGTTGAGGTTGGTTTGCGTGGGCAACGCGTAATTGATGATGCCGCCCGGCGTTGGGGTCGAACTGGCCGTCGAGCTGCCCGTTGAATTTCCCGAAGAATGTGAGCTTGGCGAACTGTTTCCACACCCAGCCACCAACAAGGTGGCTCCGGCGGTCATCGCAATGGCTGTCATTGCGGATCTGCGCAGTCTCATCCTATTTCATCCCCCTTAATGAACCACAATGGACGTTGCTATGTACCTGTCTCTTGAAACCCGGCAGCAGGTACATTCCCTCGTTCCCCAAGTTCACAAGTGGTTTTCTCTCTCTTTCGTACCTCGACGCTCAATGGCGAATTGGGTTTTCGGCGAGGTACGTGTTCACGAAACTCTGGCGCATCCCCCCTTTCGCGTTTCACATCGCCGTAAGCTACACAATCAAATGGCAGGCTGCATAGTGCTTGGATCTGACTTCCCGCCACTCCGGAACCTGTTGTTGACACAGTTCCTGTGCAATCGGACAGCGGGTGTGAAACACGCAACCCGAAGGCGGACTGGCCGGACTTGGCAAGTCTCCTTTTAAAATGATCCGCTCCCGTTTCGCCCTGGGATTCGGGACCGGAACCGCAGAAAAAAGCGCCTGGGTGTAAGGATGCAGCGGCTCGTGAAACAAGTCTTGCGGCGAGGCCAGTTCCGCCATCCTGCCCAGGTACATGACGAGAATCCGATCGCTGATGTGTTTGACCACGGAAAGGTTGTGAGCCACGAAAATGTAAGTCAAGTTAAACTCCTCTTGCAGGTCTTCGAGCAAATTGATGACTTGCGACTGTACCGACACATCCAAAGCCGCAACGGGCTCATCCAAAATCATCAGCTTGGGATGGAGCATCAACGCCCGCGCAATCCCCACCCGTTGACGCTGGCCGCCTGAGAACTCGTGAGGAAAGCGGCTGGCATAGGAAGGGTCTAAACCGACTCGTTCCAACATGGAGTGCACGCGCTGCCTTCGCTCCCCTGACGTGTAAAGGTTGTGAATTTCCATGGGCTCAGACAAGGTTTGAAAGATGGTGTAACGCGGGTTTAACGACGCATATGGGTCCTGAAATACAATTTGCATTTCCCGCCGCAGGTCTCTCATTTGGGGCTTCGTCAATTTCAAGATGTCTTGGCCTTGAAACCACACCTTTCCCGATGTGGGTTCAATCAAACGAAGGATACTTCGCCCCATCGTCGACTTTCCGCAGCCCGACTCACCAACCACGCCGAGGGTCTCCCCCGAGTGAACCTGAAGGGAAACTCCGTCGACGGCTCGCACGCTTCCTGCGCTGCGGCGGAACAACCCTCGGCGGATCGGAAAATACTTTCTCAAATTCTCAACTTCCAACAACACTTCACTCATCCGTCATGCCTCCTTCGTCTCGTGAAGCCAGCAGCGGGAGGAGTGGGCATCGTCGACTCCCAACAGTGGAGGAGACTTTGTCTTGCACCGGTCCATGACAAATGGGCAGCGAGGAGAAAAGCGACAGCCTTTGGGCATCCGGGTCAGCGACGGGACGTTGCCCTCAATGGGTTTCAAGCGCTGTTTCGAATCTGCGTCAATCCTCGGGATCGCGTTCAACAGGCCCCGCGTATACGGGTGCTGGGGACGAAAGAAGATATCGTCAACCGTTCCATGTTCGACAATCTGCCCCGCATACATTACAGCGACGCGATCGCACATCTCAGCCACCACACCCAAGTCATGCGTGATCAGCAAAATCGACGTGCCAAAATCATAGGAGATTTGCTTCATGAGTTCGAGAATTTGCGCTTGAATGGTGACGTCCAGCGCTGTAGTGGGTTCATCTGCGATGAGCAGGCGCGGATTGCAAGCCATTGCGATGGCGATCATGACGCGCTGGCGCATGCCTCCCGACAATTGGTGGGGATACTCGTCCATGATTTCGTCGGGCCGGGGAATCCCGACTTTTTTCAGCATCGCCACCGATTGTGCGAATGCCTCGCGCGGAGATAGGTCGGTGTGCAACCGCAGGGTTTCCGAAATTTGCGCCCCAATCTTGTAAACAGGATTGAGTGAAGTCATCGGTTCCTGAAAAATCATACTGATTTCATTTCCGCGCACGTGTCGGATTTCTTTATCCGTCAGCTGGAGCAGGGGCCGCCCTTGGTACAAGACGTTTCCTTGAACGCGCGCTGTCTTGGACAACAAACGCACCAAAGCCAGGGAAGTCACACTTTTTCCGCACCCCGATTCTCCGACAAGTCCCAGAGTTTCACCGGGTTTGATTTCAAACGACACGTCGCGAACCGCGTGGTGGTACGTTCCGTTGATATTGAATTCTACGGACAAAGATTCCACTTCTAACACGTTGGGCAAGAGCATGCATCTCCTACAATCGTATCGTCCCTTCCACTTGGCTCAGCGGAAAACCTAACCTTCGCTCAACTGCCTCTACGACGTAACATTGTTTTCGCAGTCCAAAATTTTACGATAAAAACTCATACACTTTTTGAAGAAATAATATGCACAACCTTGCAAAAACACCAGTGACAATTTCGCATATTCAAAATTGCAAACTGTTCTATAGTTTATACGCGTGCTTCCGAATTTTTTTGGGAGGGTCTTACGAAAACCTGCCAGCTAAAGTCTGAGCAAAGCGAACGAAGTCATCCAGAGTGTCCGGGTTGCTCATGGCATTGGGATCGACTGACTTGGCCATAGGGAATCCCATCAAAATTTTGCGAATCGGCACCTCCAATTTCTTGCCGTTGAGAGTCCGGGGAACTTCGTCAATGACATGGATTTCGTCCGGAATGTGCCGCGGAGATACCTCGGAACGCACCACGGCTTGAATTTTGGCTGTCAATTCATCGTCCAGCACCGCCCCTGGCACAAGGACAACAAACAACGGCATGTACGAAGGCCTGCCCAAGTACTCCAAGTCGACCACCAGGCTATCTGCTACCTCCGGTAGCGCCTCGACCGCCCGGTAGATCTCACTGCTTCCCATCCGCACGCCCTGGCGGTTAATGGTTGAATCGGAACGTCCGTAGATAATGGCGCTTCCTTCGGGAGTAATCCGAATCCAGTCGCCGTGCCGCCAGACGCCGGGAAACTCCGCAAAATAACTGTCGTGGTAGCGGCTTTGCTGTTCGTCGTCGTTCCACAAATACAAAGGCATAGACGGCATGGGGGCCGAAATGACGAGCTCCCCGACTTCGTCGATGACAGGCTGTCCGTCGCTGTTGAAAGCCTCTGCTTTCACGCCCAGTGCCCGGCACTGCATCTCTCCCGCCCGCACCGGCAAAATGGGGCAGCCCCCGACGAAGAACGCAACCACATCGGTCCCTCCGCTGATGGGCCCGAGCCAAATGTCGTCGTGAACGCTTTCGTAGACAAAGGCATACGCTTCGGGTGTCATGGGGGCTCCGGTGGATGAAAAGGATTTTAATTTCGACAAATCGTACTTCGAACGGGGGGACAAGCCACTTTTCATGACCGTTGAGAGGTACGCAGGACTGACACCCATGGCCGTCATCCCGCTTTGTTCGGCTAGTTCCCACAGGACATCGACGCTCGGGTAAAAAGGATTGCCGTCGTAGAGTACGGCCGCAGCCCCGAGGGCCAAGTTTCCAACTACGGCATTCCACATCACCCAACCGGTGGTCGTAAACCAAAACACACGGTCTCCTGGTTTGGTGTCGCTTTGCAGCCGGCCCTGAGCCAAAAGCGAGATCAGAATGCCCCCAGTACTGTGAACAAGGGCTTTCGGCAATCCCGTCGTCCCGGAAGAATACAAGATCCACAGGGGATGCTCAAACGGCAGCGGAGCGAACTCCAGTTTTGCAGGTTGCGTCAACAGTTCCGGCCAACGCAGGGTTGGCACTTTTTCGAAGCTGCCAAAAACCTCGCCGTTCGGGTGCAAATACGGCACGACAATGGTGGCTTTCAAGGACGGCATGGCCTCTTGCAAGTCCGAAAGAACGGGCCGACGGTCGAAAGCCTTGCCTTTGTACGAATATCCGTCGATGGCGAACAGCACCTTCGGTTCAATCTGCTGAAACCGGGCGATAACGCTCGGAACTCCGAAATCCGGCGAGCAACTGGACCAAACCGCACCAACACTGGCACAGGCGAGAAAAGCCACCACCGTCTCCGGAATGTTCGGCAGGTACGCGGCAACCCGATCCCCAGGAACCACGCCGAGATCGCGCAAGGTTTTGGCAACAGACGCCACCTGCGCTTCCAGCTGGTTCCAGCTCATCGTCAGGATTTCCGGCCGGACCTCGGACTTCGCAATAATCGCAGGCTCGTCTCCGCGCGCTTGGCGAAAGACGTGCTCCGCGTAGTTCACCCGTGTACCTTCAAACCAACGCGCGCCAGGCATGTCAAAGGAAGACACGACACGGCTGTAGTCCCCCTCCAAATGCAAATCGAAACACGTGGCGATCGACTCCCAAAACGCTTCCAGGTTTGTCACGGACCAGGTCCACAAGTCATTGTACGATTCAAACGACAGACCGTAAGTCTCCTTGAGCCACCTTCTATACGCAGTGATATTCGCTTGTTCGATCCGTTCGGGAGAGGGCTCCCACAGCAACGTACCGTGTGTCAGATTTTCCACAGACCGATTCTGCGCAAACCGATTTTCCATAAGCTGCATCGCTCTCCTTGCGGATAGACTGTTGAACAGGCAGGGTTTCCGAGCCGATCGCGTTCACAAAAGCAGTGATAGAGCTGGCCGAAAGGAGTGATAGAGCTCGCCACGCGTCTGCTCGGCAGTTGTTTTTCGGGCCATGTCCCCTGACGCCTCTATATGATTGTATATTCTCAAAATTCTGGTTACAATGGCGGGATTCGATTTATTCGATTTCTTGCGCAAAATCTAGTTATCCTCTCATGTCGGACCCTGTGCATGGGGACTGGGGGTTTGGCAAATCATCTCGCTGTTGACTTGCCAAAACGCGGGGTTGAGTGGGTGCAACTGCACAACTTTGTCATGGTTCATAAAGGAACCCAGTATCGCGTGGAGTCACTCAATAGGTGATTCTCAAAAAGGTGAAGTCGTCTTCGGACTGGACCCCTGGAGAAGACGATGACGGCAGCAACCAGGCATCTCCGGTCCGGACGGTTTCGAACCTATCGCGTTCCCAAGCCAGGCTGCCTGTTCCCGACACCCCGATGACAATGCTCGGTCCTGCAACCGGCGCAACGCAATAGCTGTGGCCCGGTGCCATCTGGACTCTGTCCATGGTGAAGTACGGACACTTTAACAGTTGTTCGCATACCACGCCTGCCTCGTTCGACAGCAATGTCGATGGCGAGGAAAGCTGTGTACCTGAAGCCTTGTAGTCCAACACGTCTGCTGCCTTGTCCACATGCAGTTGCCGCGAATGGCCATCTTTATCCACTCGATCCCAATCGTACACGCGATAGGTGACATCCGATGTTTGCTGCACTTCAATCACCGTTGTATGGGCCAGGATGGCATGCAACGTTTTGGCAGGGACATAGACCAAATCGCCTTTTTTAATCTGGCGGTACGCTAGCGCCTCTTTCACGCGCCCCTGCTGGACCGCCGTGAAATAGTCGTCGCGGCTTTTAAATTGATGCCCATAGACGACCTGCCCGCCTGGCGGTGCGTCCAAGACGTACCAAGCTTCCGTTTTCCCAAAATCGCCCTCGTGTTCCCGGGCGTAGTCGTCGTCCGGATGAACTTGAACCGACAAATCGGCCCCTGCTTCAATCAACTTAATCAGCAGCGGGAAACGAGGCTGAGAAGACGACCCGAGGTAGGCTTCCGGATGGCGCCGGGTGAGTTCCGTCAACGTCATTCCTGCAAAAATTCCATTTTCAACGACACTCGTTGCCGTTGGATGGGCGGACACCAGCCAGTACTCCCCAACCGGAACCGTGATGTCGTCGACGCCAAACCAAGACTTCATGGTATGTCCGCCCCACATCCGCGGGGTTGGGATCGGCTTGAACTTCACCGGATAGTATTGCATTCCTTGCATTCCCTGATCTCCTCTCTGGGCGGAACCGCTCGACACCCTGCCATGAAGCTCAGCCGCCCGAGTAAGAGTGGAGTGGCTTCGTTTCCACGGTGTATATTCTTCTACCATACTCTACTATAGGTGAAACTTACCTCTACCATCTATACTACACGTGGATCTAGCGTAGGAACCAAAATTATGAAACCACAAGATGAATTTCTTGCATGGGTCCGCCATGAACCAGTGCCTCGAGCACCAGTGACAATTCGGTTCCGGAGTGTGCGTCCGACGGAATCGTTACAGTTCCGTGAAATTCCCCCGCCGATCCAATCTGGATCTTGTTCTGCTCAAGAAGTGCCGAACCATGAGTCACTCCCGAAAAGAGTTGGACAGACATCATATCATGATAAAAGCCGGAGGGGACAAGTCCTGATACACTTACGGACTGTCCAGGCCGGACACTTTCGTAAGGAGTTGGCGATGTAACATCAAACATCGTCCCCGCTGCTGTCGGCTGATTCGAAGCCGGGTAGGGTTTCATCGAGATCGCCATGGCCAATCCGGTTTCAATCGGGTTCTGCACCTGGCTATACGTATCTACTTCGTAGACGTGTTGCCCTTCCTGCCACTTGATGGTTTCACTTACGCTGCTTCCGGTCGCTTGTCCCTGCGCATTCAACCCCGGATACACGTTCACAAAGATGGACCCTTTCGATTGAGGCACCGGCATAAAATGACTGTGCAAATAGGCTGCGACAGCGTCGGCTTGTGCGAGGGGAACCTGCGTACTTTGAGTCTGTGAAACTTCAATTTGCCACCGCCCCTCACTCCATTTCAGCGAAGCCGCGGACACTTCTTTTGCACTGTTTTTCGGGGCGATGAAGGTCTGTTCGCTGGCCACAATGCCATCGGACAGTTTCACGGTCGAATGCGTAGTCTGACCGTTTATCGGAGCTGCATAGGGGAGCCAAACCGAACTGCCGGCCGAAATCCCTGTGAACGTTGACCCCGAAAACGTCGCTAAGCGCTGTGATGGAGAAGAAAACTGAACATTATAGTTTAAAATCGGACCCGTCGTTGTATCCCACGTGCGATAGTACAATTGACGCGATCCCGATTTGGCCTGAGGCAACACCGTGGGCGCCTCGGGCGCCATCAAAACGCTGGAGGGAAAGTGTGCCATCGCCATGTTCACAATGCTGGGGAATTGCGGCGCCAAGCCATTCGAGGGATGGACGGTTGTCGTCACCCCTGCTGAAGAATTTCCGGCACTGGCAGAGTTCTGAGTTCCATTCAATGACGACGCACTGTTCGATGAAGTGTCGTTCGTTGCGCCGCCTGCAGCGCCCGACACACCATTTGACGCGGCATTCGCAGCGCTGGATGAAGCCTGTGCGACTGAACCTGTCGTACCATTGGCCGTCTGATTGACTGGAGAGGGCCCTCCACCTCCTGAGAGCTGCGGGCTTCCCTTGGTCGCACAACCAGCCAAGCCCATCGCCGTCAAAGTGAAGATACTGATTCCAATGCCCAATCGTTTGAATAAAAGCAACGCGATCACCTCTAAGCACCATTGAATCGTTCCATATCCCTTTGACGACTGACAACAGACTTAAGTTACAAACTAGGTTGTCTGAGGCCCAACGCAGTGGAATTTTTGTGTAGAAATCATGCCGTCGGTAGGTTACAAGGGGAACTGGTATCCAGACAACTTGCCGCAAGGGACCTCCCCCGCCACGACACCTCCGAACGCGCTGTACGCGCTCAAGCACAATCCGTTTACACTCATGACTGACATTGCGAACAACCCACAACGGGAACAAAACGTGGTGCCGTTTTCACAATTGCAGAAAGACCTTAACGACAACAAAGTACCGAATTTTTCCTTTATCACTCCCAACGTGATCAACGACATGCACGGCCAACCACCCGGAACTGGTGCCACCGTGACGTACAACGACCCCAAGCAACTGTTTCAAGCGGGCGACAAGTTCGTCAAAAACACCGTTCAAGAGATTATGTCCTCAAAAAGTTGGAAAACGAGCAAGTCCGTTATCTACATCACCTGGGACGAGGCCGAATATCCGAACGGTACGCCAACACCGAGCCAACTTCAAACGTTTACTACTCCTGGTCCAGATGCACCGGTTGTACCCGCCGGAACTGTTGACGGTTATAACTGGCCAGGCGGCGCCTATGGCGGAGGCAAAGTACCGCTCATCATGATCGACAATGCCGACATGCATCACTTCACCATGAACACATGGGCTGACCATTACTCGCTCCTGCGGACGATTGAACAAAACTGGAACCTTGGCTTTTTAGGCAATGCTTCAGACTCTCAACAGGTTAAAACCATTCCAGTACCTGGAGAACCGAAATAAGTAAATCGCAAAACCATATCCAAAAGACATGGGTACTCTGGCTTTTTAAATTGCACTTTGCTCCACTCATGACCATTGGCCATTTCCGAGCGATACCGTGCAATGACGGTCTTCATGACGGATTGAGCCATTTGGGAACGGAGGTGATGTTCATCTCGAAGCGTACGGTAAGTGAGGGTATGCAAACTGGCTTGAACCAAGTTCTTCGTGGTATACACCAAGCCGGACACGGTGTTGCACCCTGCCCGATACGCAGACAGCGTTTCATGCAACTGTTGGCTTTGCGCTTGGGTTGGAAGAATTTTTAACTTGGCGGTGATCGTCAGTTCCATTTCACTCACCTCGCTTTCCATTCACTATACCTTAATTATCTCTCGAGTTTAGTGAGATGGGAAGTCGAAAAATACGCCATTCCTCCCCGACTTTAGAAGTCAGGGTCTCCTGGCGCAAATCGATGAAGCCAGAAACATCGCCGTGTCTTTGTGTTGTGTCGGATAGGAAGACAAAAAGGAAGACAAAAAGGAAGACAAAAAAAGACCACAAGAAAGGAAGGTGCCACTAGGAGCCGAGTGGAAAAAGTTGGGGTGCCCCAGGTAACGGCATCAAGCCCTACGTTTTCTATTCATTCGGAAAATCGTTCGGAAAATTTTTGTACCCGCGGAAGTGCCTCATTTCACGGGTGATTTGATTCGCTTGATTCCTTTGTTTCTTCGATTCAAACTCATAGTCATGAAACTGCGCCCAACCATCACCGCCTAAAGTGGCGGCCTCCAAAGCTCTTCGGTGCAGTTGTCTGCCACTCATGGTCAGACGCTCGAACTCTCTGCGAAGGTCTTCCTCGGTCCAATTTTCATAGACGCGCAAATAAATCATATCCCTTCTACGAGCGTACTGTCAACTTACTCCCGCCTATGCTGCGCATAGAGGCGGGAGCTTGCCACTCCCCGGAAGTGCAAACGATTCTTTCGAATCTCCTTC
>NZ_JAJFNK010000002.1 GCF_021739485.1 Alicyclobacillus tolerans
CTTGGGGTGAAGACCCCTGGGAAGGTAGGACGTTGCCGGGCGAAAGAGCAAAGCCAGAGGCTGTTCCCAACAACGGGAGCAGCCTCTTTGGTGTTCATGGACATAGCGAACGTTCTGTTCATAAGCAGCAGGGAACCCCCAGGCTCGAGCCTTGCGTAGTGAACATCCTGTTCCTAAGCAGTAGCGAACCCACGGTCCCACGGTCCTGAGCCTTGGGTAGTGAACGTTCTGTTCCTTCGAAAAGGTAGGACGTTGCCGGGCGAAAGAGCAAAGCCAGAGGCTGTTCCCAACAACGGGAGCAGCCTTTTTGTCGTAAGGGCGGCTGCACTGCCGGGTAGGTCACGGAACGGTGGGTAATGTAGCGAATCAGTCGGCTTTTAAAGCGGGACGCGCATACTTATGGTGAAAGCTCGGATTTATTGGAGTGGCGCCGGACTCACTCGCCGGTTATAAGGTCGTTTGACCCTTAAGCAGGTTCGGGGAGCGAGGAAGGCTGCCGGGTTCGCCGCAAAGACGCGAAGATCGTTACATCCGTTGAAGATGACTTTCAAGATGACTGGAATAATCAAAAACCATCTGATATAATACACGCTATGTGAAAAAGACCGGATGGACAGGGTGTCGACTGGTTCGGGTTCTTTTTCAGCGGAGAAATGCACCTTGTGCGCAGCTGGTTGGCTCTCGTATGAAGGCAGTTCAGGACTTTAGGGGATAGTCAACCCACTGCGGACCGTACGGGTGGCGATGGATCCGTCGCTGCAAGACTCGATTGGGACGGACGACTTCGACGGACGGCCGATCTCGTGAGGGCGTTCCCGGATCTGTGGTATAATGGAGCAGCTTTGTGTGGCTATTTAATCTTGCAGGAAGAGGACGTTTGAAAGGACTGGGCCTTTCAGACATCTTGGCTTAGGGAGGAAGTATTGAATGACTGCGAAGTGGGAAAAGACAGAAGCAAATGTGGGCGTACTGGAAGTTGAGGTTGCCAGCGAACGATTTGCTTCAGCCCTCGATTGGGCCTTTAAAAAGGTAGTTAAGACCGTAAGTTTGCCCGGGTTCCGTAAGGGCAAGGTTCCGCGCAAGATTTTTGAAAAGAGATTCGGCATCGAGGCCTTGTATCAAGATGCCGTTGAATATTTGTTGCCTCAAGCTTATACAGAAGCGGTTACGGAGACAGGCATCAATCCTGTGGATCAACCGGACGTGGATGTCGTTCAAGTTGAAGCCGGGAAACCCCTTATCTTCAAAGCTACAGTAACTGTGAAGCCAGAAGTTCAACTCGGGGATTACAAAGGTCTCGAAATTGAAGACCAGAAGGCCGAAGTAACTGAGGAAGCCGTTAACGAAGAACTTGAAAACATCCGGAAGAGCCACGCCGAAATCGATGTCGTCGAGGACGGAGAGGTTCAAGACGGCGACAACGTTAATATTGATTTCTTGGGAACGATTAATGGCGAGCCGTTTGAAGGCGGGGAAGCCGAAAATTACCAATTGGAAATCGGCTCCGGAATGTTCATTCAGGGCTTCGAGGAGCAAGTCGTGGGAATGAAACCCGGTGAGGAGCGCGATGTTAGAGTCACGTTCCCTGAAGACTATCACGTCAAGTCCCTGGCTGGTCAGGAAGCGCAGTTCCATGTGAAGCTTCACGACCTAAAGCGCAAAAAACTGCGCGAACTGAACGACGAATTTGTCCAGGAGATCAGCGAGTTTCAAACCGTCGACGAGTTTGTTGAGGATGTGAAACATCAACTGACTCACCGGCTCGAGCATGACCGGGAACACTTCATGCAGGATCAGGCCGTTGAAAAGGCCACAGCGAACGCAACGGTAGAAATTCCTGCGGCAATGATTAACCATGAGATCGACCATCAGGTGCAAAACTTCGCGCAACAATTGCAAATGCAGCAAATCCCGCTGGATGCATATATTGAATTTACCGGGATGACGGAAGCTGACCTGCGCGAGCAGTTCCGCGAAGCTGCAGAGAAAAACGTCCGCTCGGCCTTGGTCCTGGAGACTATTGCGAAAGCCGAAGGCCTCGAGGTCTCGGAAGAAGACCTGGGTGCTGAATTGCAGAAGATTGCCGAATCCGCTGGTCTGGAGCTTGACCGGGTACGACAGATGCTGGAAATGCGCGACCCTGGCCTGGGTTCCTTCAGAAGCGACCTTCTGACCCGGAAAACAGTTTCCTTCCTGGTAGAGCATAGCAAAGTGGTTTGATTTGATGTACAATGGTTATATATTGAAACACTGCAAGTGACAAGGCACGGTATCGTGCCTTGTTTTCTCAAACACAGATGACGCAAAGTCCACAATCGTTCGGGTACTTCTTGGAAGTCCCACCGAGTTTGTCTTTGCGACGTAACCCAAGGGAGGGACCAGTCATGGGGTTAACGCCAATTGTCATTGAACAAACGAGCCGCGGGGAAAGGTCATATGACATTTATTCACGGCTGCTGCGCGATCGAATCATCTTACTCGGTACTCCAATTGACGACTATGTCGCAAATTCAATTGTGGCTCAGTTGCTGTTCCTCGCAGCCGACGACCCGGAGCGGGATATTCAACTGTACATCAACAGCCCCGGTGGGTCAGTTACGGCTGGCCTAGCCATTTATGATACAATGCAACACATCAAGCCGGATGTCTCCACAATGTGCATTGGGATGGCGGCAAGCATGGGAGCGTTTTTGCTGGCGGCTGGGGCCCATGGCAAACGCTATGCCCTTCCGAACAGTGAAATCATGATTCACCAACCACTCGGCGGAGTGCAAGGCCAGGCTTCGGACATCAAAATTCACGCGGATTGGATCTTAAAGACCAAAGACAAGTTAAATCGCATTCTGGCTGAAAAAACGGGCCAACCTCTGGAACGAGTGGAGCGCGACACAGACCGGGATAACTTCATGTCAGCCCATGAAGCCAAGAACTACGGCTTGATTGACGACGTAATTGCTCCAACCGGTGCTTGAGAGGTTATTGCAAAGAATTTTTCTGGACCACGTTCGAAATGAAATGAGCCAGCTCAAAAAAGACCAAAGTAAGTAGAGCATCACCATCGAATGTGGGGCCGGGAAACTTTGAGATGGCCTCCGAACAAAGGAGGGAACACCTGATGTTTAAATTTAATGAAGAAAAAGGCCAACTTAAGTGTTCTTTCTGCGGTAAGACACAAGAGCAGGTCCGCAAGTTGGTTGCCGGTCCCGGCGTATACATCTGTGATGAATGCATCGAATTGTGCAACGAGATCGTCGAGGAACAGTTGGGTGAAGACGAAGAATTCGAGCTCAAGGATGTTCCAAAACCGACCGAGATCAAGTCGATCCTCGATCAGTATGTGATTGGTCAAGAGGCTTCGAAGAAGTCCCTTGCGGTTGCAGTATATAACCATTACAAGCGAATCAACGCTGGGAACAATAAGAGCGATGAAGTTGAGTTAGCAAAAAGTAACATTCTTCTGATCGGGCCGACCGGTAGTGGCAAAACCTTGTTGGCTCAGACTTTGGCACGGATTCTGAACGTTCCCTTTGCCATTGCGGATGCCACGTCGTTGACGGAAGCCGGCTATGTGGGCGAAGATGTCGAGAACATTTTGCTGAAACTCATTCAAGCGGCCGACTTTGATGTAGAAAAAGCCGAGCGGGGCATTATCTACATTGATGAAATCGATAAAATTGCCCGGAAATCGGAGAACCCTTCCATTACTAGGGACGTTTCCGGTGAAGGCGTACAACAGGCGTTGTTGAAGATTCTTGAGGGAACGGTGGCCAGCGTTCCGCCACAAGGCGGCCGTAAGCACCCTCACCAGGAGTTCATTCAAATTGACACCACCAATATCTTGTTCATCTGCGGCGGAGCATTTGATGGCATCGAACCCATCATCAAGCGTCGCTTAGGACGCAAGGTTATCGGATTTGGTTCTTCAAGCCAGTCCACGCAGGATATGTCTTCGGCGGATGTACTTTCAAAGGTGTTGCCGGAGGACTTGCTAAAATTTGGACTGATTCCCGAGTTTGTCGGACGTCTGCCCGTGGTCACCACGTTGGAGGCTTTGGATGAAGAGGCTTTGAAGCAGATTCTGACCGAGCCGAAAAACGCTCTGGTACGGCAGTTCCAGAAGCTGCTGGACATGGATGGCGTGACGTTGGAATTCCACGACGAAGCCTTGACGGCCATCGCAAAGGAAGCCATCAAGAGAGGTACCGGAGCGCGTGGACTTCGAGCGATTATCGAGTCCATCATGCTCGATGTGATGTACGAATTGCCGTCCCGAGAAGACGTCAAAAAGTGCCTCATTACCAAGGAGTCGGCGGCGCGCGAATCCGGCCCCGTTTTGTTGGGAAAAGACGGGAAAGTTATCAAGGTGTTGCATAAGTCGGAAGAAACTGCCTGACCTAAGGGGCTTCACGAGTTGTGACGTGGGAATCGAACGGCAGCGTCCTTTCCATGAACCCTATGGCTCAGCGTTGATACCTAAAAATGAGCTGAGATCCAACTTCAAATATGCTGGTTGAAAGCACCCGTTTCGGGTGCTTTTTGTTTATGCTCGGACCCCTGTGGACATACTAAAGTTAGCAATTGCAACGTTAGGGAGGGGTTTTTGTGAGTGCCACCATATTGGCGGTAATCCAGGTGTTTTTCGCGATTGTGATAGGGCTGTATTTTTGGAACCTGTTGAAAACCCAAAACAGCAACCGTCACGCTATTGAAAAGGAATCTCGCAAAGAAATGGACAAACTGCGCAGAATGAGGACTGTATCGCTGAGTGAGCCGCTGTCGGAAAAAACAAGACCGGCCACTTTAACGGATATTGTAGGACAGCAAGATGGTTTAAAGGCTTTGCGAGCGGCATTGTGCGGGCCAAACCCGCAACACGTGTTGATTTACGGTCCGCCAGGGGTTGGCAAAACTGCAGCGGCGCGGGTGGTGTTGGAAGAAGCCAAAAAGAGCCCTGGCACTCCGTTTCTGGCAGAAGCAAAGTTTACGGAAATTGACGCCACTACGGCCCGTTTCGATGAACGCGGTATCGCAGACCCCCTGATTGGGTCCGTGCACGACCCCATTTATCAAGGGGCCGGTGCCATGGGGATGGCTGGGATTCCGCAGCCGAAAGCGGGTGCTGTCACCAAAGCGCACGGCGGTATCTTGTTCATCGATGAAATTGGCGAATTACACCCCGTACAAATGAACAAGTTATTAAAGGTCTTAGAGGACCGGAAGGTCTTCTTGGAGAGCGCATACTACAGCTCGGAAGACAGTTCCATCCCGCCGCATGTTCACGACATCTTCCAAAACGGATTGCCGGCAGATTTCCGATTGGTGGGAGCCACGACGCGCTCTCCGGAAGAAATACCTCCAGCCATTCGATCCCGGTGCATGGAGATCTACTTCCGTCCTTTGGCTAAAACCGAGATCGCGGAAATTGTCAGTAAGGCGGCGGCGAAACTGGTGATGCCGATTCCACCTGAAGCGGTTGGCGAAATTGCAAGGTATGCGACAAATGGACGAGATGCCGTCAATATCGTACAGATTGCGGGCGGTCTGGCGCTGACTGAAAAACGCAACTATATTACCTTGGAAGACGTGCAATGGGTGATTCAGTTCACTCACATCAGTCCGCGTCCGGACCGGAAAATTTCTGCAAACCCGCAGGTTGGCGTGGTGAATGGATTAGCCGTTTTCGGCCCGAGTATGGGATTGCTGCTGGAAGTGGAAGTTACGGCGGTACCGACTCCAACCGGAAAAGGAAAAATCATTTTAACCGGTTTGGTGGAAGAGGAGACCGTGAATTCGCGTGAACGCAGTATGCGGCGCAAATCCATGGCTAAGTCGTCCGTGGACAACGTCCTGACCGCTCTGAAGCGCATCACGAACATCGATGTTGCGAACTACGACTTGCATGTGAATTTTCCTGGAGGCATGCCCGTCGACGGCCCGAGTGCCGGTGTGGCAATGGCTGTGGCTATTTATTCGGCAGTTACGGGAATCCCCGTGCTAAACACAGTTGCGATGACCGGTGAAATCTCGATCCGAGGCTTGGTTCGTCCGGTGGGTGGAGTACCGACCAAAATTGACGCCGCCCGAGAAGCTGGTGCGAACGTCGTCGTTATTCCCAAGGAGAACTGGCAAGAGACCTTTCAACACTTCGAGGACATCAAGGTGGTGCCCGTTGAAAAGTTCGAGGACGTCCTTAAGTTTACACTGGTAGGCGGCATCGAAGACGCACTGCCGGCTTACGACAGTTCTTCAGCCGTCGTGTCCGTGCAAAGCCTCGGAAATGGACTAGGTTCCGCACAATAGTTCTGTCCGGTTGGTTTCAACTCCGCATTTGAACAAGGGATTATTACAGAAGAAGTTTGTCTTTTGAAACAAGAAGGAATAAACAGGTTGAGGGAGTTTACGACAAGGCATTGCGTCACCACCTGATGGTGCGTGAGCAGCAGTGCCTTTGTCATGGGTACGCCTCATTCCGTCGGCCCAAAATGCCTATCCTCTCTGTACAGTTGGTTTTTAAAATTGGGCAGGCGTGGACTGCGTGGGAATTAGACTTTCACGCGGCGTTTCTGTACAATAAAGTCCAATCAGTCGGGACGCCGTCTTTGGTCCACGAGGTCGCTGAACAGTTGCAAGGAATTAGGGAGATTGCTTCGGGGGTGGAGAAATGGCAACAGACCGTAATGCAAAGGACGTTTTTCCCCTCTTGCCTTTGCGTGGGCTTTTGGTTTACCCGTCCATGGTTCTGCACTTTGACGTGGGTCGCGACAAGTCAGTGAAAGCACTTGAAAAGGCAATGGTGAGCGAACACCTTATCCTTTTAACGTCACAAGAGGACGGACAGGTGGACGATCCGACCGAGGACGATTTGTACGGGACCGGAACCATTGCTCGTGTAAAGCAAATGATGAAGTTGCCCAATGGGACAATCCGCGTGTTGGTCGAGGGATTGGAGCGGGCGGAGATTGAAGAATACGTGCGTACGGACGAGTGGTTTGAGGTCCGCGTCCGCCGGTTCCCGGACAACGAGGAACTCGAGGTCTCTACAGAACTGCAGGCTATGATGCGTTCTGTGCTTCAACAGTTTGAGCAGTATGTTAAATTGTCCAAAAAAGTCGATCAGGAAACCTATACATCCGTATTAGATATTGAACATCCCGGACGTCTTGCCGACATGGTCGCGTCCCATTTGCCTCTGAAGATTAAGGATAAGCAGGACATTCTTGAGGCATTGGAAGTTCGCGAACGTTTGGAAAAGGTTTTGCAAGTTTTGTCGGATGAACGGGAAGTCCTTGAACTGGAACGCAAGATTCATCAACGTGTTCGCAAACAGATGGAGCGGACACAAAAAGAGTATTATTTGCGTGAGCAAATGAAGGCCATTCAAAAAGAGCTTGGGGACCGCGAAGGCCGAAGTGCAGAAGTGGAAGAATTGCGTGAAGCCATGAGTAAAAAGCTCATGCCGGAAGCGGTCATCGAACGCTTAGACAAAGAAATTGACCGGTTGGAGCGGATCCCGTCCTCCTCTGCAGAAGGGACGGTGGCCCGAACCTACATCGACTGGCTCTTGGCACTGCCTTGGTTGGAGGCTGCAAAGTCGAGCGTCGACTTAAAACGGGCGGAAAAGGTCCTTGACGCGGAGCATTACGGCTTAGGTCGAGTTAAAGACCGTATTTTGGAATTTTTGGCCGTGCAAAAACTCGCTTCGAAACAGACGGGACCCATCATTTGTTTGGCGGGACCTCCTGGAGTTGGAAAAACCTCATTGGCCAAATCGATCGCCAAGTCGTTGAATCGCCCGTTTGTGCGGGTGTCTCTTGGTGGTGTCCGAGACGAAGCCGAAATCAGGGGCCATCGTCGGACGTACATCGGGGCCCTGCCGGGGCGGATTTTGCAAGGAATGAAACAAGCGGGCAAACGAAACCCGGTGTTTCTTTTGGACGAAATCGATAAGATGGCCAACGATTTTCGCGGTGACCCTGCGTCTGCCATGCTTGAAGTGTTGGACCCGGAGCAAAACAGCACTTTTTCCGACCACTATGTTGAGCTTCCATATGACCTGTCTGACGTGCTTTTTATCACCACGGCGAACAACGTCTTTCAAATCCCTGGTCCACTTCGCGACCGGATGGAAGTCATTCAGCTGTCCGGTTACACGGAACTCGAAAAACTCGAGATTGCCAAAAACCACCTGTTTCCCAGACAACGTGAGAAGCATGCTCTGAAAGGCGATCGGATTCGAATTCCAGACGATGTCATGTTAGAACTGATTCGGTCTTACACTCGCGAATCCGGAGTCCGCCAATTGGAACGCGTCATTGCCTCGGTTTGCCGCAAGGTAGCTCGAAAGGTGGCATCTGGGGAAAAGAAGCGCATTACTGTCAATCTAGAAATTCTTCACGACTTCTTGGGGCCGCAGCTCTTTCGCCATGGGCAGATTGAAGAAGAAGACATGGTGGGGCTTGTTACAGGCCTGGCTTGGACAGAAGTTGGCGGAGAAACCCTGACCGTCGAGGTTTCGGTCGTGCCTGGAAATGGCAAGTTGGTGCTCACGGGTCAACTTGGAGACGTCATGAAGGAGAGCGCACAAGCGGCAATGTCCTTTATTCGCTCTCGTGCCGCCGAACTGCATATCGACCCCGGCTTTACTGAAAAGGTAGACATTCACATTCACGTACCGGAAGGAGCCATTCCCAAGGACGGACCGTCTGCGGGGATCACCATGGCAACTGCTTTGGCATCGGCGTTAACCAATCGACCGGTTTCCAGGTATGTCGCTATGACGGGGGAGATCACACTGCGCGGGCGAGTCTTGCCCATTGGCGGACTCAAAGAAAAGACCTTGGCAGCACATCGCGCCGGCATTAAAACGGTGCTGTTTCCTGAAGCAAACCAAAAGGATTTGCGGGACATTCCGGAATCGGTGCGGAATGAACTGCGCTTTGTCCCTGTGAAGCACATGGACGATGTGTTGGCCGAGTCTTTATTGCCTGCAGCAGACGGAAAGGACAACGCGTTGAGTGGTTTTCCCGCAATTCACGATTTAGTCAGCCCTGGTTATTCGGAGCCAAGAACTCCGGAAGCCGGAGAGGGAGCACACCAGTGATTGTTCGATCCGCAGAGTTCGAGTTAGGAGCAGTGCAGCCCGTCCAGTGGCCTAAGGACGGGCTGCCCGAGTTCGCCTTTATCGGCAGAAGCAATGTAGGGAAATCTTCGCTGTTGAACCGCTTGTTAAATCGTAAATCCCTTGCCCGTGTGTCCGGAAAACCCGGAAAAACCCAAGAGATCAATTTTTTTCGCATCAACGATGCATTTCGCTTGGTGGATTTGCCCGGATACGGCTATGCGGCTGTGAGTAAAACGAGCCGCAGTTTGTTTGCGAAGCGCATTGAGACCTATTTACGGGAGCGCCAGCCTCTTATCCGCATCCTGCAACTCATCGACATCCGTCACCCGCCCATGAAAAACGATATCGAAGCACACCAATGGCTGACGACTTTGGGCGTTCCGGTTTGCATCGTTGCCACCAAAAGAGACAAACTTTCCGGGTCCAAGGTAAACCCTGCAGTGAAAGTGATTGAACAAACCCTGGCCAGTGGTTACCCGATTCTTCCGGTTTCTTCTGAAAAAAACGTGGGCATTGAAGAATTGTGGAGCCTGCTTGAAACGGACTTAGCTGCGTTCGAGCAAAACCTTGCGCCGACCCAAGGGGATGGACTGGTCGGAGACAATCATGCTGGCGAAAATGAATAGACTTCCTAGACCTGTAAGTTGGGTAAACCCCTCTCCGAGGGCCATCCATGCAATCAAAGCCGCAAATACCGGTTCCATCGAAAAAATGACAGCAGTTTGGGCGGACGACGTGTATTTTTGGAAGACGTTTTGGGCTAGGTAAGCCAACGATGTTCCCGGGATGGCACAGATCAAAATCGCCCATACCACGCCAGTGTTGTGAAGTCCATGCACCAGGGCATTTGGAGTGCTGGGAGACCAAGCAGCCACTGCGACACATCCGAACGCTACGACGCTGATTTCAATGGTAGCGAGAACGAGTGAATCGGTGTTGCGGCCATATTTTTCAATCGCAAGAATCTGCAGTGCGACAAACACCGCGCACAGCAAAACCAGAACGTCTCCAGCCGCCAACTGCAAAATGCCAGGGCCGCACAGCAGGAAAAGCCCGGCTGCTGCCAGTGCAGCGCCACCCCACACTCGCCAACCCGCCCTTTGGCGCATCAATACTGTGCCCAAAACAGGAACCAGCACGACGGACAACCCTGTCAAAAAGCCGGCAACGGCAGGGGTTGTGTACCGGAGTCCGAGGGTCTGAAAGGCATACACGGCAAATAAAAAGAGTCCCAGAATTACACCAAGGCCGACTGTCCGCCCTGAAAACGCCTTGCGCGAGCGAGGAGAGAGGACAACCATTGCCCACAAAACCGCGCTCGCTACGATAAAGCGTACGGATAGGAAGGAAAACACAGGCAACGTGTCTGTGGCCGTTTTGGTTAGCGTAAAGGTAGCGCCCCAAACCAGCGTGACCAGCAGAAGTAATAGATTTGCCAACCAGCGAATTTTTGTAGTCATGACAAAAAGTGTACATTGATGCGAAAAGCGCGTCAATCGTAGGCTGGGCGTCAATTTCTTGACACATTTCGACGGATTCTTTTGCAGGTCCTTCGTGGTATAATACCCTATGTCCCATTGAACGATATGTCCAATGGATGTAAAAGCACAGCGCCTTTCAGTCTACTCTAGGAGAAACTCACCCAGGCCTGCTGACGGCGCGGAGGTGGAAAAGGTATGCGCATCGCAGTGGTAGGGTTAAATCATAAAACCGCACCGGTAGAGTTGCGGGAGAAAATGAGTATTGACGACGTTGAACTCGACGACGTCTTGAAGCAGCTCCGCGAGACGCGAACCATTTTGGAAAGTGTCGTGGTTTCGACGTGCAATCGTACGGAGATCTATGCGCTTGTGAGTTCACTACGAGCAGGGGACGACTTTCTGAAGACATTTTTGGCGAAACGTTCAGGCTTGTCCCTTGACGAGATCGCCTCACACCTATACATGTATCAAGGCGAACAGGCCGTTCGTCATTTAATGAAGGTTACCTGTGGGCTGGATTCTTTGGTCATTGGAGAAACCCAGATACTCGGCCAAGTGCGATCGGCGTACTTGACGGCCTCAGACACCGGAAACACGGGAGCCCTCTTTAACCAATTGTTTCGCAAAGCTATTCAAGTGGGTAAGAAAGCTCAGACGGACACGAGCATCGGCCAAAATGCCGTATCTGTCAGTTATGCCGCCGTTCAGTTGGCGAGGAAAATTTTCGGGGACCTTCACGATAAAGGTGTTTTGATTGTGGGGGCCGGAAAAATGAGTCAATTGACCGCCCAGCACTTAAAGGCGAACGGAATTCACCGGGTTGCCATCGTCAACCGCACTGCTAGTAAGGCGCAGGCCCTGGCGGAACAGTTCGATGGGGTTGCCTTGCCTTGGGAACAACTCGAGACCGCATTGAACGATGCGGACATCGTGATTTCTTCCACGGGGTCCAAGGAGATTGTCCTGCACGCCAGTACGATTGCGAAAGCCATGAAAAGGCGCTCCGGGCGTCCAATGGCCTTGATTGACATTGCCGTTCCCAGGGATATCGATCCGGAAGCCTCGAAGTTCTCCAATGTGTTCCTTTACGACATCGACGACCTGGAGGGAGTCGTTGCGGCTAACCTTGCCGAGCGCGAGCGTCAGGCCGAGTTTGTTGAAGAAATGGTTCAACAGGCTTTATTGGAGTACTCGCAGTGGCTCTCGGAACAAGAAGTTGTTCCGCTCATCACCGCCATCCGGGATAAGGGCACGAAGATTCAAGAGTCTGTTATGGAGAGTTTGCGGCGAAAACTTCCAAACCTGACTGACAGGGAATTGCAATTGATTCAAAAGCACACGATGAGCATCGTGAATCAGTTATTGCGCGAGCCCATTCAAAATATGAAGGAATTGGCGATTGCTTCAGGGGGGTCTAAACACGTTCACGTGTTTGCTGAACTGTTTGGGATTACCGAGGAAAACCTCAGTGTCAATCAGGGTGTTTTGTTAGGAATGCCCTCCCGGAATGTGCACGAAAACCGCTTACCGAGCAACGGTTTTGTCGATTTGGTTCGTTTGTGGACGGAAGCGCTGCAACGGGATGACGACGAAGGCAAGCGGTCCGGCCTTCACCCTGTTTTGCGATAGGAGCACCCTATGGCGTTTCGAGTGCTTTACGACATCTTTGGCGCTGTGTACGCCGTAAGTTTGGTGTTATTCTTCATCGACGCGGTCCAGCCGCGCCGCACTGTAAACCGTGCGGCGCTGATTTTGTTGTTTGTGGCGTTTGCTTTGGAAACCGGTTTTTTGTTGCTGCGCCTCGCCGAATTGGGCTATGCCCCCGTGTACAGTCCGTTTGATTCCATGCTGTTGTTGTCGTGGCTGATTTTATCCGTGGCATTAGTCGTCAATACGTTTTTTCGCGTCGACCTGTTTTTGTTCTTTGCCAACCTGCTTGGATTTTCTCTGGTCGTGTTCGACGCATTTTCTAGAACGGGGTTGGTCGAATATTCAGCCCGTCAAGGGGACTTGTTGGTTCTTCACATTGCTTTGGCGATGTTCAGCTACGCTTGTTTTTCTTTTGCGTTTATTTTTTCTTTCATGTACCTTATTCAACGTAGACTGTTGCGCGAGAAGCGCTGGCATACGTGGTTCTTTAGGCTGCCGTCTCTCGAGAGTCTGGATTTGTACGCGTATCGCTTTATTTTAATCGGATTCCCCGTGCTTTTGGTGGCTATGGTTCTCGGCTCCATTTGGGAGCGGATCACGTTGGGTCATTTGTCCCTGTCAGACCCGAAACCATTGGCCACCATTGTGCTTTGGATGATGTACGGAGGGTATTTGTTTGTGCGAAAGCGCACCGGATGGGGCAGTGCGAAATACAACTGGTACAACCTCTTTTGCTTTGCGGCATTAGTCTTGAATTACGTGATTGTCGGCAGTTTTTCGGCCTTTCACCACGTGTAAAGGAGGGATTCGGAAGATGGCAAATCAGATCCGGGTGGCCTCGAGAAAAAGCGATCTGGCGATGACGCAAACCCGGTGGGTAATTCGGGAACTGGAACGGATGAATCCCGGTGTCCGCTGCGACATTGTTCCCATTTCGACTAAGGGAGATAAAATCTTAGACGTTGCCTTGTCCAAAGTTGGGGGCAAGGGGCTGTTCGTTTCGGAGATTGAGGAAGCCATTTTGTCGGGAGCGGCAGATTTGGCTGTTCACAGCTTGAAAGACGTACCGGCGCAACTGGCCGATGGACTGACACTCGGCGCGATACCGGCTCGTGAAGATGCTCGCGATGCGCTGATTTCGCGAAACGGCCAAACGTTGGCGGAATTGCCGCAAGGAGCTTCAGTGGGAACCTCAAGTTTACGTCGGTCAGCGCAACTGAAATCTGTTCGTCCCGACCTGCGCATTGTTTCCCTGCGCGGCAACATCGACACGCGTCTGAGAAAGTTGGAGTCTGAAAATCTTGACGCCATCATCTTGGCGGCTTCCGGATTGCGCCGGATGGGCTGGGAGAACAGAATCACCCAGTACATCCCGGTGGAACTGTGTCTCCCTGCCATTGGACAAGGGATTTTGGGCATTGAATGCCGGAGTCGCGACTTGCCTACGTTGAGGCTGCTCGAAGGGTTATTGGACCCTGCGACCGAACTCGCTGCGCGGGCGGAGAGAAGCTTGCTGCAGTCGTTAAATGGGTCGTGTCAGGTCCCCATCGCAGGTTTTGCGCAAGTCGATGAAGAAAACGCAGTGCATCTGCGGGGCTTGGTGGCGAGTGTGGACGGTTCCGAAGTGCTTCGGGCGCAAGGAACTTCGTTAGACCCGGTGGACCTGGGAAAACAGGTGGCCGATCAATTGCGAAGCCTAGGAGCCGACCGGATTTTGGAGACTGCCGCCGTGAGTGAGCGGTGACTGCTGCACCGTACACGTTCAGCGCGCACGGCGACAGGTCTGAAAAGCCGCGCAGTGCCCGTGGCACCGCCGTTATTACGCGTCCGTGGCAGCAGGCTAAACAACTGGCGGAACTTTTTCAGGCCGCCGGGTTTCAGCCTGTTGTTGCCCCGCTCACAGAGGTCGTTTTTCTGCCCAGCGCTGTCCTCGACGACTGTGTGGCGAGGCTAGATTCCTTCGATGGGGTCGTGGCCACTTCTGCCAACAGCCTTCGAGTCCTGACACAATCCGCTTTGCAACACGGTCGCAAAGTGGTGGGGGAAGGTTTGCCATGCTACGCCGTGGGAAAGAGCACGGCTCGACTGGCTCAGGAAATGGGGTTTTCGGCGGTCACTTTTGCCGGCGTTCGAACCAGTCGAGAGATGGCTTCGCAGTTGCTGTCACAGTTTCAACGAGAAGGCGGATGCCGGAGTCTCTTTTATCCGCACGGAAGGCTCGCGGACCGAAGCTTTGTTGAGACTCTGCTGGAGAGCGGTCTCTGTCAAGTGACCGCAGTGTCGTGCTACGACACCGTAGAGGCCGTTTTAGATACAAAGGTTTGGGCCGCTGCTCTGAACCCAGTGGACAGTGCCAGGACCGTGATTGCACTGTACAGTCCCTCCGCCGTCCGAGTTTTGGATAAACGTTTTGGCGCGTTGCTGCGGGAGAATCCAGAGCAATTTCTGCTCGCATGTGTCGGCCCTACCACGGCCGCTGCGTGCCGGCAAGCCGGGTTTGCCATTGCGTGCGTGGCTAAAACTCCATCCGATGAGGACGTTGTAGCAGGCGTTGTTTCAGTTCTCGCTCAAACCACGCAGGAATCCCAATGAGTGGATGCGAATTGTCTGTGAGTGGAAACAATGCCCTTGCAACAGGAGAATCTATGTTTCGATACCCAAAAGGGGGAGAGGTTATGTTGCCATTTCAAAGGCATCGTCGCCTGCGCAGTTCCGAGGCGATGCGCAACTTGGTCCGAGAAACTCACTGGTCGGTGAACGACCTGATTTATCCGATGTTTGTTCAAGAAGGTCTGGACGGAAAAGAGGAAATTCGCTCTATGCCCGGCGTATACCACTTTGGCCTCGACGAGTTTCGCAGGGAGGTCAACGAGGTGTCCGAGTTAGGCGTTCCGGCCATTTTGCTGTTCGGGGTGCCTTTGCACAAGGACGATTTGAGCACAAGTGCTTACCATGACCACGGGGTGGTCCAAGAGGCGGTGCGCGCGGCGAAGCAGGAAAACCCGAATTTGCTCGTCATGACCGATGTTTGCTTGTGTCAGTATAACCCGTCGGGACACTGCGGAGTCGTGCAGGACGGCAAGATCGTCAATGACGAAAGCCTTGGGCTGATTGCTCAAACCGCGTTGTCCCATGCAGCAGCGGGCGCAGACGTGGTGGCTCCTTCGGATATGATGGATGGACGCGTAGCAGCGATTCGCGCGTTGCTGGATGAAAACCACCTCCAAGACGTCGTTGTTCTCTCCTACGCCGTCAAATACGCGTCTGCGTTTTACGGCCCGTTCCGGGAAGCTGCCCATTCCGCTCCTGCCTTTGGCGACCGCAGGACCTATCAAATGGACCCTGCCAATCTGCGCGAGGCCCTGCGCGAGGCGAAGTCGGATATCGCCGAAGGGGCAGACATGCTGATGGTCAAGCCTGCGTTGTCCTACATGGATGTCACCAAGGCCGTTAAGGAAGCGACCGATGTCCCTGTAGGCACCTACAACGTGAGCGCCGAGTACAGCATGGTGAAGGCGGCAAGTCTGCAGGGATGGATTGACGAGCGAGCCATCGTGTCGGAGATGCTGACTTCGTTCAAGCGCTCTGGGGCAGACTTCATTTTGACGTACCACGCCAAGGATGCGGCCAAGTGGCAACGGGAGCTCCGGTCGTAAACCGGATAAAAGCTTTGCAAATCGGCTTGCCCATTTTGTAGGAGGTATCGCTTATGTCGTTCTCGCGTTCTGAGACAGCTTTTAATGAGGCCAAACAGGTTCTTCCCGGCGGAGTCAACAGCCCAGTGCGAGCGTTTCGGGCTGTCGGAGGGACGCCTTTTTTTGCCGATCGCGGCGAAGGGCCGTACCTGTACGACATCGACGGGAACCGCTACATCGACTATTTGCTTTCTTGGGGACCGCTCATCTGGGGACACGCTCACCCTGCCATCCTAAACGCCATTGTGGAGGTTGCTTCAAAAGGCACGAGTTTTGGCGTCCCTACGGAATTGGAGACCAAGATGGCCGAAAAAGTCGTGAGTCTGGTCCCTTCCGTGGAAATCATCCGGATGGTCAACAGCGGGACAGAGGCCACGATGAGCGCGTTGCGGTTGGCGCGAGCCTACACGAAGCGCAACGCGATCGTCAAGTTTGACGGATGTTACCACGGCCACTCCGACAGTTTGCTTGTCAAGGCCGGCTCCGGCGTGGCGACCTTTGGGCTGCCGGACAGTCCGGGGGTCTCTAAAGCTACGGCAGAAACGACATTCAGCGTACCTTACAACGATTTGGACGCCTTGCGCGAATTGTTCCAGGAGCGCGGGGAAGAGATTGCGGCGGTTATCATCGAGCCGGTGGCAGGCAATATGGGGTGCGTCTTACCCAGGCCTGGATACTTGCAGGCCGTGAGGGAGCTTACCCGGTCGTACGGGGCGCTGCTCATTTGCGACGAAGTCATGACAGGCTTCCGGGTTGCTTTGGGTGGGGCCCAGGCCTACTACGGACTGGATCCGGATCTCACGACGCTCGGGAAAGTAATTGGGGCGGGCATGCCGGTCGGCGCGTACGGCGGGAAACGGGAGATTATGGCGATGGTTGCTCCCGAAGGACCCGTCTATCAGGCAGGCACGCTATCCGGAAACCCTTTGGCCATGGCGGCTGGACTGAAGTCTTTGGAAATGCTTGAGGAAGCGGAGACTCAAGGGCTGTACAAAACCCTTCAACAGTACGGAGGCACATTGTGTGCGACCTTCCAGGAAGCTGGGAAGGAGCGAGGCATTGCCGTCTACGGACACGCCATCGGCGGTATGTTCGGTTTGTTTTTCCAAGAGGGTCCTGTGTTTGACTACGAAGGGGCCGCAAAAAGTGACAAAGACCTGTACGCAAGATTCTTTCATGCCTTGTTGCGCAAAGGCGTTGCCTTGGCTCCGTCACAGTTGGAATCCGGTTTTCTTTCGGCTGTGCACACGGATGACCAGTTGCAGCACACACAGCAGGCTATTCGCGAGGCAATGGCTGAACTGTAGGACAGGGTTTGTGCAGCATCCTCTTTGAACAAAGACGCAGAGTAAAGGCCGGCTGAGGTTTGAGCCGGCCTTGTTTATTTTCATAACGCCTGGACTCAAGGCATAAAGTGATGTTGGGATGATGTCTGTACAGGGAGGGGAACGAATTTGAGCGACCTTGATCGCGCCCCGCTGATTCGAATGCAAATTGATCAGGAGGTATTCGTCGATTCAGTGCGCGAAGGCGACACCATCGAGGATGCCACGGTGGCGACGGAAGTCACCTCGTTCGATCGAGTGGGTGACGCGTATGTTCTTGAAGGAGCCATCGTGTTTGCGGGTTATTTAAAGCGCAGCCCCGGCGCGCCGGGAGAGCAAGGAGACTACGCGAACCGCCCGGGCTCCGATTCCGGTTGGAGTGGGGAAAAAGTCAAGCACGTACAACACCGCATGCCGTTTGTCTTGCGTGTTCCGATGAAGGCGCAGCCTCGCGGTTTGGTGAACGTCGCCAGCCGCATCACGAGTTGGAACCTCCAGCCTGTCTCCAACGGGTGGATGCAAGTCACAGCGGACTTAAATATTGTCGGATTGAACGGTCAAGAAGGATATCACTTCCAATGCGGCGGTCAGGAAGTCGGAAACGTGATGTTTGAAGAAAGCTGGTCCAATTCAGCGTCCCCCGATGCACAAAGCGCTTCAGGGGAGTTTTTCAACCCTCTGTTTCCACACGCTAAGGCCGTTTCTCAGTCGGGCCAAGCACCGTTTCAGGGCGGAACTGAAGAATCCGTCGAAGCCGTGCCGTCCTCCCTGGAAACCTCTTCGGAAACCCATGCGCAACAGGTCCATGATGCGCCACATCCGGGAACCATGGACGAACAACCCATGGCAGAATCCGTCGGAAAAGTCCAATCTACAGAAAAACAAGCGCCCGATGAGCAACCCCTGGAAGCGATGTATCGCGGCGAGTCGGATCCGTCGGAAGATGGTTTGGAAGATCACTCTGTACAGGTGCAAGCCGACACGGGGGACAACGGTGCGTCAAGCGTCCAACCTGACGAACAGCCAGCCGGCATGGAAATGAGGTCGATGCCCGACTCGGCGAAAGAAGCCGTGGAAGAGCGAACGGATGCCGTGAACGCCGCTCGCGGCGGCCACGACTCCAGTGACTCGTCTGAAGCCAACGAGACTCTCCAAAAGAGCGAAAATTGGTCGGCCGCTCGGGAACTCGCGGATTTCGACCGAGTCTTTGCAGGAGACTCCCAGGCTTCCCGAGCCAAGGAGCCGTTTGAAGCTTCTGTACAGGACTCTTCATCTAAACAAGGGGTTTCGGACAACTCACAAAGCGATGACGCTTTTGACAAGGTCTCTGAACCCTCCGATCAACAGCTGGACGCGGCGAAACAGGATTGGGCTGAATTCGAATTCGAACACCAGTTGAACGCCGGAGAGCTTGAAACTCCTCAGGACAAAAAATCGACGTCCGAAGAATTCGTTCCGTCTCGGAGCTTTTCAGAAAGCGGGTTTAATCCGGCCAGCGGCTTTGTTCCCAATGTTACGATTGGGAAGAAGTCCATGCGCGGCGACTCCGATATCCGTGGTCCGGAAACGGCAGATTCAAAGGCTTACGGTACTGGGGAAGAGGGTTTGCGCGGAGAAAAAAGTGTACCTTCACCGGTGCAGGTGGACGGCTTGCCGCAAGACGCGGAATCGTCTGCCGAGATGGAACTGTCCAGCAACTTGTGGTCTTTTGTGGACTTCAACGGCCCGGAACCCAGGTACACGTTGCGGTACGTTGTCGTGATGGAAGAAGAAACCTTGGATGTTGTGGCCGAACGGGTTGGTTGCCACAAGGCAGAGTTGGTTCGCATCAATCACTTGCTGACAGAAAATGTACACGCGGGTCAGATGCTGCGGGTTCCGGGAACGGTCGTGCCCGCGCTGTAAGGTGTTGCGGGCAGCCCAGGAACTTCATAGACACCGCGATGCACGCGTCACCTCAGGTACGTGTCGCATCCGGTGTCTATTTTATTTTCACGATGGATTTTCCAACGGGAGTCCGTGCAGGCACGTGCATTGGCTTGACCGCTACGGACCGCTGATGAACATGGCGGCAAACACGATAAACAGGAGCATCAAGACGATGAGGTCCAGTGCACTGGGCCACAAAATGGCGCGCAAAAACAATAAAAGAATGGCAATGGCCAGAAGCAATTTGACAAACCGTGCAATTCCGTAAAAAAAGCCCACTTTCCCATCCTCCCTCGCCCCGCACTCCTACATGTATATGCGGGCTCTTTTCTTTTGGCACACAATTCTTGACAACCAATGACAAGCCCGCATGGATTTTGATAAGATAGCAAGGAGACTATCCAGGTAACGGAGGATGACCTTGGCAGAATTCACGACATCAAAAGGCGTATGGAACGGTTGGCATTGGCGTTATGTCTCTCTGACCGTCTTGGCACTTGCCGTGCTGCAAGTGGTTGCGTTTTACGCGTTTCATTACCCGCTTCTGAGCAGCTTGCCGATCGCAGTGTTGTCTGTGGCATACATTGTGATCTTGCGGGTGAGGGAACGGCGGTTGAACAATGCGTTGCTGGCCGTGGTGGCGACCTTTGTCATCGGACTCGTCTTGCAGTTGGCCTTGGAGGCCAAAGGACAAGCGTTTCACGGAAAGCAAGCCGCGGGTTTTTGGGAAACCAACGGACTGACCTTAGTTATGGGCCTGGTCATGGGATATGCCTATCTGCGACTCACGGAATGGTCTGAACGCAAACGCGGCGAAATGGAGGCCAAGCGGGCCAAATCGGCGGGTTCAACAAGCAGCACTCCGCCCGTGAGGAGACACTCGGGCAAGAAGAAGAAAAAGAACAAGCGCCGGTAAAGGGGTCATACTTGACATCGCGATACTGAACCAGCTAAGATACGTTAGAAAATACGGTGCGTTGAAGAGAAGGAGTAAAGTGGGTCATTCCGCTTCAGAGAGAACGGCCATGGGCTGCAAGCCGTTCCGGAAGCCGCTTGAACGTCGTCTCGGAGCTGTCAGTGTGACCGGGTCATTCCGTTATCGATGTCAAGGTGTTCGGCGTGCTCAGACCATTTGTGCCGCAGGCGATGGCGCATTTGCGTTTTATGCACCCGAAAAATCAGGTGGTACCGCGGAAACAAACTCTCCGTCCTGAATGGACTGAGGGTTTTTTTTATGACTAAGGGTTTTTTACGAGTTGAAGTCCGCCTCAACACCCGCGCACCCGCAAGGAGGAGTTAAGATGTCAGAACAGCAGCCGAATGTGCAGCTTGCATCGGTCTATGAACCAGCTTCCGTGGAACAGAGGATTTACGAATACTGGGAATCCCGTGGATACTTTAAGGCTGGAAAGGACCTGTCCAAACCGCCGTTTTCCATTGTAATGCCGCCCCCGAACGTGACGGGATCGCTGCACATTGGCCACGCCTGGGACAACACTCTGCAGGATTTGGTGATCCGCTACAAGCGCATGGCAGGGTATGACACGCTGTGGGTCCCTGGCACAGACCACGCAGGTATCGCCACGCAAGCCCGCGTCGAAAAAGCCCTCAAAGAGGAGACCGGGCAGAGCCGGCATGAGCTCGGACGTGAGGCGTTTATCGCGCGGGTATGGGAATGGAAACACCAATATGGCAACACGATCACGAAGCAGATCCGGCGGTTGGGCGCATCCTGCGATTGGTCGCGGGAACGGTTTACTATGGACGAAGGCCTGTCCCGTGCTGTTCGAGAGGTTTTTGTGAGCTTGTATGAGAAAGGCCTCATCTACCGGGGGAACCGCATTATCAACTGGTGTCCCCGCTGTGGAACGGCCTTGTCCGACATTGAAGTCGAGCATGTGGACGTCACTGCGAAACTTTATCAGGTTCGTTACCCGTTCGTCGACGGCAGCGGCAGCGTCGTGGTGGCGACTACGCGTCCGGAGACCATGTTTGGAGACGTCGCAGTGGCCGTGCATCCCGATGATGACAGGTATCAGGCTCTGATCGGCAAAATGCTTACCCTTCCGTTGACTGGAAAGCAAATCCCTGTCATTGCAGACGAGTACGTGGATATGGAGTTTGGCACAGGGTGTGTCAAAATTACTCCTGCTCACGACCCCAATGACTTTGAAGTGGGGCAACGCCACAGTTTGCCCATGCCGCAGTGTATCGATGCGGATGGACGTCTCAACGCATTGGCAGGCCAAAGGTATCAAGGGATGACTCGCGAACAGGCGCGTGAGGCGGTTGTGAACGACTTGCAAGAGCAGGGTTACATGGTTGCGGCTGAAGACTTGACGCACGCCGTGGGGCATTGCAGCCGCTGCAACACGGTCGTCGAACCGTTTTTGTCAGAACAGTGGTTTGTACATATGGAGGCCTTGGCAAAACCAGCTTTGGAACAGGTTCAGCAAGGCAAGCCCAACTTTGTTCCTGACCGCTTTGAAAAGGTATTTGTTCATTGGCTGGAGAATGTGAGAGACTGGTGCATTTCCCGGCAGCTGTGGTGGGGGCATCGCATTCCAGCTTGGTACTGCGCCAATTGCGATGGCGTGACGGTGTCGCGCGAGGACATTCACCAATGCAGCCATTGTGGGTCGAGTGAAGTGCGTCAGGACGAGGACGTCCTGGACACTTGGTTTTCTTCTGGACTATGGCCGTTTTCGACGATGGGTTGGCCCAATGACAGTGCAGATTTTCAGCGGTATTACCCCACAAGTGCCCTTGTCACGGGCTATGACATCCTGTTCTTTTGGGTGGCTCGAATGGTCTTCACGGCTTTGGAGTTCACTGGGCAGGTTCCCTTTCAAGACGTGGTCTTACACGGCTTGATTCGGGCTGCCGACGGGCGCAAGATGTCAAAGAGCCTCGGCAACGGCGTGGACCCGTTGGACGTGATCGACAAGTTCGGCGCTGACGCGCTGCGCTTTACTTTGGCGACCGGGACATCTGCAGGCAACGACCAGCGCTTTCACTGGGAACGCATTGAGAGTTCCAGAAACTTTATCAACAAGATCTGGAATGCGTCGAGGTTTGTGTTGATGAATGTTCCACAAGGCGCAAACCTGCCGGAAATCGTTCCGGCCGAGTTGGAAGTTGCGGATCGCTGGATTTTACACCGCCTGTCAGAAACCGTCGCCACGACCACGCGACACCTAGAAAACTACGATTTTGGCGAAGCCGGTCGCGCACTGTACGATTTTGCGTGGGACGATTTCTGCGACTGGTATATTGAGTTTTCCAAGCTCTCTTTGTACGGAGAGGACGAGCAGAACAAATCTCGGACGCGCAGTGTCTTGGTGTACGTTCTGGATTCGCTGCTCCGCCTGTTGCACCCGTTCATCCCGTTTGTGACAGAAGAGATCTGGCAGTCACTGCCGGTCGACGGGAAAGCGTTAATGGTTGCGAACTGGCCGACGCCTCAGCCGGCCTGGGACGATTTTGAAGCCGTCCGACAAATCGGCGTCGTTATGGATGCAATTCGCTCTGTCCGCAATATTCGCGCTGAACTCAACGTAGCGCCAAGCAAACAAATCGAGATGTCCGTGCGGACGGAAAATGACAGCATGACCGCACTGTTTGAGTCTGTGCGTCCGTACCTGCTGCGCTTTTGCAACTTGTCGACACTGGAAATCGGCACGACCGTGACGGCTCCGGACAAGGCGATGACGGCGGTGGTGACCCGTGCGGAAATATACCTGCCGCTTGCTGGTTTGGTCGACTTGGCCGTCGAACGCGATCGCCTGCAAAAGGAGATGAAGCGGTTGCAGGACGAGGTGAACCGCGTGGAGCGCAAGTTGTCAAATCCCGAGTTCGTGCGCAAGGCTCCGGAGTCTGTAGTCGAAGGCGAACGGGCGAAGGCAGCGGACTACAAATCCAAACTGGCTGCAGTTGAACAGCGCTTGGATTCACTGTCCCGTTGACGAGAAAGCCCAGTTGGACACTTAGGCGAATTTACCAGGGGTGTGACCTCTGTTTGAGAAGGCGAATACACTATGGCGGTAACTCATCAGGAAGGACTTTTGTGGCTAAAGTCTCTCGGCGCACTGGGTATGAAACCAGGGCTCGAACGGATGTCTCTCGTTTTAAAAGAACTGGGTAATCCGCACGAGCCACTGCGGTTTTTTCACGTCGCGGGAACCAATGGCAAAGGCTCAGTCTGTGCGTTTCTCGATGCGGTTTTGTCGACCGTATTGAAAGTGGGAGTTTTTACTTCTCCGGCCTTCGACGGGTATCGGGGTCGGTTTAGCGTCAATGGCGACCGCGTTTCCGAGGCGGACTTCGCTTCGCTTGCCGCCCAGGTTCAAGCGGCAGCTCAAGCGGCTCTTCCGAGGGATTCTTTGACAGAGTTTGAGGCTCTTACGGTCATGGCGATTTTGCACTTTTACCAAGAACGTGTGGACGCCGTGGTGTGGGAGACTGGTCTTGGCGGACGCCACGATTCTACAAATATTGTACGGCCAGTGGTTGCGGCAATTACCAATGTCAGTTACGATCACATGGAAGTGCTCGGTCGAACGATTGCAGAAATCGCGTTTGAAAAGGCGGGAATTATCAAACCGGGTATTCCTGTAATCACCGCTGCAAAGGATGAAGCGTACGCTGTCATACAGGCGGCTGCCATGGAACAGCAAGCGCCCGTATGGCGGTGTGGGACACATTTCAACAGTACCGGACGAGTAGAGAACTTGCGGCAGACCATGACATACAGAGGCCTTCAACAAGACGTATTTGGACTCCCAGTTCCCCTGTTTGGCCGCCATCAATACGAAAACGCGGCAATTGCCGTAGCGATGTACGAGGCAGCGCACGAACAAGGAATTTGCCGGAAATTGACGGATGATGAGTTGCGAGCTTCATTGGCTCAAGTCGTCTGGCCAGGGCGCTTTGAGGTGTTTTGGAAGGACAATTTTCCACTTGTATTGGATGGCGCTCACAATCCGGACGGCGCCATGCACTTTGCACTGGCCTTGCACGAATTTTCCCGATTGCACGGCCTGGATGAAGCGGACTGGACGATGGTCATTGGCGTACTGGCAGACAAGGATGTACAGAGGATGTTAAATTGGGTTTTGCCCCTTGCGGGACGAGTCATTGTGGCTGCACCACATGTTTCACGGGCCAAACCCGCACATCATCTTGCGAATGATATTAAAGGGCACAGACCTGAGTTAAGAGTGAGCGTTGCGTCATCCGTGCAGGAAGCTGTTGAAATGGGTATTCGTCATGCTAAACCCGTGGCATGCTGGGGTTCCTTGTATACTGTGGATGAGGCGAGGCAGGCTATGGTACAGATGACAGAAGAATTTTCGAAGTGAGGACGGTGTGGCGCGTGAAACATGCAGAGCATGTACATTTCGTCGGAATTGGTGGGTATGGCATGAGTGCCATCGCGCGCGTAATGCTCGACATGGGGTACCAGGTGTCAGGATCGGATGTATCGAGTCAGGAATTGACGAAAAAGCTGGCAGAACGCGGTGCAAGAATCTTTGTTGGTCACGCGCCGGACCAAATTGATGGAGCTGATTTGGTGGTGTACAGTACAGCTCTTTCGCAAGACAATGTCGAACTCGTGGAAGCCCACAAGCGCAATGTTCCCGTCCTTCATCGATCTGAAATGCTGGCACGGCTCATGGCAGATCGAATCGGCGTGGCCGTCACGGGAGCTCACGGGAAGACCACAACGACTTCAATGATTGCCTTTATTATGGAAAAGTGCGGCCTTGACCCAACCTTTGTGATTGGCGGTGTAGTCAGCAACATTGGAGATAACGCGAAGGCAGGGAGTGGCAGGTACGTCGTCGCAGAAGCAGATGAAAGCGACGGTTCCTTTCTCCACTACCGTCCGCAAATTGCCGTGGTCACGAACATCGAAGCCGATCATTTAGAGCATTACGACGGGGACTTCGAGAACCTCAAACGCGCTTACGCCCAATTTATTCAACAGGTTCCCGAGGATGGTTTGTGCATTATCTCGGGTCAAGACGACAACCTTCGAGAAATTCAAGGATTGGCAAAGTGTGAGACAGTGACGTTTGCTGTCGAGGCGGAAGCGGATTATGTTGCGAAGAATGTCGAGTTGATTGGGCGGGGAAGCCGTTCTCAAGTGTATTATCGAGGCGAATTATTAGGTATCCTGGAATTATCGCTGCCTGGAATCCACAATGTTATGAACGCTCTTGCGGCAATCGCTGTGGCCCGGTCTGTAGGTCTAGGTTTTCAAGAAATTGCTGCGGAAATGCTGCAATTTCACGGTGCAAAGCGCCGCTTTCAAGTCATTTCCGAAAGCCAAGACGTACTTGTGATCGACGACTACGCCCATCATCCAACCGAAATTAGTGCTACAATTGCGGCCGCCAAGGCGACCGGACGCCGCATCGTGGCTGTTTTTCAGCCACAGCGATACACCCGGACTTTTTTTCTGTTTGATGCTTTTGCTAAAGCTTTTCAGGGTGCGGACGAAGCGGTCATCGCAGATATTTATTCACCGGCTGGGGAAAGCCAAATTGAAGGGGTCTCCGCTGAGCGGTTGGCCGAGCAAATCCGCGTTAAGAGCAATCCGAACGTGAAATTCTTGCGCACGAAAGACGACGTATACGAATACTTGAGCAGAACCGTGCATTCAGGGGACTTGGTGTTGACGATGGGGGCCGGAGACATATGGCAGGTTGCCTATCGGCTCAGTGCTTCTCTGAACGGACACGAAGAGACCGCATACGCCTGATACCGCAATCGCAAACTTGCTATGCGGCCAACGAGTTTCCTTCATGAACCTGTAGTGAATGAAATTGCAGTACATGAAATGCAGTGCATGAAGTTTCTGTGAATGACATCGCCGGCAATGGGTTTCCCGTCTGAGGGAGTTTTATCCGAACAGGGGCGTTCCGAAAGCAGTTCTTGCTGCTAAGAGGGACGGCCCCTTTGTCGTTTGGGTCGCTGTTTTGATTGAAAAAGCTAAAAAGGGCTCTCCAAAGTTTAGGAGAGCCCTTGTGGCCTGTGTGTGTCACTTATCGGGAGGTTTGTTCAGGACCGCCGGCGCCGGCGCAATTGGGTTGCCCGGGTAAACCAGTAGTATGCAAATGCCAGCAACGCGGCCACCAGGGCGATCTTCAAGACTATGCCGATAAACAGCATAAGAACGACGAACACCAAAACGGCGGCAAGAAACATGAACACGGAACGAGTTACGCTCAATTCTGTCACCCCTTGTTTCGGAATGATTGACTGTCGCGTTGCCGATTTGAAAGCAGTGTACATCAGGTGCAAGAAACCAGTCGTCCTCACGACAACTTGTCCGATGATTCTATCTCTAGTATACCATGATTCGACACCACGTCATACGTAATCCCTGGAAAACCACTAAAACGTGTTGTGCCATCGTATGCTTGCGGAGAAGTTTGGATAATGTGCGAAAGTTCGACAGGAAACCTGTTCAGCCATGGAGAATGGTCTGATCAACTCAGATCGTTTAAATACGGATTGCAACAATGGATGAATAAGGAGAATTGCATTGTGACGACCGCGGCAGCAGCCAATGGATGGGAAGTTATCTTGGTTTTTTGTACGGGTCTTGTGCTTGGTTCCTTTTTGAATGTGGTCGCATACCGGGTACCTCGCGGCGAATCTCTGGCATGGCCGGGTTCACACTGTCTGAATTGCAACCGTTCCTTGTCCGCATGGGAACTGGTTCCAATTGTTTCGTGGCTGTTGTTGCAAGGAAGATGCCGGGGATGTCGTCGCCCCATCCCGCTGAGGTATCCCATTTTGGAACTCGTTACGGGTTGTTTGGCCGCTGCGACCTGGCTCACGGTTCCTGATTGGCCACAGCGGATCGCTTGGGGAGTATTTTGGCTGTTGCTCGTGGCCGTAACCGGGACCGACTTGACGGCTATGCGCGTTCCAAATGTGTTGTCGTACACCGGAGCTGTTGTTTTGGTCGTTTTAAGCCCGCTGGAAGGCGTTCAGTCGTGGCGAACGGCGCTCATTGGAGGCAGTTTATGTTTTCTCGTTTTGTTGGTTATTCACTTCATCACGGGCGGGAATATGGGTCTTGGGGATGCGAAACTGTATTTCAGCATCGGCGCGATGTTTGGGGCGGCCTATGGGATGGAGTCCTTTGTGCTCGCATCTTGTTCCGGAGCGGTCGTAGGGCTGCTGATGAGATGGGCTGGACTCATGAGGCGAAGAGAATACATGCCTTTCGTTCCCCACATCGCGATCGGAGTGGTTTTGACGAAGTTTTTTGGACCCGCGATGACGGAGTGGTACCTGCATTTGTTACTGGGTCATTAAGCGTCGTCGCGGTGCCTGATCCGCTGGACGAGGATGCTGTCGACGGTTGGCGAATGGGCCGAGGGTTTTTCGTCACACCCGCGGGTCTCGATTCGCGATGCAGGGATAGGGGGAACCGGCATGATGTTGCTCGATTTGCTCATGCGCGCTCGCGAACTTGAGGCTTCCGATGTGCACCTCTGTGCGAACTCTCCGCCGATTTACCGCATTGACGGGGACCTGCTTTTGGAAGGAGAGCCTTTGCCTGCCGAGGCCACAGCACAAATGGCCCGAGAACTGCTCTCGGAAACCCAATGGATTGAGTTTCAACAGGAAGGAGAAGTAGACTTTTCTCACAATGCTCCGGGAGTCTCCAGGTACCGGATGAATGTATACAAACAGCGGGGAGCCGTAAGCATTGCAGCGCGCGTCGTTCCGAACTCGATTCCAAGGCTCGACGAGTTAGGGCTTCCGGACGTCGTGAAAGAATTGACCCTCAAACCGCACGGCTTAGTTTTGGTGACAGGGCCCACCGGGAGCGGGAAAACGACGACTTTGGCGGCGATGGTCGACTACCTGAACCAATCTCAACGTCGCCACATCATTACCCTAGAGGACCCGATTGAATACTGGCATGAAAACAATCGATGCGTGATAGACCAACGAGAAATCGGGAAAGATTCAAGGAGTTTTGCAAAGGCGCTGCGAGCGGCGCTGCGTCAAGACCCAGACGTCATTCTCGTCGGGGAGATGCGAGACTTAGAAACAATCAGTACGGCCATTACAGCCGCAGAAACCGGTCACTTGGTCTTTGCTACGTTGCATACCAGCGACTCGGTGCAGACCATTGACCGGATTATCGACATCTTTCCAGCCGCACAGCAATCCCAGGTCCGCACTCAACTCGCCGCAGTCTTAAAAGGGGTCTTATCGCAACGTTTGGTGAAGACTATACAAGGCAACTCGCGAGTAGCCGCATTGGAGATCCTTCTCAACGTCCCTGCAGTAGCCAATCTCATACGCAGCCAAAAGGCGCATCAAATTCGTTCCGTTATGGAAACCGCGAGGGCGAGTGGAATGCAAACTATGGAAATGCATTTGCGTCAGTTGGCTTCTGCCAACCGGATTTCGGGAACTGCCGTGCGTCAATGGACGACGTCGCAAATCCTTTGAACGGAAGCCAGACTGCGAGAAATGGACAGCTTCAACGGCTGCCTCAATCCGGATTGTCTGGCAAGCCCTAAAACCCGTGCGATTCTGTTGCAAAAAAGCTTAACCCGGTTTCCGGTGCTGCTAGCATTGCATTCCAGTTGACAAATCTATATACTGTTATCAATCTAGCTATCCATCCTTGTCAGTCTTCTTGTTCTCGCAAGTTTACGAGAAGAGGTGATGGAGTGCGTATACCAAAGTCAAGAACACTCTACCTGTCGGCAGCTGTGCTCGCGTTGTTTACCAGCAGCATTGCAACAGCGAATGCAGCACATAAAACGGTAACGGTGCAAGACAATGGGCAACGCAGAAGAATTGGTGGATTTAAGTTAGGCATGTTGAATTCGTTCCCGGAACAAGAGAGTACAAGTATTCCGGCGCGAAGTCACGCGAACCCGGAATTCGATAGTGCAGTGCAAAACAGCATGAGTGTTGTTCATAGAAAACCGGCACGCGTAAACGTCTATATGGGTGGAAAGTCCGAGGGACAGGTGTTGACATATGCCTCAGACGTCGGACAGCTTTTTCAAGAAGCAGGGCTGAAAATCGGTTCAGGTGACAAGGTGAATGTACCCTTGACTGCACCTGTCTACGATGGGGAAACGATTCGCATTCAACACACTGTGACCAGGGTCTCTTCAAAAACAGAGGAGATACCGTTTCAGACCATACGTCGGCCTTCAAGTACGTTGTATTCCGGGGAAACTCGCTTGCTGACGCACGGTGTGAAAGGGTTAGTCAACCTGCAAACCACAAGAGTCTATGTGGATGGTCAGAAAGTGGACGAGACGTTGTCCCAGAAGGTAGTCCGGCAGCCTCGCAACGCGGTGGTGTTAGTCGGAACCGCCCCCAGACCGTACCCCTTATCGGGTCGTAGTGGGGGTTCCATGCTTGTCTTGCAAAAACTCACGGTGCTCGCTACGGCGTATGTGAAAGGTGGACTGACGGCAACGGGTTGGAAGGCAGTCCCTGGAGTGATTGCGGTCGATCCGTCCGTGATTCCATTAGGAACAAAGCTGTACGTACCGGGTATAGGAATTTTGCGCGCGGAAGATACAGGAAGTGCAATTCGCGGCTACCATGTCGATATTTGCATGTCGACAGAGTCGCAAGCCAGAGCGTGGGGCGCTCGAACCATGGCAGTCTATATTGTGAAGTAAATCGGGTGAGTACCCTCGCGCTGCAACTGACAAGGAGAAGTGGTACGTTGACCTGGCTTTTCACCAGGACCAGCGCTTTCAAGCGTCGTACTTTGAAAACCAATATCCAGCGAAAAGAAAGCATCCAGGCTTCAGGCGTCTAAACCGCGCAGGTCGTTTGGATGTTTTTCTATTTTCGATGGCTTGGCATACATGTTTTCCCTTTTCGAATCATAGATTTCAAGTAGACTCATGAGAGTGATGAAAGGGGAAAGCGCTGTGGAGCCGAACCGTCTCAGTTCAGAATCCAGGCAAACAAAACACACTTCGCACCCGATTATTGTAAAAGTTGGAGGTCAGCAGTGGATTGTCGACGAGTCGGGGGTGGCTCAACCTCTTGAGTCCAACCAAGAAAAGGTCATCTCGCTCAAGTCGGTACAAGAGGCGATGTACGAAACCACACGAGACCATCAGCGCAGACGGGCGAAATCGACTTCTCGTCAACCCAATCCATCCAGCTTGCGTCCCTGGGCACATTCAGTCGTAGCGCATGTAAAGAACGGGTGGAAGGCCTTTCACACGCAACTGTTTAATTCCCTTGGACGGTTGCTTGAACACGAAGGTTCTGGTCCGATGGACAACCCTTCGGCACAACGTCCATCTGCAGAAAAATCAACGTCCTTCGCGAGGGTGACAAACCACCGGCGCGGAAGAAAACCTTTGCGCGACAGTTTCCAGACTGGGGCTGTGGTCGGATTGATCTTAGGTTGCTTAAGTCTGGTGCTCTTTCATCAATTGGAACCGAACCTGTCCAGACAAGCGTCGCCCACGCCCACGAACCCAAGCATCAGCCTGCCTGCAAGCAACGGCTTGGTCGTACCTGCCGTGCACTTATATGCATTACAGGCTGGAAGCTACCCGACGAGCACGCAAGCACAAACCGCAGTCAAGCTGCTTTCTCGACACGGGGTAAAGTCAGTGATTCATTCGGGCAAAAACTATCAAGTTTTTTCTTCCATAGCCCTCAATCCTGGGGACTTGAACAAACTTGCGGGCAATCTTAAGAAAATGGGATTTCCTGCCGCCGTGGTACCCTGGAGTTGGGAGGCGGCAACAGCATCAACCGCAAATTGGCCGCATCCAAATTCAGTGCAAGACACATCTCGTTGGATGTTCGCACAAGTTAGCGCTCTGAACGCGTTGACGGGCTCGCTGATGGATGGAGAGCCAAATCGCGATGTTTCAGCGGCATACACGGCCGCCGCGAAAATTCAACCGAGCAGCACCCAGGTACAGGATACCGGGGATGCTTCCCAAATCAATCGACTGCATGTGGACGCACAGCAAGCATACCAACAGTTTTCACAAGGACATCACACATCTTCCATGTATTATGACATCCAGGCCTACGAACAGATTTGGCAACTGACCCAACCTGGGAATTAATTCCGTTACCTTGGGGAATAAATTCCTTTTTCCTGTTGGAAATGGACGTTTTGGGAATATTATCAGTGTCACCGCCATGGTGTTTCGCGCAAGCAGGCCTCCCGGCAGGACTCTGTGCAAAACTGTCGAATAGTGCCGTGACGTGGTATCGGGAGGGGGCACGACATGCGTAACTCCATCTGGCGAACGGCAGGGTTTCTATTCGCCGGTGCGGTTCTCGGCACTTTGGCAGGACAGCTTTTGGCACCTCAGGTTCCACTGTTGCGCCACCAGACGCAGCTTCAATGGAATCCCAGTGCGGATTGGGCGGTTTTGCGCTTTTCATTGAATGTGACGCTTCGCGTGAATTGGTTGACACTCGTCGGGGTGGTGGCGGCCTATTTGCTCCGCCGACGCATCAAGTAGCAGAGGAGAGCAGAGTTCGCTGAAAGCACAGTTCGGAGGTTCCCGCTGATTTTCGAAAAATATAGCGATCCTTGACGGATGGAATCAAGTTATAATGTAGTGGGTTTGCCAGCCTGGCTGCATTTCCCTATGGTAGGGACAGCGGGTCTGGCTCTTGGTGTGTTGCGGCAAGTATCCGCCCGACCGTTGCGAAGGGTCGGCCGCCAGACCTTCGGAATGACGGAGGGAGGCAATACCCTTGAGTGTAAAATCTGTTGAGGCTGACTGTGGACTGCTTGAACCGCCGCGAGAACGGATGCTCCGCTATGGAGTTTCCGTCTTGCGCAGTGATGAACTTTTGGCCGTAGTCATGCAGTCCGGCAGTCGGCGCATGTCTGTTCACGAACTGGCTGCACAGGTTTTGAGGTCGGTGGATGGCGTTTACGGACTCGTTGACGTTTCCCTGGAGGAGTTAATGCAGATTCCAGGCATCGGCGAAGCGAAGGCTCTTCAGATTGCCGCTGCTGTTGAATTAGGGAGACGGATTGCGCGCAAACCCACCGACAGTAGGACTCAAATTCGCTCGGCGAACGACGCTGCAGAGTATGTTATGGATCGGATGAGGCACCTTAAAAAGGAACAGTTTATGACCTTGCACTTAGATACCAAACACCGCCTCATTGGGGAGGAAGTGGTATCTGTGGGAAGCTTAGACGCTTCAATTGTGCATCCGCGCGAGATCTTTAAACTGGCCGTAAAGCGCAGCGCATCTGCAATTTTGTGCATTCACAACCACCCAAGTGGTGACCCTGCGCCCAGCGCCGAGGACATTGCGGTGACGCGTCGATTGTGCGAAGCTGGCCGGCTTTTAGGAATCGATGTCCTCGATCACATCGTTGTCGGCGATGGACGGTTTGTCAGTTTAAAAGCGGAAGGCTACATGACTTGACCGGGGGCCCGAAACACACAGTGGCGGTAGGTGCCAGGTAAATGACTCGAGAGGAGATATATAGATGTTTTCCGGAAGAGACATGGGAGTTGATCTTGGAACAGCAAATACACTAGTCTACGTGAAGGGTCGCGGTATTGTAGTGCGGGAGCCGTCCGTAGTCGCCATCCGTACGGATTCCGGCGCTATCGAAGCCGTTGGGGAGCAGGCGAAGCAGATGATTGGCCGGACCCCTGGAAACATTGTTGCTGTCAGGCCCATGAAAGACGGTGTGATTGCTGACTTTCAAACTACGGCAACCATGTTAAGGTACTTTATTCGGCAAGCGATGAAGAACAAGTCCAATTGGTCAGGAAAGCCTCGTGTCATGATTAGTGTGCCCTCCGGAATTACGGCTGTGGAAAAGCGGGCCGTGGAAGACGCCGCAGTCGAAGCGGGCGCGCGCGATGCTCAGACGATTGAAGAGCCGATGGCTGCTGCCATCGGGGCCGGGTTGCCTGTCGGTGAACCGACGGGCAGTATGGTGGTAGATATTGGCGGCGGAACGACGGAGGTGGCGATTATTTCCTTAGGAGGAATTGTCACGAGTCGCTCCATCCGCGTCGCGGGTGACGAAATGGACGAGGCCATCATTCAGTACATCAAGAAGGCCTACAATCTCATGATTGGGGAGCGTACTGCTGAGGCCTTAAAAGTGTCCATAGGTACAGCCATGCCTGTCGAGGAACGGGAAATGATGGATATCCGTGGCCGCGATTTAGTGACTGGATTGCCAAAAACGTTCGAGATCTCATCGGCCGAAATCAGCGAAGCACTGGCGGATACGGTTGGGTCGATTTTGGACGCGGTCAAAGTGACGCTGGAAAAGTCGCCGCCGGAGCTTGCCGCCGATATCATGGACCGCGGGATCGTGTTGACCGGAGGAGGAGCGCTCCTTCGCAACCTCGATCGCTTGTTAAGTGATGAAACGGGCATGCCGGTGATTGTTGCCGAAAGCCCATTGGATTGCGTCGCGGTTGGGACAGGAAAGGCATTGGACAACTATGACGTTTACCGCCGCCGCACTGCCGCTCAAAGAAAATCTCAGCATAGGGCCTGATGCAATGCACGAAGACACGCTTGTGCATAAGGTTTGCTGAAATCGCGTGAATAAGGAAGTGGGATGCGGGTGTCCCGACTGTTAACGAATCGCCGATTGTTTATCTTGCTGGCAAGCTTTATTTTACTGACCGCGATTGCCGGACTGACCCTGCGGGGCAGCGGGAGAGGGGCCACGTGGCCGGAACGGGCCATCATGGACACCGAAAACGCGATCGGCGGGCTTTTTTACCGGCCAGTAAGTGCAGTGACGGGTTTCCTTCAGGGAATTCACGACTTGCACCAGATGTATGTGGAAAACGCACAATTGAAATCCGAGCTGCAAAACTATTCCGCGTTGAAGGTCGAGTTGCAAAGCGCCCAAGCACAAAATGCGCAATTGAACAAGATGCTCGGTTTCAAGCAAACGGGTGGAAAGAGCATGCCTCTTGTACCTGCGCACGTGGTCGGACGCGATCCATCCAAATGGAACTCGGACATCACCATCGATGTGGGTCATGCGAACGGCGTGCACACGAACATGGCCGTAATCTCCACGGACGGGAGCTTAGTGGGACGCGTGGCACAAGCGGCCCAGTACAGTTCTAAAGTGACGTTGATTACAGACACCCAGGTGGGCGATGGAGTATCTGCCATGGTTCAAAACGGGACTGCGACTCAACCTTACGGAATTGTAGTGGGTTCAACTACGGAATCGGGAAGTCTGGAGATGCAATTTTTATCTCCTGTAGCACAACTGAATCCAGGACAATCCGTGGTGACTTCCGGTTTGAGTGACGTCTATCCGAAAGGACTGCTGATTGGAACCGTCGTGAGTGTCAAAACAGGGCAACAAGGCCTGACCAAGTCAGCCGTAATTCATCCTGCTGCCGATCTGAACTACTTGGAAGACGTGTTTGTCGTCACCTCTCAGGGTGTGAAATGATGCGAAACGCCGTTGCATTGGTCGTGTTGTGGCTGGCTTTGGTGATTCAATCGACAGTCTTTCAGATTCCGCCTATCAACGTCGTTCAGCCTAATTTGGTACTCGTCGTGTTAATGGTGACGGCTTTGGCGCGCGGCCCTGCAGTCGCGTTGCTGCTCGGAGTCGCAGTGGGTTTTATCCAGGATGTCGTGTACGGGTCTTTTATTGGATTAAACGCGTTTACATACGGCGTGATTGGCTACTTTGCCGCATCTTTCTTTGCTCAGTTCTTGCATAAGAACATTTCGATCACGTTCTTGGTGACCATCATCACGACGTTTATTCAAGACTGGATGACGTTTGGCTTAACGCGGATGTTTGGCGTTACCGCTTATTCCTGGCACACGGTGTTTACGAACTCCCTGTGGCAAATGATTGTCAACGGAATTACTTTGCTCGTGGTCTACCCGTGGTTGACGCGCCTGTTTATTGCCAAATCGCGAGGCAGATACAGTCAAGACGGGCAAGAATCTCTTTAGTGTACCGTCAGTCCGCTCTGCTTTTAGGGCGGACTGACTGCGTTTGCAGGAAAACGCCAGCGGTGTAGCGAATATTGTCAGCCGTGTTGTCATGGGCAGGAGGGAGTCGCTTGACTGGCAGAACCAGTTCACAACTTAGGTCCGATGTTCGGTTGCCAGTTGCTGTAAAGGGAATCAAAGATGGACTCCTGTTTTTGCTTGACGAACAGTGCGAGTTTGATGTCCTTTTGAGCCACTTGGAAGAATTGCTGAATGGTGAAACAGCTGCAGTCTTTGATGGGCCGCAAATCGGGGTTGCCATAGATTATGGGGATCGGACCTTGGCTGCAGAGGAATATCGGATGCTTTTAAATCTGTTTTTGACGAAACCAAACTTTGTCATCCGCGAATGGGGTCGACATACAACGGCTTATCGCAGTATTTTGGCAAACCGAGAGAAACAGTCTCAACAATCGATCTACAAAGGCCATGTGAGAAACGGACAAACTCTGTATTTTGATGGGGACGTAGTCATCATCGGGGACGTTCATCCGGGAGCGGAAGTCAGCGCAACCGGCGATATCTATGTGTTTGGAAGGCTTCGGGGAATTGCGCATGCCGGGGTCAGCGGCAACCCGAGCGCCATTATTGCGGCTTCAGATTTTGCCCCCATGCAGCTTCGTATTGCGGGAAGAATTGGACGTCCGCCGGAGCAAAATGGACGCGCGATGCAGACGTTTATGGAGTTCGCTTACCTGCAACACGGGACGATGGCGGTCGACAAAGTCGAATTTCTGAGTTACTTGCGTCCTAAATCTCCCCGATGAAACAGGGGCGAATGTGTCTGGCCTGAGAGGAGAATGCGCATGGGAACAGCGATTGTAGTGACATCTGGAAAGGGCGGAGTTGGAAAGACGACATCGACGTCCAACATCGGTACGGCTCTGGCTTTGCTCGGCAAAAAAGTATGCATGGTTGACGCCGATATCGGTCTGCGCAATCTCGACGTAGTCATGGGTCTGGAAAACCGCATTATCTATGACATTGTCGACGTGGCCTCGGGGGAGTGCCGGTTGGAACAGGCGCTGATCCGGGACAAGCGGTTCGAGCATTTGACGTTGTTGCCTGCATCCCAAACCAAGGATAAATCGGCTTTGTCCGCGGAAGCAGCCCGCAATATCGTCGAAGGGTTAAAGCAGACGTACGATTTCGTGATTATTGATTGCCCTGCCGGCATTGAGCACGGTTTTAAAGTGGCTGTGGCTGGGGCCGATCAAGCCATTGTCGTCACCACTCCTGAAACGGCTGCCGTACGCGATGCGGACCGGGTCATTGGATTGCTGGAGGCGGAAAACATCCGTTCTCCCAAGTTGATTGTCAATCGGATTCGCCCAAAAATGGTGAAACAAGGCGACATGCTCGATATCGACGAAATTGTGCAGGTTCTTGCCATCGATTTGTTGGGGATTGTCCCGGATGACGAAGCCATCATTGGCAATGCCAACAAGGGGGAGCCCACGGTGATGAAGCCGGATTCTAAAGCTTCGATGGCGTATCGGAACATTGCCCGGCGGATGTTGGGGGACTCGGTGCCATTGATGGTGCTCGATGAGCAGACTGGCTGGTGGGCTCGCGTGAAACGCCTGATGGGACGGAAAGCATAACAACGCAACACGGAAAGCGCAGCGGGACAGAAAGCGCCACGGAAGAAAGCGTAACGGGGCCCCCTGCCAAGACGAGTTATTTTTTTGCAAAACAAGTTAAGCTCTTGTACAAGTCACAGGCATACTCGTCCCAGCTCCTTCATACGGATGAAGTGATGGAGTCTCAAGGGGGGCGCGAAGTATGCTGCAGCAAAAGAACAAACGGTCGTGGGTGTCAGGACTTTTTGGTGCTCATCGACAAAACCAGCGCTTAGACGACATGGATGCTAAAGGCGAACAGATTGACGAAGACAATCCCTGGTTTTTTCGCCGTCCGGATGCGGCACAGCCGGTTCAAGCAGCGAAAGGGGAGTCCATCTCGTCCTCTTCCGTCATCGAGGATGCCCCGTCCGGTAAAGAACGGGGTTCCGCCCCATGGCTTGGCGAGCCTTCCCCTTATGGATTTTCCGACGAAGACGGCACTCTCAAACAAGTAGAAAGTGCAAATTGGAGACGTACTGGGAGCAGGTTGAACCGCAGACGGTTTGTTCCCGCCGCCCAGTCCAGAGCGAATTTAAAAACCAATTCTCGGTGGCAGACACCCCCTGCGAGTCGAGCACCTGCGGCATCCGCCGGGTCCACCTGGCTTCTTCGCACGGTTCTCGCAACGGGTGTCGTTGCCCTGGGCTTGTATGCGAGTCATTCTCACACCCCGTGGGCTGGCCGGGTCAAGGGCGTGTATACAGAGGCTTTCAGCCAAGATTACAGCAGCCGCGCGTTGCCTGCCATCGAAAATTTCCTTTCGCAACACCATATCACCGTTCCCGTATTGTCGACGGCCAACGTACAAGGAGCTGTTCGGCTGCATGTTCCTCTTGCCGGGACAGTAACCCAGGATTATACCGCCAATCACCCGGAGATGGTGATTCAAGGTACCGCCAATGAACCCGTTTTGTCCGCAGGCTCCGGTACGGTGATGAAGGTGCAGCCGCTCACTTCCGGCACCTTCCTGATTACCATCGATCACGGGTCCCTGGGCACCAGCTTGTACTCAGGAGTGACAAAGGTTTCTGTTCAACCCAACGAATACGTGAATGCGGGACAAGTGATTGCACATTTGCCTTCCGGGAGCAGCCCCACGTTTCAATTTTCGTTTGAAAAAAATGGAAAATTTGTTAATCCTCACGACTACATTCACTTTTCGAGCAGCCATTCATGAAACGTATGTCCCTAGCTACTCTCATTGGCTGGAAAATCCCGTTTGGGATTTTCGGAAAGGTCCGGTTGCACCCGCTGTTTCTCGCGCTTGCTGTGTTCGCCGTCGGAGTGGGACTGTGGCGGGACTTGGTCGTTTTGTTTCTCCTCGTGATGCTGCATGAACTGGGCCATGCAGCGATGGCCACACAGCTTGGATACCAGGTGGAAGAAGTTTCGCTGCTTCCATTTGGGGGCGTGGCAAAAATCTCCTACGGCAACGTCGGGTTTCGCCCGCGGCATGAGGCGGCCATTGCCATCGCAGGCCCGTTTATTAATTTTGCTCTGATCGGACTCAGTTGGGTCATGTGGAGTCTAGGATTTTGGTCGGTCGATTTTTTTCAACGCGTGGTTCAGTTGAATCTTTGGATCGCGGTGTTTAACCTCCTACCTGGCCTCCCATTGGACGGAGGCCGCGTTTTGAGAGCGGCGCGTTCGCGAACGTTGGGCTATGAAGGCGCAACCCAGGAGGCGTACAAAATGGCGCTGGCGATTTCGTTCGGTTTGTTGGTCCTTGGCGGATTGGCGCTTTGGTCGGGATACCCTCACGCGGGTATCCTGATTCTTGGATTGTTTCTCTTAGTAACGGCATGGACGGGGCGACGCGACGTCAGTGTGGAGACCGTGCGATTTTTGGACTCTCGAAGAAGGCAGGGCTATGTGCGCCCACAGGTGGTACGCGCATTGGCGGTATCCGGGGAAAACTCCGTTCGCGAAGTGGTGAAGCAATTTGCACCGGACCGGTATCACATGGTGTACATTTTAGACCGCGAAGGCACCGTGCGAACCGTATTGGAGGAAGACGAGATTTTGGATGCCGTGTTTGCAGGGCGTTGGATGGATAAGCTGGAAGAGTGGGTCGATAAACCGTAACACGCTGCCGCAGCATGTCAAACAAAACGCTTTTGCAGTCCTGTAGGATTGATTCGACTTTCTCTTTCGTGGTATGATGGTAAAAGTGCTTGCACTGTAACCGCATGGATGAGGTTTGTCAAAACTCGAACCGAGTGCCTCTGACAGCGAGTCTAAGTGAGGGAGAATGATCATGTACGCAATTGTTGAAGCAGGCGGAAAGCAGTACAAGGTGGCTCAAGGAGACACCATTACGGTTGAGAAAGTCTCTGCACAAGTCGGAGAAACCGTAATTTTGGACAAGGTCTTCTTGGTCAACCGCGACGGTGCGGTCACCGTAGGGGAACCGACTGTCAATGGAGCTAAGGTTACTGCCAAAGTGTTGGAACACGGACGCGCCAAGAAGATTGTGGTGTTCAAGTACAAGTCGAAAAAGAATTACCACAAAAAGCAGGGTCATCGCCAACCGTACTCCAAATTGGTGATTGAGGGCATTGAAGCCTAATTCGCATGATTGACGTCCATGTTTACCGCCAAGGAACGCAAATCGTCCGGTTTACCGTGTCAGGCCATGCCGGATACGCCGAATCGGGTCAAGATATTGTCTGTTCTGCGGTATCCGCATTGGTGTACAACGCAGTCAACAGCTGTGAAAAATTTGTTCATGCGAAACTCGACGCAGTGGATGACGGGGATACCATTGATTGTCGGGTTCCCAAGTTGGGAGATTTTGAAGCTCGTTCCGTTCAGCTCTTGTTGGATAGTATGGTATTCGGCTTGGAGCAGACGGCTTCGTCTTATCCCCAGTACGTGAAGCTTTACAATCACAAACAACCGTAAGGAGTGAACCTCGATGTTGCAATTTGATCTGCAAAGATTTGCTCATAAGAAAGGTGTCTCGAGTACCCGCAACGGACGGGACAGTGAATCCAAACGCCTTGGCGTAAAACGTGCAGATGGTCAGGTCGTGACCGCCGGAAGTATTTTGGTTCGCCAACGCGGGACTAGGATTCATCCGGGTCAAAACGTAGGTATCGGCAAGGACGACACCTTGTTCGCAAAGGTGGAAGGCCGTGTGAAGTTTGAGCGTTTTGGACACGACAAAAAGCGCGTCAGCATTTATCCCGTGGCTGAAGCCGTCGCCCAGGAAGCTTAAGAACAGCGAACCATTTGCTACAGATTTGGAAGGCCTGGCGTATGCCAGGCCTTTTTTTAAGGGATGGTGAAAAGTTGGATACGCGCGACAGCCGGTTGGCCGCATTTCGCATTCATCGCCACGACGTTCTCAATAGTTTGCAGCTCGTCAAGGCGTACATACAGTTAAACCGCCCGGAGCGGGCACAGGCTTCTTTGGATCATTTGTCACAGTGGTTGAAATCCCTGGGTTTGTGGCAAACCAACATTAGTGAAGAAAGCGAAGCACTGGTTTGGAATGCCTCTGTGTGCCCGAATGTCCACCTGGAGCAAAGTGACTCTTTAGAACGTCTGGACAGTGCCATGCGCGAGGAGTTAATGGAAGCCTGGCGGTGGCTGAACGAACAAGCCAATCAGAATCAGGTCGCCCATTTTTCTGTGCGCCTGCAGGTGCAAATGGGTGAAGACCGCGATCGCGTTCGAGCTCTGGCGTCTTGTGTGCAACCTGCATCCCGAATCGTGCTTTGGGTGACACCGTCGGAACAAGCGAACACGAGGCCGGAGGGAGTCCTTTTTGAACCCGATGCTGTTCCAACGTGGACTTTTGTCGAGGTCAGGGCCGCTGCGAACTCAAAACAACTGGATTGACTCGTGTTTAAATCCTATTATGGATTCGTATTTAGACATTGTTAAAGGAATGCGTACGTTTGCGATTTACGTACATTGGACTTCCGTACATTGAATTTCTGTACATTGGACTTCCGTACATTGGATTTACTTACATTGACGGATACAAGAGGGGATGAAGGGCGTGTTTGTGGACCGTTCGAGAATCTACGTCAAAGGCGGCGACGGCGGTAACGGAATTGTCTCATACCGACGCGAGAAGTATGTTCCACTTGGTGGTCCGGCAGGCGGCGACGGCGGTGACGGCGGTGACGTGGTGCTGCTGGTGGACGAAGGCTTGCGCACGCTCGTCGATTTTCGCTATCAGCACCACTTTAAGGCTAAGCGCGGGGAGTATGGACGCCCCAAGAACCAGCATGGAAAGAGTTCGAGCGATCTGATTGTGAAAGTCCCCCCGGGGACGGTCGTAAAGGATGCCGAAACCGGTGAATTTCTGGGGGACCTCACGCGTCATGGCGAACGGTTAGTGGTAGCCCGCGGCGGGCGCGGCGGACGTGGCAACACGCATTTCGCAACCATGACCAACAAGGCTCCAGACATGGCCGAAAAAGGCGAACCTGGTGAAGAGCGCTGGATTGCGCTGGAACTCAAGGTTCTCGCCGATGTCGGACTAGTGGGTTTTCCGAGTGTGGGAAAGTCTACGCTTTTGTCCATCGTGTCTTCCGCTCGTCCCAAAATTGGCGAGTACCATTTCACGACGTTGTCCCCAGAACTGGGTGTTGTCGATGTGGGAGACGGACGAAGCTTTGTGCTGGCGGACTTACCGGGTTTGATTGAAGGCGCCCATACTGGTCACGGGTTAGGTCACGAGTTTCTGCGCCACGTCGAGCGAACGCGGGTGCTTGTCCACGTGGTAGATATGGCGGCTGTAGAAGGACGCGATCCCGTGCAAGACTATGCCATCATTGCCGGGGAACTCAAGTCTTACGATCCGTCGCTGGCACTTCGGCCTGTTGTTGTGGCGGCGAACAAAATGGACTTGCCTGGCGCGCAGGAACAACTGCAGAAGTTTGAACAAGCGTATCCCGGCCTGCGGGTCATTCCCGTTTCGGGGGCGACCCAACAAGGGGTTCAGGAACTGCTGTACGCGGTGGCCGACCTGTTAGATGAGGCCGCCCAAGAAGAACAGGAGAAAGCCGAGTTGACGGAAGAACTTCCTGAAGAACGCAAGGTGTATCGGTTTGAGGCCCCGGAGCCTTTTCAAATCCACCGGGATGGCGGCGCCTTTGTAGTGGAGAGCAAAGAATTAGAAAAACTTGTAAAAATGACGAACTTCACCCAATACGATGCGGTCCAGCGCTTTCAAAGGATCTTAAAGCACAAAGGCGTCGACGACCAATTGCGTAAAAGGGGAGCCAGCGAAGGCGATGTGATTCGAATTGGCGATATGGAGTTTGAATTCACGGAGTAGTCCGCTGTCGTGGTGGACGAAGGCGTGGGAGGCCAAGGTTTTAGAAGTGGCGAAAACCCATTTTCCAAACGAAGTGTGCGGATTGTTTTACCGCTTTGGCTGCGAGGGGGTGCGCCTGCACTGCTTCGGGGGCGAGGCATCGATGCAGTTGTGCACCGCAGATCCCCAAGCCGTAGTCGATTTCGCCTACCTTCTCGCAGAGCATAACGGTCGCGTCGAAGCTTCCTTTCACTCGCACCCGTGTGGACAACTCGAGTTTTCTAAAAGGGATGATGAATTTCTCAGCCAGTGGGCGGACCTGCACTTGCTGCTCGTACACCGCGACGAGGCATGGCTTGTGCGGTGGGGGCAGTCCAAGCGGGATGACGTGTCCTTCAGATGACGTGTTCTTCATTAGAAAAGTATCATTGAATGTTGAAATGTTTTACATAACGGTATAAGACCTATAAACGGGAAAACAGGCAGTCGGCCTTCTATCACGAACTCTCAAGCATTAAGGGAGGGGTTATACGTGGAAGAAGTGTCGGCTGTTTTGCTGCTCCAGAACATTTTAAACGAGGCTTTGGAGCGCAGGTGCTCTGACGTTCATCTGCACTCGTTTCGCGATGAACTGGTCGTTGAGTTCCGGGAGCAAGGCCAGCTCACGCCGTTTTTGCAACTCCAAGGTCAGGGACAATCGGTTTTGCGCCGCGTCAAGGCCTTGGCTCGCATGGATGTCGCAGATTCAAGGTTTCCACAAGATGGGTCGTTTACGTGGCAATCCGAAACCATGCGCTGCGACATCCGGGCCGCCTCTTTGCCGACAGTGTCCGGAGAGGCGCTTGTACTTAGATTGTTTCCGGAGCAAAGGGAACCGCTGACTTTCACAAAACTGGGAATGACCCATGAACAGGCGGCCCGCGTCGACCAGTTGCTTCACCACACCACAGGCTTGATGTTGGTCGCCGGGCCGACGGGTTCCGGAAAAACTACCACCTTGTACGCCATGATGCTCCAGCTCGCGAGATGGGGACGCCGGATTGTGAGTATTGAGGACCCCGTAGAAATTCCTCTTCCAGAGTGTCAACAGATGGAGGTGCGCGAACGCATTGGCATCACGTTTGAACTGGGGCTAAAGGCGCTCTTGCGTCAAGACCCGGACGCCATTATGATCGGTGAAATTCGCGACGAACAAACTGCACGGACCGCTCTCAGGGCGGCTCTCACGGGCCATTTGGTGTTGTCCACCACACATGCCAGAGACATCGTCACTGCGGCAGCGAGGCTGGCCGATTTCGGAGTATCGAGGTCTCTCGTGGGGGACGTATTGCGTGCCGTTGTTGTGCAGGAGTTGCTCGCAGTGACCTGCAATAGCTGTCAAGGCAACGGGTGTAAGGCTTGCGATCACACGGGGTACGGCCGCGATCGCCAGGCCTTGTTCTCCATTTACGAAATGAATGACCAGTTTCGTTCCTTGTTTTCATCGGACCTTTCGTGGGCAGACCTTCGCCTGAAAATGAACCACTTTCACCCAAACGCTTGGGGTGAAACCATGTGAATCGAACTCTGAAGGGGTTTTGGGCGTCGATGTGGCCTCGCGGCGATTTTGCAAACCTGCACTCTGCCTGGCGGATGCATCAATCTTGGCGCGAACTACCATCACTGTGCGATGGGCTGGCTTCACTGTTGGAAGCGGGGTTACCGATTCAAGCTGCACTCGCCCATCTGCGCGACAACCCCTTGCACGTCCATCAACAGGCGTTTGTCAACGCAGCGCGCGCTGGGATTGACCGGGGGATGACCCTCGCGCAAGCTTGGCAAAACCAAATTCCTCCTTTGTTGTTCACGATGCTGGAGGCGGGCGAAAAGGCGGGACAAACGGTTCAGGTTTTAAAGACTTGGACCCGGCACGCCGAAGAACGAAGAACCTGGTTCAATCAATTCATCCGATTGTTCAGCTATCCAGCGGTGCTGTTGGTCACGCTGACGGTGCTCTTGGTCTTTATGGGCCAAACCGTGCTTCCTTCGTTTATGCACATGTACGACGAACTCGGTTTCCCCGTTTCGAATTCGTTGCGGACAGCACTATACACGGTTCAAGCCGTTCCAAAGGCATTGGCAGGTCTCGCTTTGGGTTCAGCGCTGTTTGCCGCAGCGATTCACCTCGCCAGCGCAAACCGGTACAGTGCATGGAACTGGATCGACATCCACCTGCCTGGCCGCAAGATTCGGCAATTGGTTCGAACCCGGCTGTTTTGTACCCTGCTTTATCTGCTTCTGGACAGCGGCATCCCAGTGTCTCATGCCGTAGGGATTTTAAAGCGCTATTCCCGTCCCGGGTGGCTTAGCCCGGCCAGCAAAGCTATTGAGCAAAAAATTCTTGCGGGGATCCCCTTATCCTCTGCGTTTGCCGGACCTTGGCACGAAGTCCTGCCGCTGTTTCTGACCTGGTCCGAACAAACTGGCGACCTTGTTGTGGCTGTTTCTCGCGTTCAGACGGTGACGAGTCAGGAACTGACAAGGCGGTTGCAGCGGATTTCGCGTGTGGCGGAACCCCTGACGCTGCTGGTGATGGGCGCCTTGGTTGCTGTCACCATGACCGCACTGTTTGCTCCGATGTATGACCTTACAAACGTTTTGGCCTCTGGGGCGGGAGGGTAAACGCTGTTGCAGCAAGCTTGCTTCGCCAACAACAGTGAGGAGAGTGAAAAAAGTGCGACAAAGGAACGGGCGTAAAGCAGACAGCGGAGTGAGAGTACCGCTGGACGCCGGATTTACCTTGATGGAGATGGTGGTCGCGGTATTCGTCGTTTCTGTAATGACGGCAGTGTTGACACCTCATTTGCTCGGGGCGAGTGAACGCGCTCAAGCCGCCGCGTGCGAGCAAAACCAAAGGACGATTCGCGCAGCGCTCACTGAATACTACATGCTCCACAATGCCTATCCGCAAGGGGATACACAGACGCAGCTTGAGACATTAAAAGACGACAAATTAATCGAATCCATCCCTTCGGACCCAGGAGGAGGTACTTACCAGATTGAAGACGCGGACCCTACCCATGTTCAAGTTTCATGCAGCAAACACCTTACCCTCCCCACGGACCAGTAACCTGACTCACGTCACACCCAACGGGGCACACAGGGGTACGGGGAGAAAGTTTGTATCTGCATGCAAACCACAGTGGACAGTATTGAGTGTGTTGCGGCGAATGACCTCAGCGAACGGATTCAGTTTACTGGAGACGATGTTGGCCATATTACTCAGTTCTGTGTTCATTGCAGCCACCGTCCCTTCGTTTTTGCACCTGACGCAGTTCTTTCGCGTCATCGGCACCCGGCAGTCTTTGCTCTGGGACCTCCGCTATGCGCAAAGCATCGGAGAGTCGCTGGGGCATTACGGGGAAGTCCGCATGGCCCCTTATTCCCCGTATTACAGCGTGTACAGCGGGGCGGAATTCTTGCAGACGATCCGCTTTATGCCGGGTGTGAACTACACGGAAGGGGCCTTGCACTTACCCAATGCGTACGTCCATTACGACGACGAAGGGAACTCGGTGACTGGCGGCACCATTCGTTTGCAAAGCGGGGAGCGCGAATTGGACATTAACTTGTACCAAGACGCCGGTTTGCAGACCGCATTGGACCTGTTGCCGTGAATTTGATCGAAGTTACCGTCGCGGTCTGGATATGGATGTGGTCCATGTCTGCGGCGCTTTCAGCGTGGACCTACGGGACAATTGCGTTACAGAATGCGCAAAGCCTGCGCCTTGCGAGGATGTGCGCGGAGAATGCCGCAGAACAAACGTTGCTTCATCAGCCGGTGCCCGCGCAAGTTGCGATGGATGGACGTTCGTGCATAATCGAGGTGCGAGTGCAAAATGACGGAACGAGTAGTGGGACGTGGATTACGGCAACATGTGGTTCGAGCAAGGAAACCTTGTATTTGCCAGACTTGTTCTAATGGGCGTTTCAACGGATTTTCCTTGCTTGAAGTGACGGCAGCTATCTTTTTGACGGCTTTGCTTTTGTCTGGTGGGCTCCATGCGTTGTTGTCCCTTTGGAAAGGGAGTACGACGTGGATGAAAGAAGCGGAATTGATGGCCATGTCTGAAAACCTCTATCGCGTATTGTCCGAAGATGTGCACGCGGCGGCTTCGGTATCCACGCTTTACGGACAGTTGAATTTAATCGACGTCAATGGAGGAAGTTATCGCTATTTGGTCAATCGCAGCGGTCAGTACGTGCGCATTAAAGCTGGAGGGGGAACCGCCGTCCTGGCTCAAGGCATCCAATCCGTTCAAGTGACTGTTTCCGACTCCCAAGTGACTCTTGACGTCAATACTCGAACTGACGGCCGTGAAACCATTCAACTTGCGGCGCTTGATGTGATGGACCCATGACGTCTATCCGGACAGACTGTGGAAACAGCTTATTTGTAGTCCTCGGTCTCGTCAGCGTCTCAGTGCTTGCTGCCTCCATTTTTACGGCAATGAGTGTGAGAATTGAACGCATTGAAAAGTTGCGTGCGCTCCATGCACAGGCGTATTGGTTGGCGCGGTCGGAGGCTAAGCACGCCTTGAACGTGGTGCAAAGCGGCCAAAGGACAGGATGGGTCAAGACGTATGCTTTGGGAGTTGTCGACGTCAACATTGCGGACGGTGCGGTTGTATCCATCCGGGTTACCGCCAAGGTGGACAATGCGGCGGATACTCTCTCCTTGACCTACGAACCGACCCAACACACCCTCTTAAGCTGGCAGGACAACGGACCCTAGTAGAGTCAAGGGTTGGGAACGAAGTACGAAGAAAACCAAGCTGCGGGGAAAAGGTGTTGAGCGAAAGCGCTGCCTGCGGAAATTTCCCAGTCAGGGATTCGCCAGCAGGTACTTGTCAGGCGGAGCACAACAGTTGATAATGTGTGTTACGATGTTGATAGATGGGGGTGCCCGTGTGCCTCGAGTGGCTCTCGTTGGACCCATGGGGGTCGGGAAAAGCACAGTAGGTCTGGAACTATCCAAAATGCTCAATGTTCCATTTGTAGACTTAGATGAAGTTATAGAGCGCGATTGTGGCATGAGCGTCCCTGCGTTCATTCGCCAGTACGGGGAGAGCGAGTTTCGAAAGACCGAGCTCAATTCCTTAACCAATCTTACGAAAAACCTTTCCTACGAGAATTGCGTATTAGCGACAGGCGGAGGTGTGGTTGTCACTCCGGCTTGTCGGGACTTGTTGCGCTTACAGTGGCAAACTGTCTGGCTGGATGCCGGAATCGACACCCTATTGGACCACCTGTCCAATACCGGAGGAGACCGTCCCCTTTTGCAAACTGCAGATTCCCTGCGCCAGCGCGTCAGCGAATTGGTTCAACAGCGTAAGCCCTGGTACGAGGAGGTTTCTCTTCGCACTATTTGCGTGGACCAGTTGAATCCGTTCACGATTGCAAAAGAAATTTCAGCGTGGTTTTAGTAGTGCGGTTTGATGCAAAAAGGGAGAAAGGGGATGAACTCAACGCAGCATATTAAAACCTTGCTCCCGAGTCAATGGCGCGAACATGTAGACCACTACAATACGGCGTTTTTCCGCAAATCCGTCCCAGAATTAAACGAGTGGCAAGTGGGGGATGGGACGATCGAGCACCATAAAGCCATGTTGCTGGAGTACCTGAGACAGAAAAAGGTGTGCAGTCACTGCACCGGCTATCACAGCTGCGCTAAGGAAGGCGACATGCAGGGATTTACTCAACAATTGGAATTGTACGGACCCCAACTTAGCGTCCGGGTGCAGCGCTGTCGACCGTTTTTAGAAGAGCAGGTTCGCCGCCGTCTCAATCAATGGGCTGTGTATTCCGGCGAGTTGGAACAGGATGAAGCCTACCAATTTGCGAACTTTCCTTCGGAACAAAGCCGAAAGTACCCGCGCCTTATGCAATTTGCGGAACACTTTGCAGAAACGTACGAGGCTGGCCAAACCGGATCGGGCTTATATTTGTTTGGGCCGCCGGGCGTCGGCAAAACGCACCTGTTGTTGGCCGTCTTAAATCGTCTTAAGCAACGCGGCGTACCGGCACTTTTTGTGCGTTCGGATGCGATTTTTGACCGGATGCGCCATATGATTGCCGCCGGAGAGGATTTAGAACTGCTTCTTGAAGCGTTTGCCACCGCGCCGGTTCTGGGCATTGATGAATTTGCCCAGGAACGGGCCAACGAGTTTACTTTAGAAAAACTGTTTCGGATCGTGAATCAGCGTTTCCACGCAAAGCTGCCGACGTGGTTTACAAGCAATTACGCACCTCCGCACATCTATCGCAAAAATGGTGTGGATATACACGATTCTGTGGGCCCTTTGCGAAGCCGTATCATGCAAATGGCGAAACTGGCTAAGATGGACGGGATCGACGGGCGGCAGAGAAATTTGGAGTCCCTCACCTAAAGGGTTCACTGCAAAGGGATCCGTTACCAAAAAGATCCCTTTGCCGCGATGTCTTTACAAAACGAGGCATCTGGCAAGCTGGCGTTGATGTGGACGAAAGCTGTGTTTGCAGGTTTGGTTGTACGGCACATGCGGGGAAAGCTAGTGTTGCTCGATGAGCCCAACGAGGGCCATCTGCTGGGACTCGAGTTCGATTTTCGGTTGTGTCCTCTCCGTCAGTTCGCGTTCTTTGCGTAGCTGTTCAGCCTCAACTAGGCTTTTTTCTTCGTCCTTAAGGTCCGGTAAAATACTCTGGTAGTAAGTTCGAACTTGACGAATCTCCTTTTCAAGTCGATTTGCGGCCGTCTCTGCCCAATCGTGGGACTGACTTGCCAGTTTGGTTTCCAAGTAGCGGTGCGCTTTTTTGATCGCTTCGTCCAAGTTGAGGTTTTGTCGGCTTGTCACCTCGTCTGGGTCCATCGGCTGCATGGTAATTCTCGAGATCATGTCATAAAAGTGTTCAACGACTTGACCGTTGGTCAGACACACGCCAATGGATACAAGTTCTTGTTCCATCAAATCGCACCTATAGGAGATTTGGACGTTGTACAAAAGCCAGGGGACAATGTATTGGGACTCATTGGCCGTCACTGGCTTAACGCACGCGAATCGACCTCTTTGCATAATAGACGCATAAATTTTCTCCAACCGAAAACTGCCCATGCTAACCAGTTCAGCGGTTGGGGGCCGAAAAAACATACGCTCGATATCTGACATCTGCTGATGCTCAATTTCTGCCAGAGCCTTGGCGCGAAGGCGCTCGTTTTCGCGGTTTAACGCTTCTTCGCTAAACGCCAATCGCAAAACGGTAGGGGGCACAGTCTGTCCGGTTTGCTCCACCCAGAGCCAGTAATACGGTCGGTCTGTAAGTTCCTTGTCGACATCTCTAGGCAATTCGTATTCGCGATATTCGTCTGCGCAGTAAACGGTTTGGCTGCCTACGGCTTCGAAGTAGGCGTCGCAGAACCGCATGCGTTCGCGGACTGTTCGCAGTGCAGCCACATTTTCCCTCATACTTCCGCACCGCCTGCCAGGACACCTGAACCTGAACGCTGAACTTGCTGCAGCACTTCGTCACCGTAACGGTCTAGATGTTCGCGCAGTTCGTCTTCGGTTCGGCTCGTCATGGCCCAATCCAGAACCTTTTCCTCCAATTTGTTGACCAATTTTGCGTCCCCCATAATGTAATCGAGTTCGCCAATCACCAATTCAAACATTCGTATTTTCTCTTGGAGAAGGCCAACGATGTGCGCTTCAATGGTGTTTTGGGTCGACAAGTTGTAAATATGCACCTGTTGGTCTTGGCCTAACCGATGGATGCGGCCAATCCTTTGCTCCAAACGCATGGGATTCCAGGGCAGGTCGAAGTTGATCATGTGGTGGCAAAATTGCAAATTAATACCTTCTCCGCCCGACTCCGTGGCCACGAGAACCTGCATTTTACGGGCAAACAAATCTTTCATCCAATCCTTCTTGCCGCGGCCAAAACCACCTCGAAACGGAACGGCGGAAATGCCATTGCGCCGCAGCATGTATAACAAAAAATCCTGAGTCGCGCGGTACTCTGTGAAAATGATGCACTTGTCCTGAATCTCGCCGAGCATTTCCAGCACGGTTTCGACCTTGGTATACCTTTCAATGGCTTCAGCTTGCTGCAGAAGTTGCGAAATGGCTTCTTTGAGAGAATCCTGTTTGGACCGTTTTTGCATTCGTTCCAACGTGATCATCGCTGCATATGGAGAGCTGCAAATCTCCCGTTGCAACGTGATCAAAGGCAGTAATGAAGTGCGGGATTCCTTGCGTTTTTGGTATTCCGTGCGTAAAAAACTCTGGACCGAATCGTATAGCGCCCACTCTTTAGCACTGAGTTCCAAAGGGACGGCCGTCACGTGCCGCTCAGGCAGGTATACCCCGCCTTCGCGCCGACGGTTGCGGATCATGACGCCGGACAACTGCGTGCGTAAATTCGGCGCATCCTTTGGAATGCGCGCGGATTCCATGAAATGGTCCGCGAACTGTTGACTGCTGCCGAGCTGTCCAGGCTTAAGCAGGGTAATCAAGGTGTGAAGTTCGCGAAGGTCGTTTTGTACGGGTGTAGCTGTCAACAAAAGCATGTATTTATTTGGAATCTGGTTGACCATCTGCCAGTTTTTGGTCCGGCTGTTTTTCAGTTTGTGGGCTTCGTCAACAATTACCATATCCCATTGGATATCGAGTACGTTGGTTTTGTGCGGTTCGCGCTTCGCCGTGTCTAAGGAAGCAACAACGACATCGTACTGAGACCAAGACCATTCGTTCCGTTGGGCGAAAGCGCCGACGCGAAACTTCTCGTTCAGTTCGCGCGTCCATTGCAAGACCAGAGAAGCTGGAACGAGAATCAGGACTTTTCGGACCAAGCCGCGCAATTGGTACTCTTTGATGACGAGGCCAGCTTCAATGGTTTTGCCAAGGCCGACTTCGTCTGCCAAAATGGCGCGGCCGTGAAGCTCTTGAAGGACGCGTTTTGCCGTGGCAACTTGATGGGGCAGGGGAGTAAAACCGTGAATGTGGTCTAAAACCACAAGCTCTTCAAAGTCCGCAGCCAGTTTGGCCTGCGCGGTCGTAACGCCGAGGGTGAAAAGATTCCATGCATTTTTAGTATGGTTGCCAACACCCAGGTTTTCTAGGTATGCTGTAAACGCTGATTCTGTCTCGCGTCCACGCCAAACGAGAGGAGGCACGAGGGAGTTCGGTTTGATGACGGACAACGTCGGATCCAAAGACCATTCCTCCTTCGTTTGCAGTATCACTCTAAAATGTCTTCTCTAGTATGGGATGTTTTACAGTAATTTTTTCATGCGCTCCAGTGACTTGCTTGACGCGCCTTAGGTTTAGGGCGATTCAGCTTGCAAATTACAGCCTGATGGAAAGAGGAGGAGGCTTTGTGGGAGACCTCAAAAAGACCCCGTTATACCCTTTGTATGAAGAGTACGGAGCAAAAACTGTGGAGTTTGGCGGTTGGGACATGCCAGTTCAATTCAGCGGCATCATCGCCGAACACGAGGCGGTGCGAAACGCCGCAGGTCTGTTTGACGTTTCGCATATGGGAGAGTTTGAAGTCACGGGACCGGACGCCACCCGGTTTTTGCAATCGATGGTCACAAACGACGTTTCCCGCCTGGAATCCGGTATGGCGATGTATTCACCCATGACGAATGAGTCCGGCGGCTGTGTGGATGACCTGTTGGTGTATTGTTTTCACTCCGAAAAGTACTGGGTTGTCGTCAATGCGGGGAACATCGACAAAGACTTCAATTGGATGCGGCAGCACTTGACGGGTTTTCGGGCCAATTTAGTCAATCGGTCTGAGGAGATTTCTTTATTGGCTCTGCAAGGCCCCATGGCGGAAAGCATCCTTGAGCCCATCACGGACCAGGATTTGAAAAACCTTCGATACTATCGCTTCTTTGAGGGAAGTGTAGCAGGAATGCCGATGGTGATTTCTCGCACCGGCTACACGGGGGAAGATGGATTCGAGTTGTATGCACCCGCCGCGGACGCTGCAAAACTGTGGGTTGCCTTGTTAGAGCAAGGGAAAGGGCAAGGTTTGATACCGTGTGGCTTAGGCGCGAGAGACACTCTTCGTCTGGAAGCACGGCTGCCGTTATACGGACACGAACTGACGGAGACGATTACTCCGCTGGAAGCCGGACTTTCGATGTTTGTCAAATTCGACAAGGGCGAGTTCATTGGACGCAGTGCCCTGCAGGCTCAAAAAGAATCTGGAATCCCGCGCAAGATTGTCGGGGTGCAAGTGCAAGGCCGTGGGATTGTACGCCAAGGATACGAAGTGACGTCCCAAGGCCGGGGGGTCGGCCGCGTAACTTCAGGAACCATGTCGCCGACATTAAAATTGCCGATTGGCCTGGTTCTCGTCGATGCCAATGAAGCGGCCGTGGGAACACAACTTGAAGTCGTTGTCCGGAACAAACCCGTATCTGTCGAGGTGGTTAAAACGCCCTTTTATAAACGGCAGAAGTAAAGAGATCACCGGGACGGCTCAGGGTGAAGTTTTTGCATCAGCGACGCTCAGGTGTTCCGCCCAGTTGGCCGCGCCAATCCCCCAACGGTGCCCGTTGTAGCGGAGAATGCACAGGCTGGTGTTGTGCAGCGGCGGAACGTCTTTAGCCCCTGCTAGCTGCAGGAGGGTGCGGATGAAGCCCCCGTGACTGACACACAGGATCCGACCGGTTCTGAACTGCTGGGTCATGGAGAACAGCAGTTTTTCTGCTCGGGTTTGCACCTCAGCGTCCGTTTCGGCATTTGGGAACCCGGATGGATAGCGACGCCGCGCTTCGGTGCGGACCAGCCCTTCTGCCGCCCCAAAGCCTCGCTCTCTGAGCAGTGAATTTGCAACTAAAGGGCATCCAATGCGGGCTTGCAAGATGCTTGCTGTCCGGCTCGCGCGCTCTAAGTCACTCGTTACAATCGATTGGAAAGGTACACCCTCGAGCCAGAGCGACAATTGCTCGGCTTGCCAAACACCTGTGGTGTTCAGCGGTACGTTTGTCCAACCTTGAATCCGTCCGCTTGCGTTCCAATCGGTTTGACCGTGGCGTACAATCCACAATTCAATCACGACGTGCCCTCCCTAAACTCCCTTGTGGGGATGGTTTTAGTATAGTTACACTTGTGGTAAAATAACAGATATTTTGCCAAAAAAGGATGGTTGAGTACCGGATGGCATCTGCAAATCCGTATTTACTGCTTGTGAATGGACCGAACTTGAACCGCTTGGGCGTTCGCAAGCCAGAGGTCTACGGAAATACCACATTGGCCGAAATTGTCCAACGGGTGCGTGCCATCGCGGCCCGCTATCAAGTCGACGTTGTGGATTTTCAATCGAACCACGAAGGATTCATCATTGACTTTTTGCAGCAACACGGTCCAGGTGCTGCTGGACTGATTATTAACCCCGGCGCTCTGGCGCACTATGGGCTTGCCCTGCGGGATTGCTTGGAGGACATCGCTTTGCCAACGATTGAAGTGCATATCTCCAATGTACACCGTCGGGAACCTTTTCGTCATCACCTGGTATTATCTGCTGTGGTGACCGGACAGATTGTCGGCCTCGGCATGGCGGGGTACGAGCTCGCGGCAGAGCAGTTACTTTCGCAGTTTATGCACAATATGAAGGAGGGGTAACAATGAATCGGCGGATTGACCAACTTCGCTCCGCGTTGGATGCACAACAGCTTGATGGCATGTTCATCGTGCAACCAGAAAACCGCAGATACATCAGCGGTTTTACGGGAACCTCCGGGTATGTGGTCATAACAGCGGATAAGGCGTTTTTCATCACAGATTTTCGTTACGTAGACCAGGCGCGAGAGCAGTGCGTTGGGTATGAAATCGTCAACCAGGGTAACGCGTTACTGCCAACGCTTGCGGACTTGTTGAAACGCCAGCATGTCAAGCGTTTGGGGTTTGAGCAGGACTTTGTTACATACGGAGACGTACAACGGTATAAGACGTTGGAGGAAGTCGTCCCGGGATTGTCTTTGGTTCCAACGTCGGGAGTTCTGGAGTTGCTGCGGATAATCAAAGACGATTCAGAAGTGGCATCCATTCAGCGCGCTGCGGATATTGCCGATGCCGCGTTCACACATATTCTGGGGTACTTGCGCCCGGGCTTATCTGAAAAGGAAGTTGCCCTGGAACTGGAGACTTTCATGCGCAAGCAGGGTGCCTCGGGTCCATCCTTTGAAACGATTGTCGCCTCTGGGTGGCGTTCTTCCCTTCCGCACGGTGTGGCCAGTGACAAAGTCCTTGAAAGCGGAGACTTTGTCAAAATGGACTATGGAGCGTTTTACGAAGGGTACTGTTCTGACATCACCCGCACTGTAGTGCTTGGCAAGCCCTCGGATAAGCAAAGAGAGGTCTACAACGTGGTATTAGAGGCACAACGTCTGGCCCTGGAAGCTGCAAAGGCGGGCATGACCGGTCAAGAGCTCGATGCGGTGGCTCGCAGCTACATTGCCGGGAAAGGGTATGGCGAGGCGTTCGGACATAGCTTGGGGCACGGCATAGGGCTTCAGATCCACGAGGGACCCCGGGTTTCGTCGTCCGGTTCGGACTTGCTCAAACCACAAATGGTGATTACTATTGAACCTGGGATTTACTTGTCACAGTGGGGCGGTGTCCGCATCGAAGACGATGTCCTCCTCCTTGAGGGCGGGGAGAAACGGATATTCACGCATTCTCCCAAGCAAGAATTGATCTCCGTAGGTTGATTTGGATCGTCTGGAGCTGTACAAACGGACATTCACACTCGGTGAAATGTCACAGTGAACATTTGGAGGGACTGACCTTTTATGATTTCGAGCAACGACTTTCGACCCGGTACAACGATAGAGTACGACGGGGACATTTACCGCGTGATTGAGTTTATGCACGTCAAGCCTGGCAAGGGTGCGGCGTTCGTTCGAACAAAGTTGAAAAACGTAAAGACCGGCGGGGTCAAGGAACAAACGTTCCGTGCGGGGGAAAAGGTGCCGCGTGCGCGAATTGAAACGCGTGAAATGCAGTACTTGTATAACGATGGCGAACTGTACACCTTTATGGACACTGAAACCTTTGAACAAATCCAGATTCCAAGGACTCAGCTTGAATACGAACTCAATTTCCTCAAGGAGAACATGAACTGCTACGTAGTTATGCACGAAGGTACGAGCATCGGGATCGACTTGCCCAACACGGTAGAGCTCGAAGTGACCGAGACCGAACCTGGCATTCGAGGGGATACGGCCACAGGAGGCAGTAAACCGGCCACTGTCGAAACAGGCTATACGCTTCAGGTTCCATTTTTCGTAAATACGGGCGACCGTCTGTTGATCGATACCCGAAGCGGACAGTACATTTCTCGCGCCTGATTGTCTGGATTTCGCATAGTTATGACGAACGCTGCGCAAAAATGTGTGCAGCGTTTTGTTTTGTGTTGTACGCTCATTTCTTCTGAGATGTGTGATTTTTTAGAATAGTATATCTAAGGCGCTGAGCAGTCCGGCATTCCGAGGGTTCTGTTTGGGTTCGAATCCGCATATAGGACAAGTTGAGGGGGTGGAGAATTGTTTCAAGCTGCGGACAAAGTCGTATATGCGATGGCGGGCATTCGCGGGCTTTCGAGTTTGATCGAACTGACCGGTGCCATCCTGATGTTGTATTTCAAAACCGCGGACCGCGCCTTGCAGGTGAACGCCGCACTGGCTCTCGTCGGCCCGCTCGTGCTCGTCAGCGTGACCATGCTTGGCATTGCGGGGCTCGCCGGGGAGATTCACTGGTCCCGTATTGTGTGGATCGTGCTTGGCGTCGGTTTTATTTTATTCGGAGCCAAGGGATAGTCTCAACCTTGGCTGCAAGGACGGGTGTCACCATTGTGGTTTTAAATTGTGTCGAAAGACGTGTTTCACCGCCGAAACGGGGTCCGGGGAGGTCGCGATCGACCCTGCGGATCCCGTTTTAATGGGCCGACGTCCGTTTTTTGATGAAGCTAAATACCAGCAGCATGAGCAGCAAAAAAATGACCAAAAACACGACGATCCAACGCGTCAGCAAGGCGATGTCCATTCGTCTTCCCCCTTTGGATTCCCTTCTATTCAATGCACCGGTGCCCGTGAGTGTTACGGCAGCTTCCTGGATTCTCTGGCATAAGGTTGTCTCCCTCCCCATATATATGGGACTAACCAGGGAGGTGGACAACAATCGTGGTCCAACAAAACCCGCCGGTACGTTCGCCCGCATCGGTTTGGCAACAGATTGTCCGGGTGTGTCCACCAGAAATTCAAACTCGTTTGCAAGGCCTCGCCCAGGGAGTTTGGGACCAAATCGAAGAATTGCGGTTTCGGGTTGGCCAACCTGTACAGTTGTCCGGCAATACGTTTGACGCCTTTTTACACAAGGAACAGGGACTCACACAAAGCGTCAACGAAGCGTTTGTTGTCAACCAAGTTCAACTGCAGCGGATTGTTCAGGTGGTCACGCAATCGTCTCTATACGCTGTAGAGGATGAATTGCGCAGGGGTTTTGTAACTATGGCTGGCGGCCACCGCGTGGGTCTGGCGGGCCGTGCGGTGCTCAACGACTTGGGGGGCATCCGGTCCATACGAAGTTTCAACGGGGTCAATTTGCGCATTGCGAAGGAACGGCTCGGGGCCGCCGATGGACTGCGGGCTTACGCGTCTCCAAAAGGAGCTGCAAGGCCGTACAACATGTTGATTATCTCCCCGCCGCAGTGCGGAAAAACCACGTTGCTTCGCGATTTGGCCAGGCAGTTGAGCGAAGGGACCATGATTTCGGGTCAACGAGGTCTAAAAGTTGGCGTGGTCGACGAACGCTCGGAGATTGCCGGTTGTCTGGACGGAGTCCCCCAGTTTCGCCTTGGTCCGAAAACGGACGTGCTTGATGCCTGTCCCAAAGCCGAAGGCATGCTTATGATGATCCGCAGTTTGTCCCCTGACGTGGTGGTCACCGACGAGATTGGACGGGAGCAGGACCGGGACGCCGTCCTGGAAGCCACGCATGCTGGAGTCGCCGTTTTGGCCACAGCCCACGCCTCCAACCTCGAGGAATGGCGCAAACGTCCGTACATGGCCGAATTATTCGCGGCTCGCGCGTTTGATCGCTACGTCTTATTGAGCCGCCGCAAGGGTCCTGGCACGATCGAGAGGGTTCTGGACTCAGACGGAATTCCTGTCGGCGGCTCCGAAGGCGGTGTGTGGGGGATGAACAGAACGTGATCAGACTGGTGGGCTCAGCGCTGCTCCTGGTATCGACAACAGGCATCGGGTTTCGGGTCGCCCGCGAGTTCCGGGAGCGGCCGCGACAGATTCGCGGGTTGATGCACGGTTTAAGAGTGCTCCAAACCGAAATCGAGTACAGCGCAACACCCCTGCCGCAGGCTTTGAACACGGTCGCGAAACGTACGCCAAGCCCTGTCAACGGCCTGTTTGCCGGGATGGCTGAAGAACTTCAAGTCAACGACCTGCCGGTTTCTGAAGTGTTTCATTTAGGCGTCAAATCACACCGAGAAAACTTGGCACTAAAGAACCCGGAGTGCGAAGTCCTCGAGGAGTTCGGAAAAACGCTTGGATTATCGGATCGAATGCACCAGGGGCAGCAGCTGCAGGCCGCGTTAGCTCAGTTGGAACACATCGAACGGGAGGCACGGGACCTGCAACTGCGCAACGAACGGCTTTGGCAATACCTCGGAATACTTATGGGACTGCTTTTGGTGATTCTTCTTTACTAATGGCGTCTGTTGGCAGGGGAGGTAAGGCTTATGACCCCGGAAGTTCGAGCGGTCTTTCAGATCGCGGGGATTGGTTTTTTGCTGGCGTTTTTACACCCTATTTTAAAACAAAGCGGGAAAGAGGAATTCGCTCAGTGGGCTACCTTTGTGGGCTTCGTCGCAGTATTTGTCATCGTCATTGGCTACGTGGACCACTTGTACGGTGAAATCCAACGCGTTTTCTTATCCCAGTAGGTGATCGAGGTTGCACATTCTCCAGTTGGTTGGCATTGGACTCACGGCAACAGTGTTAGGAGCGATGTTGCGTCCGAGGGCGCCGCAGTTTGCGATGATGGTGGGACTTCTTGCCGGCATCATCTTGCTGTTGACGGTGGTTAAAAACATTGAACCTGTCATCCGCACATTGTCCGATATGGCAAATGCCGCGAAAGTCGATCACGGTTTTCTATCGACGGTATTAAAGATTATTGGCATTGCCTACATCGTCGAATTTGCCGCCCAAGTGGCAAGGGATGCACAAGAGGGCGCTTTGGCTGGAAAGATTGAGCTGGCTGGAAAGGTCGGCATCGTGGTTTTAGCACTCCCGATTATCACCGATGTCGTTCAATCCTTGGTTCACCTTTTGCCATAGCGCAATCACAAGGGGAGATGAACAGTGCACGGGCGGTCTTTCTGGCGAAGTTTTGGCGTTGTGGTCGCAGTGCTGGTTTTCTTGCTCATGACCCACATGCCATCCGCATTTGCAGGCTCGAATGCGACGTTGTTTCCGAACGGCTTTCCCTTTCAAGCGACGGGTCCTCCTGCCGGACAGGCATCTGCAGTGCCTGCCCCCAACAATCAGGCCGGTCCGCAGAATGGTCCGCAGAATGGTCCGCAACCTGTACCAAGTACCCAGTCCGAACCAGGACCAGGCAGCGGTGGTACAACCGGCAGCGCAGGCAGTACAACGTCGAGTGCGCCGGGAACTGGACAAGGTCTTGCGTCGAACGGTGCATCGGCTGCGGCTGGGGTCGTGAGTCAAGCTGCGAATCAACAATTGGACAACATCCCGACGCAGTCCATTGATTCTTTCTGGCAGCATTTGCAGCAAAACTACGGTGGATACTTGCCAGGGGTTTCTGGGCAAGGGTTGGTTCGAACGATCCTCAACAGCGGTGGTTTCAACTGGACCGGGCTCGTGCACGGACTACTGCGTTTTTTTTTCGCGCAGGTCCTGGACAACGTCCAACTGCTCGGCGGTATCTTAATACTCTCCGTGGTGGCCGCCGTGTTGGAGTCGATGCAGTCCGCGTTTGAAAAGCAAACGGTGAGCCAGGTGGCGTACGCCATTATTTTCCTGGTCTTGCTGGTGCTCGCCATCGGGTCTTTTACGGAGGCCATTGGTTATGCCAAGCATGCCATTCAATCCATGGCGGACTTTATGCTTGCGACGGTTCCGTTGGTCGTCGGATTACTGGCCGCATCCGGGCAGCTGGCATCTGCCGCGTTTTTTCAGCCCATGCTGCTCATTGCCGTTCACGTGATCAGCAACATTGTCTTTTTGGTGGTATTCCCGCTCATCTTCTTTGCGGCGGTGCTTGAAATTACCAGCGCGTTATCGCCGCGTTACAAGCTCACCCGTTTGGCAGGACTTTTGCGAACCGGCGGCGTCTCAGTGCTCGGCATCAGCTTAACCGCGTTTATTGGAGTACTTGCCATCCAGGGCGCAGGCAAGGGTATTGCCGACGGAGTCGCGTTGCGAGCCATTAAGTTTTCCATTGGCGCATTCGTACCCGTGGTCGGCAAGGCGGTAGCGGACGCAGCCGAAACAGTAGCCAGCGCGTCGTTACTGGTGAAAAATGCTGTGGGCATTGCAGGACTGGTCATCATCGCTTTGATCGCGTTGTTTCCAGCGCTTCAGATTCTGGCCCTGTCGTTCATTTACAACGGCAGCGCAGCCCTGATGCAGCCGCTCGGGGACACGCCGCTGATTGCGTGTCTGGGTGCCATCAGCAAAAGCATGGTTCTGGTGTTTGCCAGTGTCGCCGCAGTCGCTTTGATGTTCTTTTTGGCCATCAGTATTTTGCTCATTTCGGCAAACTTGGCGGTGGTAATGGCATGACCGCACTTGGGGTCTGGCTCAAACAGATTATTATGATTGTCCTTTTGGCCGTTTTTTCCGACTTGCTGCTGCCGACCAAGACGATGCAAAAGTACGTTCGTTCTGTAATGGGGCTGGCTATTATCGCCGCCATGCTGCAGCCGATCCTGCCGTTTTTCAAACGCGACTGGGCAGACCAACTCGCCCAAACCGCCAGCCAGGAATTGACGCGCAGCCAAAATGTCCAAGCCAATCAAGGGGCTCAAAGCCAAACGCCAAGTTCTTCTCAGACTCAACTGCGCTACCAACAAGATTTAGCGCAGCAGCAGGCTCAAGAGGCTAATGCGTTAACAGCACAGGAGATACAGCAGCTGATTCCGCAGCACTTTGGCTTTTCCGCCAAGAGTGTGTCTGTGACTGGAGCGACGCAGGCAACGGGCGCGTTGGTTGTGCAGATCGCGTTGTTTCCAGCGGACAGCTCGCACGCGAACGACGTCAAGTCATTTGTTGCCAACGACCTGGGGGTGGCCCCGTCGCAGGTTGTCGTTCAAACAGGCTAAGCTGCCGTGGGCTGACGGAGAATGAACAGGTGCCTGCAGAAGCCGGAAGGCGTAAAGAGCTAAAAGGCGCATAAACGGGGCTTGGCGGAGCGTACGGGTGAAGGAGGTGATGCGGATGGATCTTAAGCCTTTCTTGAAAAACAAATGGCTGTTGGTGTTGGGCGGTCTGGGGATTTTGTTTCTTGTCCTCGGGACGTTTTGGAATGGGAAGACGGCTGCCTTGGCGACCCTGGCGCCTCATTCCGCAAACGCTTCATCGACGGCATCGAGTACTACATCGAATCAGCAGCCGACGACGCAGAACCCGGCAATCGCCTACGAGTCGTCCTACGACAAGCAATTGACGACGATGCTTTCGCAAATTCAAGGGATCAACCAGGTTTCCGTGATGGTCACATTAGACACCACAGAAAGTCTGCAACTAGCCGGGAATACGACGACGACCACTCAAACCCAAAACAGTGGCAGCAACGTCACCTCCCAATCACAGACGCAGGAAACACAAATTTTTACCGAACATTTGGCGAACGGCAGTTCGGTTCCCTACGTCGTTAAAAAATTCGCTCCAAGCGTGCGCGGCGTACTCGTGACAGTCAACGCAACTGATTTTTATGTGGCCAAGGCAGAAATCATTGACGCAATTCAGCATGTGTTGGACGTGCCTGCATATAAAATTAGCGTAGAGCCAAAAAAGAACAACTCGTGAGATTAAGGAGGAGCAAACAATGGTAAAACGGCAAACAGTATGGCTTTCCACAATGATGGTGCTTTCTTTGATGTTGATTGGCTATTACACCATGAATAACGGCGTACAGACGACGACTCAAACGGACAACACGACCCAAGTTACGACGGCGCCAGGTTCCAGCGCGTCCACGGCGTCCACCGCCAACTCGACGGGCAGTTCGGCGTCCACCCCGTCGTCCAATACGGCATCGTCCAGTTCTTCAGCAGCCAACAGCACGCCAAATCCTGCAAGTACCAGTACAGCGGGCACCAGCGCAACGGACTGGTTTGCACAAACGCAAACACAGATCACGCAAGAACTTTCCAGGCAAGAGGACGTTTACAGCCAAATTATCGCTAGCAACAATTCTTCAGCAGCCCAAGTGAGCCAGGCTGAGACCCAACTCAAGCAATTGGAAACTCTGATTGGCGAGCTTGGCAATGCACGCGACGCCGTCCTCGGTGAAGGGTATCAACAGTGCGTGATTGTTCCGAACCTCAAGTCCAACGAAGCCACGGTGTACGTCAAAGCAGCGAGCAAGCTGTCGCCAGCAGACGCCGTAAAAATCATGAACGTCGTCAGTCAGAACCTGAACATCCCAATCAACAACGTCGTCGTCGACAACCACGCTTAATTCGTCCGCGCTCGAGCGCCCCGTTTGCGCAGTTAGTGGCAAACTGGGGCGTTTTCTCTTCAAACAGGTTTCGTGCACCGCAAAATTCCTCTGTGTTATACTAGGACAAGTGACTACACGGAAACTAGTTGAGGAGTGACACCGTCGTGTTGAAGATTGGGGAAATCCGTGAACTGATTCGTCTATTGGACGAAACAAGCGTTGCTGAACTACGTATTGATACGGATGATATGAAGCTCCATTTGAAAAAAGCAGAATTGTCTCCCGCATCGATTTTACCGGAGGTGCGTCAGGCAGCTCCTGCCAGTGTTGAAGTTCGCCCGCAACAAGCCGTGGAAGCCCCTGCTCCAGTGTCTCAGAGCACTGCACCTACAAAAGCAGAAGAAGCGCCAAGCGCCGCGTCGGCCGATGAGGCCAATCTCCACGTGATTACGTCTCCGATGGTCGGTACGTTCTACCGCGCACCTTCTCCGGATGCGCCTTCGTACGCGGAAGTCGGGACAAAAGTGACGAGCAAAAGCGTGGTCTGCATTGTGGAGGCCATGAAGCTGATGAACGAAATCGAAGCTGAAGTGAGCGGCGAGGTGGTCAGTATCCTGGCCGAAAACGGCCAGTTGGTCGAGTATGGGCAGCCCTTGTTCAAAATCAGATTGGCATAAGGAGTCGGACCTATGTTTAAGCGCGTATTAATTGCCAACCGCGGGGAAATTGCCGTGCGCGTCATTCGCGCATGCAGGGAACTCGGAATCGAAACTGTGGCGGTCTTTTCCGAAGCCGACCGCAACGCACTGCACGTTCAGTTGGCCGACGAAGCTTACTGCATTGGACCAACACCGAGCAAACAAAGTTACTTGCATATTCCGAGCATTATGTCTGTGGCGACAAAAACCGGAGTGGATGCGATTCATCCGGGCTATGGGTTTCTGGCGGAGAACAGCGACTTTGCGGAAGCGTGCGAGGCCTGTGGAATTACGTTTATTGGACCCAGCGCTTACGCGATCGATAAGATGGGCGACAAATCTGTTGCCAAGCAGACCATGAAGGAAGCAGGAGTGCCGGTAGTCCCAGGCAGCGACGGATTGGTCGAAGACGTCGAAGACGCTGTCGCAGTGGCAAAGTCGATTGGCTATCCCGTCATCATCAAAGCGACTGCAGGCGGAGGCGGAAAAGGCATTCGCGTCGTGTACGATGAAGACAGCTTGCGGAAAGCCGTCACCACGGCTCAGCGCGAAGCAGAGACCGCGTTCGGAAATGCGGGGGTGTACGTTGAAAAGTACATAGAGCGGATGCGTCACGTGGAGATCCAAGTGATGGCCGATCGCCACGGAGAGGCCATTCACCTCGGCGAACGCGACTGCTCGGTACAAAGGCGCCTGCAAAAGCTTGTGGAAGAATCGCCATGTCCTGTCTTATCCGAGGAGACGCGCCAAGCCATGGGCTCCGCTGCAGTGGCCGCTGCCAAGGCGGTGGACTACGTAGGAGCGGGCACCATTGAATTTATTTACGCCGGCGAGGGCGAGTTTTACTTTATGGAAATGAACACCCGAATCCAGGTCGAACACCCTGTGACGGAATGGGTCACCGGATTTGATCTCGTCCGCGAACAAATTCTCGTAGCTGCTGGGGAACCTTTGTCCATTAAGCAAGAAGATGTGGTGCTGCGCGGTCACGCGATAGAGTGCCGCGTCAATGCGGAGGACCCGACTCGAAACTTTATGCCGAACCCTGGAACCATCACGGCATACCTGCCGCCGGGCGGTATCGGGGTGCGGGTGGACAGCGCCGCTTTTCCGGGCTACACCGTGCCGCCGTATTACGATTCCATGATTGCCAAACTCATCGTTTGGGCCCCAACTCGCGCTCAAGCGATTGACCGCATGATCCGAGCTCTGTCGGAATTTACGATTGAAGGCGTGAAAACTACGGTTCCGTTTCACCTTGCGCTGTTGCAGCACGAGAAGTTCCGAGCTGGGGACGTGAGCACGCGCTTTTTGGAAGAATACACGGTTTTATAGGTTGGGCCGCGCGTTTGCGCGGCATGCATTGCCATCGCGTAGCATGCATGGATAAGCTTTGGTATACTGCGTTTTGAGCAGGATGGAGGGGTCTCGCCATGCAGGATATGGAATTTCAATCGACTGAATTAGGGAAGATTCAAATTGCCGACGAAGTGATTCAGATTATTGCCGGACTGGCGGCTAGTGAGATCGAAGGTGTCGCGGACATGACGGGCACTTTTGCCGGAGGCATTACGGAGTCGATCCTTGGGAGAAGGAACTTCTCCAAAGGTGTTCGGGTGCAGTTTGGAGAAGAGGATAAAACCTGTCTGATCGACTTGTCCGTCGTACTCGACTTTGGCGTCAAAATTCCTGAAGTTTGCATGATGGTGCAAGAACACGTCAAGCAGGCTGTTGAAAGCATGACAGGGTTGGAGGTGGTGACTGTGAACATCCACGTCACCGCGGTCGCCTTGCAATCGGAGAAAGGCAAAGAGATTGTCGAACTGCCGTCGGAAAAGCGAACGCGCTAACAAGCTGCAACTCGTCACTTGTCCGGTTTGAACCAGGAGGGATAGCGTGAGCGTTCTCGATCGCATTTTACTAACGCTGTTAGCCATTGTGGGACTATTGTTTGCGGTTGCCCTTTTTCTGTTGGGTATCGGTGCCTTGACACCGGGTTCCGCACTAATGAATTTGACGGTTTACCCGGGGGATGTCTATGTGGTTGTGATTGCGGTTGTGGCAGCCCTGATTTCCCTCCGATTTCTGTTTTATAAAACAGGAAGGGGCCGCGATTCTTCCGATGCGGTCATCCTCCCCGGGGAACACGGGAGCATCCGGATTTCGTTTGATACGTTAAAACAACTGGCAAATCGAACCGGAAAGTCGATCCATGGCGTACACGATTTCGACACTCGCGTTCGAAATGGACAAACCGGAGTCGTATTGGGAGCGCGAGTACGCGCGATTCCCGACGTTGACTTGGCACAAATGAGTACGGAAATTCAAGGCAAGGTGCGGGAATACGTCGAAAGGACCAGCGGCGTGAAAGTGGAGGCCGTGACGGTCAACGTCGTAGAGGTCGCTGTGAGCCCGGCAAAGAGCGCAAGAACGTGGGTGGAATAGAACATGAAATTTTTTTTGACATGGATCCACCAAATCCTTTCGCTAAAACGGCGGTGGCTGGGGCTCATTGTCGGTTGCCTGTTGTGGTTGGCCTGGATGCTGTTTGGACTTTGGGCCACGGTTTTACTGTTGGTTTTCGCAGCAGTTGGATATGCTGTGGGTAGAGTTCTCGAAGAACATCAGTCATGGAAAGACATCGTTGAAAAACTGTTGTCCGAGAAATTCGGGGACTAAAAGTCGGCACGTTCCCCCCGTCATGGCTGGGCAGGCTGTGTAAAATCAATCAGGAGTGATGGCCATGAGACGCCGCGAATTGCGTCAACTTGCCTTGCAGGCGTTGTATCAAGTCGACGTAGGTAAGGCCGATGTAGCACACGCGGTTCAACATGTGTTGTCCGAGTTGCCGGAAGTGACGGATGGCGATTTAAGCTATGTCACGCGACTCGCGACGGGAACGCGGGACGCGGTCACAGAGTTGGACGAATTGTTGAAACGCCACGTGCAAGGCTGGCAAATTGAACGGATTGCAAGGGTTGATTTGAATATTTTACGTCTGGCCTTATTTGAGTTGTTATACGAACGCGATGTCGATACACCCACCATCATGAACGAGGCCGTGGAATTGGCCAAACACTTTAGCACCAGCGAATCCAGCAGGTTCGTCAACGGTGTACTGGCCAGGGTGTTGCCAGCTGCAGAGGCCAAACGCGAATGACCCGGCTGGTTTTAGGGATCGATACAAGCAATTACACGACTTCTTTATGCGCCGTGAGTTTGGAAGACGGCACGGTCGTGGCGGAGGCTAGGAAGTTGTTGCCCGTGGAGGCGGGGCAGAGAGGGCTTCGGCAATCCGATGCGCTCTTTTTTCACGTACAAAGACTTCCACAGGTCATGAACGATTTGATGTCGCAAATTCGCGACCAGAATTTACATACAAGCTGGGCGGCGGTCGGGGTGTCAGTGCGTCCGCGGCCGTTGTCCGCCTCGTACATGCCCGTTTTCCAAGCGGGTTCGAGCTTTGCACACACGTTTGCCAGATCGCTTTCGCTGCCCGTTTTGCCCGTATCTCACCAAGAAGGGCACTTGGCAGCGGCACAACACTTCTTGGACATGCCAAAAGAGGCGCCGTTTGTTGCGGTTCACATCTCTGGCGGAACGTCAGATGTCCTGGTTGCGCGTCCGACTCGTTTTGGGTATGCCATCACCCCTCTTGGCGAAGGGGCTGACCTGCACGCAGGCCAGTTTATCGACCGTGTGGGAGTTGCTCTTGGGGGGGCGTTTCCCGCTGGCCCGTTCCTTGAGCAACTGGCCAAGTCCGCGCGGGCACAGCCCGAGTTTCGACTGACTTCCAGCGCAACGGGTACATCTTTAAGTTTTTCAGGGCCTTGCTCTGCGGCATTGCGGGCGATTGAGGCGGGCGTGCCGGGCCCCGATGTGGCCTTTGCCGTGCAGCAGTGCGTAGCCAACAGCGTCGCCAAAGCCGTTGCAAATGCCTGCGTGCGGGTTCCCGAAGCGAAGTACTGCGTGATCGCCGGGGGGGTTGCAGCCAATGCCCACATTCGGGAGAGAACGAGCCACCGCCTGGCAAAGGCTGCCCCTAACTTGGAAGTTTTGTACGCACCACCGCGCTTTTCTTCGGATAACGCGCTGGGGCCTGCGGCGCTGGCCCGTAAACACTGGTTCAGTTGAATGGCACCATCGCCAAGTTGAACCCTGCTTGAGTTACATCAGGGAATTACACCATGGAGTTACACCATGTTTGAGTCCACCGCAAGCCAGTTACAACCCTTTAATTTTAAGTCGGCTTGAACCGTGTGAACGAATCCACGTTCCACAGGTGTCGAATCGGCGGATATGACCCGTTTGTGCCGTGGTAGAGTTCATAAACCTGCGGTATAATGTCCTGGTGCATTTGTTCGTTTAGAGGTTAAGGAGGGACTAGCTATGACGGAAACTCAGACTCGTCCAGAAGATGGTCAAGTCGTCGACATTGCGATTATCGGCGGGGGTCCAACTGGACTATTTGCAGCTTTTTATTGCGGCATGCGTGATGCGAGTTGCAAAATCATCGACAGCTTGCCTGAGTTAGGCGGGCAGTTAGCTACACTTTATCCTGAAAAGTACATTTACGACGTTGCTGGATTCCCCAAAATCCGCGCTCGCGACTTGGTGACACAGTTGAAGGAACAGGCCTTTCAGTACCACCCGTCGGTTCACTTAGACGAGCGAGTCGAAGGGTTGAACCGCCGGGAGGATGGACTGTTTGAGCTGAAGACCGACAAGCAGAGCCACCTGGCTAAGGCCGTCATTCTCGCAGGCGGCATCGGCGTGTTTACCCCGCGTCCCATGCCCGCTGAAGGCACGGAGCGGTTCGAAGGAAAGGGTATTCACTACTACATCGACGATTTGGAAAAGTTCCGCGGTAAAAAGACGCTGGTTGTCGGAGGCGGAGACTCTGCGGTGGACTTTGCGCTGATGCTCGATGGGGTCGCAGAAAGCGTAACGTTGGTTCACCGCCGCGACCAGTTCCGCGCTCATGAACTAAGTGTGAAACACCTGATGGAATCGAATGTCGACGTGAGAACGTTTGTCGAATTGAAGGCTTTGGACGGACAAGACCGGCTCGAACGCGCCACTTTGATCCACAATAAGACGAAAGAAGAAACCACCATCGAGGTGGACGCTCTCATCAGCGGTTTAGGTTTTACCGCTTCGCTCGGGCCCATTTCGGAGTGGGGGCTGCACATCGAGAATAACGAAGTGGTGGTCAACACGAAAATGGAGACCAACCTTCCCGGCGTGTATGCGGCTGGTGATATTGTGACCTATCCCGGTAAAATTAAACTGATTGCTACTGGTTTTGGCGAGGCACCCACAGCGGTCAACAACGCCAAGACATTCATCGACCCGAAGGCTAAGTTAAGTCCGGGACACAGCAGCAGCCGCAAAGAATAGTCTGTGTGTCAGGGTTAGGAACGAAACTGTCCGGGTCAAACGCGAAATGAGTTCACACCCCGGTGTGAACTTTTTTCTCTAGAAAGGAGGTCACCTATGGGGCGTTTATTAGATGGAAAGCGCATTGCCGGGGAGATCCGGGGCGAAGTGGCTGCTAGTACGTCCAAGTGGAAAGAGCAAGGCATCGAATTTAAACTGACGGTTGTGTTAGTCGGTGACCATCCGGCTTCTGCAAGCTATGTCCGCACGAAGGAACGAGTGGCGGGAGAAGTCGGGATTGCTGGAGAAGTGCTGCGACTTCCCGATTCTACGACGGAAGCAGAATTGTTGACACTGGTGCAAAAACTGAACCAAGACGAATCGGTGGACGGCATCTTGGTTCAATTGCCGCTGCCTGCTCACCATTCTGAACTGAAGGTGCTGGAAGCCATCGATCCGCTCAAGGACGTCGACGGCTTTCATCCGATGAATGCAGGCCGAAACTTTATCGGCTTGCCAACCGTCTGGCCGTGTACACCGGCCGGCATCATGGAAATGCTCGAACGCGAAAATATCGAAGTCAAGGGAAAGCGAGCCGTCGTTGTCGGGCGCAGCAACATCGTCGGAAAACCGATGGCGATGCTGCTCTTGCAAGCCAATGCGACCGTGACGATTTGTCACTCTCAGACGAAAGACCTTGCCAGTTTGACGCGTGAGGCGGATATTTTGGTGGCAGCGGTCGGCAGCGCACACCTGATTGGCAAAGAGTATGTCAAGCAAGGCGCCGTCGTGATCGACGTCGGGATGAACCGGCTGGAGGGGAAACTGACAGGAGACGTGGATTTTGAGGCGGTTCTTCCAGTCGCTGGGGCCATTACCCCGGTTCCGGGCGGGGTCGGACCGTTAACGGTGGCGATGCTCATGAAAAACACCGTTTCCTTGGGAACTTTGCGCCGTGGATTGGGTGGCCGCGGATGATTGAGCCGCAGTCTTCTGCCGCCATCTACACCGTAGCTCAACTGACGGAAGTGATAAAGCATCGGTTGGAATCGGATGCACGCCTGAATCACTGCTACGTTGCGGGAGAAATTTCAAATTTCAAACACCACACCAGCGGGCATATGTACTTCACGTTGAAAGACGAAAAGAGTCGGATTCGGGCTATTATGTTTGCCAGCCGGAGCCGGTCTTTGAAGTTTGTACCCCAAGACGGAATGCGCGTCATTGTGTTAGGGTCAGTCAGTGTTTTCGATCGCGATGGACAGTACCAATTGTACGCTGAAGACATGCAGCCTGACGGCATTGGAGCGCTGTATGTGGCCTTTACGCAGTTGCGCGACCGACTGGAAGCTGAAGGTCTGTTTGCTCCGGAGCGCAAGCGTCAGCTGCCTGCATACCCTAGGCGCATTGGCGTCGTCACTTCGCCGACGGGAGCCGTCATTCGCGATATTCGATCTACGTTGGCTCGGCGCTACCCCCTGGCATCGATTGTTTTGGCTCCGGCGCTGGTACAGGGGGTCGAAGCGGCCGACACCATTGTCCGAGCGCTGGATCAATTGCTGCGGTTGTCAAAACAGGGAAAGCCCGTCGATGTGATCATTGTGGCAAGAGGGGGCGGGTCACTGGAGGAGCTCTGGCCCTTCAATGAAGAAGTGGTGGCCAGAGCCATTTCGAGTTGTCCGATTCCCGTGGTGTCTGCTGTCGGCCATGAAACGGACTTTACCATCGCGGATTTTGTCGCCGACGTGCGGGCTGCCACACCAACAGCGGCGGCAGAGCTCGTCGCCCCGCACGTCCAGGACTTAAACGCAGTCTTAAACCGCTTGTCTGATGCCGCCAAATCCGCTTTGCGCTATCGCTTGTCCGAACAAAAACACCGCTTGGAGTCGGTTGTCCGGACGCCTGCATATGCGGACCCCTTACGCATGGTGTATACGCACAGGCAGCGTCTCGATGTTTTGGATGGGCAAGTCCGCCAGCGCGCCATGAAACCGGTCAGTTTGGCCAATCGCAAACTGACGGTCGTCGTGGAGCGGCTGTACCGGATGGACGTACGCGATCGCGTGAGACGGGCACAGGCCAAACTTGACCAGACCCAATCCAGCTTACGCGAGGGCATGGCGCGCCGCAGCTATCAGTACAACGCCGAGTTGGAGAAAATCGTGTTGTCTTTGGAAGCTTTGAATCCATTGACGGTGTTGCGCAGGGGATACAGTGTGGTTTACAAGGAAGATGGGGAGTCGGTGGTGACCTCCGAACGACAGCTTGTTCCGAACGAAAGAATTCAAATCCGGCTGTCGGACGGTACTGTGAAAGCCCGGATTGAAGGAGGGGAGGGGAACCTTGGTGGCGGAGAACAATCCCGACTTGACATTTGAGCAGGCGATGACGAGGTTGGAGGAAATTGTCCGGAAACTCGAGTCCGGAGAGTTGTCGTTGACCGATTCGATTGAACGTTACCGCGAGTCGATGCAACTTGTGCAGTTTTGTCGGCAGCAATTGGACAAAGCCGAGCTGGAAATCGAGCAGTTGGTGGAGACTGGAGGGGCCATACGGACGCAGGCGGCGAAGGAGGAAATGGGATGAATCTCAGGCCGGACCCCGGCGAGTACATGAAAACGCAGGGAGACAGGGTTTCGAGCTATCTGGCTTCCGTGTTTGCGGATAACGAGGAACCCGCCGTTTTGTTTGAGGCCATGAACTACAGCTTGTTGTCGCCAGGAAAGAGGCTTCGCCCCGTGTTGTGTCTGGCTGCAGCCAGGACGTTTGGCGTCGACGAACAAACGGTCTTACCCGCTGCTGCAGCGATTGAAATGCTTCATGCGTATTCCTTAATCCACGACGACTTGCCGGCCATGGACGACGACGATTTGCGGCGCGGACGCCCTACCAACCACAAGGTTTATGGGGAAGCCACTGCGATTTTGGCCGGGGACGGCCTTTTGACCTTCGCGTTTGAGCAATTGGCCAAGCCGTTGGCCGTCGATCCGGCGAGGCAGCTCCGAATGCTCCACGTCTTGGCCCGCGCGGGTGGTCCGTACGGCATGGTAGGCGGGCAACAGGCGGACATCCTCGGGGAACGACAGGCGGGTTCCGCGCAGCAGCTGCAATTCATTCACGCGCACAAGACGGCGGCCCTGATTGAAGCGTCGGTTGAAATTGGGGCGTTGTTCGCAGAACTCGGAGAAGACAAGTTAAGCGCTCTGCGCACTTTTGGAAACCAAATTGGACTGGCTTTTCAAATCAAGGACGACCTGTTGGATGTCGTCGGAGACCCGGAAAAGATGGGCAAGTCGACTGGAGCTGACGAAAAACTCGACAAGTTGACGTACCCGAGGCTGCTTGGCATCGAGCAAACCGATCACATGCTCAATGAAGTCTGGCAGTCAGCGCTAACAGCGCTTGACGACGCGCAGATTGATGCGCCGCTGTTGGTGGCTCTTGCAGATTTTGTCGTTCGAAGAAACAGTTAACGGGCTGTTTTTGGTTTCCTCGGGTGGACAAGCAGCCGGGCAGCACGCTATGATGCGCGCGAGAGAAGATGGTGAAGCTTTGCCTCGATCACAACCCATCGTGCCGGATTGTCGCCGCAAAGGCCGTTTGTTCGACGGGTCCGGCGATTGGGGGCGAACAGGCGGTATGCTATAATATAACTTGTTTCAAGGGTGGCGCAGTATTCTAGTCGGCCGTCCATCTCTGAAGGCGGGGCTAAAAATCCGCCAAAGGGCACATCGATGAAGTTCCTGGTGGTGGCTTGAGGCGCCCAGCCTTGGGTTGCTGCTGGGAGTTAAGAAAGTTGGGCAGTTTGCAATGGCATGCGAAGCCTGACCCAGCTTTCGCGGAGGCCCAAGTGCGTGGCCTTGTGTTCTGGGCTATGGCTTGGGGTATGAACCTGCATGCGGAGGCAATCTGTGTGCAGTGTAGCCTGCCTTGAGTGGTACTGAAGGATCCCGGGAAGCAAGCGTTTCCTCCCCGGCCAGGGAGAGGCGCCCGTGCCGGGTGAAATCTGTACTGCAAAAGAGGCTAGGAGATGGTAGCGGTCGTTGCGGAAAACGCCTAGACTGTTCGCTTCAGCGTGGCTCCTTGGGGATTATAGTGTGGACTAAGTGGTAATTCAGTCTGACAGCTGGCGACACTGTCAAGGAGTGCTTAAAGGGAAACCGCCTTGGCGGCGACGCCGGGGTGCATTCTTGGGAAAACCTACTGGACCTAAGCCACAGCGTTTACTCAAGGAGCTGTCACCCGCAAGGGTTCCTCAGCATTTCGGGAGGTACATAATGAAAATTGCGTCCTGGCGCGGCACCCTTCGGTTTGCGCTGATTGTGGCCGCACTTTCTTTTCTGATTGGTGGTGTGTTCGATACATCCACCATTTTTTTAAATCGAATGCACTGGTACTTTGGCGCAATTATTGTTTTAATCATAGTGATAGTTGGTGCCTTTTTTGACATGCTCGGCTTAGCGTCAGCGGCGGCGCGCGAAGCTCCGCTGCATGCCATGGCGTCCAAGCGAGTCTTTGGAGCGCGCCGCGCCATTTCCATCGTTCGCAATGCCGAGAAAGTATCGAGCATTTTCAGCGACGTGATTGGCGATATTGCGGGTGTTCTCAGCGGTGCGGGCGCGTTGGCGGTATCCGTTCAGTTGGTGGCTGCAATCCGGCTGCACGGTTGGCACGAGGAATTTGCGAAGATTGCCTTGACTGCCTTGGTCACGGCAGTCACTGTGTTTGCCAAAGCCGTCGGCAAAGCGATTGCCATTCAGACGCCCGGTCCCATCGTGTTGTTCGCTGGACGGGTAGTTGAAACCTTTGACGTGTCCTGGAAACGGATTCGGGGAAGGCTATAACAAATTTCCTTAGTTATCCCGTTGGCGGGAAATGAGGTGTTTCGTCACGCTGCTTGAAAAAATCGACGATCCAAAGGAATTAAAGAGACTCAGCGAAAGTCAACTGTTGTCGTTGGCCCAGGAGGTTCGCGACTTTCTGGTTGACTCGATTGCGAAAACTGGAGGGCACTTTGCGGCCAATTTGGGCGTAGTGGAATTAACACTGGCCCTGCACCGGGTATTTGACAGCCCGCGAGACCGCATTGTCTGGGATGTCGGGCACCAGGCTTACGTGCACAAAATGCTCACAGGCCGGCGCGAACAGTTTCCGACACTGCGTAAGTTTAAAGGGATGGCTGGTTTTCCAAAGAGGTCCGAAAGCCCTCATGACATGTTTGGCACTGGACATGCGAGTACATCGTTGTCGGCAGGACTGGGCATGGCGGTTGCCCGCGACCTTTCGGGCCAGGACTACAACGTCGTGTCGGTCATCGGCGATGGTGCTCTGACGGGTGGAATGGCGATGGAAGCCTTGAACCACGCAGGTCACTTGCAAACCAAACTGTTGGTGGTCTTGAACGACAACGAAATGTCGATTGCAGAAAACGTCGGTGCAATGTCAAAGTACTTGACGCGCCTTCGCACGGACCCAACGTATTCGAAAGCCAAAGTCGAATTGGAACAGGCCCTGCGCAAACTTCCGGCCATTGGCAATCGCCTGACGAAAACGCTCGAGCGCTTCAAGGACTCTGTGCGTAATTTGGTCGTGCCTGGGCAGCTGTTTGAAGCGTTCGGGTTCAAGTATTTAGGGCCTGTAGATGGACACGACCTGTTAGGTCTCATCCGGGTGCTTGAGGACGCCAAACACCTAAACGGACCGGTTCTCATCCATCTGATTACGAAAAAGGGCAAGGGCTACGCATCGGCCGAAGATGCGCCGGATAAATTTCACGCATGGCCGTCCGCGGCTAAGGAAAAAGCCGCACCGTCTTACACAAACGTGTTTGCCGATGCGCTGATTGACTTGGCTAAAAACGACCCGCGCATCGTCGCTGTGACGGCTGCCATGCCGAGCGGCACGGGACTGTCAAAGTTCGCCAGGTACTTTCCCGAGCGCATGTTTGACGTGGGAATTGCGGAACAGCACGCTACGACTTTTTGCGCCGGATTGTCTACGGCCGGTAAGAAGCCGGTGTTCGCAGTGTATTCGACGTTTTTACAGCGGGCCTATGACCAAGTGATTCACGATGTGGCGATTCAAAATTTGCCGGTCGTGTTTGCCATCGACCGCGCCGGTCTCGTGGGACCCGATGGAGAAACCCATCAGGGGGCTTTTGACTTGGCGTATTTACGCGCCATTCCCAATCTGACCGTTATGATGCCAAAAGACGAAAACGAGCTGCGCAACATGCTCAAAACGGCCTTTTCTCTAGATTCCCCAGTTGCTGTCCGGTATCCGAGAGCCGACGGCGTGGGCGTTCAGATGGACGAACAGCCCTGTATACTCCCAATCGGCAAGGCAGAGGTCGTTCGCGAGGGAAAGGATTTTGCCATCTTGGCCTTGGGTCCAATGGTGCAGACAGCGCAGCAGGTGGCGTCGGTTTTGTCCGCTTCGCACGGCATCGAAACCACCGTGGTCAACATGCGTTTTGTCAAACCGGTAGATTCCGAGCTCATCGCTTCCCTAGCCGCCGAAGGCATGCCGATGATGACGCTGGAGGAGGCTGCGCTGGCTGGAGGCATGGGCAGCGCTGTAGTGGAAGTGTTAGCAGATGCCGGGTTGACAGCCCGCGTGCTGCGCAGGGGGCTCCCTGACCACTTCATTGAGCATGGGTCTCGGGGCGAACTGCTTGCGGAACTTGGATTAGTCCCTGATCAACTGGTGGAGGACGCGCTGCAATTCCTCGCTTTTCGGATGCAGCGGAAGACCAAGAGAGCATGACGGCAAAGGGAGGACCTAAGGTCCGTCTGGATACACTCTTAGTGGCTCGCGGGCTGTTTCCCAGCAGGGAGGCAGCCCGCCGCGCGATTATGGCCGGCTTAGTCAAACAAGGAACGCAGGTGCTTGATAAGCCCGGCACCTTTGTGCGGGAAACGGACGTTTTAGACGTGGCACCGTCCGTGCAGAAGTTCGTGGGGCGCGGCGGCTTCAAACTAGAACGCGCCATTGAACAGTTTTCGCTCAGTCTGCAAGACAAAGTCGTCGTCGACGTCGGCGCTTCGACCGGCGGTTTTACTGACTGTGCGTTGCAGCACGGAGCTAAATCTGTCTTTTCAGTCGACGTTGGATACGGGCAATTGGCATGGAAGTTGAGGAACGACCCACGGGTTGTGGTGATGGAGCGGACGAACTTTCGCACCGTGGACCCCAGCGTGTTTGAACCGCGGCCCAAGTTGGCGGTGATGGACGTGTCGTTTATTTCCACCAGGCTGCTCCTCCCGAGATTGAGCGAGGTCTTACAGGGGGAAAAGGATGTCATCAGTCTGATCAAGCCTCAATTCGAGGCAGGACGCGATCTCGTCGGCAAAGGCGGAATCGTGCGAGACCCGAAAATTCACCTGAAAGTGATTGTGGATTTGTTGGACTTTGTGTACAAACAAGGGTGGCGATGCAAGGGCCTAGACTATTCCCCCATTTCGGGTGGGGATGGGAATTTAGAGTACCTGGCTTGGTGGTCACTGGAGGACCCGCTAGGCAAAGGCGACCCGCTAGAAAATGAACGCGAGTCCACAAAGGCCGTACCTGAGGACCTGAATCGGCGCGCGCGCAACGTGGTTGTCGCGGCGTGGGAGGCGTTGCGCGGCGAACAAGTCGCCGATCTGCTGTAAGCCTGTTTTTTCCGGATAACACGCACGGGACTGGCTCTGCGGAGTGCGCTGGTCCGTGCGGGAATGGTTGCGGTAGATGGTGCTAGAGATGGTGTTTAGCAGGACTCCTGTTGGGCCGCGTGGAAGTAACGAACATGACAAGCTGTAAAACGACAGTTGGGATAACTCGTCTTGGGTGGTGAGCGCGGTGAGAGACGGCTTGGCTCTGTTGGTAGGAGCAGCCCTTGTTCTGGTCGTGCTGCGGTCTTTGTTTTCTCACTGGACACACCCTGAGGCAGGGGTTCCTTTACAAGGCAAACTTCACGCCGCCCGCGCATGGTTAGAGGGAAATGGATATCAAGTGGTGCGTGTCCGCCCGCACGCTCAGTGGTCTGCGTTTTACGATACGCAGGAGTTCCAAAAGGCGCTGTCTCCAGACTTTATTGTTCGCAAAGGAGCGAAATCCTTTGCTGTGCTCGTGATGCAATACGATGAGAAACCCGTGCAGGACCAAATAGGTGAGAATTGGTACCCCCTCATTCACGCGTTCGGGGTCGATGGGGTGTTACATATCGATGTGGATCGCGAGCGGGTCCACAGTGTGGATTTTGAGGTAAAAGCACCTTCTTATATGATGTGGAAGGCCGTGTTCAACCGCGTAATGTGGGTGCTGGCTGGAGTCCTCATGGCTTTAGCGTGGCTGCATGGGCGATAGGAGGGGTACTGTTGAGGACTGTGGCTGTTTTGGTCAATCCCGATAAACCCAAGGCGATGGAAGTCAAAGAGCGTCTGGAGAAACTTCTGAGGGACGCGGGTTTGAATGCTTTGTGCGCTCAAACCGGAAAGCACGCTCTGGAAACTCCACAGTCGTATGAGGAGCTTCGAGAAGTTGAACTGGCTTTTGTTCTTGGCGGAGATGGGACACTGCTCGGCGTCGCCCGCAGCCCGGCTTTTCACGGCATCCCGCTGCTTGGCATCAATGTTGGGCATCTCGGTTTTTTATCCGAAGCGGAACCGACGAACATTGAAGAGACGGTCCGCCGCGTATTGAACCGGGAATACGACCTTGAACCGCGTTTGATGCTCGAAGCGAGCGTGTTGCGCAATAACGATCCGGTCGCCAAAATCATTGGATTGAACGACGCTGGCATCGCTAAGGGTTCGTTTGCGCGAATGGTCACTGTGCATGCCTACGTGGACGGCGTGTTTGTCGACTCGTACAGCGGAGACGGAGTCATCGTCTCTACGCCTACCGGGTCGACAGCGTATTCCCTGTCTTGTGGCGGACCCATCGTCATTCCGCGGCTGCAAGTTATGTTGATTACTCCCATTTGTCCACACACGCTTTTTTCAAGACCGTGCGTGATCGACGACAAGCAAGAAGTGCGGCTGGAGGTTCAAGCGACTCACGATGACCTGGGATTGACGGTCGACGGCCAAGTCGGAGTCAAGCTTCAATCTGGAGACATCGTAGTGGTTCGAAAGTCGGATGTGCAAACCACTTTGGTGAAGTGGCGGGATCGGGAGTTCTTTTCCGTTTTGCGCCAAAAGCTGCACGCCGACTAAAGCGCGCGATTCAAAAGGGGCAGGAGGCGGGTTGCATGCTTTTGGAATTGTCGGTCCGCAATGTTGCATTGATTGAATCGATCCATTTGCAGCTTCAACCGGGTTTTACAGTCCTTACAGGTGAAACTGGGGCGGGGAAATCCATTTTGCTCGATTCCATTGGTTTGTTGTTGGGCAACCGTGCATCGTCAGAATGGATCCGCCATGGGCAAGATAAAGCCGTGGTTGAAGCGTCCATTCAATTGGATGGCCCCGCCCGGCATCGGGTACTGGGTTTGCTTGAAGCTTGGGGACTTGACCTCGTCGATGGCGATCCTCTGGTCATTTCCAGGGAGCTTCACCGCTCTGGACGGACGTCGTGCCGCATCAACGGGCGAATGGCGACCGTTCAAATGTTGAAAGAACTTGGAGAACACCTGGTTCAGCAACACGGTCAACACGACCAACAGGGCTTGTTAAAACCAGAAGAACAGTTGCGTCTCTTGGATTTGTATGGTCATCACGCACCTTTGCTGGAACAGCTGCGCCAACAGTACCATGCCTGGCGAAGTGCTGTTCGGCGTTGGAAAGAAGCCCATGTCGACGAGCAAGAACGGATCCGGCGGATCGACATGCTCAACTTCCAAATCGACGAAATTGAATCGGCCGAGCTGCAACCCGGAGAAGAAGAGTCGCTGCGGGAGCAACGGAAAGTACTGCAGTTTGCAGATAAGATTGCAGCGGCGTTGGAAGAAGCGGTCTCTGCCTTGAGCGGGGACGACCGAAATAAGGGTGTCACCGACTTGTTGGTGACGGCAAGCACAGAAGTTGCGGCAGCGGCCGATTACGATTCGACGTTGGAGGAAGCCAAAGCTCTGGTGGAATCGGCTCAGGTGTACGCGGATGAAGCAAACCGCATTTTGCTGAAACACCTTGGAAAACTAGAACGCGATCCGCACAGGCTGGAAGCGGTTGAGGACCGACTGGTTCAGATTCGGAATCTGGAGCGAAAATACGGACCGACCATTGAGGACATTTTGCGATACCTTCAGGAAGCGAGCGAAGAGCGGACCAAACTGCAAGACCACGAACACCAATTGGAACAGCTGTACGACGAAGTGAAAACGATGCAACGCCAGTTGCACCAGACCTCGCTGGAGTTGCATGAGCGGCGCCAGGAGGCCGCCCAGAAATTGTCTGCGTCCGTACAAGGCGTGCTGCAGAAGTTGGACATGCAAAGCGCACGTCTGGAGATTTCTGTAACACAACGTGCGCCAACAGACAGCGGGGAGGTTTCGTATTCTGAAAGCGGACTGGACGCAGTGTCATTTTTGTTTTCCGCCAACCGCGGTGAAGACCCCAAACCGCTGCAGCGCATCGCATCTGGCGGCGAATTGTCCCGAACGTTATTGGCCGTCAAATCCGTCCTTGCCCAAGTCGACGACATTGAAACGCTCATTTTCGACGAAATTGACACCGGAGTCAGCGGTTTTGCTGCCCAGAGAATTGCTGAACAACTGCGCCATCTAGCCGGGTCCAGACAAGTTTTATGCGTGACTCATTCTCCTCAAATTGCAGCAGCCGCACAGTCACAGTACCGAATTCAAAAACGGGAGGAACAGTCCGCGACGGTCACGGAGGTACAGGCGGTGGAGTCTGAACAAAGGGTCGGAGAAATTGCACGCCTGCTGGGTGCTGGTTTGTCGGACGAGACAGCGATCGAACATGCCAAGGCCTTGTTGGACAGTTTTCGCCAGGACAACCTTTTAACTTAATACGGCGGTTATAGTGGCATGTTTTTCGCGTTATAAAGCCACCACTGCGGGGTACCTTAACACCACGAGCAAGTCATGGGAGGTGCCATCGCAAAGGGGGGCGGACAATGCGAAAACGCTGGGCTCAGGCACGAATCCGGCTGACGCTGGCGGCAGCGTTGGGATTGATGTGTTTCACTCCGCCAGTACAACAACTGGCCGAGTACCCTGGAGATATCACCATTCCACTTGGGCAAAAAACGGTGTTACCGATGGGGTTGCCAGGAAATGCGACCACTTCAGACGGCGAAATTGTGCAGGTTCATTCTTCGCCGACGACAAATCATGTGGCAGTAATTTCACGGGATCTCGGTGAGGCCACCGTATCGACTCACGTGTTTGGCTTTGTACCGTGGAAGGCAGTGCGAGTGCACGTGGTTCCGCAAGAGGTGGTCTACGTCGGCGGACAATCCATTGGGATTAAGTTGAGGTCTGCAGGCGTCATGGTTGTCGGATTTCAACGCCTCGGACCGGATCAGGTTTCGCCGGCTGCGCAGGCTCATCTCAAGGTTGGAGACCTCATCCAACAAATCGACGCACATCCAGTCCACACAGCACAGGACCTCAGAAAATGGACCCATGAGGAAATGGAGGGTCACTCCCAATTGCGGATTACTGTCCGCCGCGGGAAGGACGACAAAGTGTTGAAATTGACTCCGTTCGTCGACTCGAAAGGTGTGCAGCACCTTGGGTTGTTTGTCCGTGACAAAGCGTCGGGAGTCGGCACATTGACGTTTTACGACCCTGCCCATCACAGGTTTGGAGCTTTGGGTCACGTGATCACCGATGTTGACACAGGGCTCGCCATCGAAGGAACAGGTTCCTTGTACGAAGCGACAGTGAGTTCAGTGATCAAAGGGACAGCTGGCCGACCCGGTGAAAAGAGGGGACGGTTTGCACCAGATTCCAATGAAGTCGGCTTTATAGACAAAAATACTCCTTTCGGCATTTTCGGTACCATGGAGGATGCACCGAAACATTCGTACTTATCCAATCCCATGCCTGTGGCTTTACCAAAGCAAGTTCACGAAGGTCCAGCAAAACTGTTAACGGTCCTTCATGGTCAAACAGTGGAACAATTTGACGTGCAAATCGAAAATTTGGTGAAACAAGAGCAGCCGAACACCAAAAGTATGATTGTTCGCGTCACAGATCCTAAGTTACTGCGCGAAACAGGGGGCATCGTTCAGGGAATGAGCGGCAGCCCGCTCATTCAGGACGGAAGGCTAATTGGGGCGGTAACCCACGTATTTGTTTCGGACCCGACCCGTGGATACGGCGTTTATGCCAATTGGATGCTCAAGGAGTCGGATGACATGGCGAAAGAAGGGGAAAGCAATCAAGCCAGCGCCGCCTTGGCAAAAGGACGCCGTACGGTAGAACAAGCTTAAGGAAAAGCCGCCAAAGGAGAAGGTTTTTTTAGGTGATGCTGTACAGCATCACCGCTCCTTTGTGTCGAAAAACGTCGACGAGGCGCAAACAGTCGGGAAAAGTATTACATAACATTTGGCAGGAGCTTACCCCACTTTGTCGAAATTAAAGTCGAACGAGACCAAGGGGGAATTCTTCGGTGACTGCTGCGTTGAAAGTATTGATTGCGGATGACAACCGCGAATTCGCTGAAATTCTCGGTGAATTTATTTCGGAACAACCCGATATGGAAGTTTGCGGTGTGGCGTTGAACGGCAACGATGTCCTGGAGCTTGTACAGCAGTGCAGGCCGGATGTATTGATTTTGGATATTATTATGCCGGTGCTCGACGGTATTGGAGCGCTCGAGCGCTTGACCCAGATGTCAAGCTCCATGCCAAAGGTCATTATGTTGACAGCGTTTGGGCAAGACAGCGTGACTCGCCGTGCGATTGAACTGGGAGTGTCGTATTTCATTCTCAAACCCTTTGACATGCCTGTCTTGGTCGAACGCATCAGACAAGTGGCGGGTGAAAAACCGCAACCGACAAATTCCGTCGGTGGTTTCAATCAAACCTTGCACACCAATCCCGCAGCGCACATATCAAAACGTTCGGTGGATGCAGCCATCACTCAGATCATTCACGAAATCGGTGTTCCTGCGCACATTAAAGGCTACCAATACTTACGTGAAGCGATTGGTATCGTGTACAACGACGTCGAAATTCTAGGGTCTATCACCAAGGTGTTGTATCCTCGCATTGCTGAACGCTTCAAGACCACTCCGTCACGAGTGGAACGCGCCATTCGCCACTCGATTGAAGTGGCGTGGGGACGTGGAAACATGGAGGCGATTCGGAACGTGTTTGGTTACACGGTCAGCGCCGCTAAGACGAAACCGACGAATTCCGAGTTTATTGCCATGATTGCGGACAAACTTCGGATGGAGCACAAAGTCGGCTAAGCCCGCTAGGACAAAATGAAACGTATTGAACCGGATATGTCACAATAGGACCAGAAAGCCATGACGTTGATTCCGTCGTGGCTTTCCTGTAGAGGTGCTGAGACGACCTGTGTGGCAGTAACTCCCAAAGGTGCGTCTTGGCACAGGGGTTTCAACAGGCCTCCACGGAAAGGGGATTGAATCGTTGTTGCACAAAATTCTGTTGTTTAATCTCAATGAAGCAAACAGGGCCGAATTGATTCGAGACAAAACGATGAACCTACTCACCCATGTACCCGGCGCCAAAAACGTTACGTTCCGGCAAGCGGTTGAGGGAATGGACACGCAGTACAAATATCTGATTACAGTGGATTTTGACTCCATGGCGGACCATGAACAGTACATGGTGCACGAGAAACACGTCGAGTTTTCGAAGCAGTACTTCCGGCCAAATATTCAGGATGTCTTGATTCAGTTTTTTGAGTAAAGGGTTAATCCCGCGTAAAAAGACCTTAATACATGAACATTCTATTTAGACCGGAGGCAGCCCAATGGAGAACGAGGCCAAAAATGCTGTACGCAGTCAATTCAGCCAAAATGCAGCGGACTACCGGGATGAGGCCCTGTTCGCCAACGGAGATGACCTGCGGTACATGGTACAATCTGTCCGAATTTCGGGTTCAGAGCGCGTGTTAGACGTCGGATCTGGTGCAGGACATACCGCATTTGCATTTGCTCCGTTCGTCGAGCAGTGTCTGGGTTTGGATCTGACTGAGGCGATGGTGAACGTGGCTAAAGCGTTTGCAAAAGACCACGGCATTCAAAATGTGGACTTTATGACAGGGGACGCCGAGCACTTGCCGCTGCCCGACGAATCCTTCGACTTTGCGACGTGTCGCTTTGCTGCCCATCATTTCCCAAGTGTAAAACAAGCCATTTCAGAAATTGAGCGGGTCTTGAAACCCGGCGGAACCTTCATCCTAGTCGATCACTACGCTCCCGAAGACGCATCGCTTGACGCCTTTGTCAACAACCTGGACCGCCTTAGAGACCCTTCGCACGTCCGTGAGAACCGGTTGTCAGAATACAAGGCATGGTTTGAAGAGGTCGGCCTCTTGTACACAGAGCGGAGGTCCTGGGACCTTCGACTGCAATTTGAGAATTGGGTGCAGCGTGCGCGTACGCCGCTAGAGGTTCGAGAAAAGTTGATAGAGATTTTGCGCTTGGCTCCTGCCTCATGCAAAGACGCATTTCACATTGAATTGGATGACCGGGCACAACCCGTGTCGTTTTCTCTGAAATGTGCCCTTATCCACGGGGTGAAAGCTTCAGTGTAACCCTGGGTGGGAGCGGTTGCGGCTTCCGTTCAATATTTGCGGCTAGGGTGGCAGTCAGCCCGTCAACCTCCTGTATTCTCGATTCGGATGGCATCAAACAGCATCGACCGGAAGCGAATAGTCGGCCCGTCGGATGCGACATGGCTTTCCGATTTCAGGTCGGGGGCGCGCATCGGCCTGAGGCATTCAATAATCTCTTTGTCTTCATTCAAGACAAAGAAAGTGTGTTCGAGGTGAAAGTCGTCCAGAAATTCAGAGTCGAGTTGAAAATTTCTCATAACCACCCCGAAAACGTGGGTGGTTTCTTGCGTTGTGGGCGTAAATGTCAGAAATGTGCACATCCAGTTTTCATTCCCCATCGGCGTGCGGATGATCCAACGATTCGGAAACAACAGTTCAATTTCAGTTTGTTCGGCAACGCCTGGAGGTGCCGGCACCGGTTCCATCGGATGAGTCGGTGCGAAGGGTTTCGGGTGAATCACAATCCCAGTGTGTTGAACCGCGTAGTCGAGGTGGTCCACAACCGGACTCACGTCTTTTCCAGTGGTTTCCGGGTGCACGAAGGGCAGGTGGGAGATGTCTAAAACACTTTCTACAACCCGGCAAAAACTTGCGTGCCAGGACATCTCAAAGGGGACCCTTCGCCAGAGCACGGTCTGAAACTCAGGAAACAACTCGAGAGTCGGCGTCATTTGATGGGTTTGTTCAGGTTGGGTATAGACCCAGATTAGGCCGATGGCGTCGCACGCGGGGTAGGCGGTGACTTGGGCCGATTTTGGGATGGGTGCATTCGCGCGGTTTGCCGGAATATGTGTACAGCGGCCGGTTGGGTCAAAGCGCCAGCCATGAAACGGACACACGAGGTGGTTGTGCTCCACAGTACCTCTGGACAAGTCACATCCCCGATGCGGACAATACGCGGAAAAGGCATGTGGCAGTCCGTCCGCACCGCGCAGTAACACAAAATCCGTGTCGTGAACGGTCGTCTTGACAGGGGTACGCCCCAATTGAGCCGACGGTAAAACGGCGTACCAGTTTTTCTTAATCACGGTGTTGTCCCCCCCGCGGAGAACGTGTTTTTTGTCTACATCCTATGCCGTGTTGCCGATTTCCGGTTGGACCATTCCCTTCCATCTCAAATTTTGGATGTTCAATCGGCAGTGGACCATCAAACCCTTTGCAAAAAAAGACTAGGCCATGTTCTATCTTTCACGGACAGACCGGGGTGCTGCGGAATAAAGCCAACAACTCCGTGGCTTTATTCCGGTTTGCGCTGTCACAACTGATGAAGCGCTGAACGTCAAAAGCCGTGATCTCAGCGGCTGCGTACGCACCTCGTGTAAACGCGTTGAAGTGGTTTGAGATCAAGACCGGAATTCCAGTAAGGGACAGTTCCTGAGCGACCTTCGCCAACCGCAACTGTTCCATGGCGCCAAAACCGCCTGCACTGTAGTTTGTAAACTTCGCGGTGTGAGACAGCGGTATACATACGGCGGATCACAGTAAATGACGTCTCCAGGTTGAGCTTGGCGCATGACCGTTTCAAAGTCGTCCGAGACAAACTCAGCGGACTGAGATTTATGGTAAAACATCATCATCTCGGATTCGGGAAAATACGGCTTTTTATACCGGCCGAAGGGTACGTTGAAGCCACCCTCGTTGTTGTACCTGCACAATCCGTTGTATCCATGCCGGTTCAGGTACAAGAACAACACGGCTTTGCGCCGTGCGTTGTGAATGGAATTGAATTCATCCCTCAAGCGATAGTACACGTCCGCTGAATTCGCCTCAGAAGTGAACAACGGTTTGCATTCGGACACAAATGCAGGGCCGTAGTTTTTCAAGGTCGAGTACAAATTGATGAGGTCGGAATTGAGGTCGTTGATGAGGTTTTTCTCGTAGTCCGTATTTAAAAACACAGCGGCGGAACCCGCAAACGGCTCGATTAAGCGGGAACCTGGCGGGATCAATTCGAGGATTTTAGAAATGATCCGGTATTTATTTCCTGCCCACTTTAAAAAAGGTTTCATGTTTTCACTCCACAACTCAGCCGTAGACTCTTGTTCAACAAACAAACATGTTCAACAGGCAATGCGAAAACACCTTCCCGAAAACGTACGCGGCATCGTCGCTACAAGGTCGACGACCTCAGCCTCCATGAAAGTGAAAATACATAAACCTCGATGTGCGGGTGGACGATACTTTCAGACTTGGCACCATGAAGCGAGGTGGATGGGCGGATGCCGATGGCCAAAATCGACGGCGCGTCTTTGTATTACGAATCTAAAGGGACAGGTCCAGCAGTCATTTTTGTGCACCCTCCGGTTCTGAGCAGCATCTGCTTCGAACGGCAGGTAAAACATTTGTCTAAACAGTTCCGGACCATTGTATTTGACATTCGCGGAAACGGAAAGAGTCCCGCATCGGCGACTCCCGTGACGTATTCCCTGATTGCCAGAGACATGAAGCAGTTGATGGACTACTTGGAAATTCCCAAGGCTTTTTTTTGCGGGTACTCCACTGGCGGGTCCGTTATTCTTGAGTTTCTCCTCCATTACCCCGAGCGCGCTCTAGGCAGCATTCTCATCGGTGCATTTTCTGAAGTCCAGGATTTGCGGCTTCGCACCCGTATTTCATTAGGAATCGGTTTGGCGAAATCGAGAGCCATCCGAACCCTGGCACTCGGACTGTCGTGGAGTCACGCGGATTCGTCTGAAGTCTTCTGGAAAACCTTTCGGAATGCCGCAAAAGCGAACGCAGCGAATGTTGAACAGTATTACCGAGCCAGTTTACGGTACAACTGCACGCAGGGATTGAGCAAAATCCGCCACCCTGTGCTGTTGGTTTACGGAAAAAAGGACAGACCGTTTCATGCCTATGGCCGCTTGCTCCACGAACGCTTACCCGACAGCGAACTCATTTATCTGCCTAAAGCAGGTCATCGCATTCCGTTGTTTTTTTCGTATGAACTGAACACCGTGATTTCGTGGTTTATCTTGGTTCATCAGCAGTCCCAGAGCACCGGATAACCTCGCGTTGTTTGTAGGATGTTTGTCTCGCGATTTGGCGAGCAGCAAGTCATCCTCGCCGAGGGACTTGTGTGCTATGCTACTGGTGGTGATGGAGATGCCCACAAAGACAACCGCGTGCCGGATACTGGATACTCTTAAAATACCGTATACCTTGCACGAGTACGAATGGAATGAGCAAGCTCTTGATGCGTCTGCGGTTGCCGAAAAGGTGGGGATGCCTGCCTCGCGGGTTTACAAGACGCTCGTCGTTCGCGGCGATAAGACGGGCGTGGTGATGGCGTGCATTCCGGGCGACATGGAACTGGACCTCAAGGTAATGGCCGCCGTCAGCGGAAACAAAAAAGTTGAAATGGTCCCCGTCAAGGACTTACAGGCTCTCACAGGATATGTACGGGGCGGCGTTTCACCGCTGGGCGTCAAAAAAAGGTTTCCAATCTATATGGATAAATCCATAGACGGCCTCAATCCAGTCAGTATCAGCGCCGGCCGTCGAGGAATGCAAATTTTCGTCAACGGCAGCGACCTTGTCCGCGCATGCCAAGCCGCGCTGGCCGCCATTGCTCGATAAAGCCGTTGAATCGATGGGCCAAAACGCGTAAAGTCTGCTGCTTAAATGGACTTTTGCCGCAACGTATCGCGAAGACCCAAAGTCAACGCTGCCGTCAACAGGCTGGCGCCTGTCAAGAGGACGAACAGAGTTTGAGCTCCAGACGCCGTACTGATGCTGGAACCCACAAAAACCGATGACAACATCGTTCCAACGTACCGGAGCAAGGTGTAAACTCCAGAGGCTTGTCCGGTTTCCTGTTTTGGCGCCGACTCTAAAACAATTTGTTGAATCACTACGTTGCTGATGGCAAAGCTCATGCCAATCAACGCAAGTCCTACAATCAGTTCGCCCATGTTGAGGACGTTTACCCAACACAAGACCAGGGTTCCCAGTACCAAAAATCCCCCGGCGAGAAGGAGGGGGAACCGACGTGTTTTACCTTGCGCAAAACGGCCGCCCCAGGGAGATGCAAGACTCATGACCCCCGCAAACGCCAGCAGGACTAGCCCGCTTTGGGTGGCACTGAACCTTCGTACGGTCTCTAAAAAGATGGGAAGTCCATAGAGAATGCAATACATGACTAAGTTGCTCAGGACCGCAATGACACTGCTGAGCGAAAACTGAGGCCGGTAAAACCAGCGAATGGGGAGAACAGGTGCGGTGTGGCGCAGCTCGGCTGCGACGAGGGCTGTGGTGAAGAGGAGGCCAAGCACCAAATCAAGGACTCCGTGCGAAACAAACCGGTGTTTTGTATTGAACCACAGCAGCCAAGACGTCATTGCGGCGGTGAACAGGAGAATTCCCGCCCAATCGATGCGGTCCAAACGTTTTTCAATCCTGTTGGCAGTCTGTTTCTTTATGTCGTGCAGATGTGAGACACTGGAGTACTTCGGCAAAACCCACAGCAATAGGCCGATGGCAATGACAGCTAAAGGAATGTTCAACCAAAAAATCGCATGCCAGGACGCAAGGTCGATTAAAAAGCCTCCAACGGTAGGACCGACGGCAACGGCCGTACCGCTGGCCATCCCAATCCATCCAAGGATTTTCCCCACGTCCTGGGAGCGGTGTTCTCGAATCAGTCCGATGGCATTGGGATAAATCATCGACGTACCGAGAGCTTGAATGACTCTCCATATGACGAATGAGTCTAACGATTGGGACAACGGTGCCAGCAGAGCGGTTGCAATCATGACTGCCAACCCTACATAGACAAAACGCGCCCGGCCCCACGCATCGCCGAGTTTCCCCATCACAGGCTGGGATACGGCACTGCCCAAGTAGTACCCGGAAATAATCCACGTAATTCCCGACGGAGAGGTATGAAGTGCGTGCAACAAAACGGGCAAGGCCACTGAAAGTGTGGACGAGTTCAACGGATTAAGCACGACACAAATCAGGATTGCTGTAATAAAAGCCAACCCCAATGGTTTCGCTCGCGCAGGTGCCTGAGAATGTGAGAGCATGAACGCAAAAACCTCCGCTGGTAGGGTTCGGATATTGTATTTGATAAAACCCTTTGGATTCGTTTCGAAGCTCGAATCATTGTACTCCTAATTGTCGTCCAGATAAATAAGTGGGTCAAAGACAGGACTCATTTGAACTAGTTCATGGGGACTATGGATTTGTCTGACCTTTCGTCGGATAGTATCTGTTAGGGAGGTTTGCACTCAGAGATAATACTCATAAAAGCTGGTCTTTGCCGTCATTGCGTTGCGTGCGAGGAATGTACTCTGAAATTTCGGGGGATTGATTGACCATGGAGTACGATTTCAGTCGACTGGGAAACAAAGAAAACGCAAATACCGAGACGGGGTCGGGGCTCGACTCTCAATTTTTGGGTAACCGAACCATTCGCTACCGCGTCGCTTCACAACTGCCCCAATCCGATCTCAAGGGTCACGGAAGTCACTGGTTCTTCTTGTTGTTGTGGCATGACCTGGCGGAGAACAATGAAGTCGAACTGGATTTTTCGGGGCTGGACACCTATGAACCGGCCTTTTTTGACCCTTGTTGCCGGGAATTGCTGCGACACTTTCAGGTCTCATTTTTAAAACATAGAATTCACCTCGTCAATCTGTCCGCGGGTGGGATGCAGTGGATACGGAACTGTGTGGCTAAAGAACTGCAACTGTAAAACCTATGCGCGAATACGACGAGCCCTGAAACGAGGTTCCAGAGCACGGGTGCGCTCCAGAACCTCATAGCTTTGCTGCTAGGTGATGTGCCTTGCCGCCAAAGGAGGGCAAGGTACCATTTTCATTCACAAAGGTACCATGTACATTCACAAAGGTAGCAGTTACTTACATCACAATCGGGGTGTACCCCTCTTGAACAAACTTTGCGATGCTCGGGTGACCGTTGATCTCATTCATCGCCACAATGCCAGTGGCGAGAACTTGTTCTTGAACACCCATGGCGGTCGAGCAAAACTCGCAAACTCCGGCAATAATTCCCTTGTCTTTCAATTGCAAATACAATTGGTGGGACGGACGGTCCGTGTTTGTAGACAGGGCTGCCAGCGATTTTACACCCGCTCCGTCAAACACGATTTTTACCTCAATTCCCGCTTCATCCAATTCCTTGGCATAAAGCAGCGCATGGGCCGCTTTAGCACCTTCGTCTTCCTTGGCATGCACGAAAATTACAAATTTCTGGTTCATCAAAATAACCTCCTGTTGAGATGTTCTCCGGATGAAATGAATTCAATCGCAGACCCCAATATCATACCCTCAAATCCATGAGAGACAAATCACCGTGGGCGGACACTTTGATGCGCCGAGCACTCAAGCGTGGATTGGAAGGTTCTAACGGCATAAGCAGTTGTCTTTTACATCAAAATAACGCAAAAGGTCAGGGGGGCAAGGACATGGACTGGTACGATAAACTGTCTCGCTATTTCCCGGAACACGAAATGAAGCATCCGGAACAAATCCACGAATTACTCAATCACCACGATGCCTATCAAAAAATGGAAACCGATGAGTACATTGCGACTTACGCTGAATTTCCGAAATTTGTATTTATTGATTACCTGTTGGTTAATCCCAACACCCGGGGACGCGGACTAGGCACGAAGGTGCTCGACCGTTTCAAACAAATGGGAAAAACGATTATCGTCGAAGTTGAACCCGTTCAGGCAGACGATGAGGATACGGCCCGACGTGTCCGATTTTACGAAAAAAACGGGTTTACGAAGGCTGAACACATCGAGTACATTCGCTCAGATGAAGATGGCCAGTCGTTTCAGATGGACATTTATTACTGGTCTGAGGAGCAGGTTTCTGAACGAACCATACTTCACCAGATTGCCGCGGTGTGCACGGAAATCCACAATTTTAAGTCCCTCAAGTACTATGGACGCGACATCGCAGACCCGGACGAGGTGCTCAATTGGGTTCAATGAACGATTCCCTCCCTGGAAATCCAGGGTATCTACCACCGGATTCCCCATAAATTTGCGTGTTGACACATTACCCCGCCAGGGATATACTCTACACCGTATTGAACTGACACAATTCAGACAAAATTTCGAACTGGATTTACAGGTATGCCAGTCTACATCGGGTGAAATTAACGCCAATTTCCAGCTTTGTGACACTTATGTGAATCGTACTTTACACATTTTCCGTTGAAATCGCTTCCGGAGGGTCTTGTCAGGAAATCAAAAAGGAAATACAATGGTATTTGTTAGCGAAATGAAAACACCCTACACCGTATGGTATTGGAAATTTAGACACAATTAAATTATCAGTATGTTCTATGAAATCAAACGCCCGCAAAGGAGGAACGCGCGTGTTTGTGAAGGGAGGCAGCGGCTATGGTTTAGTGCGAAGGTAGTTAGTTCGAGTTTGAGATTGAATGCCTCTGCGTGTAACACAGTTCCGTTAAAACTGTGTAAGGAAGGGGGAATGAGCGTGCCTTCCGCAAAGTATTCAGAGGTTCCTTTACTCGAAAAGGAACGTTTGTTTCAAGAAGTGAAAGCGGACCCGCGCTTCGAAGAGTATTTGTACGGATGTTACGAGTGCGGAATCTGTGTGGCGGCCTGTCCGTCTGCACGGTTCTACGACTTTTCTCCTCGCAAAATCGCACAAACTTTAGCCCGCGAAGACGTCGAATTGTTCTACGAACAGTTAAATGACGACGTTTGGAACTGCTCCCAATGCTTTTCTTGCACAAGATGCCCTCGACAAAACAACCCAGGCGGCTTAATTACTGTTATGCGCGAAGTCGCGGTCAAAAATGGTCTGCGAACCACCAAGGAAGCCTTGGCCGGGTACACTCGGATCATTTACAAAATCATGACGACGGGTACTCAGGTATCCCCAGACATGCTCCAAGAGGACGCCTTCCCGGATTGGGGACCTCAGGTGAAGGCCGTGTCTGAAAACCTGGACCTGTGGAGAAAGGCGCTGCCCCCCGAAACGATGCATACTACGGCAACGTCGTGGGCTGTGGAAGAGCGCACCATGCAAGAACTGTATGCGATATGGAAATTAACCGGCGCTCTTGATATGATTTCCTCTTTAGACGAAGGACTGCACGACATTATGGAAGAAGTGATGGACGAAGAGTTGGAGGAATCCGGCCTGCAGTTAGGGTAAGGTAGGCAGCTTCTGATTCAGTACGTAGCAGTACCTCACACTATAGGAAGAACGCTTGCTTTCGCACCTAGAATAGAGTGAAATCTCTGAATAGTAGTAATGATCTGTTACTAAGATCGGTGACGAGATTTGCAATTTAAGGATACGCCATTTTTAGGAAATCGATCCTTGAAATTTGAAAGGAGAAGATCGCTTTGGAGACCACGGATGATCTCGGCGTGCCAGTGGAAACCGACCGGGTTTTTCAACCGGATCCAGACGAAGCTCCGGATGAGGATTTGCGGGAGGCGATTTGGGAACTCGGGCGGGCTGGAGAGTGGATTGTACAACCGGTTCCCGAACCTTACGTCGAAGTAACGACTAAATTCGGAAGAATGAAAAAAATACCGTTGCAAAAGACATGGCACCACAAAAGCTGTGGACAGTGCGGGCATATACCCGGATATTCGACGTCGATTTTTTGGTTGAACCGGCTGCTTGGATACGACTACTTTGATCCACGGGATCAAACTTCCTGTACCGCGTGGAACTATTACGCTTCGGCGACCTCGAATCAGGCCGCGCAAGCAGCGGTTGCGATGAGGAACTTTGCGGCGGCCTACGAGACAGGGTATTACCCCTTGATTCACTGCGGCACCAGTTACGGCCATTACAAAGAAGTTCGTCACGAACTCGTCCACGACGCGAAGCTGCGCCGGCAGGTCAAAGAAATTTTGGAGAAACTCGGGCGGCCGTTCGTGATGCCGGAAGAAATTGTGCATTACAGCGAATGGATGTATGCGATCCGCGACGAACTAAAGTCGCGCGTCGTGCGGGATTTGTCAAATATCACGGTCACGGTTCATCCCGCCTGTCACTACTACAAGCTGCAAAGGGCGGACGCCATATACGACCGAGAGATTTACAACGGCCAGCGCACAGCGGTCGTAACTGCTGTGGCTCAGAAACTCGGAGCCAACGTAGCTGATTACTCCACGTGGTACGACTGTTGCGGTTTTGGATTCCGGCACATTCTCGTCCAACGGGACTTTACTCGTAGCTTTGCCACCATGCGCAAAATTGAAGTCATGAAAGAAGAGGCCAATCCTGACGTGGTGTTGACCCACGACACGGGCTGCGTCACCTCTCTCGATAAGAGCCAGTTCAGCACGCAGGCTCACGGGCGCAACGTCGGAGTTCCGGTCATGTCGGAATCTCAGTTTGCTGCGTTGGCTGTTGGGGCACACCCCTACCGCGTCGCTCAGCTGCATTGGCACTCGACGGACAACACGCGGCTGCTGCAGAAAATGGGCATCGATCACGAAGCGGCTTGGGCGGAATTTGAACAGGACTTGGCTCGCATCAAAAGCGGTGCCATAGAGTCTCTGTCCTGGGAAGCCGTCATGTAGCACATCGACGGAATCCGTCACCAGGCAGCCAAAAGCGAGAAGACCACCATAGGAGGGAAAGGCAATGGCAGCAGATACCGTATTGATCGTCGGAGGCGGACCCGCAGGTCTGGAGGCCGCCCGCGGCGTCGCGGACCTTGGGAAACGGGCGTTGTTGGTGGAAGCGCGGTCGCAACTCGGGGGGACACCGTACTCCTCAAGCTACGCGACCTTGACGCCGGATTTGCAAGATACCGAAGAAGCCATGTCGGGGTTGTTAAACGACGTGTTGAACCATCCTTTGGTCGACCTTCGCCTCGGGACCCGCGTGATTCAAAGCACTGGGCAACAAGGCGACTTTGACATTACGTTGGAAAAAGAAGACGGGACCACGAGCCAGGAAAAAGTCGGGGCCGTCATCATTGCCACCGGATTCCAACACTTTGACCCCGGACGTGAAACGCAGATGTACGGTTACTACGAATACGACGACGTCATTACCTTGGTCGACGCAGAAAAAATGATGAAACAAGGAAAAATCGTACGTCCATCGACCGGTGAGGCACCGGAAAAAGTGGCCTTCATCCAATGCGTGGGATCGCGCGACCGGCAAATTGGAAACAAGTACTGTTCAAAAGTGTGCTGCGGCATCGCTTCCAAGCAGTCCATTGAGATTAAACGGATGCTTCCCAATTCAAAAGTGTTCATTTTTTACATCGACATGCGCATGTACGGGTTCTGGGAGGACCAAATCTACTGGAAAGCGCAAGAGGAATACAAGGTCAATTACATCCGGGGCATCGTCACAGAAGTCATTCGCAAGGGCGACAAGCTGCTGATCAAAGGGGAAGACACAACCATGGGCCGCCCTATGGAAGTGCAAATGGACATGGTCATTCTATCGGTGGGCATGGAACCTTCGAAAGGCACGGTGAACATGAGTCAAGTTTTCTCCATTCCCCGTGAGGAACACGGCTTTTTGGCCACTGTAGGAGGACCGCTCGACACCGTATCAACGCCTGTTCCAGGAATTTTTGTCGCAGGGGCAGCCGCAGGGCCAAAGGATTTGGAAGACTCCATCTCCATGGGCGGGGCTGCCGCGATGAAGTCTGTCGCACTGCTCAGCCGTCTGCAGCGCGTGACCGTGGGATGAAACAGCCAATGGTCGATGCGGCAACGCTCAATGAATTTCTTGATAAGTCAGAGCCGCTGTGGACAGCGCAACAGATTGACGAGGTCGTGGAGCAGTTGGACGCGCGCGCTGCTGCCTCGACCAGACTTTTCGAGCAAGCCTTGTCGGCATCGACCGGTGCTAACCAAGTTCTTTGGAATGTCGTGCCTGCCACCCGGCGCCTGCCAAAACAGGACCGGGAACGCTACGAGGAGTTTGCAAAGTCGTTGGTATGGAAGGGACAAAAGGGAAGTGTTCTAGAGGTGTGCCAGGCTTTGGACGAGTGGCCGGACCGGCCCAAGTGGGGACTCGAATGGGGGACGTTTTGGCTGCACCTTGCCAATCCCGCACAGCATCCTTGGTGGACCCGCTGGGTCTATCAACCGGAGTTTCACACGGGGGCTTTGGTCCTGGTGCTCGACGACCCGGAGGTCATTAAAAACATCCATTCGATACCAGCTCTGTACAGTCAGATTCACGTCGTACAACAGATGCTGACGGCCGTGCTGGACGCCACGAGAAGACTGCAGAATATTCCTGAAGTTTACCGGCCCTTCATCAGCTTGTCGTGGGTGTATGCCGTGTACATGTTCACCATGTCTTCTTGGCGGATGACTGACGAGTTCACTCAGGTCCTGCCGCCCTTTCCGAAGGTTGTAAAAAACTTGCTCGGCATAACGCATTGGGGGGGAACCCGAATTGAGCAAAGTCAAACCCATTGAGCTCGAAGAAACCGTCGTCGACGGGATTCGGCTGAGCACAAACTGGACCCGGATGTTCGAACCGCGCGTCATCAACGAGTATGACTTGTCGGTTCTGGAAGAAGTCACAGCAATTGAAGGGGCTGAATCTCTCGCGTATTGCTACCAGTGCGGCAAGTGCACGGGCGTGTGTCCGGTGGATACCGTCGGCGATTATTCGCCGCGCAAAGTTTTTCGACGCACCCAACTGGGCGCCTCTTTGCTCGACAGCCCCGATTTATGGCTTTGTACGACCTGCAGCAACTGTTTGCGGGTTTGCCCGAAGGAAGTCAATATGATTCACATTATGCCTGCTGTTCGCGAGCAGGCGGTCCTCGAAGGCAAAGCTCCCAAGGAGCTGCTCGATGCGTTTGAGGCTACAGCGCGCTACGGGAATCCACTGGGAGAGTCGCCGCGCAAGCGGGCGGATTGGACCAAACTCGCCGAAGTGCCGGTGCCTATTTTGAGTAAGACCAAAGACCCCGTGGACGTGTTGTGGTTTGTCGAGTGTTACCCGTCTTATCACCCGCGCGGCAAGGATGCATCCGTCGCGTTGGCGCGCATTTTTAATGCGTTGTCGGTCGATTTCGGCATCCTGGGCCACGAAGAGAAGTGCGCTGGGGATTCCCAGAGAATGGCCGGTGAAAAAGGCCTGTTTGAAATGCTCGCGGAACAAAACATCAAGACCCTCTCAAAATACGCTTTCAATCAAATCGTCGTCACCGACCCTCACGCCTATAACGCGTTTTTACACGAGTATCCAAAGTACGGCGGCGATTACAAAACCCTGCACTACACGCAGTATTTATCCCAGTTCATCGACCAGCTGAAACTAGACCGTCCGATCCACAAAAAGGTGACGTTCCACGACCCATGTTACCTAGGCCGACACAACGGCGAGTACGAAGCGCCGCGGCGCCTGCTGAAAGCCATTCCCGGCATCGACTTGGTCGAAATGGGTCACTGCAGAGAAACGTCGTACTGCTGCGGCGGCGGAGGCGGCGGGATGTGGCTGGATGGATTCAACCGCGATCACATGAGCATGCGCCTCTCTGAAAAACGCGTGCTGGAGGCGATTGAATACGGTGCGGACGTGTTGGCCGTAACGTGCCCATACGAAGTATCGCGCTTTGAAGACGCTGTCAAATCCACAGGCAATGCTGGGAAGCTGGAAGTTCTCGACATCGCGGAACTTCTCGCGCAGTCGGCAGGCCTTGTAGAAGCGCGCGTCTAAGCTGTCGCAGTCTTGAACTGGCAGCCAAAGCTTTGGCTTTATCGCAACCGTTTGTCATAAACCTTGCTCACACGCATGGGAGGGAAAACACATGAAGATGTTGGTACCGATGAAGTTGGTGCCGGACGTAGTCGAAGAACTGGTGATCGCGGACGACGGAGCAAGTCTGGACCGGGACGCAATTGGGCTCAAACTCAACGAATGGGACGAACAAGCTCTGGAACAAGCGCTGCTGCTCAAAGAGGCAGCTGGGGGCGAGATTGTCGTGGTGGCCGCTGAAACCGGCGACGTAGAAGAAGCCTTGTACACGGCGATCGCGAAAGGAGCCGATCGCGGTATCAAACTGGTCGGGGACGGACTCGAACAAGGGTTGACCAATCGCCAGTACGCAGAAATGTTGAGGTCTGTCGTGGAAGAGGTTCAACCCGACTTGATTTTGACCGGAGTCCAGGCCAACGACGACCTCGACGGACAGTTATCAACTTGGCTGTCTGCGAGTCTAGACTATCCGTTTGCCACGGTCGTCTCAAGCGTGGAAGCAGCGGGCGCGACCATTGCCGTGAAAAAGGAGTTTGCCGGCGGAGTCACAGCGTCTTTGACGGTGCAAACACCCGCTGTAGTGGGGATTCAGGTGGCCCCTTCACCCCCGCGCTACGCTCCAATTTCCCGCGTCCGGCAGGTGATGAAGGCGACTTCGCTCGACGAAGTGGAGGTCTCGATTCCGCAAGTTCCTGTTCCCAACGTGATCCAACTGGCTGTCCCGGTCTCGGAAGGACATGCGGAAATGATCGAAGGCGAGGCCGAGAACAAGGCGGCGCGCATCCTCGCGATTTTGCGCGAACGCGGCGTTTTGGCGTAAAACTCTCTCAAAACAAGGAGGCGTACAGATGGCCACGGCTATGGTTTTTGCAGAAGTTCTAGATGGAAAGGTGTCTGAAATTACGTTTGAGCTGCTCGACGTGGCAAGGCGCACGGTGGGAGATTCAGGGACAGTCCTCGCGTTCGGAGTGATGCCGGAGTCCATGGGCAGTCAACTGGGAAAGGCGGATGCGGTTTTGTTGACTCCTTCTGGTACCGACTACGTCCCTGAAGCGCTGGCCAAAATTTTGGCCCAAGCGATAGAAGCCAAAAAACCGGACCTCGTACTCGTCGGGAGCACCGCGGTTGGAATGGACGTCGCCACGTACGCGGCGTGCAAAAGCGGGTACAACAGCATCGCGTATGTCCAAGGCATCGCTCCTGAAGGCGACGGTTGGACAGCCCAGTCGCTGATCCTCGGAGGCAAGATGGTCGCCACCGTTTCAGTACCCCAATTCAGCGTCTTGCAGGTGGTCGCCGGTGTGGGCAATGCAGACCAGGGGCGCGGTGAGGGTAGTCCAGCGATGGAAGTGTTTACCGCTGAACCGGCTGTGCGAACAGAGTTTCAAGGTTTTGCACTCCCGGAGAGCACGGACGTCGACATCACAAAGCAAGACGTCTTGGTCAGCATTGGGCGCGGTATCGGAGACAAGGACAACGTCGAGATTGCCGAAGAACTCGCCGGAGTCCTGGGAGCCGTCGTATCCGCATCCAGGCCGGTCGTCGATGCCGGGTGGCTCCCCAAGTCCAGACAAGTCGGCAAGTCCGGGCAGAAGGTCAAACCGAAAGTCTATTTGGCTCTTGGCATCAGCGGCGCTCCCGAGCACTTGGAAGGCATGCGCGATGCCGAATGCATTATTGCCGTGAACACCGATCCCAAGGCGCCGATTTTCGACATTGCCCACTACGGCGTCGTGGAAGACCTGCTTGACTTTGTCCCGTTGCTCAGTGAACAGCTCCAAGAGAGCTGAAAGGAGGTGTAGCCGCGCATGCAACCCGTGGCACAGCGACCCGTATTTGAAGGGTTTCAACACACCTGGTTAGTTCCTTTATTCTATGTGGTTGCATTTCTTGCGATTGGGGTTTTTCTGTACGGCGTAATCCGCCGCATCCTGCGTTACCGGGCAGGTCGCCATCAGCCAGTGGTTCCCGACTGGCCCAAGCGCCTGGTCAAAGCGTTCATCGAAGTCCTTTCCAGCCGCAAGATTGGAAGACGCGACCCTTATACCGGAATCGCTCACGGATTCGTGTTTTGGGCATTCGGATTTTTGTTTCTCGGGACGTGCATCATTGCCCTCGATCACGATGTGCTCGGGCTGATTGCACCGTCTTTAGAGTTTTGGAAAGGCGACTTCTTTCTCGGCTTTTCCGTCGTCATGGACGTCTCCGCAGTACTGTTTTTGGTTGGCCTTGGCATGCTGATTGTCCGCCGCGGTTTTTTCGCGGTAGCTCGGCTCAACTACGCGCGCGTAGATGGAAAACCCGATGACCGCGGCGGGTACCGAAAGGAGGATTGGTGGTTTCTCCTTCAGTTGTTTGTGCTCGGGTTGACGGGGGTGTTTCTGGAAGCGCTTCGCCTGCTGCACGACCGCCCGTGGTTTGAAGGGTATTCACCGGTCGGACTGGCCGTCGCCAACGGCTTAGCGGCCCTTGGCATGACGCCAAGCGCTGCCATGACATGGCACTTTTGGACGTGGTGGTTTCACGCGTTTTTGGCGCTGACCTTTATCGCTTACCTGCCTTATGCCAAATCCGTTCACATGTTGTCGTCCTGGGCGAACCTGGTTGTCCGCGACGGAAAAGCAGCGATTGTTCTGCCTCCTCCGGCCTCTGATGCCGCGATGGGGTTGAGTTTAACCCCCGCTGCAGAAGACATGACTTGGAAGGAACTGCTTCACTTGGACGCATGCACCAAGTGTGGCCGCTGCCACGACGTCTGTCCGGCCCGCAACTCCGGAGCTCCTTTGTCGCCGCGGGATTTGATTTTGGACTTGCGAGAAGCCGTGAGCGGATTCCACGGCATGAAGCGGCCGCAAACCGGTGGTTCCAAACTCCCGGACGGCAGTGAAATGCCAGACATTTCATTGCGCGAAGTGGCTTCAACCGCAGAGTCCACAGCGCTGATTTCGGCGGATGTGCTGTGGTCGTGCACGACCTGCCGGGCTTGCGTGGAAACGTGTCCCGTAGGCATTGAACACGTCCCGATGATTGTGCAAATGCGGCGGACGCTGATTGACGAGGGAACCATGGACAACAACCTGTCCGGCACGCTGATGAACTTTGCGCGCAAGGGGAACTCGTTTGGCCAGTCGGAACGAAACCGCCCAAAGTGGGTCAAAGAAGCGAAGGTCCCGGTCAAGGATGCGCGCAAGGAAGAAGTCGAATACCTGTGGTTTGTCGGGGATTTTGCCAGTTACGATCCGCGTGCGCAAAAGGTTACGCAGGCACTGGCGCGCATCCTCACTGCGGCGGGCGTGGACTTTGGCATCCTGTACGAGGCGGAGCGCAACGCCGGCAACGACGTGCGCCGCGTAGGTGAAGAAGGGTTGTTTGAAACCCTAGCGGAGAAGAACATCAAGGCCATTCAGTCCGCAAAGTTCAAACGCGTGCTGACGACGGACCCGCACAGCTACAACGCCATCAAAAACGAGTATCCGGCGCTCGGCCTGGAAGTGGAGATCGAACACTATACGGAGTTGTTGAACCGTCTGGCGCAGCAGAACCGATTGCCGGTAAAGCACCCGCAAGACGTCAAGGTCACGTACCACGACCCTTGCTATTTGGGGCGGTATAACCGCGTGTTTGACCCGCCGCGCAACCTGATTGAACACGTCGGAGCAACGCTGGTCGAGATGCCTCGCAACCGCGAAAACAGTTTCTGCTGCGGTGCCGGAGGCGGGCGCATCTGGATGGGCGACACCCTGTATCCGAAAAAACCTGCCGAAAACCGCATTCACGAAGCCAAAGCCTTAGACGGGGTCAGCCACTTTATCGTGGCCTGTCCAAAGGACCTAGCGATGTATTCAGACGCCGTGAAGACAGCCGGATACGAAGGCCAGATGGAAGTCAGTGATCTGATCTTTTTGGTCGAAAAGGCGATGGGCCTGGAGAACTATGGAACAGAGGAGATATTGGTATGAGTACAAACGGCTGCAATCTTCCAGATGACCTGTACTACTGGATCGATAAACACATCTGGGCGAAACCGGATTCCGACGGAACGGTGCTGGTGGGAATGACCGACGTGGCGCAAAGCTTGGCCGGTAAGATCATCGTGGTCAACCTTCGTTCCCTTGGAAAAACCCTGGTCAAGGGAAAAAGTGCGGGCACTCTGGAAAGCGGAAAATGGGTGGGTTCAATTCCGACTCCCGTGGCAGGGAAAGTGGTCGCTGTCAATGAGGCTTTAAAGAAGAAAGCGGATTTGGTCAACACCGACCCTTACGGGGAGGGGTGGATTATTCGCGTCGAACCCACGGACTGGGCAACGGACAGCCAAACCCTTGTCACCGGAACCGAAGGAGTCACGGAGTATCAAAGCAAGCTGGCAGAGCAAGGAATCGAATGCAGCCATTAGGAAAGGCGGTGAAGCTGCATGGCTCGGGTTCGAATGTGCGAATTTCCGGACGACTTGTATTTTGACGTCGATCTCGACGTTTGGGCAAGAAAACTCGAGGATGGCACCGTTTACCTGGGGATGACGGACCCCGCGCAAACCCGGGCAGGAAAGGTTCTGCACGTTCGCGCCCGCGTGGGCAAAGTCGTTAACGCCAAAAAGAGCCTTGCCACGATTGAGTCCGGGAAGTGGGTCGGACCGTTTCCAGCTCCGTTTCGCGCAACGGTTCTGGCTCTCAACCCGCAAGTCGCCGCGGACCCGAACATCATTAACATCAGCCCGTATGAACAGGGATGGATTGTTCAGGTCAAACCAGAAATTGAGGATTGGCCTCAGGAGAACTTGATTCTTGGGTCAGCGGCTGCAAGTCACTACGAGGAGAAACTGAAAGCCGAAGGTCTGACGTGCGTGCGCTGCGTGCCGCCGCTGCAAGGCAGCACCCCGCCCACCCCGCCTGACATTTCGTTGTAATCGGCAATGCTTTGCAAGGACGGAGGCACGGTGCAGCCTGGCGGCAGAAGGGGTTAGGGCAAAATGGTTGACGTTGTTGACGCATACAGCAGCAGATGAGGAGGGTAATTTCGATGCGGTACTTAGACCTGGGCACGGTTTCCGCTGCGCGTTCGCAAGCGATCTATCACGCCGTTGCATCCCTAATGGCGCCGGGAGATGGCATTACACTGGTGACGGTCAGTCCCGACAAACCTTATGTTTGCGTCGGGTTTCACCAGGTGACGAGCCGGGAGGTGGACGTGGAGTTCTGCCGGAGAAATCAGGTTCCCATTTCTCGCAGAATGACGGGCGGCGGAGCGGTATACCTCGACGAGAATCAGATTTTCTGGCACCTGATCTTTCCTCAGCGCTTTGCGGACGTCGACCGCTTGTACGAAAAGTTTCTGGCTGCACCGGTGCGAGTGTACCAGCGCATGGGCATTGAGGCGGTGCACAGACCTGTCAACGACATCGTCGTCGGTCCGCGCAAAATCGGCGGCACAGGTGCTGCGACCATTGGCGATGCGACGGTGTTGGTTGGGAGCCTGATGATGGACTTTAACGTCGAGGCCATGGCCAAGGTTTTGCAGGTCCCTTCCGAAAAGTTCCGGGATAAGCTCATTTTCACCCTGCAGGAGTACATGACGTCGGTGAAACGCGAACTCGGCGAGCAGGTCCCTTTCGACCGCGAATTAGCCACTCGTTGGCTGGTCGAAGCGTTTGAAAACGTTATCGGTGAAACCGCTGTGCCCGGGTCACTCACAGAACGCGAAGAGCGCGCGCTCGCTGAATTTGAGTCGACGTTATTTTCGGAGGATTTCGTCTTCACGTCTGAGGGGATTCTGCAGCGCGGTGTGAAGATCTCGGGCGACGTGCGCTTGTATGAAGGGGTGTACAAGGCGCCCGGGGGACTCATCCGACTCATCTACCGGGAACGGGAAGGAAAGTTCGACGACGTTCTGTTGGCTGGGGACTTTTTTGCGGAACCGCAAGACCGTCTTTTGCAGTTTGCAAAACGACTGAGAGGAGCCACAGTGACAACAGCCAACATAGAGTCGGCCGCCCAATGGTTGCTTGAGGCAGCCCATATCCCAGGCGTGAGCGTGGCAGACCTTGTCCGTGCGTTTTTGGCGGCCAATCCGCCGATTGAAACTGAATTGAGGAGTGAGGTTCAATGAGTGACGAAATTGCACTGAAAGTGGATGCTAAAGGATTAAAGTGTCCCTTGCCGGTCATTCGAGTTAAAAAAGCTATTAACAGTATTGAACTTGGGCAAGTCCTCGAAGTGGAAGCTACAGACCCCGGCTCTATGGCCGATTTTAAAGCCTGGTCTCGGTCGACAGGTCACGACTTGTTGTTCGCAAACGAAGACAACAAGGTATTCACCTATCGTATCAAAAGAACAAAGTGAGAAGAGGTGTCCATATGTCCGAAGAAGTCAAAAAATGCGTGTACATGCATACGACGGGCGTCGAAGCCCCCTACCGGTCCGCGTCTCCGTTTTTTCTTGCCACGACCGCTGCATTAATGGATTACGACGTGTCGATGGTATTTACGATCACAGGAACGAGCTTGTTGAAAAAGGGAGTCGCGGAAAATCTGCGCGTGAAGGAAGGAGGCGAAGGGGCGACTTTGGGGTTTTTTATTGAACAGGCCAGAGAGGCCGGGGTGAAGTTCTACGTTTGCGCACCCAGTCTGGATTTGAACGATTGCACCGTAGACGACCTCATCGAAATTGACGGCGTCGTCGGTGGCACCGCCGTCAACGAAATGGCTCTGGAAGCGGACCTTTTCGTGACGTTCTAAGCAGGTTTTTAGATGCCGAAGGAGGCTGTTAGATGGCTGAAGAGGCGAACCGCGACAGCAGCCCCAGTTTACCGAGCGTCATCGAGGAAGTGGACAACTGGCTTTCCAAGGACGCCGACTTTCTCGCGAATTTATGCAATGTCACGGCACTTTTGTACGATGCCTTGCCGGACGTCCATTGGCTGGGCTGGTACGTCACAAAAGCCATTGGAGGCGACCTGACGCTTGGACCGTTTCAAGGAAAACCGACACTGCCCAGGATTGGCTGGAGAGAAGGCGTGGTGGGGTCCGCCGCATTTGAACGCGCGGTACAAATCGTTCAGGACGTTCGACGGTTTCGAGGTCATTTGAAAGACGGTTTGGAAACCCGGTCGGAAGTCGCGGTACCCATCGTGGAATCTGGTTTGGTGAAAGCCGTGCTGTGCGCAAAGGCAAACCAGCCCGAAAGCTTTGGCATTTACGAAGTCGAACTGCTGAGCGCCGCCGCGCAGCGCGTTAGCAAGCTGTGGGAGAAACCTGGCCGGCCAAATCCCGGTTCAGCTCCAATTCCAGCCGAGTCACAGCTAGGAGGTCAATGAGCTTGCAAAAACGGTTTCAAGTTCCCTTGTCTGCAGCAGCGCGGTGGTTTGAAAACCGCCTGGATTTTTTGGCTGGCATTAATGAAGCCTTGCGCAACATCAATCGCGGCAAAAACGATCACCTGCCGTACTACGAGTCAATACCGGGTTACTCGTTAGTGATGACGTCCGAATTGAAACCCCGCGGAGACAACAAGCCGCCGGCGGTCGGAAAGTGGCAGCTTACCGTCCGGCGAGAAGACCAGAACATCGAATTGGCGCTGCAAGGTCTAGTGCGGGATGGGCAGTCTTTTGGAGATTTAGTGTTGCGCTGTGAAGACACCGAACTATCCGCTGAATTAGACCGTTTGGCCAATGAGCCGAGTACTGCCGAAAACTAATGTGCGGGCAAAACCGCACCCCTTAAGGAGGGACGCAATTATGGGACGGAAAGTTGCCATCATTGCCTCGCAAGGAACGCTGGACACAGCTTATAAAGTACTGAATATTGCGACTGCCGCAGCGGCTATGGACGCCGATGTGACCATTTTCTTTACCTTTGAAGGGTTGATGATCTTAACTCAGCCCGAGTCCCTGCAAATGGCTCCGGGGAAAGAACAGATTCAAACCGCTTTTGGGCAAGCCGGCCTGCCAAGTGTCAAGGAAATGCTCGACATGGCGGCCGAATCCGGGGTTAAACTGCTCGGCTGTCAAATGTCCATGGACGTCATGGGAATTGAAAAACAGCACTTGTTCGGCAGTTGCGAAGTGGGGGGCGCAGCAGCGTTTTTGGACTACGCTTTTGACGCCGATGTGACTGTGACCTTCTAAAGCTTTCGGTGACGTTTTGAGCTGCAAACCTTCGGTTGAAGGCTCAGGGGAACGGCCTCAAGACGAACCGGGAAAGGGGGCGAATGGGGTGGAAAACCTGCCTTTGTATCTGCTGGGTGAACTGGACTGGATTACGACTCAAACCATTTACCACGCTATGGCTCACTTTGGTCGTGAAGGCATTGTTCTGTGCTGGCCAAGGACTCCCTACGTGTCGCTGGGCTGCCATCAAAGTTTCTCGGACTACGATGAAACTTCAGGGCTGCCGGTGATTCGGAGAAAAGTCGGGGGTTCCTTGGTCTATCTCGATGCCCGCCAAATCTTTTTTCAGGTAATCGCAAATCCAGAGCGCTGTCCCAATTGCCGCACACCTGACAGTTGGTACCATTACGCCCTCGATCCCGTAGTCGACTATTTGAAACAGCTGGGGCTCCCAGCGTCTTTGCATCCGCCTGCAGACATTCTGATTGGCGGGCAAAAGGTATCTGGAAATGCCGGGGGGTTGCTGGACGAACAAGTCGTCATTGTCGGAAATTTGCTCCTGGACTTCTCCGTGGACGTGATGGCCAGGGTGCGGTCGGCTCCACACCCTGTTTGGCGCAAAGCGTTTGCCGACAGCATGGCGAAGCACCTGACCACGTTGAAGGAGTGGCTTCCCACGCGGGAGTGGTCGACGGATCGCGTCATGAACGACCTGGCTGAAGTCTTTTCGGAGCGCCTTTGTGCCGTGGCAACTTTGTTCCCCTGGGAGTCTTGGCGAGACAAACTGGAGCGAACCGGGCGCGAATTAACCCAACCCCATTGGTTAATGGCGCCGGCCCGGAACCGCCGCAACCGGGTGGAGTCGGTCAAGGTGCGCGAAGGCGTGTATTTGCGGACGCTCATAGACCCTGTGCTGCCTCCCGTTGTCGCTGAAGTCGACGTAATGAATCACTCTTTGCTTCGGGTATGGGGGCTGCCGGAGCATGGAGAAAGCCTTTTTGAGATACAGGACATTCTGGACCAACTTTTGCCAGAATCCCACTCTGCGGTGAGGTCTTGAAGCAGATCCGCCAATTTGAGCGGACAATCGATGTACAAAGGAGTTGAATCCACCGAATGACAGCAAAATCTGAACCCCAGTGGAACGTTCCCAGTGACCGCTACTACGACAAACACCATCAATGGTATCAAATGGAGGACGAACTCGTAACCGTCGGCATCACGGACTACACCCAGGATACTGCCGGAGACATTGTCTATGTGTCTGTGCCGGCAGTGGGGGCCAAGGTCAAATCGGGTCAACCGATTGGAAGCCTGGAGTCCGGAAAATGGGTCGGACAAATTTACGCACCTTGCGATGGGGTCGTCGTGGAGGCCAACGAGGCCATCGAACAAACGCCCACTCTGTTAAACGAGGCGCCGTATACCAACGGATGGGTGGTCAAGATTAGGCCAAGTCAAGCAGTATCGTCCGAGCAGTTTATGAGCGCAAAGCAGTATCGGGACCAGTTGCGCGTGGACGAAAGCGCATGAACACTTGGAGGTTGTTAGACCCTGGTCCTTTGCCGGCCTGGCGTCAAATGGCCTTGGACGCGGTAGTCATCCGGGCACGTGCGGAACACCGGGTACCCGACACCATCCGCTTCATGGAGTTTGAACCCCACGCGGCCTTGTTGGGCTACCATCAAGCCTTGGACTTGGAGGTTTACGCCGACGTGTGTGCGGACCTTGGCGTTGAGGTGAACCGTCGAATTACAGGCGGCGGAGCCATTTACATGGACTCCCGGCAATTGGGATGGGAGATTTGCTTAAGCAGTCAAAGCTCGACTCTGCCCGCAGAACCCATGCAAATCTATCAAAAATTCGCGTCGGTCGTCGTCGAAACCTTGGCTCACTTTGGCATTGAAGCCGCTTTTCGCCCGGTGAACGACGTCGAGGTCTGCGGCCGTAAAATTTCGGGAACAGGGGGGACGCAGTGGGGCGATGCCTGGATTTACCAAGGGACGCTGCTCATCGATTTCGACGTGGACACCATGTTAAGGGTTTTGCGTCTACCCATTGAAAAGCTGACAGACAAAGAAGTCTCTTCATTTCGGCAGCGGACGGTTACGGTACGTGAACTGCTGCGAGGGGCTGTACCGCCCATCTCTGAGGTCAAAGCCGTCATGGTCAACGCTTTGCAAAAAGTGCTCGGAGTGCAAGTTCAACCCGCAACACTCACCCCTGGAGAACAAGAGGAATGGGTGCGAACGCAAGATGACTATCGGCACATGGAATGGATTAACCGAAGACGACCTCCGGCTTTAGGCCAAGACGTACTCGTTGGCGCGACAAAGGCCCAGGGAGGACTGCTCAAAGCTTCATTGGTGGTCGATAAAGGTGCGCAGAGAATTCGCAGGGCGTTTTTGTCTGGAGATTTTTTTGTCTATCCTGAGCGAGCTGTCATGGACATGGAAGCCAGCTTGAAGGAAGCGCCTGCAGACCCAAGACTCCTGCGGCTCCTGGTTCAAGACCACTACGAAAAGGGCAACCGGTACGTCGGCGTAGAGATTGAGGATTGGATGCGCGTGTTTGAGTTGGCTCTTTCGCAACAGCACGCCTCTGTATAACTGGGATGATCGAGGAGGAGATGGCATGGCAGTTAGAGATCAGGATGTGGGGCAAAAGCAATTGCCTTTGATTGAGGAACGGCCTCACCAAGAAAACACGCCGGAAAGTCCCGACAGCGTTATGGTTTCATTGGCCGGAGCCATGACCTTGGGTCTGGAAAAGGGAAAATTCGCACGCGACGAGATCGTGTTGCGCGGTCTCAACGTTTTGATGACATATAAAGAGAACTGCTCCGCCAACTGCTCTTACTGCGGCGTCTCTCGGGAGAGGCGGGTACCCAGGGAAAAGACGACCTTCATTCGAGTCAAGTGGCCGGTGGTCAAAGTGGAGGAACTCATTAACCGGACAAACACCGAAAAGCACCAGATGCGTCGACTGTGCGTCGGGATGTTGGCAAATCCGAAGTCGTTTGGACACTCGCTCGACGTGATCAGGCGTTTTAAAAAGGACACGAACCTGCTGATTTCCGGACTGATAACGGCTTCGTTAATCAAATCGCGCGAAGACCTGCAGCGCATTAAAGACTCCGGTGCGGACCGGGTGGACATTGCCATTGACGCTGCAACGGAAGAGCTGTTTGAAAAGCACCGTGGACGGCCGGTCCGGGGTCCCCACCGCTGGGACCACTTTTGGTGGGTGACGGAAGAAGCGACAAAGGTTTATGAACCGGGAACCGTGGGCATTCACCTGGTGGCTGGGTTGGGCGAGACCGAACAGGAGCTGCTCGCCGCGTGTCAAAAAGCCCAAGACATGGGCGTGGTCACCCATTTGTTCTCGTTTAATCCCGAGCCCAGCACCCTGTTAGGAGACCATCCTCAGCCTTCTTTAGGCCACTACCGACGGTGTCAGTTGGGCGTCTACTTGATGAATGTCATGGGTAAGAGCATCAAAGAGTTCCGATTCAATTCGGCAGGTCAAGTGGTAGACTTCGGTGCGGACCGGGAAGAATTCGATCGCGTCGTCAACTCAGGTCTACCGTTTATGACCTCCGGATGCCCGGATGAAACGGGCCAAACGGCTTGCAACCGACCGTATGGCAACGGCCGTCCCAGTGAACCGATGAGGAACTTCCCCTTTGTCCCGACTCGTCAGGATGTCGAGGACATTTGGTCGCAGCTTTGGAGCAGCTGGGAGGGGGATGACCATGCTGTCAACCAGGGTAGCCTGGGCTGATTGCGAACTGAACGACCTCGTAAAGGAGGCCAAAAGCGTCTCTGAACAACACTTTAAACGCGAGATTCTCTTCGCAGCGCCAAGTCAAAAACACTACGACACAGGCGCGTATCAAAATGAGCGCAAAGCCTTTCGCACCATTAGTGTGACGGGCCGGGCCTGCGCCTTACACTGCGAACACTGCGATACGAAGGTTCTAGACGACATGCTGGTCGCAAATACTCCGTCCAAGCTGATGGACATTGGAGCCGCACTCGTCGACGCCGGAGCTCAAGGAGTTCTCATCAGCGGCGGGTGCCTGGAGGACGGGTCAGTCCCTCTGGACCGGTTTCTGGAGGACATCGCCGTGCTCAAGAACAAGGGACTGCGGGTACTAGTCCACACCGGACTGGTGCGCAGAGAAGTGGCCAAAGGTCTAAAGGAAGCTGGAGTAGACCAGATCCTTTTGGACATCATCGGACACGACGATACCATCCGGGAAGTGTACCACCTGGAACGAACGACCGACGCGTACCGCAGTGCGCTGGCCATTTTGCGCGAAGAGGGTCTGGCCGCGGTCCCTCACGTTGTGGTCGGTCTGCATTTTGGTCAAATTCTAGGAGAGTTTGAGGCTCTGAGAATGATTCAGGAAGAAGGAGCTGCCCAGTTGGTCATCGTTGTCCTTCAGCCGATTGTCGGCACGGCGATGGCGCGCATTCCGGCAATTTCCGGAGACGAAGTGGGGAGAGTGTTGGCTGCGGCGCGGATCATGATGCCGCAGATTCCCATCTCCTTGGGTTGTGCAAAGCCTCCGGGAATCGAAAAGCACAAAATGGAAAGATGGGCTGTGGATGTCGGAGTGCAAAGCATTGCCTACCCGCTGCCTCAAACCATTCGTTACGCCGAACAGTCAGGGTTTAAAATTCGCTACCATGAACAGTGTTGTTCGGTTTTATAGACGGACTTAACGCTGCATCGACCGCACAGAGGGTTTGCCCTTGTCCCTTTGTGCGGCGTTTTGCGTTCTTTTACAGGCCTTAAAAATTTCCCATCCTTTTTCTTTACACTCTTCGACAGGAAATGACAGACGCGCTGTGCTATGGTAAATGTAGAGTTTTGCCTTGCTTAAAAGGGGATAAGGGGAATGCAAGACTACAGAAATAATGCGAAGGACAGTCCACTGATTTGGTGTATCGAGTGTCGAACTTTGGTCAGTTCGGAACAGGCGCAACACATCATGCACACCGTTTTTCGCGTCGAACCAGAGGGAGTTTTTCCGTTTGGAATCTGTCAAAAGCACAACGGGTAACAACCGCACAGCGCGGTGAATACCCTATGCACTGCCCCCGCTTGCAGTGGATTCCATCCAAGGACTTCTGTCCAAAACGGGGTAATGAACCCTCTGAGGACACGACCGCCAGCCCCTCCGTCTCGTCAATTTCTCCTGAAAACTGTCACCGGGCCGCCGTAGTTCCAACCCACACTGGGTGGCTTGTTCAGCCTGGGCACGTCCATCTAGGATTTCATACCCATCTCATGGACACCACAGTTAACCCGCCAGAAACTCGAAATTCAATGGCCTTTCCCACCTGTGTCCAGCTTTGCAGCTACCTTGCCACAACAGCCTGCACATCGCTCGCGGGGCCAGAGAGGCCGACGGTCCTGTCCTCGGAAATGAATAGGATGCAATTCACAACTCGAGATAAAATTGGAAACTACCTTAACAGCCGAATGGTGAAGGTCTTGTCTAACAATTTCATTATGTTCGTTTCCTACCGGACTGTGAATAGCTCGCTTGGACGGTTTGTGAAGGGGACACGAGGGTGAGTTTGTCGTTCTTTCATCTCGAATAGGATCATTTTTTGACGCAGAACCTCAATTGGGCATTGTGGGCATTGGGTAGAGCCGTAGAGGCCGCAGGACAGGCAAATGGAGTTCAGCTTTTTCTGTACGCTCGACATCAATTCTGGCCTCCGTCAAGTGGTCTGTGTGGGAGCACATGCTCCATTAAACTACGCGGCAGGGGTGTGCGTAAAGAGCGAAACCTGTCGAAACAGGTCTAGTTTCTGGCGAATTTCAGGCGAAGTGAAAAATGTCGCAACTCACCTCTCTGTGTGAATTTTTGCCGACAAATGAAACGTTTTGCGCTTTCCGAACTGTGTGATAACGTGGTGGGTGAGAAGGGAAATGAGTTGCGAGTTGTTTTTTCGACAGGAGGTATGGCCTTGAAACAGGTGATTTTCATCGAGGTGGGAATGGGTATCGACTTGCACGGACAAGACGTGACTCGAGCATGTGTTCGAGCGGCCCGGCAAGCCATCGGGCACAACTCGATGCCTGGGCTTCGTCGCGTGTTGCCCAACGAGAGCTTTGACGAAATGAAGGTAAACGTTATTTTAGGGGTTCCGTTCCGTCAAGACGAAGTCGATCTCGACGCAGTTCGCGGGGTTTTTCCGTACGGAGAGGTATCTGTACAGGTCAAACCCGGAGGGCTTTTGGCGTCGAGTGGAGTCGTCCTCGAAGACAAAGGAGACCTGACCGATGAAATGGTGATTGTCAACGCAGTCGTGGAAGTAGGGTATTAGGACAGACGGTGTAATACCGCCGTTAAGGGGGATTGACGATGAACCAGGGAGCGTTGGCCGGAAAGACCGCTGTCGTCACCGGTGCGGGCAGCGGCATTGGATTGCAAGTCGCCACGCAGTTTGCGTTAGAAGGCGCTCGCGTTGTCGTATCGGACCTGCGCCGCGAAGCTGCGGAGGGTGCGGCAAAGTCCCTTACCGACCAGGGACTGATTGCTCGTGCGTTCACCGCAGACGCGGGTTCGGAAGGCGATGTGAAGCGTCTTTTGGAGTTCGCAAACAACGCGTTTGGTTCTTTGGACATTGTCGTCAACAATGCCGGAATACAGTTTGTTGCGAACATCGAAGACTTCCCGGTCGACAAGTTTCAGCAAATCGTCCAATTAATGCTCGTGGGCCCGTTTATTTCAATCAAATACGCCTTTCCTTATATGAAGCAGCAAAAGTATGGCCGCATCATCAACATGGCTTCGATTAACGGGTTGATTGGGTTTGCGGGGAAAGCCGCCTACAATTCCGCTAAACACGGAGTGATTGGACTGACCAAGGTCGCGGCGTTAGAAGGAGCCCCGCACAACATTACGGTGAACGCTTTGTGTCCTGGATACGTGGACACGCCTCTCGTTCGCAATCAACTGCAAGACCTGGCGAAAACTCGAGGAGTCGACCTAGAGAGCGTGCTCGAACAAGTGATCTATCCTTTGGTTCCGCAAAGGCGCCTCTTAGACCCAAGTGAAGTGGCCGATTACGCGCTGTTTTTGGCGTCTGAAAAAGCCCGCAGTGTGACAGGGCAGGCGGTCGTCATCGACGGCGGCTATACGGCGCAGTAAAGCAGTTCGTGACCGCTGCGACGTGCTGCGACGTGCCGGTTTACCGCAAAGCCCGCGACAGCGACGGCACAGCACGTCGCAGCGTCATTCAATAGGGTTTCAGGACTGCGTGAAAGAGTGGTTTTGCTGCGCATATTGGCATAGCGGTGCAAGGGGACAGGGCGTACAGGACGGGTTTTTCGGCGAACAGTAGTGATGCCCGACGGCATCGAGCAAAGCATGGTATTGGTTAAACAACGCCACGTCCGCGGGGAGGTTCTCCATGAACCACGTTCGCAATTCCTCGTAGCCAGCTTGTTCTTGCGTAATTCCAAGCCGCGCCAGAATCCGTTGGGTATACGCGTCTATGACAAAGGAAAGCTGCCCGCCGGCATACAAAACAATATCGTCCGCAGTTTCTGGACCAATCCCGTAGATGTTGAGCAGCTGTTCGCGCAGTTGAGGTACCGGTTGGCGCAAGAAGGCTTCCAAATCTCCTTTGTAGTTGGCATCAAGAAAGTCGGAGAATGCCTTGAGTTTTTTGGCTTTGGTTTTATAAAACCGGGTGGATACAACGCAGGGTTCAATTTCGTCCAAAGGTGCGCGGTGAAGCGCGGCAAAAGACAGCAGGTCCTGTTGGCGCAGCTTCTCAATGGCTTTTTCGGTATTGGACCAGGACACGTTTTGCACCAGTATCGCCCCAATCACGACCTCTTCCTTGGTTTGTGCAGGCCACCAGTGCCGGTCCCCGAAGTGCTCAAACATCAACTGGTAAATTTGAAGGAGTTTCTCTTGAACCAAATCTGTACCCCCCAAACACGTGTTGGCTTTGCCAGACGCCGTCTGTCGAGCTTTCATTTTTTAAACCGCGATGTCTGCAACGCAAGCCATTAGGCGATCCAAACGCGCAGAAAATACAGTGTGCCAAGAAAGTAGAGTAAATAACCTGACACGAGCAGCCAGGGAATCGCCAGCCACTTGGACCGGAACAGATAGGCGAAGTAAATAAATCCTGGAAACAACATCAGCGCGTACCTGGGAAAGCTGACCAGGTAATCCGGCAGGTTAAACGAAGGTTCCGATGAAGTGATCCAGAGCGTAGCCACGAGGTACAGCCACCAGCCCACATGGGTCATCGACTTTCGAAGGTGTTGAACACCCAGTGCAACCCAGATGACAGCCAGAGTCATGGTTCCCCATTCCAGCGGGAAATAAAAACCCAACGTGTGCATCTTGGCATCGTGGTTGAACATCAATTGCAAGGTATGGAACCACGTGAGCCAAGGAGACATGTAAGACCGATGCCAGAAACGCTCAGCCGCAACAAACGCGAACAAGTTTCCGGTGTGAACTTTCAGCCACACCATATACAAAGCCAAACCGGCCGGAGCCAGCAGCATACTGACAACGTTCAAGCGGATTTTCGACCACCACGAAAGCTTAAAAAAGCGCCAGCCCATGTTCCCTTGTCGCAAGTACTCGAGGAATAAAACAAACTCGACCAAAATTCCGGTGTTTCGCGTCAAAGTCGCAAAGAGCGTACAAACGCCCGCTAGCCAAAACCTCTTCGTTCGGGCCGCTAAAACGGCCGCCAGGATGAACATTAAAAACTGCGATTCCGTGTAGTCGGCAGCGAAGAAAAAACTGGTGGGAAACAATGCCAGCATTGCCATGGCCGTGAGGGCGGGGCGCAAACCAAATTCCAAATTCGCCAAAATCCCCAAGAGAAAAAGAGTGGCGACAAAGGCCGAGTTGCTGATGACGACGGCACTAACCTCGTAGTTCCACCCGGTACCAATGTGCAAAAAACGGATGAACCACGGGTACATCGGCCAAAAAGCCGTCTGTTCCAAGGTGCGGTAGCCGCCTTTTGCAATTTCGAGGTACCACCCTGCATCCCAATGCGTGTACGTGTGAACCAGCAATTGATAAGCCGTCCAATTTTGCTTGTCGCGAAACGCGGCATTCCACGCAGACCCGAGCAGTATCAAACGCTGCACAACAAACAGAATCCATGCTGCAGCCAAGAGCTTTTTCCAAGCCGTCCGCGTTTGGCTGCCGTTGGCTTCAGGGCCTTTGGCTTCGGATGGACTCGCCAAAGAGGATGAAGTCAAAGACATCTGCCGTTCGTGAAACACGAATCGCTTGTTGACAAAAAAACCAAAGGCGGTCACCGGTACCAAGTTCACCAGTTGGGCGAGGTAGGGAGAAGGCAAAATAAAGTACAGGATCCAGTGTAAGGTCAGCTCGCTCAAGGCTAAGATCATCCCGTTCGCGAGAACAAAACGCCACATTTGTCCCCAGCGGAAACTCGTTTTTTGAAACGTCCAACGGGCGTTCAAGAGGTACGAGGAAATCATTCCGCCTGTGTACCCGAATACGAGTGCAGCCGCAGGATGCCAGTGAACAGCAATCAGTGCGGCATAGATTAAGTAGGATATTGCTGTGTTGACGACTCCAGTAAGGCAGTATTTCGCGAACTGCCAAACGGCTGGAAGTGCCGGTATGGACACACGGGTCATGGTTCGCGGTCCCTTTCTGTTCGCAGGCGACGCGCCCGCGAGCGATGATGAAGGTCTAATCCGCCCAACATTATAACATTCATTTCTGCAAAACAAGTTCGTACTCGGGAGGGAATTGCCTGTACGGAGTCGGTTTACCTGGTATACCAATCTACCAGAAGCCCACCCAAAACGGCCACCAGGACGGAGACGGCGGCCCGTAAGAACGTAAACTGCACGCCCAAGAAAGGGAACTCCGCGGGAAGGCGAGGCAAGGACACTAACTGCCAAGTGGTCATAAAGGCAAACACGGCCCCCGGGTTGGCTTCAGTGGTCAAAAGCCCCATCGCAAGGGGGTATACGGCCCAACGCGACCCGGTGCCAAACAATCCAAGTACGGCCCCCACAACGACACCGAGCGGCCCAAGTCCCCGGCCCAGGAGGTGAGCTACTGATTCTGCACGAATCAACTGTTCCATCAGACCGGCGGCGAACATCGACACGATGATCCACGGTGCCGCCTTGACAAACATGTCGACAGTGGATTCGAGTCCTTGTGCCGCAGTCTCAGGACGGAATACCGTCAAAAACAGATACGCTGCGAGCGTCAATGCGCCCATCGCAACCAGGGTTTTATCCACAGGCCGGACCTCCAGTCAAAGCGGAGTACTGCACTTTAAGGGCCGTTCCCCAAAAACATCGAGGCACCAACCCAAAGCGATTTAACGAACGTCTAGGACAGCGTTTGCCTTAAAGCCTGGACTAACGCTGACCAGGTGTTTTTATCCGACCACCCAAGTGACCATACCGCAGCGCCAGCGAGGTCGTTGTTGTTAATCAGAGCGAGTTTTCGAGCCAGTGTCGCAGGTGTCTCATACCAAACTTCCATATAGCCTTCTGGCTTAGGGTACTTGGCGAACGCTACGCCCAAGTAGTTGTTCCAGGTGGAAACTGCGTGATGGGCCTGCAAAATGCCTGAAACGGCGGAAGTCGCATAAGCTTGGCTCGTCACGCTGCCGTCAGAGTGGACCCACCAAAAACGGGTGTAAAACGGAATGCCCAAAATCAGTTTGTCTGCCGGAACTCCTGTGTCCAACAAATCTTCCACCGACTGGGTGACCCAAGGCACGTCCGCGACGGGTCCAGGGGTCTGGTCTCCGCCCCAGTGCTCGTCGTAGGCCATCACTATGACGTAGTCACTGGCCGCGGCCAGCGCTGCGTGAAAGAAAGCAGCGTTGTCTTTCAAAAATACGATGTCGGGCGTCACGTCGACAGAAAGCACAAGATGCAACGGTTTCATTGCCGCATGGAGCTGTTGCACAAACGTTGTAAAATTCGCCTCATCTGCGGTGCGCAGGTTTTCGAAGTCGACGTTGATGCCGTCCAAGTGCCCCTGTTTCGCAGCCGCCAGGACCTGGTTTACCAGGTTCTGACGGGACTTGGCCGAACTGAGCACGTCGTGCGTCAACTTTGCGTTGAACTGGTTGTCCAGCATGGCCCAAACTTTAATGTGACGGTTGTGTGCGTATTGAACGACAGTCGGTTCGATGTGATTCTGCAGTGCACCGCTGGCGTTTTGAACAGAGAGCCATTGCGGGCTCACTACGGTGATTCCCGGATTGTCTTGAATCATTTGCTCCGTAGCAAGGGGTGTGTTGTATGTAACCCAGCCCAGGGCCACCTTTTTCGTCGACGACTGCCAGGCGGACAGCGAACTGATGAAGCTGGACTGCGACTGGGTCTGACTGTTGGTTTGGGAAATGGTTTTCGGAAACTGGTGCATCACCATGCCTAACGGGTTTGTAAATGGCAGTCTGAGCGTGTCGGCAATCGCTACAGGCAACGAGTATGCAGAGGGGTTGTCCGACGACAAGTAATTGCTGGTTCCAACGAGCTCCGACAGTTCCAGCGACGACAAATTTGTGGCTTCTAAACGGGCTGCAGTCTGCCACGAACCTCCGCCATACAAAAATACCAAGCTGCCAAAGCACGCTGCAGTGAGCATGACAAGTCCGAACAACGTCGTTAACCACCGCGTAAACACAGAACGGTTCAATGGATCCATCTGGGCTCGTCCTCCTGTTTCCACACTTTGTCCCGTTGTGGTAAGTCTATGAACTCGATTTGTAGTTTAGAAGAATTGCCAGTACAGGTTTTCTTCCGGTATCATAGAAACAGCGATAACTCGTTTTCTTTAAAAACTGAGCTTTCTGACCACTGTCCTGCGCAGGATGGAATCGCACCCAAACGGGTGCCCGGTCATAACGATTTCTAACAACTCCGAGGAAAGAGGATGGTGGAAGAGGTGCTGTCACAGGACCAAAAACAAACCCTGACCATTCACCGGATCGAACTGCCGACTCCGTTTCCGGTGGGCCCCGTCAACGCGTATTTGCTGATTAGCAACCAACAGGTCGTCCTTGTGGACTGCGGTCCAAAAACGGATGAAGCCCGCCAAGCGCTGCTTCAAGGCCTCTCGGATGTCGGTTTCCAACCCAAAGACATTACGGCCCTGGTGCTGACGCATGGTCATATCGATCACGTCGGGCTCACCGCGATGCTGCGCGAGCAAGGCGTACCGGTTTATGCGCATCCCGAGGTCGCAACCTGGCTGGACGCCGAAGGGCGGTGGTCGACTTACCGGGGTGAATTTTTCGAGCGCTTGTACAATGAAATGGGCATGCCCGCAGAGGTCCGGGAGCGGGCCTTGAAGGAACTTTCCTTACACCGTGATTGGACCGACCAGTCGGTAGTGGATGTCCCATTGGAAGACGGAGGGGTGTTTCCGCCGTTGCCGGACTTTCGCGTCCTGTATGTTCCGGGTCACGCCCAAGCTGCCATTGCGTTGTACCGCGAAGACACGGGAGAGTTTGTCGTAGGAGATCAATTGCTGCAGAACGTATCGTCCAACGCCTTAATTGAACCTAAACTGAATGCACCCCGGGGCAGCGCCGCGAAGCGTACGATGAGTCTCATTCAATACCGGCAAAACCTGAAGTTCCTAGCGACTTTGAAAACGAACCAAGTCTTCCCAGGGCACGGGGATATCTTCACGGATGCGGCAGGGTTGATTGCTAAGCGGCTGCGTGAACAAACGAGGCGTCGCGATCAGTTTTACGAGATGCTGAAGACATCGGGGCCGTGCTCGGCGTACGGGTTAGCCACCCGGTACTTTACACGGCACCGCAATCAAGCTTCTTTAATCCTGTCAGAAACCCTTGGATACTTGGATTGGATGAAGGAAATGGGGTGGATTCAAGAACAAACGGGTGACGACGGCATCGCATACTGGTCTGTCGTGAAAGACTAAGACTTTGCGGCGAACAAACGGGTCCAACGCACGGGTCCAATTCGCGGGTCAGGACTCGTTGGGCTGCCAGTCGCTGTCGCCGTCCGCGTAAAACTCCTTTTTCCAAATCGGAACTTGCTTTTTGAGCCGTTCGATGAGCGCACGCGCTGCGGCAAAAGCAGTGTCGCGGTGCGGCGACGCAGCGGCACAGATGACTGCGATGTCCGTGGGCCAGAGGTGTCCGATCCGGTGCCACTGAATGGTCTCGACACCAGGCCACTCATTTTTGACTTCCTGTTCAATTTCCCGCATTTTTTGTTCAGCCATTTCGATATAGGCTTCGTACGTGAGCGATTTGGTTTGCCGGCCGCGGGTGAATTCCCGGACTGTGCCGCAGAAGATGACCGTGCCCCCGCAATACACACTTTCCAACTGTTTAAACGCCGCATCGACATTTAATTCGTCTTCCGTCACAAGGCAAGACGGCAAGGCTTCGCTGATGCGGGGGTCTGCCTCCGGACTGCCGCCGCCTACGGGGGGGATCAACGCGATTTCCTCGGCAGGCAGAACGGGTTGGTTGTCGGATTTGTACGTTCGGTTTACAGCGACCAAACAATGTTCAATTTGTCCGGCCGAACCAGGGTATAGGCGGACAAAGACTGTTTTCAAGTCTTTCACGGTGGCTGACGCGGGCAGGTCTAAGGCGACTTCCCGATGGCCAATGGTTTCTGCTAACCCCGCGAACAATTTGACGGTCACACTCAAGCCCATCACCTCTTGAAGTGACCATAGCACAACGCCAGTGGGTTTGGGAAGTACAAGCGTAGGTCCTTGGTGTAGACTGTGGCGTCCTTGGTGTCGGGCTCTGCCGTTGTCGTATAATGAGGGCAGGTGTTTATGGGAGGATGACTATGGAAAACGAATTCAACAACGCGGCACCGACGCATGCAACAACCGGTTTGACTCACTTTGACGAATCCGGGAGGCCCCAGATGGTCGACGTGTCCGACAAGGCGGACAGCCGGCGCGAAGCGGTTGCGCAAGCAGTCGTGGTCATGGAAGAAAACACCCGGGTGCAAATTGAACAACGCACCGTGCACAAAGGGGACGTTCTTGCCATCGCTGAGCTCGCAGGCATCATGGGAGCCAAGAGAACGTCGGAACTGATTCCGCTGTGCCACCCGGTCCCTTTGACGAAAGTGAATGTTGTTTGTACGTGGGACCGCGGCAACGATTCGCAGAATCCGCCGGGTCAGGCCTCCTTGATCATCACTGCAAGCGTATTGACGACTTACCGTACGGGTGTAGAGATGGAGGCCTTGACGGCGTGCAGCACCGCGGCCCTCACGGTTTACGATATGTGCAAGGCCGTCGACCGGGGGATGGCGATTCAGGACATCCGGCTGCTGTATAAGGCCGGCGGCAAAAGCGGAACGTTTGATCGGCGATAGGGGGCAGGTCCTGTCGGTTCTGCGGCACTTTGGACAGGTATCTTCTTTAGACACGGATCTTTGGTCTGGACAGTTCCTTGGACCGCTATCTTGTAGGCAAGGATTTGTTAGTGTTTGGGTTCGTGCGGACGGTTTTTTCGCATCACAGGCCGTCCTCGCCACCCCTCGCGAGTCAGCTTGCCTCGCTTTTTGTCGCGAAAGTAAACAAAGCCTCCAAGAAAGGCCGTCGCAAGCAAACCCAGAATGAGGCCAACCACACTCATCAGTGCGTCGGAAAGACGGCCGAATGCCAGCCACTTTTCGATGTCAATGCGAAACAGATTGAATCCTGCACCCGCGATGAGAAAGACAATAATGAGAACCAACCAGGCCATTAGGTTGCGAATGTAGGCTTGTAGTACAGGTTTTGGCAACGGATTCACTCCTCTTTGAAGACATCATATCGTACGGGTCAAACGCCCGACAAGCCGCCGGGTCGCAACGGCCGCCTCTGCGACAAAGCGGGTACGACGCGAGGTGGTACAATGACGGCAAGGAGTGGTTGCCAGTGACGCGAGTATTAATTGTGGGTGCCGGTGAAGGTGGGCACAAACTCATTCAAGCGCTTCAGGACCATTCTCAGATCTGCGTTGTGTGCGTCGTGGACGTTTCCAGTCAGGCTCCTGGAATTCAACGGGCCAGAGAATACGGAATCGCCACGAGACAAGACTACTTGCAAGCCGTTGAGGAATTTTCCAAAGAGGGCTTGGATGTCATTCTTGAGGTCACAGGAGATGCGAGTGTTTACGAACGTCTCGTCGGTGCGGTGACGGACGACACCCTGGTCATTTCGGGGCGCACTCTTCGTTTTTTTATGCTTTTAATCGAAGACAAGATCGCGCTGATTCGCGAACTTGTGAAATGGCAGCGGGAATTGCAGCTGATTCTGGATGCCGCGCACGACGGTATGCTGGGCTTGAACGACCGCGGTGAAATTGCGCTGTTTAATGCGGGAGCGCAAAGGTTATTGGGGACCAGTGCCAAGGAAACCCTCGGACGGCACGTCGAAGAGGTTTTTCCGGAATCCGGTCTAACGCGGATATTGACTTCTAAACGAGCCGAGTTGAACCAAGTGCAGCGGGTCAACGGCACGGAGATCGTCGTGAACCGCATGCCCGTGTTGGATGAGTCTGGTGCCGTGGTGGGAGCCATCTCTGTTTTTCGCGACGTGACGGAACTTCGACACTTGGCTGCCGAAGTCACAAATTTGCGAGAAATTCAAACCTTGCTCGAAGCTGTGATTCAAAGTACCCAGGATGCGATCTCAGTGGTTGACAAAGACGGGAAAGGCATCCTCATCAATCCGGCTTACACCAGACTGACTGGACTAAGCCGGGCCGACGTGATTGGGAAACCGGCCGACGTCGACATTGCCGAGGGGGACAGCATGCATTTGCAGGTGCTCCGGACGAAACAACCCGTGCGCAATGTCCCTCTCAAAGTGGGGCCGCTGCGCAAAGAAGTGATTGTCGATGTCGCGCCGATTTTGGTCAACAACGAACTGAGGGGCAGCGTCGGCGTCATTCACGATATTTCGGAAATCCAACGATTGACCAAAGAACTCGACCAGGCCAACAAACTGCTCAGGTCCGTGCAAGCCAAGTACACCTTTGACGACGTGACAGGCCACAGTTTGCACCTGCGAATGGCCGTCGAGCAGGCCAAGCGTGCCGCATTGACTCCAGCCACCGTTTTGCTTCGCGGCGAATCGGGGACGGGCAAGGAGTTGTTTGCCCACGCCATTCACCACGCCAGCGAGCGCAGGTACCACGCATTTGTGCGGGTAAACTGTGCAGCCATTTCGGAAACCCTTTTAGAAAGTGAACTGTTTGGATACGAGGAAGGGGCGTTTACGGGAGCCCGCAGAGGCGGCAAAAAGGGGCTGTTTGAAGAGGCGTCTAAAGGGACGATCTTTTTGGACGAAGTCGGAGAGTTAAACCAATCCACTCAAGCCAAACTCCTTCGAACCTTGCAGGAGCAAGAAATTGTGCGGGTGGGTGGCGCCAAACCCATTCCTATCGATGTGCGCCTGATCGCAGCGACGCACGTCAACCTGGAGCAAGCCGTGGCCAGCGGGCAGTTCCGGGAAGACCTCTACTACCGCCTCAATGTCATACCTATCGTAATTCCACCGCTGCGCTACCGCAAAGACGACATCCCAGAGTTGTGTCAACAGGTCATTCATCGGCTCAATCAAGCTTATGGGAGAAACGTTGAGTCCATCTCTGAGGACGCCATTGCCATGCTCCAGGAGTATCACTGGCCGGGCAACGTGCGGGAATTGGAAAACACGCTGGGCAGGGCGATGTTGAACATGACGTTCCAAGAACTCGTTCTCGACGCCAGACACTTGCCTTTGCTTCATCAACGCGGTTCTTTTGCGCCAGCGCTTCCGCCAGTCAACGCTTCGGTGTGGACCGAGGGGACTTTGCAGGACATTGTGCGCCGCGCGGAACAAATCGCGATCGAACAAACCCTCAGCGCGACGCATGGCAACAAGACCGAAGCGGCGAAACGCCTCGGGATCTCTTTGCGCAGTTTGTACTATAAACTCAATCAATTCACCTCTTAGCCCTCTCTGGCCAGTCCGCCTGGAGCCTCAATCCTTTGTTTTGAAATCGCTTGCTTGCACAATTTTGCATACTACGCAATAAACTGCACATAACGGGAGTGGGCGCCTAGCGGCGGACTCCCAAGAACCCCTCATGGATCCGTCAATTTTTAAAGAAAATCATATTTGGCACAACATTTGCGAATGACTGTAACGTGCAGGTTAAATCAGGAATTTGTCTGCCGTGACAAACGCTCAGCTCATTCGTCAACTATCCAATAGAATCTACAAACCCATAGAACGTACGAATTTTCGCAATGCGAGGCGTGTTGACGCAGAGCGTGAACGAGTGACTGACAACGAGGAGGCGCGAAACGATATGGATTTGTTTCCTTATCTAGCCGCTGATGACTATGAACAGTTGGTTTTCTGTCACGACAAAGCGGCCGGACTCAAGGCTATCATCGCGATTCACGACACGACATTGGGACCGGCGCTTGGCGGCTGCCGCATGTGGACGTATGCGTCGGAAGCGGACGCGGTGACCGATGCGCTGCGGCTGGCCCGGGGCATGACCTATAAGGCCGCGGCAGCAGGGCTGAACCTCGGCGGCGGAAAAACCGTCGTGATTGGCAATCCCAAATCCGACAAGAGCGAGGCGTTGTTTCGAGCGTTGGGGCGATATATCCAAAGCCTGGGGGGCCGCTATATCACGGCGGAAGACGTCGGTACGAGCGTCGTGGATATGGATATCATCCACAAAGAGACGGACTTTGTGACCGGTGTTTCTCAGGCGTACGGGTCGGGCGGAAATCCTTCTCCGATGACGGCGCTTGGCGTGTTTCGCGGCATTCAGGCCAGTGCAAAAACGGCATTGGGAACGGACGACTTGGCCGGAAAAACGATCGCGATCCAGGGATTGGGAAGCGTGGGTTATGCATTGGCCCAACTCCTTCACGAGGCGGGCGGGCGGCTGATTGTCAGCGATATCAACCCTGACGCCGTTTCCCGGGCCGTCTCGGAGTTGAACGCGACGGCCGTCGGCGTTTCCGAAATCTTTGGGGTACAGTGTGACATCTTTGCCCCTTGCGCCTTAGGCGCCGCGATCAACGACGAAACGTTGGAACGCCTGCGCTGCAAGGTGGTTGCGGGCTCTGCCAACAACCAATTAGCAGAGCCGCGCCACGGCGATGTCCTTCACCAAAAAGGCATTTTGTACGCGCCGGATTACGTCATCAATTCCGGCGGTCTTATCAACGTGGCGGATGAACTCGAAGGATACAATCCCGAGCGGGCCCGCGCTAAGGTCGAAAACATCTACCAAATCATGCTCGATTTATACTCTGTGGCGATGCGAGAAAACCTTCCGAGCCACCTGGCAGCAGACCACATGGCACAAGCGCGCATCGAACAGATGAAACAAGTTCGAAGCACCTTTATCCGTGGCGAAAAAGCGGCATGGGGAAGATAGGCGCTTTGTTTGCGAAGAGGAGAAGCGTTGTATTTGGGAAATGGAGGAGATGGAGTGCCGGAAGAAAATTATGACGTGGTCATCATCGGGGGCGGCACAGGCGGTTACGTGGCTGCCATACGGGCGGCACAACTCGGATTGAAGGTATGCGTTGTAGAAAAGAGCAAGATGGGCGGGACCTGCTTGCATCAAGGGTGCATTCCCAGCAAAGCGTTGCTGCGCAGCGCGGAAATCCTTGCTGAGGCGAAGCGCGCACAGGACTTCGGGGTGATTCACTCAGAGCCGGAGTTCGACTTGCACAAAGCGATGGAACGAAAAAACTCCGTCGTGGATCAACTGTATAAAGGCGTTTTATACCTGATGAAAAAAAACAACGTGCACGTTATCGAAGGCGTCGGGCGAGTGATGGGACCTTCCATTTTCTCTCCTCAAGCCGGGAGTGTTCTGGTCGAACTGCAAAACTCAGAGACGCAGATTCTGTCGCCGCGCAACACCTTGATTGCTACGGGCTCAAGGCCAAAGTCTCTGCCTGGATTAGAATTGGACGGCGTTCGGGTGATTTCAAGCGACGAGGCCCTTGCGCTGAAACAACTTCCAGAGTCTGCACTCATCATCGGCGCCGGCGCGATTGGCGTGGAGTGGGCCTCCATGCTCAACGACTTCGGAGTCGATGTCACACTGGTCGAATTTCAATCCAGGGTGTTGCCGATGGAGGATGAGGACGTCGCTAACGAATTAGCACGAATTTTTAAAAAGCGCAAAATCCGCGTTTTGACGAGCGCAAAGGTTTTACCGGAGACTCTCGTAAAAAAACCGGACTCCGTTCAAATTCACGCCGAGCATATGGGCTCAACGGTCTCTCTGGAAGCGGAAGTACTGCTCGTCGCCGTAGGTCGCGCGCCCAACACGGAAGATATTGGCCTTGAGGCGACACAAGTCCGGCTAAACGGAGGCTACATCGAAGTCAACGGTCAACTTCAGACGGCTGAAGAGAACATTTTTGCCATCGGGGACGCCATTGGCGGCCTGCAGCTTGCCCATGTTGCCGCACGCGAGGGGATTCGCGCCGTGGAAGTGATGGCGGGGTTGTCGCCAGCCCCACTCGACTACAACGCGATTGGGCGATGCACCTATTCCCGTCCAGAAGTGGCCTGCGTCGGGCTGACCGAGGAACAAGCACGCTCGAACGGGCACCGTGTGAAAACGGGTAAGTTTTCCTTTCGGGCCATTGGCAAAGCGCTCGTGTTCGGAGAACAGGACGGGTTCGTTAAAGTGGTTGCCGATGAAGAAACCGACGACGTGTTAGGCGTTCACATGATCGGTCCTCATGTGACGGATTTGATTTCCGAGGCCGGCCTTGCTCAGGTGTTAAACGCCACACCGTGGGAAATGGCGAGCGTTGTGCACCCTCACCCCACTCTGTCCGAAGCCCTCGGAGAAGCCGCGCTGGCGGTCGATGGAAAGGCGCTGCATGGCTGAAATGGAAAGGCGCTTCATGGGTGAAGTGGAAAGGCATTGCATCGGTGAAATTGAAAAGGCGTTTGGTGAAAGTGACCGGGTTGGAGTTTTCAATGTTGAGAGGAGGATGGCTATGACGAAGCAGCCTCGCCATCAGGAACTGGGTTTGACCGACGCTCAAGTCATAGACATGTACCAGTACATGGTTTTGGCGCGCATGGTGGACGAACGCCTGTGGTTGTTAAATCGCGCGGGAAAAATCCCGTTTGTGATTTCCTGCCAGGGCCAGGAGGGAGCGCAGGCGGGTGCAGGGTTTGCCCTCAACCGCGATGTCGACTACATTGCCCCATACTACCGGGACTTGTGTTTAGTGCTGATTTGGGGCCATACGCCCAAGACCGAACTGCTCGCCGCCTTTGCCAAGGCAGAAGACCCGAACAGCGGCGGCCGTCAGATGCCCGGTCATTACGGGGACAAACAAAGGCGGATTCTATCCGGCTCGAGTCCGGTCGGCACTCAGATTCCCCATGCTGTGGGGGCGGCTTTAGCCGCAAAGATGCGAGGTGAACCTTGCGTTTCTATGGTTTCCTTTGGGGAGGGCACGAGCAATCAAGGCGACTTTCACGAGGCTGCGAATTTTGCCGGCGTGCACAAACTGCCCGTGATTTTCTTTTGCGAAAACAACCGTTACGCCATTTCAGTTCCTGAGACCAAACAACTCGGTTGTACGAACGTCGCCGACAGGGCCCCTGGATACGGGTTCGAGGGGGTCGTCGTGGACGGCATGGATCCATTTGCGGTCTACGAGGCTGTTAAACGCGCCGCGGATAAAGCGAGAAGCGGCGGCGGTCCCACCTTGGTGGAAGCCAAGGCCTATCGGCTGGTGCCGCACTCCAGCGACGACGACGACCGGTCTTACCGCAGCCGCGAGGAAGTCGAACACGCCAAACAGACAGACTCACTGGTGCGCATGCGCATGTACGTACTCGAAAACGGCCTGCTGTCCGAACAAGCGGAGGAAGAACTGCGGCAGCAGGCGCAAAAACAGGTGAACGAAGGGACCGAATATGCGCAAAATGCGCCTTATCCGGAAGCGTCGACGCTGACTCAGTACGTCTACGGGGAAGGGGAGTGAGCCCATGGCTGTAAAACAGTACATTGAGGCGATCCACGACGCCATTCGCGAGGAAATGTCCCAGGATCCGCGAGTCTTTGTGTTGGGCGAGGACGTTGGCGTACGGGGCGGTGTTTTCCGCGTGACCGCGGGTTTGATAGAGGAGTTTGGCGAACACCGCGTGATTGATACCCCGCTGGCGGAATCCGCCATTGTGGGAGTAGCGATTGGAGCGGCCATGGCGGGTATGGCTCCTATTGCCGAAATTCAATTTGCAGACTTTATTATGCCGGCCGTGAACCAAATTATTTCCGAAGCTGCCAAACTGCGTTACCGTTCCAACAACGATTGGCACTGTCCATTGGTCGTTCGGGCTCCCTACGGCGGCGGCGTCCACGGTGCGCTGTACCACTCACAGAGCGTAGAGGCTATTTTCAGTCACGTGCCAGGGCTGAAAATCGTAACGCCGAGCACCCCGTACGATGCCAAAGGGCTCTTGCGCGCGGCGATTCGCGACCCCGACCCTGTGTTGTTCTTTGAACACAAGAAGCTCTATCGACTTGTCAAACAAGAGGTCCCGGACGAAGCGTACCAGATCCCGTTGGGCAAAGCGGCCTTTCGCCGCAAAGGCGACGACTTGACCGTGATTTCGTACGGGTACGCTTTGCACCTCGTACTCGAGGCTGCACGCATGCTTGAGGAACAAGAGGGCATTTCCTGCAGCGTGCTGGACCTTCGCACGCTTCGCCCGCTGGACGAACAGGCGATTCTCGAGGCGGCCACACAAACCGGAAAAGTACTGATTGTCCACGAAGACAACAAAGTGAGCGGGATTGGCGCTGAAGTGTCCGCGCTCATCGCGGAAAAGGCCTTGTTCGACCTGGATGCACCGATCCGCCGTCTCGCTGGCCCGGAGGTTCCTGCCATGCCCTTTAGTCCGCCGCTGGAGCACGCCTACATGCTGTCCGTGGATAAGGTCGCCCAGGCAATGCGCGAATTGGCACGGTTTTAGGTACCTCACTACCAGGGAACGGATGAACCAGAAAGGATGAACCACATGGCCGACGTAAAACTGCCTCAACTCGGCGAAAGCGTCACCGAAGGGACACTTGGCAAATGGTTGAAACAAGTTGGGGAGACTGTGGCCAAATACGACCCTTTGGTAGAGATTGTCACAGATAAAGTAAACGCGGAAGTCCCTTCCGATTTTGAAGGAGTCCTTTCGGAGATTCTCGTTGAAGAAGGCGAGACTGTCTCGGTGGGCACCGTCATTTGTCGCATTCGAGAGGCAAGCGGGGCTCATGAGGAACGCGCTCCTTCACAAGCACGGCAAAACACAGGCGGCACAGACGAAGAGAAGAGAGGATTGGGTGCACGACCTCGTGAAGCCGATATCCCCGCTTCAGTGCCCAACCAGGCGGCGGCAGACCAGAACACTGCCGCCAAAGGCCCAAGTCACGCCCGATTTTCTCCCGCAGTGCTCAAATTAGCCAGTGAACACGGAGTCGACTTGAACCGGGTTTCGGGCAGCGGAGAAGGAGGGCGTATTACCCGCAAGGACCTCCTCGCGTATGTGGCGGAGCAAAGCCGCGATCCCAGCCAAGGACTCGAGGGAGCAAGCACACCACGCCCCGCAGCAGAGCCGGACCTGCGCCGGCAAAACGTCCCTGTGGACTGGGCTCGCTCCGAGGTGAAAACGGATGAGCCCGTTCGCGTAAACGGCCCTGCGTCCGTAAGCGGGCCATCCGACGCAAGCGCCTTGGCGTCTGCGCACACTGCCAACGACGATGAAATTATCGAACCGAGCGCAATTCGCAAGACCATCGCGAAGCGGATGTCAGAGAGTAAACACAACGCCCCGCACGCATGGACCATGGTGGAAGCGGACGTCTCGAAACTCGTGTCGTTCCGAAATTCAATGAAGGCCGATTTTAAACGTAAGGAAGGCATTGATTTGACCTTCCTCCCGTTTTTTATCAAAGCGGCCGTGGAAGGGTTGAAACAGTACCCTATGGTCAATGCCGCGTGGATCGACGGAAAAATCCACTTGAAGCGTCACATCCACATGTCCTTAGCCGTGGCTACCGACGACGCACTGGCCGTGCCAGTCATCCACGATGCGGACCGTTTAAGCATCGCCGGATTGGCGCACGCCGTCAACGAGTTGGCGGCAAAAGCGCGGTCTGGACGATTGACGTTAAACGACGTTCAAGGGGGAACGTTTACGGTGAACAACACGGGCGCCTTTGGCTCCATTCTCTCACAGCCGATCCTCAACGCGCCCCAGGCCGGGATTTTGTCGTTTGAGTCCATCGTCAAACGGCCGGTCGTCGTCGGCGACGCCATTGCCATTCGCAGCATGGTGAATTTGAGTTTGTCTCTGGACCACCGGGTCTTGGATGGATGGATTGCGGGACAGTTCCTTAAGGCAGTCAAAGAACGCCTAGAGGCGTTTGACCAGACGTCCGTTGTGTATTGAAAAACGCCCATTCATGTAGCTAGCTGAGGATGGCGCCTGCGCGCCATCCTTGATTCTTGCCGCGAATCGTCTAAACTAGTTGTGAAACACTGAGGTCTAGCATAGTCTTCGACGGTACATAGTCGTGTCGAAATAGAAGAAGGGATGGGTGGGCATGACAGAGTCCAAGCTGCTCGAGAAACAACGGGAAAAGGAGCGCATCATGAAAGAACAGGCCGCTTCGCGTCCAGAGTGGCTGAAGGTTCAGGTGAAAACCGGCCCGAACTACCAGGATTTGAAAGGTATCATGCGCGGGCAATCGCTCCACACCGTCTGCGAAGAAGCCAGGTGTCCAAACATCTACGAATGCTGGGAACAGCGGACGGCGACTTTTATGATTCTCGGTGACACCTGTACCCGCGCTTGCCGCTTTTGTGCGGTCAACAGCGGGCGCCCTAACGAACTCGACAGTGCCGAACCAACCCGCGTTGCTGAGGCTGTGGTCAACATGGGGCTTGAACACGTGGTGGTCACAAGTGTCGCCCGCGACGACCTGAACGACGGCGGAGCTTCGATTTTTGCAGAAACGATTCGGGCTATTCGCGAGCAGGTTCCTGGATGCGGCGTCGAGGTACTGATCCCGGATTTCATGGGAAACTGGGATGCGCTCCAAGTGGTGTTAGATGCCTCACCGGACATTTTAAACCACAACATTGAAACAGTTCGCCGTTTGTCCGACCGCGTTCGCTCCAAGGCAAAATACGAGCGCACCCTCGAACTTCTGCGGCGCTCCAAACAAATGCGGCCCGACATTCGGACGAAGAGCAGCATTATGGTTGGAGTGGGGGAAACCATGGAGGAGGTGTTCGACACCATGGATGACCTGCGCGCTTCCGACGTGGACATTCTGACCATTGGACAGTACCTGCAGCCGACAAAGACGCATCTGCTCGTCGAGAAGTTTTATACGCCAACGGAGTTTCTGCGCATGCGGGGCGAAGGGCTGAAGCGCGGATTTGCCCACGTAGAAGCAGGTCCAATGGTGCGAAGTTCCTATCACGCCAAGCAGCAGGTGCAAAGGGCCAACGGTCTGCCTTTGCAGTCTTTAAGCCAAGAAGAACGCGCTAAAGCGATTGGCGACGAGTGAGGATTGAAAAACATGTCAAACACTTCAAACATCAAAAAAGCGGAAATTCAACGGGAACACCAGGCCGGCCCCGGCTTAAATAACGCGGGGCAGCCTGTGACGGGGGCGGCGCGTACGCCCGTCACTTGGGTATCACTCGGGGCGATGGCGTATGACCAAGCCCTCGATCGCCAAATGCGCCAAGCCCAAGCTGTGCTCGAAGGGGACGACAGCCAAACGGTGTATTTTGTGGAGCACCCGCCGACCATTACGATCGGCCGCAACGGAACTTCCGAGCATATCCTCGCTCCCAAGGCCTACCTGGAACAACAGGGTTTCTCGGTGTACGAGGTCGACCGCGGCGGAGACGTGACGTACCATGGCCCGGGACAAGCCGTGCTGTATCCTGTCCTGCACTTGGCTCCTTGGGGAAACGACGTCGGCCGCTACGTCCGCATGCTTGAACAATGTGCCATGACTGCGCTGTCTTACGTCGGTATTCGTGCGGAGCGTCTCGAAGGCTACCCAGGGGCTTGGGTTGGGGACAATAAGATTTGCGCCATCGGGGCGCGCGTGAAGCGGCGGATTGACAGCGAGTTCGTGACGTCCCACGGTCTGGCTCTGAACGTCAACCCGAACCTCGGCCATTTTTCCACGATTATTCCGTGCGGCATTCAAGACAAAGGCGTTACGTCTGTCGCCCGGGAACTCGGCAAGGACGTGGAATTTTCGGAGTGGGAAAAGCGCTTAAAAGACGCGTTTGCCGAAGTGTTCGAAGTCGAAGTATGATGGTAGGGAAGTCTGTTAAACCAAGTTGATCAGAGAGCGAGGTTCCAACAATGAATTTGACAGTGACTTCTTCAATCATGGCCGCCATCGTGATCGTGGGCATGGGAATGGTCTGGATTATGGGCGGCATCGTCGGCCGTAAGCACTAAACTACCTGTTTGGGCAAGCAATATCGAGGCAAGCCGCCGGGGAACAAGCTGCCCTGAACAAAGATAACCCAGGGCAGTGCGCAAACTCAGTCGATCGTTTGACGGGCCGGGAGGGTCGTGCATGTCATTGGAGGAGCAAGCGAAAAGGTGGAGAGAACAGGTCGCCGGCCAAGTTGCCAAAAGGCCGGAGCGCCGCGTCGACTTCGAAAACTCATCCGATATCCCCATCCAACGTTTGTACACGCCGGAAGACGGCATTCAAAGTGATGATGAGTATCTGGGAAAACTCGGATTTCCTGGGGAGTACCCTTTCACGCGCGGGATTCAGCCTACGATGTACCGTGGCCGTTACTGGACGATGCGTCAATACGCAGGATTTGGTTCGGCTGAACAAACCAATCAACGTTTTCGATATCTGCTCGAACAGGGACAAACGGGTTTAAGCGTTGCCTTCGATTTGCCGACGCAAATCGGATATGACGCGGACTCTCCGTTTGCTCGCGGCGAAGTGGGGAAAGTGGGCGTTTCCATTTCGTCTTTGCAGGACATGGAGCTGCTGTTGGATCAAATTCCGCTGGACAAAGTCAGTACTTCGATGACCATCAACGCGCCCGCATCCATTTTGCTGGCCATGTACTTGGTGGTTGCCGAAAAGCAAGGCGTACCGTGGAACAAGGTGTCCGGAACCATTCAAAACGACATCTTAAAGGAGTACGTGGCAAGGGGCACTTATATTTTTCCTCCGAAACCCTCCATGCGCATTATTACGGATATCTTTTCGTTCTGCGCCCGCGAAGTGCCGAACTGGAACACGATTTCCATCAGCGGTTACCATATCCGCGAAGCCGGTTCCACAGCGGTGCAAGAGGTCGCTTTTACGCTGGCCAACGCGATCGCGTACGTTCAAGCAGCGCTTGACCAAGGACTGAACGTCGACGACTTTGCGCCGCGACTGTCTTTCTTTTTTAACGCCCACAACGATTTCTTCGAGGAGATCGCCAAGTTTCGAGCGGCCCGCCGGATGTGGGCCAAAATTATGAAAGAGCGGTTCTCCGCGAAAAGTGCCAAATCCATGCAGCTGCGTTTTCACACGCAAACGGCTGGAAGCACGCTCACGGCGCAACAACCCGACAACAACGTGGTTCGTGTAACCGTGCAAGCGCTTGCGGCAGTGCTTGGGGGAACCCAAAGCCTGCACACGAACTCGCGAGACGAAGCGTTGGCTCTGCCGACAGAAGACGCTGCGCGCGTCGCGCTTCGAACCCAACAGATTCTGGCCTATGAAAGCGGCGTTGCCGATACCGTGGACCCGATGGCGGGGAGCTATTACGTGGAGTCGCTGACGGATTCCATTGAACAGCGCGCCTGGAAGTACATCGAGTACATCGACCAGTTGGGCGGCGCCGTCCACGCCATTGAGCAAGGATACATGCAAAACGAGATCCACCAAGCCGCTTACGATACGCAGCGGGCGATTGAACGCAGCGATCAGGTGGTCGTGGGCGTCAACAAATTCAACATTGAAAATGAGGTTCCTCCCGAACTTCTCCGCGTTGACCGCACGCTCGGGGAACAACAAGCACAGCGCCTGGCCAAGCTGCGCCAAGAGCGCGCGGAATCGCCGTGGCGAACTGCGTTGGAAAACCTGCGCGCGGCAGCGCGCGGCACCGAGAATTTGATGCCGTACATCGTGGATGCGGTTCGGGCTTATGCAACCACGGGAGAAATCGCCAATGTCTTGAGGGACGTGTTTGGGGAGTACCGCCCACCTTTGTTTTAACGGGGCAAGGGATACAGTGAGCAATGGCTCAGCGCCGGAGGCCGTGCCGGAACCGCCTTGACGGGTGTGTTGTGGTCTGGTCTTTCAGCGATTTTGAATCCAGAAAACGGGGGTATCCAGATGTCGCAACCGATTCGGGTATTGATTGCCAAAGCCGGACTCGACGGGCACGACCGAGGTGCATTAGTGATTGCACAAGGGCTTCGCGATTACGGCTTTGAAGTCATTTATACCGGGCTGCGCCAAACGCCGGAACAGATTGTGGCTACAGCCATCGAGGAAGACGTCGCTTGCATCGGCCTGTCCAGTCTGTCCGGAGCTCACATGGAACTGTTTCCGGAAGTCGCACGGTTATTGCGCGAACAGCATGCAGACGACATTTTGCTCATCGGCGGAGGCGTCGTTCCGGAATCGGACATCCCGGAGTTGAAGGCCGCAGGACTCGCCGATGTGTTCACACCTGGAACTTCCATTGCGGCCGTGGCCGAATTTATCCGCAAGAACGTCCGGATTTCCGAGTTGCCAGCACCGGCTTCCTCAGGTCCTTTGACACAACGGTTGGACCACATTGGGATTGCCGTGTCAAACGTCGCTGAGGCTCTGCCATTTTACACCCAGACGCTTGGCTTATCCGTGGTGCACGAAGAAGTGATCGAGGACCAGCAGGTACGCGCTGTTTTTCTGGACCTGGGGGGGATTCACCTCGAACTGTTGGAACCCACCCGTCCAGAAAGCCCCATCGCCAAGTTCTTGGCCAACAAGGGTCCGGGATTACACCACTTGGCCTACGGGGTTGAAGATGCAGCAAAGGCGTTGGCACAAGCGAAGGCTGCAGGGATCCGGCTGATCGACGAGGTGCCGCGGGCAGGCGGCCAAGGGAAAAAAATAGCGTTTGTGCATCCGAAGGATACTCACGGCGTTCTGACGGAGTTCTGCCAGCGCGTCTACGAGGAGTAAGTCGTCAACCAGGCCCGGAAAGAGCTGTCTGGTTTAGTTTTTGACAGGTCAAGGAGGACCAGCCTTTGATGGAGGACAAGATCTTTGAACTGGAAGACCGCCGCCGCAAGATCGAGTTGGGCGGTGGAGACAGACGGATTTTGCAGCAGCATGAAAAAGGCAAACTGACTGCGCGCGAGCGCATCGAAATCCTGCTGGACGAGGGGACATTCCGGGAAGTCAACCCGTTTGCCGCCACTCGCACCTCGTACTTGGGCACGGGTGAAGTCGAAGCTCCCGGCGAAGGCGTCGTCACTGGGTACGGCACAATCGACGGGCGAACCGTCTATGTATTTGCCCAAGACTTCACGGTGTTTGGCGGCGCCTTAGGTGAAGTACATGCCCAAAAAATCGTTAAGATCATGGACCTAGCGGTCAAAAACGGCGCCCCAATCATTGGTTTAAACGACTCCGGAGGCGCCCGAATTCAAGAAGGCGTGGTCTCCCTGGACGGCTATGGCCACATTTTCTACCGCAACAGCATCTACTCAGGAGTGGTTCCCCAAATTTCGGCCATCATGGGCCCATGTGCAGGCGGGGCGGTCTACTCCCCAGCTATCACCGATTTCATCTTTATGGTCGAAGGCACAAGCCAGATGTTTATCACCGGTCCTAAAGTCATTGAGACCGTGACTGGCGAAAAGATTTCCAGTGAAGACCTTGGCGGCGCAAGGGTTCAGGAGAGCCGCAGCGGCGTGGCTCACTTTACCGCCCCAACGGAAGAGGAACTCCTGCAGGCTATCCGGCGCTTGCTCGGTTTTCTCCCGTCGTCGCAACGCGATATGCCGCCGTACCGCGAACATTCCTTCTCCTTCGAGGAAGACGACCGCCTTTTAGAGATTGTGCCCGTCGACGGAACCAAGGTGTATGACGTCAAGGACGTCATCGAGCGATTGGTGGATGACGGGGATTTTCTCGAAGTGCAGCCTTTGTTTGCGCGCAATGCGGTGGTCGGTTTTGGACGAATCGGCGGCTATGTCACGGGCATGATCGCGAACCAGCCCAAGTTCATGGCTGGCGGGCTCGACATCGATTCGTCCGATAAAATTTCCCGCTTCATTCGCTTTTGCGACTCGTTTAATATTCCTCTGATTACTCTGGAAGACGTTACGGGATTCATCCCCGGGATTAAGCAGGAACACGGCGGGATTATCCGCCACGGAGCCAAGATCCTGTATGCGTATTCGGAAGCGACCGTCCCGAAAATCACCGTGATCTTGCGCAAAGCATACGGCGGCGCATACGTAGCGTTGAACAGTAAAGCGATTGGAGCCGACTTGGTGTACGCTTGGCCTGCGTCTGAGATCGCAGTGATGGGGCCAGAGGGAGCTGCGAGCATCATTTACGCCAAAGAGATTGCTGCAAGTCCGGACCCTGTGCAAACCCGGACACAGCTCATCGAAGAATACCGGGAGAAAGTAGCCAACCCGTACGTGGCGGCAGGGGCCGGAATGGTGGACGACGTGATTCACCCGGCACAGACGCGTCGGAAGCTGTACGAAGCTCTCGAACTGCTCCGGCACAAGTCCGAAAACAGGCCGTCGAAAAAACACGGGAATATGCCTTTGTGAGGTTTGTCACATGAATGCATTCGAGATCGACCGTTCGTGGATTCGCAAGGCCTTTTTAGAATTTGTTCAAATCGATAGTCCTTCGCTTTGCGAAGGAAAGATGGCCAATCGTCTGCAAGCAGAACTAGAGAACCTCGGTTTTTCAGTATACGAGGACGGCGCGGGCGTAAAGCTCGGAGGCCAGACGGGCAATTTGATTGCGCATCTGGATGGCGATTCATCGCGGCCCGCGTTGTTTTTGGCAGCCCACATGGATACCGTGCAGCCAGGTGTGGGCATCCGCCCCAAGGTGGATGAACAAGACGTAGTTTGGAGCGATCACTCCACGATTCTCGGCGCAGACGACAAAGCCGGAGTGACGGCAATTTTGGCTGCCGTTAAGGCGGTCGTGGAATCTAATGCGCCTCATGGACCCATCGAAGTGATTTTCACGATTGCCGAGGAGATGGGGTTGCAAGGTGCAAAACACCTTGAATATGACAAGGTCAAGGCTAGGGCGGGTTTGTCGTTGGATTCCAGCGGACCGCTTGGTTCGTTGGTCGTTGCCGCCCCAACCCAAGTTCGCTGGGAAGCTCAGGTATTTGGAAAGTCCGCACATGCGGGGGTCGAACCCGAAAACGGCATCAGTGCCATCAAGGTGGCTGCGCAGGCCGTCGCTCGCATGCCTCACGGCCGCATTGACAAGCAAACCACGGTGAATGTCGGAAGCTTTGTTGGCGAGGGCCCAACCAACGTCGTACGCGATCGCGTCCAACTCGTGGGGGAAGCACGGAGCCTTCACCCTGACAGGCTGTCTGGCGTGATGGACGAAATTCGCACTGCGTTTGTCACAACGGCGGAATCGCTCGGGGCACGAGCTGAGTTTTCAGCCGCCAAAATGTATGACGGATTTCACTTTGATGAAGACAACCCGGTGCGCCAACGCGTGGAAGCGGCCATCTTGCAAGCTGGTTACCGTCCCAACCCCATACAAAGCGGCGGCGGCAGTGACGCAAACATGTATACCGCCAACGGTTTGACGGCCGTGAACATCGGCATTGGGTACGAACAGATTCACTCCACGCAGGAACACGTTTCGCTGCGCGACATCGAAGGCGCCGCAGAGGTCGCCGCCGCGTTTTTAACTTTGCTGTAAGACAGCCGATTGTGTACTCGGTGCTCAATGCCATGGGCATAACCCTGGCAACGCTGTTGCATCCTAGCTTCTGAATGCAGCAATTGGTTTTTATGGAGTCGGCGGAAGTTTTGGTGCCGGCTTTTTTCTTGGAAGCGGATTGCCGATTCGCACTGCCAGTCCTGCCGTCGAGGAGCAGGTTTTGCCATAAATCTAGAAAGGGTGAAGCGAGTGTCTGATTCATTCGCTGAACGTACCATTGCCTCGCAGACCGTCTTTGAGGGGAAAATCGTCCGCTTGGAAACCCATACCGTAGAGCTGCCAAACGGCCGTCAATCGACGCGGGAGGTCATCCGCCATCCTGGAGCGGTAGCGGTTCTCGCAGAACCTACACCAGGAACGGTCATTATGGTCGAACAGTTTCGCAAGGCTCCAGAGGAAACCTTGCTCGAACTTCCGGCTGGGAAGCTGGAACCGGGAGAGCACAGTGATGTCTGTGCCCGTCGGGAACTCCAAGAGGAAACCGGGTTTACAGCCCAATCCCTGAAACTTCTTTACGAATTTTATACTAGTCCGGGGTTTGCGGATGAAAAGATTGTTTTGTTCTATGCGACCGGGTTGACACAGGGGGCATCTCATCCGGACGAGGACGAGTTTGTGCGCCTGCGAACCCTTTCCAGGGAGGAGGTTCGCCGTGAACTCTCCGCTGGAAAAATCCGCGACGCAAAGACGCTGGTGGGTTTGCTTTGGTGGTTAGGAGAGTCGAGCAGCAAAACATGAACAAATACTTTGCAGATTTTCACATTCACATCGGACGCGCCCTTGGAAAACCGGTGAAAATGGCAGCTGCACCGTCATTAACGCTTGAAAACTTGTTTGTCCACGCCAGGGAAAGCAAAGGCATGGATATGGTCACGGTTATCGACGGCGTCTGCACCGGTGTCCAACAGGAGTTGTCAGAGCTTGTTCGCGACGGTCGGCTGGTTTTAATGCCGGGCGGAGGGTACGAGTTTGAAAACGGGCTGAAGGTGTTGCTCGGCGCTGAAATCGAGATTGCCGGACCCTATGGCGGGGCTGCTCATTTTGGTACGTGGTTTGCGACATTGGAACAAGCGGCAGACTTTTCCGAGTGGCTGGCCACCGTGCAAAAAAACACTTCTCTTTCTTCTCAAAGGGCGCGTACCGACGCCTACGACTTACAGCAGCAAGTCCTGTCCAGGGAAGGTATCTTTATTGTTCATCACGCCTTTACGCCGCACAAAGGCCTGTATGGCAATTGTGTCGCACACATGCAGGAGATGCTCGATCCGGGTTCCGTCGATGCGCTGGAACTGGGTTTGTCCGCGGATACGGATATGGCCGATTGCCTCAGCGAGTTGCAAAACATTTCGTTTCTATCCAACTCAGATGCCCATTCCCTGCCCAAAATTGCCCGCGAGTACAATGTCTTAACGATGGCCAACCCGAACTTTGAGGAAGTCCGTAAAGCGCTTCGTCGGATTCAGGGCCGTAAAGTGGCCGCCAATTACGGCCTGGAACCCGCCCTTGGAAAGTACCATCGAACGTACTGCCTTAATTGCGGCCAACTTTGGCCAAAACTTCAAACTTCTTGCACGTGCGGCAGTACGAAACACGTCCGAGGCGTCTACGACCGCCTGCTCGAAATTCAAGATACACCGCATCCGGTTCACCCCCCCGGGCGACCGGGTTACGTGCATCAAGTCCCGCTCGAGTTCATTCCAGGACTTGGACCCAAACTGCGTGCAAAGCTGCTATCCGCGTTTTCCACGGAAATGCGGGTCTTGCACGAGGCCACTGTGAACGAATTGGCCGATGTCGTGGGTCAGGCCCTGGCACTTCGCATTGACGAAGCGAGAAACGGCCGGCTCACCATCGCTTCCGGAGGCGGAGGGGTGTACGGCAAGGTTCAAGCCAATTGAAATCTCTTAATGCGTCTCACATCTGTCATGTTTACTAGATTCCTGCATAACATACAAACAGAGTTTGGACAGTGCAGGAGGGATGATTGTGAGAATGGCTGTTCCCACCGGGGTCCGGGTAGACTTTGGCGACCTGTGGCACCACATTCGGACAAGAGTCATGGCGATGATGCACGTGTGGACGTTTCTCATCGCCGTCTCCGTGTGCGGCATCGCGTTTGGAGCTGTCGTGGCTGGAGAACTGAACCAAGGGGACACAGCCGTGCTCTCCAACGCCGTTTCTCATCTTTTGGAAGCGATTGGGCAGCATCAACTCGCGCGTCCAGGAGCTCTGTGGTGGCAGCGGGTGATCAGCGACGGCCAACTTCTGGCCTTGATGTGGCTGTTTGGGGTTTCCGTCATCGGTTTGCCTTTCGTCGTGATTTTGATCTTCTTGCGGTCTTTCAGCATCGGATTCGCAATTGGTTTTACCGTGATCCAATTTGGCTGGAAAGGCCTGTTTGTTTCCAGCATCTTGATTTTCTTGCACCAGATCATTTCCATGACCGCACTCATCTTTGCGGGCGTGTTTGCGATCCGTTTTTCCGCGGGAATCTTGCGGCAAGCTTTCCCGTTGCACAAGCTGTCTCTGCAATTTTTGCAGTACACAGGTTTATTCGTTTTGTGTGGAGCTGTTTTAATGGTCGGAGCCCTCATTCAGGCCTATGTAGCTCCAGCGCTGCTCAATGGGGTATTTCTGGGCGGTTAACACCCTCGGGACAAGGTTGCACTGCACCCCAATAAAATGGACGTAAAGAGTAACAGATGGATGGAATGTGCGGAGCAAAGAAAAGGAAAGTGCCGACTACGTGAAGGAAAAGTGCCCGACGACGTCAAGGAAAGTGAAAGAAAGCGAGGCCTCAGCTGGTGACAGGGGAAAGAAAGTTTACCGTACGCAACGAAGGGTTTGTATGCGCGAACTGCGGACGTGAGGTGCCGCCCGCAGCGAAGTCCTGCCGAAACCATTGCCCGCACTGTCTTTACTCGATGCATCTGGATGTGCACCCGGGAGACAGGGCAGCCAATTGCGGAGGACAGATGATTCCCGTAGACATCCTGTACAATCCCAAAAAGGGCTATCAAATTGTTCACCAATGCCAACGTTGTGCAGCGCAGACCAAGAATATCGTCCTATTGGATGACGAAATTCAACCAGATTCCATGGACGCCGTCCTTGCCATCATGAAAAACAAGGTCTAAAACTTTTGGGTTGAGAGGAGGATCCCAATGTCCGTTCCTCAGCGCATTCTCCGATTGATTCGTCTTTGTACGACAGTTTTCGTTTTGGCTTGGGGCGGCGTGGTTCTCGGCAGAATTGTCGCTCAACACCTGCCCAGAGGGATTTACGACCTGCCGAGCGAACCCTACGTATCCGTGTCTGCCGGCACTGCCGGGATTTCCGGCAACCTGTCCCGGCAAGCAATACTCGCGCGCATGGAACAGGAAGTTGCACTGGCGTTGCGCTATGGGAATTGACTGAATTCCCACATAGTGGATTGAGGCAGGACTTTTTTGGCCTGTGTTGAATAAAAACACGAAGTCAGAGGCGAAAAAGTGACCACCGAAGGAGCTAGACCATGAATGAATGGATAGCGCGATTTATGGACTACCTGGCCGTCGAGCGCGGTTTGGCAGCTAATACGCTTGAATCCTACCAACGGGATTTACATGCTTTCTCTCAGTATTTGCAAAAGGCTGGGAAAGGTCCATTAGAATCTGCTGAACACGTGGATATAGTGGGGTATTTGGCTAACCTTCAAACGGGAGGTCGAGCAAATTCGACCTTATCGCGAAACCTCGCTAGCTTGCGCTCGTTTTATCACTTCCTAGTCCGGGAAGGCGCCCGGATGCAGGATCCCACTTTACACGTGGAGACGCCAAAAATTGAAAAAAGATTACCTAAGGTTTTGAGTGTGAACGAGGTGGAGCGCCTGTTGGGGGGCCCTGATGGAAAATCGCCTGCAGGTTCGCGCGACAAAGCCATGTTGGAGCTGCTGTACGCCACTGGCATTCGGGTCACGGAATTGGTGTCGCTGCGGTTGTCCGACGTGAATTTGTCGACCGGATTTCTCCGCTGTATGGGAAAGGGATCGAAGGAACGGATTATCCCAATCGGGGAAATTGCGCAAAGCACGCTGCTTCACTACCTGCGTTTCTCCAGGCAACAGCTGTTGCGTACGGGCAGTTCTGATGCGTTGTTTTTAAACCATCACGGCGCCCAAATGTCCAGGCAGGGATTTTGGAAAATTTTGAAAAAGTACTCTCGGGGGGCCGGGATAAAAACAGAAATTACCCCTCATACCTTACGGCATTCTTTTGCGACACACTTGTTGGAAAGAGGGGCTGATTTGCGGGCGGTTCAGGAAATGCTAGGGCATGCAGATATTTCAACCACGCAAATCTATACCCATGTCACCCGGGGACGCCTTAAGGAAGTATACGCGGCCGCTCACCCAAGGGCCTAAATCCGTATGTTCAACGTGAAAGATTCTCTGTGTTCATGATCAAACTGAAGGATATGTTTGTAAGGCACCTTGCCATCCAGGACGAGGCCTGTTGAAAGGGGTTGGCAATTGCGTTGTCAAGGCGTTGGATATGGATTGTATTGGACAGCGTGGGCATCGGGGCGGCACCAGATGCCCATCGTTATGGAAAAAGCGATGAACAAAGCCACACGCTGCGCCATATTGCTCAAGCCGTGGACGGGTTGAAAGTGCCAAACTTGCAAAGGCTGGGGTTGGGCTGTATTGACGAAATTCCCGGGGTGGCGTGCAGCCATCCAACAGGGGCTTTCGGAAAGATGCGGGAACAGTCTTTTGGAAAGGATACCACAAATGGCCATTGGGAGTTTGTCGGAGTCGTCTTGCGCGATCCGTTGCCTCTTTACCCCGAGGGGTTTCCTAAAGAAGTCATGGAGCCTTTTGAAAAGTACGTAGGAAAGACCGCTTTGTGCAATCGGCCTGCATCCGGGACGGTCGTCATTGAGGAGTTCGGTCCGTTGCACGAGCGAACCGGACAACCGATTGTTTACACTTCCGGAGACAGCGTTTTTCAAGTGGCTGCGCACGAGTCCATTGTACCGGTTGAACAGCTCTACGATTGGTGTCAGTACGCCCGCTCCATCTTGACCGGTAAACACGCCGTCGGCCGTGTCATCGCCCGACCCTTTACGGGAACCCCTGGCCATTATCAACGAACGGACCGGCGCAAAGACTATTCTCTCAGTTTTGGAGAAACGGTTTTAAACCGTGTCGCGGACGCCGGATATCCAGTGACCGGAATCGGAAAAATCTACGACATATACGGAGGCGCTGGCATTACACAATCGGTTCACACGACGAGCAACCAGGATGGGATGGACCAGCTGATCGCGCAGATGACTCAGCAATCGACAGGGGTCATTTATGCCAATTTAGTCGATTTTGACGCCCTGTATGGACATCGCAACAACCCCGTCGGTTTCGCCCGCGCTGTGGAGGCTTTCGACGTGCGACTGGGCGAAGTGTTCCAAACCCTTACGAACGACGATGTCTTGTGTATTACTGCCGACCACGGATGCGACCCAACGACACCCGGTACGGACCACACCCGGGAATGGGTTCCTCTGTTGTGTTATCGCAAGGATTTGAACCAAGCGATAGCCCTTGGTGACCGTTCCACGTTTGCGGACATTGGCGCAACGTTGGCCGAATACTTCGGTGTAGAAAAGCCGCCTATCGGAACCAGCTTTTTGTCCTCCGTTGTCGGAAGGGTATAAATCCAGCCGAGGCGTTTCACCCTTAACAAGGGGTGATGACAAATGCCGAAAGGTGTTCGTTGCTTTGTCGAGGAGTGCGTATTTAACGACGATCACGATTGCGTCGCGCAGAGCATCGAGGTCATGTCCAATGGGAACGACATTGTAGGCACGGACAAGGGAACGCTGTGCGCGACGTTCCGCTACCGCGATTTTGACGACGGGTACGTCCGGCATCAACCCGAAAGAAACGCCTGAAAGCAGTTGGAAAGTGAATGACCGGTTTTAGAAGGGGTTGTCCTTAAGCCGCATTCTATGGGACTTAGGGGCAGCCCCTTCGTCTTTGCACAGCCGCATTTGTGGGGAGGTCTGGGGGATGTTGTAGTTTTTGGGACCCGGATAAATGCGGTCGGCGGGTACACACTAGAGATATAAAATAACAGGATACGCCTTGAGAAAGGGGAAAATCAATGATGTGGCATAAAGGCGACGCACTCAAGGCCGCTGCACTGCTTTCCGTACTTACACTGCTCGCGCCTCAACATACGTTTGCCGCGGAGATTTCTTCAATGGGCGACCCGGCGTCGGGTGTTCGGATGGAGGTACATCCGCCGTATTCCCTCGGTTCACCGTATGCCGTTCCTTCCGTCAACCAGGACCAGGCGTTGGCTAAAAACGCCCGCTCTGCAGTGCTCATGGACTACGCAACAGGGAAGGTTTTATTTGAAAAAGACGCGCATGAGAAACTTCCCATGGCGAGCATCACAAAGGTCATGACTCTGTTGCTTATCATGGAGGCCATCGACGACGGGAAAATCAAAATGACGGACCGCGTAAAAACAAGCGATTATGCCGCAAGCATGGGAGGGTCTCAAATTTTCCTGGAACCTGGGGAGACCATGACCGTTCACGACATGCTTAAAGGGATCGCGATCGCGTCCGCTAACGATGCCTGTGTAGCGATGGCGGAGCAGCTCGCTGGAAGTGAAGAAAACTTTGTCGCCCGCATGAATGCACGCGCCAAACAACTCGGTATGGACGATACGCACTTTGTCAATTGCAACGGGTTGCCTGCCCCCAATCACTACAGTTCGGCACACGACATTGCCATTATGTCGAGAGAGCTCCTCAACCACGAAGAAGTGACGAAGTTTACTTCCGTATACAGCGATTATTTGCGCAAGGATACAGACCACCCGTTGTGGTTAGTCAACACAAATAAACTCGTACGATTTTACGACGGAGTGGACGGACTCAAGACTGGCTATACTGCCGAAGCCAAATACTGTTTATCGGCCACGGCCAAAAAAGACGGTTTCCGCGTCATCGCAGTTGTCATGGGTGAACCCAAACCTCCCGTGCGCAACGCGGAGGTCAGTCAGATGCTGAATTGGACCTTCAGTCAATACACTTCCAAAGTTCTTTACAAAGAGGGCCAAATCGTTTCAGAGGCAAAGGTTTCGCACGGCGTGCCTGAGAAGCTGGCTGTCAAAGCCGGTGATACCGTCGGAATTATCCAGGAAAAAGGGAAAAAGGTCGAGTACGAGACCAAAGTCAATCTGTTCCATTTGAACGCTCCGATTAAAGAAAACCAGCGCGTCGGCACACTGCAGGTGTACGAGGACGACGACCTTGTGGCAGAAGTCCCCTTGCTTGCCACACGCAGTATCCAACGCGCTGGATTCTTCCAAAGCATTGGCCGAACCATTCGAGACATGGTGACCTTCGGGAACAACGACTAGAGCGGCGGCACCGCTCTATGTCGATTTTTTATTCAATGTGACACATTTCATCGAAAATGTGACAAATTAAATCGAAATTTTTTATTCTTCCGGAAATATTTCCATAGTAAGCAATATTTCGGCGAGTGACCGAGCCAACGTAACGGCGGAGGCAGTTTGCTGCATTTGCAACAAAGCCTGCGTCTGTACGGACAACAATTCAGACAAGTTGTAAAGCCGCGTTTTCGACCAAGACGATGCAGCTAGACTGGAAGACGTATAAGACTCCACGGCCACAAATGCTTTGACAGGCGCTTGGATTCGAATGTACACAAGGGCGGAGAGGTATGCTGCGCGTTTTTCTAATTCGCTGCCGGGCTCCACGTGCGCAAAAACCTGCTTGACTTGCTCTTGTGCTGCATTCCAATCTTCCATGCCGACATAGCATTGCGTTTGACAATAGTACGCGTAGGCGAGTTTTTGACGAGCGCGCATGGCAGTCCGGCTGTGTGTGTACGTTTGAAGGTATTCCAGCGCCCGCGAGTATTGTTTTTGCCTTAAATGCCAGATTCCAAGAGTCCAATGGCATTCGTCCATACCGTCTTCATGGTCCACCGAGTGATGCAGTGCTAGAGCAGCATTGATTTTTTCGGCGGCTTCAGCGAATTCGCCCCGAACCATGTACGCCTTCCCGAGTCCAAGCACCATTGGGCCCTCGAACAAATTGCTGCGTTTGGAGTAGTCAACGCCTAGTGAAAATGTGGCGATGGCACTGTCTGCAGCGCCCAGGCGCAAGTACGCGTCCCCAAGTTCCTGCAGGAGCTTGCCCGCCACTGGACTCGTTGAATTCGGATGGGATTGCAAGACCTTTGCGCCTCGTTGCCAATACATCCTTGCAAGACTGGTATGGTTCATTTTTTTATGAAAATGGCCAAGATGATAGTAGGCGGATACAGCGGCTGCAATATCGCTTTTCGCAAGGGCTGTTTCTGCCGAGTGTTCGCGAATCTCACTGGCTTCGCGCCACTTCCCAAGGCGTTCGTAGCAGTCCGCGAGGTCAGAAAACAAAGCCTCTTCGCGAAGAGACAGACTCGGAGTGCAAATCAATTGTTTTAACAGCGGGACAGCATCGTCGTACTGTCCGGAGTGCATCAGTTGGGATGCGGTGCGATACGTATCGCTTTGCCACGACTTTTGAGCCAAGTCGTCGGCAAAGTAACTGATGTCAACGTTCAGTTTATTCGCCAATTGCTCCAGCAGTTGGATAGAGGGGGTAGCGTGGTCTGATTCGATTTGACTAATCATACTTGGAGTCACCAATCCCTCCGCAAGCATTTGTTGGGTGAGGTGACGTTCCTTTCTGACTTGACGGAGTTTTTCACCTAAACTACTCATGTTCATCCTCCTCGTACAGTCACATTGTACTACTTTATCCCAGAAATTTAGCAGGGAGAGTTGTCGAAATTAGGGGGAAAGCTTCTAGTTTTGTCAGTCGGCAGGAAATTCAGCGGCATTCAAGGAATTCTACTGGGCAAATGCTAATGCGAGCCGAGACACACTGCATCCTAGGCAAGCAAGAGTGCAGACGTCGCGCAAGCTGAAGTGCAGTCAACCAGAGTGCGTTGAGAAGGGAGAGTCACAAGTGGCTTTAGAGTCAAACACAATAGACGGTGTATTAGTCATACGTCTGGCAGGCGACTTGGATCACCACGCTGCTGAGGATATCCGCAACGAAATCGAATCTCAGCTGGAACAAACGCGCTATCGATATCTGGTGTTGTCGTTCCGGGGAATAGACTTCATGGACAGTTCCGGCTTGGGGTTAATCCTTGGCCGATACCGCAGCGTTGCCCAGCGTGGAGGAAAGATGGCGCTGTGCGAGGTAAATTCCCCGTTACAAAGACTGTTTGAACTGTCTGGGATATTGAAAATTTTGCCGGTTTACGAAACTGAGGAACATGCTGTTCGGGCACTGAAGGAGGCATAAAAGCAAACATGAACCAGGAACAACGCGGTGTTTCGCCGGACAATTTCATGCGCCTACTGTTCGCCAGCCGTTCAGAAAACGAATCTTTTGCGCGCGTGGCCGTGGCGGCCTTTGTGACGCAGTTGGATCCAACCATGGAACAGCTGACAGAACTCAAAACGGCTGTATCTGAAGCCGTGACGAACTCCATTATCCACGGCTACGAAAGCAGGGAGAACGGAGAAGTTCGGATTGAGTGCCGAATCTGGCAAGGAACGGTAGAAATTCTGGTCGAAGATGACGGATCCGGAATTGAAGACATCGAACAGGCCCGCCAACCGCTGTACACTTCCCGTCCTGATTTGGAGCGTTCCGGAATGGGGTTCACGATTATGGAAAACTTCGTGGACGAATTTACGATTGACTCCTTGCCCGGTCAGGGAACTCGCGTACGAATGCGTAAGTTCATCGCTGCGAACCGGGAACCCGCACAATAGGGGCCGCTGCTTATGGACTATGCGAAGGGATCAGAAGAGCGGGCCCGAAAATTTACGGACGACGAAATTCGCCGCATGATTGAGCAAAGCCAGGCAGGAGATACGGTTTCCCGCGAACAACTGGTGCTTAGCAATCAAAGACTGGTATGGGCTGTCGTGCAGCGGTTTCTAGGCAGGGGTTACGAGGCGGACGACCTGTTTCAAATCGGCTGCATTGGTCTGATGAAGGCGATCGACAAATTTGATTTGAGTTACGACGTAAAATTCTCTACATACGCCGTCCCGATGATCATTGGTGAAATACAACGGTTTTTGCGAGACGACAGCACGATTAAAGTGAGTCGCAGTTTGAAAGAGACAGCGAGGCACATCCGTCATGCGCGTGACGAATTGGCGAAAAGACTGGGGCGGCAACCGCATATTAAGGAGATTGCAGAAGAACTTGGGATTGATCCGTCTGAGGTTGTCTTTGCCCAGGAAGCACTGCGTACTCCGGCATCGATTCACGAAACGGTGTTCGAAAACGACGGTGACCCCATCTACCTGATGGACCAGATTTCCGACGACGAAAACAGCGAGTGGTTCGACAAGATTGCTCTGCACGAAATCTTGAACCGCCTCCCTGAGCGTGAAAGGTTGATTGTCTATCTACGGTTTTTCAAGGACCGTACCCAGTCGGATGTCGCTAAGGTTCTGGGCATTTCGCAGGTTCAAGTCTCCCGCCTCGAAAAGCGCATCTTGCGCGCCATCCGCGAACAGCTCGACACCTCCAATTGACCCGGCTCAATTTACAATACGTCGTAGAACAAACCCCCGGCATTTCAGCCGGGGGTTTTTTGTTCGAGTAAATCACCCGGACTCGGGCACAATAGAGTGCGAATTTGGGTAAAGGGGGGAAAACCAGTGGCAACCGCCACAAAATCGCAAAAACAAGCTTATCAGAGAATGGTTAAGCACCATTTGCCGGCGCGCCCACTGTTTAAAAATGCACTGCGCGCCTTTGTTATCGGTGGAGCCATTTGTGTTGTAGGGCAGTTGGTCCAAACGTTCTTTGTCCGCTGGGGCCACTTCTCCGTTCAAGACGCCGCCAATCCAACGGTCGCAGTGATGATCTTTTTGTCGGCCGTTTTCACGGCTTTGGGCGTATACGACCGGTTTGCGCAGTGGGCCGGCGCTGGTTCTGCGGTCCCGGTCACGGGATTTGCAAACACGATGGCCTCTGCCGCCATGGAGCACCGAAGCGAGGGATGGGTGACGGGCGTCGGCGGAAATATGTTTAAATTGTCCGGAGCCGTCGTCGTTTTCGGGGTAGTCAGCGCATTTTTTGTCGCGTTGATCCGGTTCGTAATCGTGCATCTTTAAGTGTCCAGAAAAGGGGTGTCTGCATGCCGCGGGTAGGCAAACAGACGTGGGTCTTTGCATCGGAACCACGAGTCATCGAAACGGGTACGGTCGCTGGGAAAACGGAAGGGGAAGGACCGCTCGGAGAGTATTACGACATTCGCCATACCGACGACCGGTTTAACACGGATACCTGGGAACACGCAGAGCAAGCCCTGTTCAGCGAAGCGGCAAGCACTGTTTTGCGAAAGGCAAACACCGCTCCGGAAACGGTTGATTTAATGGTCGGTGGAGACTTAAATGCCCAGCTGACGAGTTTCTATTTTGGTTTGCGTCCATTGCCGATTCCGGCTTTAGGAGTATACAGTGCCTGTTCCTCCATTACAGAGGCCCTCGCCATCGGTGCCTTGGCGGTCGACAGCGACATGGCGCACAAAGTTTTGGTTGGAACGTCAAGCCACAACAGCACGGCGGAACGTCAGTTTCGGTACCCGACGGAATATGGAGCACAAAAACCCGCTACAGCTCAGCGCACGGTCACAGGCGCCGGCATGGCTTTACTCGGAAAGGAAGGCGGAAACATCGCCATTACCGCAGCAACTGTCGGACTTGTGACGGACTTCGGCGTACAGAGCCCGTGGGAAATGAATGCCGCCATGGCCCCTGCAGCAGCTGCGACAATCGAGACTCACTTGCGGGACATGGGCCGCAAGTGGGAAGACTACGACTGCGTTGCCACTGGAGACTTGGGATTCATCGGATATGACATCCTCAAGGAATTGCTGGTCCAGCGGGGCATATCTCCCGGCGATACGCTGACAGATTGCGGAATGCTGATTTACGACCGAAGCCAGCCGGAAGTGTTTGCAGGCGGAAGCGGCGGGGCCTGCTGTACCCTGGTCACGTTCGCACACCTGTTTAGGGAACTCAAGCAAGGACGATGGAAGCGTATCCTGGTTTCAGCCACGGGCGCTTTGCTGTCTAGCGTCAGTGCACAGCAAAGTGACACGATTCCGTGTGTCTCGCACGCGGTGGTATTTGAACGGAGGGATGGCTAAACATGCAAGCGGGGTGGATGATTTTCCTGTGGGCCTTTTTAGTGGGAGGGGCGATTTGCGCTGTTGGCCAAGTGGTCATGGACTTGTCCAAGCTGTCCCCGGGGCACATTATGGTCATTCTCGTCGTGGCGGGAGCAGTCCTAGACGGGATTGGGGTTTACGACCCGTTGATTAAATTCGCCGGGGCAGGGGCGACCGTTCCTATCACGAGTTTTGGACATGCACTGGTGCACGGTGCTATGGCAGAAGCCAAAACCCACGGCCTAGTTGGGATTATTACCGGCATTTTTGAAGTGACCAGTGCTGGTATTTCGAGTGCCATCGTCTTTGCGTTTTTAGCAGCTTTAGTGGCAAAGCCAAAGGGGTGAACCTGGTGTGGAGAAAAGCTGGCGTGTCATTGTAGTGACGGACGGCGACATATTCGCAAAACGGGCGCTTGAAATTGCCGCACGACGAGTTCACGCGCGGGTCATCTCCAAATCGGCGGGAAACCCCACTATGCTTTCAGGTGTAGAGATGGTCGATTACATCAAACAAGTCCCTCACGACCCCGTTGTGGTGATGCTCGATGACAATGGAAACCAAAACCAGGCTAACGGCGAACAGGCCTTGCAAGTCCTTCTCAGCCATCCGGACATCGAGGTTATCGGCGCGCTTGCTGTCGCATCCAATACGGCGTATGTGGATGGAGTTCCCGTCGACTTTTCCATCGATTGTGAAGGCCGACGCGTGGAAACGGGCGTCAACAAAGACGGGATCGCGGTAAACCGCTATCTCGTCGCGGGCGATACCGTGGAACCGCTGCGCAACCACAACGTGCCCGTCATCATCGGTATTGGGGACATCGGGAAGATGGGCGGGCGGGACGCCCCGGAACGAGGCGCCCCCGTGACGACCCGGGCTCTACGCGCCGTGCTGGAAACGTATCAACACCGGTCTGCAGGGCCCAAACACATCTCGTCAAAGGGGCATAGTGTAAAGCAGAAACGCAAAGCGGGAGGGATCCTAGTTGATTAGCATGCTCATGTTCTTGCCTCGATTGTTCCGCTATTTCGGCATGTTCCAGACGTTCATCGGTTTTGTGCGGCCGCTATGGCCCCGACTGTCCCGGTTCTGGGCGCGCCCTGAATTTGCTCACTAACAGCACAAGTGCCAATGCGCCTCCAGCGAAAAGCAAGGCGAGTTCAAACGGGTGCGCGTCGATGGGTGGCGCTTTATGGAGCGTATATGGGTCTTTGAGGACAACGGGTAAATTGGTGGAAAGTTCCTGCCCGTTCTGCGAAACCTGCAGGATACCGACTGGGGAATTTGCTGGCATCGACGTTTTGGGAACCGACCATCCAAGATGAACCTGCGTTTGAATAGAGTGACCGATGGGGACGGTTGCCAGGCACGGTGCGTCAGTCACAATGGAGTTTGCAGTGCCGTCAGGATTTTTGACGACAGCCACAACACTGCCTTTGGGCAATACCGTCTGCGTGCGGTAGTGCGCAAACGCGAAATTGAGCAGTTGAGTGGCGTCGTTTCGAATTTGGGCGTCTAACGGGGCATCCATCAATACGGCCAGAAACGTCTGGCTTCCACGTTTGGCAGCGACTACCAAAGTTTCGTGAGCTGCCATCGTGAACCCCGTCTTGACTCCAATGGCTCCCGGATACGTAAACAGCATGTGGTTCAAGTTGACGAGTGTGGATGTCCAATCCTTGCCTGTCCACTTGTATGTTTTTGTACTCACGATCTTGTCGAATTCGGGGATTTTCATCGCGGCTTCCGTAATTCGCGCCATATCGTAAGCCGTGGTCCAATGGTTTGGGTCCGGCATGCCGTTCGGGTTGTCGAAGTGGCTGTGCGTAGCCCCTAATGCGACGGCTTCTTCATTCATCATTTCGGCAAAGTGGGAAACTGAACCACCGTATTTCTGGGCGATGACGACTGCGGCGTCGTTCCCGGAATTGAGCATGAGTCCGTACAGCAGTTTTTCTAGGGGTTCAACTTCACCCGGAACTAGGTAGACCCGGTTCCCGCCCTGTTCGGCAGCGAGTTTGCTCGTCGTCAGTCGATCCGTTAAGTGGCCGCGTTGAAGTGCGATGAGTGCAGTCAAGATTTTAGTAATGCTCGCAGGGTAATGTCGAGCTAACGGGTCCTTGCCGTAAATCACGGTTCCTGTGTTCAAATCGACAACGACTGCCGACTGTGACACGATGGCCGGCCAGTTCGCCACAGGAGTCGCCGTGTAAGGCATTCCGTCGCGGACGACGACATTGAGGGAGTCTGCGTTCGTCGCAGATTGGACATGCGAAGACAACCCGGAATTTTGCAATGTCAACGAGGGTGACACCGGGTTAACGATGTTTAAGATGGGTGGGTTGTCGAATGAACCTAAATTTGCGATTGAACTTCGTTTTTCAAAGTTACCTGGGATGGAATTAACGCGTAGAGAACGGCTTTGCGCGGTACTGGCCTGGGCTGACAGCGGAGTTAGCCAGGTTCCCAATAAAGCGACTAGAGTCATCGTAAGTTGCCAACGACTCTTAAAGCGCCGTAAGCTTTTCAGCGAGGCTTGGGCGCAACTGAAACAGAATTTCCTTTTATATTTGCAACGACACTTCATAATTTCTCCCCTTGTCCTTCTTACAGTGCCATTGTACTCATCTGTACAGGTCTTGTCATGATCGAATTTCCGCGAGACCTATGGCTCGAAATGCGGACTCCCCTTTACGTTTATGGGAGCGAACCTTATACTGGAACAAATTCCACAAGGACGGTTTTAAAATTGGAACGACATTCTTCGGTTCTCGTCAGCACCTCCGGAAGTGTCCATACGTCCGTTCAGGTGGTAGAGACGGGAAACGTCCGGTTTCTGCGCTTTGGCTCTTCTGGGGGATGGCAAGGCGCACTGAACCTGAAAGACCCCTTGACGCCCGTATTTCCGTACCAGCGCGCCTTCACGAGTCTTCTCCAAACCATTCGTCCCCCGGATACATTTTTGTCCATTGGGGTTGGCACGGGAACGTCCCTAAAACAGGTGCAGCGTTTCTTTCCGGCCAGCCGCTTAATTGGCGTAGAGTTGGATCAAACGGTTCTCGACTTAGCTGTGCGTTACTTTGACTGCCCAAAATACGACGAGGCGCAGTACTTTGTAAACGATGGAATCCGGTTTATCCAAACCACCCCCACAAAGTTCGACCTCGTCTTCGTCGATGCCTACCTTAGCAACCGCATCTACAGCCCGTGTTTAGAGGCCGATTTTGTGCGTGAGTTGTACGATTCACTGACGGTCCGGGGCGTTGTCGCGGTCAATTTGATCACCCGGTTTCCGGTTACAGGCGCCGTCCACAAGTATCTCAGTGCCGTTAAACACACCTTTCCCGAGGTTTGGATGTTGCCTGTGGGCGTGCCGTTTGCGGAACAAAATGTGTTGGGGGTGTTTGCCAAGCAAGCCGAAGACCTTGAAAATTGGAAAGACTCCATGTCGACACACGCGAATTTGAGTTACGTAGACCGGATGATTTGGCCTTGGCGATTAAAGAAAGTGCAAAGTGCCCGGTAAACCCATTCACCGTGCTATAATTAAACGTAAGACTGTGGTCAAAGGGGTTCCAGACTTGTTTCAAACACTCGCCAATCCGATGTTTTTGTTTACGGTGATCGTGGTACCATTGAGCCTCGTCATCCACGAATTTTCTCACGCCCTGACTGCGGACTTGCTCGGGGATAAAACGGCTCGCATGGCTGGACGGCTTACGTTGAATCCACTGGCACACCTCGAACTGCTGGGACTTCTGATGATGCTGTTTGCGCCAATCGGGTGGGCTAAACCAACCCCGGTCAACCCCCAGTACTTTAAACGCCCCCGGCTCGGTTTTATTCTGACGGCTTTAGCGGGGCCCGTTTCGAATTTAGTCCTGGCAGCCCTTTGTCTGTGGCTGTTAAAGCTATTTTGGAATCCCTTGGGCGGCGCGGCTTGGAATTTTTTTAGCCGACTGCTTAGCATCGGAGCCATCATCAACGTCAACCTGTTTATTTTCAACCTCATTCCAATTCCACCCTTGGACGGCGGCCAAATTGTCAGTCGGCTGCTCCCGTTAAAATGGGAATACAAGTATCAAAAATTCGCGGTCTATGGCCCATTTTTACTGTTGCTGGTTGTCATGATTCCACCGCTGCAGGGAATCACCATCCTCCCGCTGCTGCGCTTTACCCTGGACGCCATTGTTTCTGTGTTTGGGTTTCAGGTACCGCCCGTCATTGTCTAGCGGCCGGGAGGAGGTGGGGGGTGAAGACATGAGCTATGAAATTGTTTTGGAGGCGTTTTCCGGGCCTCTTGACCTTTTGTTGCACTTGATTCAAAAGCACGAAATCGACATTCACGACATCCCAATCTCCACAGTGACCGAGCAGTACTTGGAATACCTGCGGGCGATGGAGGAGTTGTCCTTAGAGGTTGCCAGCGAATTTGTGGTCATGGCAGCAACGCTTCTTGCCATCAAAAGCCGTACTTTGCTTCCTCGTCCTCCGCGCGGCGAAAATGAGGAAGAGGAGACGGACCCTCGCGAACCCCTGGTTGAACAGCTACTGGAATACCAACGCTGCAAATGGGCGGCGGAGCGATTAAAGGCGCGTGAACTGCTCCAAAGTCAACTGTTTTCGCGGGAGCCGATGGATTTGCGCCCGTACGTTCCGAATTCGGCAGCGCCTCTAACCGGAGTGAGCATGTGGGACCTCGTAGACTCTTACCGGAAACTGTTGCTGCGCATTCCCAAGCAGCAACAAGTCGCCGAGATTAAAGGAAACGTGATCGCGGTGGAGGACATGATGCACGTCATCGTCGAGCGGATGCAGCGTTTCAAGCGCGCGACCTTTGCTCAATTGCTTCAATTCGCGCAAACGCGCCCAGAGGTGGTCTCGGCATTTTTGGCGTTGCTTGAGCTGGTCAAAGACCGCGTCGTAAAGTGCGTCCAGCCTTCGTTGTTCGGCGAAATTGAAATTTTGCTGTGCGAGGAGATTTAATGTGTTGATGTCTATGCTGGCACCGCTTGAAGCTCTCTTGTTCGCGGCGGGAAGCAACGGTTTGACAACCGAAGAGATCGCTTCTGCGATGGAACTGTCCCTAGAGGAAACAAAGTCGCTGTGCGAGCAGCTGCAGCAGCAATTTGAGCAAAGAAACTCTGGACTCCAGGTGGTGGACTTTGCAGGCAATTGGCAGCTCGTCACGCGCCCGGAGTTTGCTGAATACATTCGCCGTCTGGCCACTTCACCGGTTTCCGGTCACCTCAGTGCAGCCGCACTGGAGGTTTTGGCCATCGTGGCCTATCGTCAGCCCATTACACGGCAAGGAATTGAGCTAATTCGCGGAGTTCAATCGGATCGCGCCTTGAGTACACTCGTTCACCGTCAGTTGGTGGCGGAGAAGGGGCGCGAAGAAGCACCCGGAAGGCCGATTCTCTACGGTACGACCGATGTGTTTTTGCAAACCTTCGGTCTCAGAAGCCTGGAAGAACTGCCTTTACTTCCTTCAGAACAGGAATTGCCTCAAACTCTGTCCTTGTTTGAGAACCATCCCTCCATACCCCGCGATTAATCCTCAGCGCAATGCGGGATTTCAGAATGCCCCGCGTCGATTCTGGCAAAGATATGACCGTTCCTAAAAAGGTGGGACGGTCAGTGTATGTATGGATAGTTGTCGCTTTACTCGCACTCGCTGCCGCGATAACGATGGCAGTGTTTCTTCCAGTTGTCATCTCAATCCGGTTCGAACGGCTTCTTTCGGATGAACAAGGAGAGCTGGTCGTTTCGTACCTGTTTGGGTTGATCCAGGTGCGAAAAAAACTATCAGCGTTAACCGCGAAATCGTCCGATGAAGGACCGGCGATCGCGGCTGAACACAAGTCACCCAGCCCCCCAGGCACTTCCGGTTCGAATCAACACACAGAGTTGACCAGCGAAGAAATCTGGCAGTTTATCAAACAGTGGAGAACCTGGGCCGACGTCTATCAACAATCGGTTCCCGTCATCAAGAAGCTCTTGCAGCGCGTCGGAATCGATGAACTATCGGTCCGGTGCCGACTGGGAACTGGCGACGTCGTCAGTACGGGCGTTGCATACGGCACTTTTTGGGGAGTTTTGACGACTCTCGTTGGTGCATCGTCTTACGTTTGTCGGTTTCGATGTAAACCGGATCTCGCGGTGGATGCAGATTTTCAACGCGCTGCACTTGAGGCCCAGGTCCGCTGCATAGCGAAAGTCCGTTTGGGTTACGCTATCGTCGCGGGATTGCGACTTGCTCGAGTGTGGAGAAGGAGGACAGCTCATGGAACATCCCATTCAAGGGCTTATGCAGACGGCGATGGAAAACATACGCGGAATGGTTGATGTCAATACAATCATCGGTGACGCCGTAGAAGCACCAGATGGAACCGTCATCTTGCCGGTTTCCAAAGTTGCATTTGGATTCGCTGCCGGAGGCAGTGAATTTAACGCGGAAGGCCGCGGCAACCAAGGTACTCAAGCATCCGCCGAACACCCATTTGGCGGCGGTTCTGGAGGAGGGGTGTCAATCAGCCCCATTGGCTTTCTCATCGTGCACGAGGGAAACATCCGCCTGCTGTCAACCGATAATCAAAACCAGCTTTACGACCGCATTATCGACATGACTCCGGTGATGGTTGAAAAAATACAGTCCATGTTTAAGGGGAATTCGGCCAAATCCGCCCAATCGACCGATCCGCAGACTGCACACTAATTCCGGATTCAGTTTTAGGAAGATTGTCCTAATGAGACGCGAGCTGGCATACCCATGAAAGAAGGACGAGGTCTTTCGGGGGGTGCCAGCTTGATTGATTTAATCTGGCTTTTATTGTTTTTAGTCGGACTGATTACCGCGATGTTGACAGGCCGAGTCGAACAAGTCACGCAAGCAGTGCTCGGCGGCGCCGAATCGGGGGTTGCGCTGTCCATCGGCCTAGTGAGCGTGATCGCATTCTGGCTGGGGTTGATGAACATTGCAGAAAAGGCGGGCATGGTGGAGTGGCTGGCGCGTAAACTGCGTCCTGTCGCCAAATTCCTGTATCCGTCCGTACCCGTTGACCACCCTGCAATGGGCGCTATTCTCGCCAACATGAGCGCGAATATTCTGGGACTGGGCAATGCTGCGACACCATTAGGTTTAAAGGCTATGCAAGAACTCCAGAGCTTGAATACGGACAAACAAACCGCCAGCGACGCCATGTGCACGCTCTTGGCTGTGAATACAGCAAGCATTACATTGATTCCCACGACTGTGATTGCCTTTCGCCTCCAGTTTCATTCTAAAGACCCTACGGCCATTGTAGGTACGACGATTGTGGCCACCGTCATCGGAACCGTCTGCGCCATCATCCTGGACAGACTGTTCCGCGCATGGTCGAAGCGAGGAGGGAGACGGTAATGCAGTCAGTCATCTCCAACCTTTCCGCTTGGATGCTGCCGCTTATCATTTCATTTGTACTGGTTATCGGATACGTTAAAAGAGTCCCTCTTTACAATACCTTCGTCGACGGGGCAAAGGGCGGCTTTGGCACAGCGATACGGCTTATTCCGCACCTTATTGCTATGATGGTAGCGGTTCAAGTTTTTCGCGCTTCGGGGGCCATGGACTACTTAATTGGCCTGCTGGCGCCTGTGCTGCATTTTTTCCACATTCCTGCCGAAGTGGCGCCGCTGGCTTTGTTGCGGCCGATTAGTGGGCAAGGGTCATTGGCCCTAATGACAGATATTTTCAAACAGCACGGCCCAGATTCGTGGCTCGGTCAGTTGGCCTCCACCATGCAAGCCAGCACCGATACTACGTTGTACATTATTACCGTCTATTTTGGCAGTGTTGGCATTCAAAACTTCCGGTACGCACTTAAGGTCGGGTTGTTGGCGGACCTTGCCAGCGTCCTCGGCAGCATTGTGGCAGTCTGGCTGCTCATGGGACCCATGCCTTAAGGACTTCGTTTAACCCGAATTGTCGAAACACCCTCTCGACGTGTACCATCCATTCGCTTTCGAACCGGCAAACCTCTATAATAAGCGGTAGCTTTCAGATTGGAGCGAATCCGCGTGGAAAGACTGCAGAAAATACTGGCTCAAGCAGGGATCGCGTCACGCCGCAAGTGTGAAGAACTGATACTTGGCGGGCGGGTAACCGTTGACGGGGTCGTTTGCACCACATTGGGAACCCGGGCTGACCCGGCAAAGCAGCAGATTGCCGTGGACGGAAAACCGGTTCAACTTGAACAAAAAACCTCCATCATCCTTTACAAACCTACGTCTTACGTGACCACCGTCACCGACCCAGAAGGGCGCCGCACGGTCATGGACCTCGTGCGAGACTTGCCCGTTCGCATATTTCCAGTCGGCAGGTTGGATTACGATACGAGCGGGTTGCTGATTTTGACCAACGACGGCGAGTTGGCCAATGGTCTTGCTCATCCTGGGCATGACGTGGATAAGGTGTACCGCGTCACGGTGATTGGTATGCCAGATAAAACGGCTTTGCAAACCCTGAAAACCGGAGTGGAGTTGGAGGACGGAACTACAAAACCAGCGCAGGTCACAGTGCTTCGCAACCACCCTTTTGAGTCGGTCTTGGAAATTGCGATTCACGAAGGCAGGAATCGCCAGATTCGAAGGATGTTTGAAGCGATTGGGTTGCCGGTTAAAAGACTCAAACGCATTCAATTTGGACCGATTGAGCTCACTGGGCTAAACGTTGGGCAGTGGAGATGGTTGAACGAAGCCGAGTGGAAAGCCCTGTATTCCAGTGCGGGTCTGAGTGCTCCGCCTTATACCGGACCGGCTGCTTTTCGTCCGCGCAAAACCGACAAAACAGCCACCAAAACGAGCCGTTTTCAGACCACAAAGGGCAGACAACCAGGCAAAGGCGCAACAAGGTCCTACTCAAAACGGCAGCCCGATTCCACTCGTCGCGGGCGCACTGGTCAGTAAGAAGACGACGAACGCGCAAAGCGGGTTGGAATGCGATTGCATGCAGACCATTTTTCCATTTTTTATACTGTGTCAAGCCGATTTAGACTTGCTGCAACAACCCGTGGACGTCATAATGGTTAAAGACAGTGGACGGGAGGTGTCGGGGTTTGGAACAAAGTTCACGTATTCTCGTTGTCGATGACGAAGAGCGGATTCGCCGACTGGTCCGGATGTATTTAGAACGAAACGGCTTTTCCGTCGACGAGGCCGAGGACGGACGGCAAGCGTTGGAATTTGCCTTGAATGAACCCTATTCTCTAATTATTTTGGACCTCATGCTGCCGGGTATGGATGGACGCGATGTATGTACGCAGCTGCGGCAGTACCTGCAGACCCCTATTATCATGTTGACAGCTGCTGGCGATGAGGTTAGTCGAATTCAGGGGTTTGAGCTTGGAGCGGACGATTACGTCGTCAAACCATTTAGTCCAAGGGAACTTGTCATGCGCGTCAAAGCCTTGTTAAAACGAGCGGGAGAGCCCGAAACCTTAAAAAACGATTTCCAACAGGTTCTGACGTTCCCAGACCTCGTGATTCACATCGACGCGCGCCGCGTGGAGGTGTCTGGGCACGAAATTAACCTCACACCCAAAGAGTTCGACTTGTTGGTTTATATGGCCCAACGGCCCGACAAGGTGTTTGGACGGGAAGAATTGCTGCGCGACGTTTGGAATTATCAATTTTATGGAGATCAACGAACCGTAGACACCCACATCAAACGTTTGCGTGAAAAACTCGGACAATCCTCAGAGCGCGTGAGTCACTACATCGTGACGGTTTGGGGCGTAGGGTACAAGTTCGAGGTTGCAGCGTGATTCGCAACAGTATCGTCGCAAAACTGTGGCTAACCATCGTTGCCATGGTCATTATTGTCTTGGTCTTACTATTTATTCTATTACAGCAGTTTTTTGATAATTACGTGTACCAACAGCAAACCCGGGAATTGACGCGTTTGGCGCAAAGTGTACAGGTTCTGGTGCAGCAACAGCACAATCCCGGGCTTGCCAATAAACTCGCACAACAACTGGCATTTGTTCAAAACGCTAAAATTACGGAGTCTGTGCCCTATTCTCAAAATTCCGCGTTGAATACGACGTACCAGTCTTTCACCCCGCAACAACAACAATGGTTCAAAAGTGGTCAAGCTGTTATCATTCGAGGGGACCAACTCGGAAAGTCGTCCGTGTCTGTCTACCTCATTATTCCCAATAAATCGGCGCCCGGTATGGTTGTGGTAACGCAGCAAATGAGTGTTCTGGATGCTCCTTTGGCCCGCATGCGTAACCTCATTTTATTTGCAATGGCACTCGGGGTTCTTTTGGTAACGGGTTTAGCGTTTATTGTCTCAAAGAACCTCTCGCGTCCCCTCATACAGATGAATCGAGTAGCCGAAGCTATGGCCAGAGGCGATTTTGACGGGACCATCAATGTCCTGACGAACGACGAAGTCGGTCGATTGGGACGGACTTTTAACGCATTAGCCAACGAATTGGCCAGTACAATTGCAGCGTTGTCTTTGGAAACCAACCAATTGAGCAGCATTCTGTCGTCTTTGGAGGACGGAGTCGTAGCTGCAGATTTGGAAGGCACCATCACGCTCGTCAATCCGCCTGGACTGCGCAGACTGCGGTCCCTGCTGCTTTCGGAAACTGGCGTTCCCGAGTTGACAAACCTGCCTGCCAGCATGGTTCCACTCATGCAATCCGCCATCGACAAAAACGGTCCCGTAGTACGGGATGCCCGTTGGCAAGGACGCGAATTGACCATTGTCGTGACGCCGTTATACGAGTCTGGAGGGGCCAAGATCCGCGGCGTGGTTTACGTGATTCGCGACGTTACTGAAGAACGCCGATTAGACCGGCTTCGCAAAGACTTCATTGCAAACGTCTCGCATGAATTGCGCACTCCTTTAAGCATGATGCAGGGGTACACAGAGGCACTTCTGGACGAATTCGGCGACGATCCCCAGCAAAGGCGGGAACTCACCGAAATTATCCACGATGAGACCTTGAGAATGCGGCGATTGGTGAACGACCTTTTGGACCTGGCTCAGTTAGAGTCCGGACAGTTTCAGATGAACTTTGCCCAAACGAACGTGAGTGCACTCGTCAAACGCGTCGCGCGAAAGTTCCAGACCTTGGCCGCCGAACGCGAAATTCACGTTATTACGAATCTTCAGCCCGGTCCCATTGAGGTCCTTGGGGATTTTGACCGTCTAGAACAGGTTTTCACGAATTTGTTAGATAACGCAATCCGGCATACGGGGAGTGGGGGAACCGTGAGCGTCACCACTCAAACCAGCGCAAAATATGCGCAGGTGGTCGTTTCAGACACGGGAAGTGGAATTCCCGAAGAGGATATCCCATATATTTGGGAACGATTTTATAAAGCCGACAAGGCACGGACGAGAGGAAGTTCGGGGACTGGGCTCGGTCTGGCCATCACGCGTCACATTGTTTTGGAGCACCGCGGAGACATTATTGTCGAAAGCAAAACGGGGCAAGGTACCAGTTTCACGGTTTCCATTCCGCTGCTCGAAAATCCGGAAACCAAATGATGCAGGTTCGTCGACATCAAGAGGAACTCTCATCAACATAGGAGGAACTCTCATTGGCATGGGTATATTATCTCCGGCTTGTCGATACAAAGTTTCAGGCGGACTGCCTGGTTAAGCGGTTTGAAGACGCACAAGGGTGGCTGTATCGGAGTATGCCGCGCTACGTAGGAATTTACCAAACACAGCGGGGAAGGTATGGGGTAAAGGTATTGTGGTAACACTTCCCTTAGGACGCATTACTGGGGACGAGGTCGTGAAATTTATGGGGAGAGTACACAAGTGACCGAAGAAAGTAAAACAACTCCTCGCCACAGCGGGAAGGAGTTGCCTTGGCCCGAATTGCCCTCTGCTTGGCAACACAGAGTATCACTAAAATGGTTAACCTTAGAATCCCTGCGCATCGTGCATCAACGATTGGAGACTCAAGGAAAAGCTCTCAACGTGGCTTTATTGACCACGAGCGGATTGGTTCACGGCGACCTGGCACAGATTGCAGACACGTATGAAGAGAGCCTGAACAGCCCAACCCATGCGGATATCGCTTCGGCGGTCGTTCATCTGCGTACAGACCTTTGGAGAACCTATGAAAAACAGGATCCGGAGTTGCAACCTACAGACTCTGGTGCGATTGTTCACTTGCGAAACGCAACGGTGCATATCGGGTCAGAAACTGTCCATTTCGCCGAACTTGCGCTGTTCGCGAGCGACATCATCGGCTTTACCTTGACCGAAACCGCGATTCTTCAATGAACCCGGAAAAGGCACAACCCGGGATCTAAACCAGAACGCCGCAATGCAAGTTTTCTTTCTGGGTTGCTCGCACGGCTGTGCGTCCTTGGAGCGGTTTTATTAATGTTGAACGAACGTTTCATCGGAGCGCATACTCAGGCGCCTTTGCTGGGACAAAAGGTCAATCATTAAAGTTAAGAACTGGGCGTCTTGCTCTGGCAGCGTACTCATTTTATGCGCCGCTTGAAGATATGGCGTTGCGGATTCATTTAGGATAAAGTTTTGCAAGTAAAGAGGAAGTTCGTCCGAAGAAGTCTTCATTTTTGGAGGCACGAAATCGGCATCCTCATCGCATAAGGCATTCAGTGGTACACCGAGCGCATCTGCCATCCGGATGGCGTACTCCAATGAAGGGAACCGTTTACTTCGTTCAATGGAGGATATGTGGGGCGTAGAGATACCTGCTCTCAACGAAAGTTCTTGTTGGGACCAATGCCTGTCCAATCTTAGTCGACGTACGCGATTGCCGAAGGATTCATTCAAGTGGCGTAACCTCCCAAGATGTCGAAGTCAACTTTCATATGCTTAAAATAATCTGGAATAATTTCTTTGTAAATCCCAATAAGAGTAATTTAGATATCATTTTGAAGAATGGGATCGAAAAATGTCACAAATTCTCGTTACTAAAGAAAACTGGCCTAAAAAGAAAGAGGAGATCGGGCCGTTACTGAAGGCAATGCGGTTTGCCGTAGCGGTAACGGGGGCTGGCATCAGCAAAGCCAGCGGCATTCCCTTGTTCAAAGAACGCATCGATGGAATTCCCTTGCAACAGTTTTTCAAATCTGAATTTTTAAACAGCGACCCTGTCCACTACTATCGACTATATCGTCGAATTCTTGCGCAGTGGCGGCGCGCTAAGCCCAACGCCGCTCATTGGGCCTTATCAAAACGAGGGATCTGGGTCGTGACGCAAAACATCGACGGTTTGCATCGCGACGCTGGAACAAGGCACTTAATTGAACTACACGGAAACCTTAGGGAACTACAGTGTCCAACGTGCAAACAGGTGTATCAAAGCGACTTGGCCTTTGCAGCAAAAGTTCCCGTCTGTCCCGATTGTGACGGCCTGTTAATGCCTGGAGTCACATTGGAAGGGCAACAAATTCGCCACTTCAGCCGGGCTGTAGACTGGTGCGGCAGGGCGCAGGTGCTGTTTGTGGTCGGCAGCAAACTCAACATGGAACCGGTACGACAACTGCCCGAGATTGCAGAGTCAAATGGGGCAGTGGTCGTCTTCATCAACCAGGATGCTGAACACGCGTTACCGGGTTTGTTGGAAGAGCACCCCAGGCCGACGAAGGGACGCACCGCAGATGTTTAACTGGGGCAGGTATGACGAAGCGGATTCCGGACATTAAAAATCCGCCCGAGACAGGCGGATTTCTAAGGTGTTGCGCCGCAGGTTACGTTTACGCTAAGAGGCGTTGTCCTGCGTAACACAGCGACTAAGCCACGACCAGTTACCAGCGATGTTCTCTTCCGGAAGTTACAAACGCAACAGCGATAAAGGCGCCTGCCATTGCAAGGAAAATCGTCGCTAACGTAGCCGCATGAGCAGAGAAAAAGACAGCAAGAACGGAGAAGATGGCGCACATAATTGCGATTCCTAAATAATACTTGAACAAGTGCAGTTCCTCCCTTTCTCTTCCTCTTTCGTATCATATCACCGCAAAAGGAGTTCACGCAAATAAATGTCCCGCGTTTTTCGCTCCTTGGATTGCGTTTTTTTGGAAACTACTATTTACCTATTCCTTTCTGCCAACCCGTTCGCTATAATATGGACAGACTTTCCCATATCCTTTGTCCGAACGCTCCCTAATCTGGTTGGTTTACCGGGGGAGCGTTCGGTGTTTTTTTCTTGAAACCTCTTTGCAGCAACCTCATGCCCTTCCCCCCTGAATGTCCGTGACTGATGCACAACTTGCGAATGGTGCAGGAACGTTGTACCTCTTTTTAAAATCCTGTATGATCAACGTGCATCACTGAGGATTCGCCAGCCCGAAAGGGTTGAAGGAGGATGTCTTTTTGTTGAGGTTTGGTTTTGTTTCTGAACAAAGTCGTAAGGCGAAGGCGAGCCGGAATCTATACGAATATCTTCGTCAAAGGGTTCGGACGCATGAGCCGCCCATTCAGTGGGAGGCCATTTCCGGATACGACGGACTCAAGGTACCTTTGCAGGACAAGTACCGGGTTTTGAACGTACGGTTGCACGACGAACACCTGAGCCCGTATTTCAAAACGGATATGAACCTATTTCACATGTTAATGATGGATGAAACCAGCGACATGACCGTCTATAAAGCCGATCGCGGTTGGCTTTACGTATTCGAAGGTATCCCTGAAGGTCCCAAGCCTTTCGGCCAAAGCGGCTACGACATGCGTTGACCAGAATGCGAGATTTTGCGTTCGCTTTTTCTCTAACCTCACGTGGCTAAACCGTCTTAACTTGCCGCCGGTCCACCGGGGAGTGCCGGCTTGCCCATTCGATTTGCCGCAAGCTCATTTCAAGCAGAAACACAAGGTATGCTACTAACAGTCCGTCTCCAATCCAAGTATTGGTCAATGCGAACGCGTCGTATACGCCGTGTGCCAGTGCAGGAAGGATGTACGCTAAAGCGCGGGATTTTCCGTAAAACAGCGAACGCGCAAACATGTTTCCCATGAGAATCCCAAACATAAAGTGGGCTGGAACGGCCGTCACGGAACGCAAAATCGCTGTTGAAAATCCGGAACTCGTCACGTACAGAATGTTCTCGACGGACGCAAACCCTAATGCAACCGCACCGGAATATACGATGCTGTCCAGCGGATTTTTGACCAGGCCAGCCTGAACCGCCGAACGGTCGACGATTCCGGCCTTCAGAAACTCCTCTACAAGCCCAGCCACAAAAAAGGCCGTCATAAACGTCGCCCTCAGCCCATCCGCTGCGACCCCAGAGTCCAACATGCTTCGTTCCAATAAACCTGCAGGAAGTACGATGGCGGCGCCGAGAAGAAACAGCCTGTATACAGCCCGTTTTGGTTCCGGGTGCAGCGTGTCGCGGGTGTACAGCCACACCATAAGCAACATCGCTGGCAAGAGAGCCAACGCCACATACAGCATGCAAACCCCCCCTTCGTTTTTTACATACTCTGCCCCGCAGGACGGTCAACCATTCGCCTAGTCCGATTTCTGGTATGATAGGGTTAGAAGTTTTAAGGAGGCAGTCATGGAGTGGAGGCAGTCAACGGGTTTTTGAGAGAACTTAAACATCAAGCAGGGGAGCCTGTGTCGTATTCGATCGCGACCGAATCCGATTCCTTGGACCTCAACGACGCGCTGGGAAAGCGCGTTTCAATTTCTTTTCTCGGTCGCAAACAGTGCATTGCCTGCGGCCGAAACGTCAAAAAACTCTATCAGAGCGGATATTGTTATCCATGTCTTACAACCTTGGCCGAGTGTGATTTGTGTATTGTAAAACCTCATGAGTGTCACTTTCACTTAGGGACGTGCCGGGATGAAACTTTTGCGCACGACCACTGTATGATTCCACACTACGTCTATCTCGCGCTCAGCAGCCACGTCAAGGTAGGATTAACGAGAAAAGGCCGGGAGCTGACAAGGTGGGTGGATCAAGGGGCATCGGCTGCGGTTGTCGTCGCCGAAGTTCCCACGAGAAAGGACGCCGGAGTTCTAGAAATGGCCATTGCTGAGTTTCTTCCGGATAAAACGGATTGGAGGAGAATGCTGAGAGGGGACATCGACACCTCTGTCGATTTACTTGAAATGAAACGGACTGTCATGGAACGGCTCGATCCGTCGTGGCACGCCTACTTTGTTGACGACGAGGTTCGGCACTTTACGTATCCTCGCAAGCCCGACTTCGAACCCAAACTCACCTCGTGGTCCTTAGACAAGTCTCCCGTGATTGAAGGGTCGCTGCTTGCGGTTAAGGGGCAGTACCTGATGTTTCAAGACGGGGTTTTGAATATCAAAAAACACGCTGGCTACGAAGTGAAGGTTTCCGTTTCCTAGCAGGATCGGCCCACCCGGCGTCGCCAAGGCACCGCCTAGGAAAGGCTGTTGTATGCCTTAATCAACTCGTTCACGCGTTCCCGGACGGTTTGAAGCAAGGACTCCAAGCTGTCTGCGGACACAATTTCTCCGTTCAGGAAAACGTACGGATTCGCAGCGCATAGTTCGCACTCGCTCATGCAGGAATTTTCGATGACCGATACCGATACATTTTCCGCTTCGAGATTAAAGAGTTCGGGAACGCACGCCCGGTTTGCGTCACAAACTTCAATGAGGACCAAGGAATACGCCACGTTTTCACCTCCGTATCGACGGGATCAACTTCAGTCTACCACGCACTTGCCAGAGACCGAAGCCAGTTCTGGGTTCTGGTTGGCCGAACCACCCATGAGAAGGGCAAATCCCCGGTTATAGGCTGTTGCTCTGCAGGGCAGACTAGCCCCAGTAAAGGGGGAGAATGTAAGCCATGTCTTGGGTTTACGAGGCGAGACTATACGATTCCAAGTCCGTCGCATCCTATGTTGCCATGTGCGTCAGGGACGACCAATTGATGCGCGGACTGTCGAACGTGAAGGTACAGGTTTTTCGAACCCGCAAGGGGAATTACGGCGTGCGGTACCGCAATCAAGCGTCCGTCGCTTTAGGGTGAGTCAGCTTTTAGATGGTGCCATTTGGGTTTGTCCTCCGGAAAAACCCGCGATCCCCTTACTTCCGCTAAAAAAGCAGTGTAAGATAGAGAAGGGCAGGATCTACTTAAAGGGGATGGCATTGTGGCATCATCAATGAGTATTAAGTGGTGTAAAAAGAATCTGGAGCACTACTCTCAGCCTGTATACGACTTGCTGGCGGAAGAGTTTCCAGATGTTCCAATGGAAATCGCCGATTGTGTGGACCTTTGTGGACTATGCACCGATGTTCCGTTCGCCATACGCAATAATGCGACCGTGGTGGCTAGGGATGCACGCGGCTTATATGTGAAATTGAAACAAGGTATGGAATTTATGTCGGCTCCTCCGTTGCCTGGCACGTATGCGGCAGTGGCTGCGGCTCAAAAGGACAGCCAAGACAACGTACAGGAGACGGATCCAAGCAAGGAATGACAAAGAACAGACAAGAACGGACAGCAAGGAAGGGCAAAAGCCTATGGCCGTCCGCTCGTGTGAGTAAAAGGTCGTCGTTGACGGCCTTTTTTGCGTGAGCTTTTATAAACGGGATAGGCACACGTGGATTCCGCGGTATGAACCTCACCTCCGCCATTGCCAAGGAATAAGATCCTTCTAGAACTTCTTCAATTTAAGGAACTCTTGGCTTTGAGGCAATACTGTCGAGGTGAGCTACGATGATGACACGCACGAAAAAAAGGACAACTCGGAGGCCCAAAGCTCTGCCTGCGCAAGCGTCTTTGCCCAACTTTGTTTCGCTGGTTGAGAAGTACAAAAGGGCGGTTGTGGGAATCGAAGTCGTTCAGGAACAAAACACTCAAAGAGGGTTTCTGTTCGGTATGCCTTGGGAACGGCCGGCCGCCCCCAGGCAGCAAACTCTGAACATCGGCACGGGTTTTATTTTTGACCCTAGAGGCTACATATTGACGAATGAACACGTCGTTCATGGAGCCTCCACGGTGTATCTGCGTATTTTAGGCCGAAAAAAACCGGTTGTGGCGCATGTCGTAGGCAGCGACTACCAACACGACATTGCCATTTTGCAGGCGGACATTACCGTTCCCGACACGATATTGAAAGTGGGGCGATCCAAGGACATCCGCGTTGGCGAATGGGTGGTAGCCGTGGGATCCCCATTGGGTTTAGACCATACGGTGACCGTGGGTATTGTCAGCGCGATCGAACGGCCCCTTGAAATCGGAGACCGAAAATACCCCAACCTCCTGCAAACGGACGCGGCCATTAATCGAGGGAACAGTGGGGGACCACTCATTAACCTGCGCGGCGAAGTCATTGGAATGAATACGGCTGTGAGCCAGAGCTCTCAAGGCATCGGTTTTGCCATCTCGGCGGACGTTTTGCGCGACATCGTCAACCAAATACTCCTCAAGAATTAAGGCTTAACGATTTTAAAACAACGCAGAGTTGCTTTGGAAATACCGTGACAAAAAGAACAGGTGTTTCGGGTTCCCCTCGTACAACCCGTGCAAAATCTCTGGAATTGAAGACGATTTGGTGAATCCGGAGTCCATGATACGCTCTGTGATATCGGTAAGCCGGTACTCCCTGCCGCGGTGGTGAACCCCTTGAACAAGGTCGTCCCAAGGGTGCTTGTGAAGGACGGATCGAAACAAATTGTGGTTTGTGCTGGTCGAGTATACGGAAAAGGTGTCGCGGCTGGTACGAATAACCACACCCTCCAAGGTTAGTATGTCATCTCCGTTTTCTTCAACTGACAACAGATACACCTTGTCCACAGTTGTGTCCACACAATTTCCCCCTTTCCACCGGAAACTGTACAGGTTCCCGCAAAAAAATGCAATGGACTGGGCAAGCGCCGAAACTATGCTGCAGTCCCACCCATACCCTGTGTAGGCAGGGGGTGAACCGTGGATGGATTATCAGGATGTTCTAGCCGCTGTTGGAGCGGGCAGCGCCCATCCCGGAGGGATGAACAGTACGGTATCGTGGATGAAACACATTCCGTGGCAACCCGAGATGAAGGTGCTCGACGCAGGATGCGGTACCGGTCGAACGCTGTTGACGATACAACAGCGGTATGGCTGTTCAATCACAGGAGTGGATATCCGGGAAGCGATGTTAAAAAAGGCCAGAAAGAGGACGGAATTACTGCACGGCGAGGCCGTTTGGGCTCGTGGTTCAGTCGAGGCTTTGCCATTGCCAGACGACGCTTTCGATGTTGTGATCACCGAGTCGGTCAATGTCTTCGTGGATCCCGTTCAGGCGTTGCAGGAAGTGTACCGGGTAAGCAAGCCATCCGGCTACTACGTCGACGTGGAAATGTTTCTTCTCGCCCCAGTACCCGAGGAATGGAAGTTATCGGCAAGCCGTGTATACGGTGTCAAACACGTACCAGACTTGTCGGGATGGAAACGGTACTATCGCAAAGCTGGGTTTCAGGACATTAAGGTCTTATCCACCCAGCCTGTGAAACCCGAAGCCGCTTTTGCGGTTTCTGCCGAGTTTCCAGACGAAATCGACCTTGGAGAAAAAAACGTCTACAAGAACCCTAAGGTGCTCGAAGTGTTGTGGGCAAATTCGAACTGGATGGAAAGCAACTCCCGTTTTTTGGGTTATGGCATCTTTTTATGTCGAAAATGACGGTGATCTCTGAAACGGATAGGATAGAACCTTTGGAAGGCGGGAAACGTATGTTACGAGCACTTTACAAGGGAGGAAACACGTGGATGCAGCAAGAACAGACGCAACGGTTTGACTCCATGCGGCAGCTCGTAACGGCGGCAGAACAGGCATTGACAGACCTCCGAGGCATGACACACGGAAATTTACAGGAAGTGGACAACGATTCGTCCATGCAGGCGGAACAGCTGCAACGCATTCAACAAGCTGCCGGGGAAGTGGTGCAGACGATGACGGAACTGGCCGATGTGGCTCGGCACGCACGCTCCTACCAAGCGCAGCAACACCAAAAACACTCCGGCAATACCCCAATGTAGTACTCTACTGCGACATTTTCTTGCTTTTGCTCCTTGCTTTTGCACCCAGAGACAAATCTTCTTCGTCGAACGATCGATACGTCGAACGACGGAAAAACCCAGATATGGCCCAAAAAACTCGGCCTCACGCAGTGAGGCCTTTCATTTGACTAAGGGTTTTCATTTGACTCAGGCCTTTCATTTTAGTGAGTTCTTTCCTGTGGCAATGAGCAAAGGCTGGAACTGTATGAAATCGGCGCTGACCAGGTGATAATTCACCCCGCGGCACTCTCCTTCTACAGCAAACCGGTGCGCCGGTCCATGCAAATGGCCGTACACACACGTACTGACCCCAAACTCTTCGAGTAAATTCGAGAACAACGTATCTTCTCCAAGTTTTCCGACAGGCGGATAGTGCAGCATGGCAAGTATGGGTAGTGACAGTTCGCGCGCTTTTTCCAGCGACAGTCGCAATCGCTGAGCCTCGCGTCGATAAATGGCTTCGTCTTCAGGTGAAAACTTTGGGTGTGACGGCAGCAGCCACCCTCTAGTGCCACAAACGGCGTAGCCATGGGCAGCCATGGCATCGTTTTGAATCGCATACAGTCCTGATTTCAACTCGGCGCGGACCTTCCCGATACCGTTCCACCAATAGTCGTGGTTGCCGCGAATCATGACCTTCGTTCCTGGCAGTCCCGAAATCCATGCGAGGTCTGGGGCTGCTTCATCGAGGGTCATCGCCCACGAAATATCGCCGGGAATTAAAACGAGGTCGCCTTCTTCAATCGTTTCTTTCCATGCGATTTCAATGCGTTGCTGATGGTGTTCCCAATGGGCCCCAAAGACGTCCATAGGCTTTTGGGCTGCCTCTGACAAATGAAGGTCGCCCAGAGCGTAGACGCTCATTTGCATTCCCCTTTCTCTCTTGATGATACCATGGGCACATTCGGGGTACCAATTTTATGCCATTCCAACTTGGTATCGTATTGGCATCAAAGTCTCCTCTCCCACAAACATTGTTTCCTTGGATCATGGCGCAAACCGACATTTTAAACCATGATGAGGACGGGGTGAAAGCATAGTAAGCAAGCGGTGACTCTCAGGTATATCGCAAAGGACTGCGATGGACCAGCAAGGTTCTGCCACATGCTGAATCACTTGGCAGCCGTGGTCCCCGATTGAGGAATACAATTGCCAAAGGCGCAAACCGGAAGGGAGGCAACCTGGTTTCGCGGCTCATTGCCGCAAGGAGTCGCTTGAGCCAGCGAAAGCAGTCGGCTGGATGGTTGAATTGTACAAGACCCGACGCTCCACTGGAGTTGAAAAAGCGGCTTTTCGCAAGTTTGAGTGGGCTTCGAAACCAGGGCAAAATGTGTGGACGGTTGAGCAACGACAGATTATTTCTAGTTCTGCTGTCCATACCGTAGTCTTCGCAGCCCCGGGCAGTGGAAAAACCACCGTATTGACCGGGCGTATGGCGCATCTCATTGAGGGCAGACAGGCAGCCGCAAAATCGATGATGGCAATGACCTTTACGCGCCAGTCTGCACTGGACATGAAACGCCGTCTAAAAACCTTGTCGAGGTTGCCTGCAACGACCGTGGAGGCCATCCAGATGGGAACCTTTCATGCGCAAATTTTCAGAATGATGTTGATGTCCACGCCAGATATTCCAGTATTACTGAGTCGACGCGAACAATACGGATTTATGTCGTCTGCACTGCGATCCGCAGGACAGGCACGCCAAAAGGTAGAAGACTGGTTGAACCACTTGGCCAGAGTCAAGGCGCAATGGCCGTCTCTACCCCAGAAGGGTTCTGTTAAGAGAGTCATTGACAATTACGAATCCTTAAAGAAAAAACATCGACGATGGGATTTTGACGACATCCTCGTCGCGTATTGCGAGACATTTATAGAGAACCATCAGCCCCTTCCAATCTTTCTCACGCACTTACTCGTCGACGAGTATCAAGATACGAACCCCATTCAAGAGGTCATTGTCAAACACCTTTCCGACACCCTTTCCATTCCGGTATTTGCAGTGGGTGACGACGATCAAGCCATCTACGGCTTTCGAGGTGCAACTCCCGATGGACTGCTTCATTTCACGGATACGTTCACAAAAGCCTCGTCGTTCGAATTGGCTTGCAACTTCCGTTCGGATCGAAGCGTCATCCACCACGCCTCCACGTTAATCGGGCACAATCGGCAGCGCGTGGTAAAGCACTTCACCGTGGCGAGTGAAATCCAAGGTGAGTACACCTTGCACCAGTGGGACGACGAAGTTCAGGAATCGTATGGAGTGGCACAACTCATTCTCACGCACTTGCAACAAAGGGGCAGTACATGGACTGTCGCGGTCCTAGCACGGACCCGCAAACAGCTCTACTGGGTTTGGATGCTGCTTCAAAGTCAACATTTGGCCCACGTGCAGCTGCGAACCTTTCACGACGCGAAAGGAAAGGAGTGGGACGAAGTACACCTCATTGGCTGTATCGAAAACAATCCGTATTTGGCACAGTCTCGGGAGCAATCCAGAGACATCGAAGAAGAGAGAAGGCTGTTTTACGTCGGGATGACCCGAGCGCGGCACGTATTGACCATCCACTGGCCCCTTCGCGTGCGCAGCCGACGAGCCAAACCATCGAGGTTTGTTGAGGAGGCCCGCAGTTTGTCGTTGACCTAGAATTCCGCCCGTGGTATAGTAACGAATGTCGCCGCGGAACAAGCAATCCGCGGGCCTATAGCTCAGCTGGCTAGAGCGCACGACTGATAATCGTGAGGTCAGAGGTTCGAGTCCTCTTAGGCCCATTCAGTAATTCATTGGCTTGAGGCTTGGAGGCAACGCAGCAGTAAGGTTCTTGGTTCATCATCATGCGGGTGTGGCGGAATTGGCAGACGCACCAGATTTAGGTTCTGGCGGGAGACCGTGGGGGTTCGAGTCCCTTCACCCGCACCACAAAAAGCCTATCGGCACGGGCCTTGGTCCCGTGTCTTTTTTACGCCTGCCCGTCATTGAGATGTTGGACCTCACCTCGGACGCTGCGTTCGGATTGAGCGCAAACTTGCGGCTCGGTCGGCACTTGTGTGTGCGTTACTTGGTGGTATAATAGCCACTGGCGATCCCTATGGGTATCCGTCTTTTTTTGTTGAAGTTTTTTGCTTAAGGTCGTTTGTGCTGGAGTCTTTTGAGCTCAAATTGGCTGGGTGTTTGGACTGGCATCCTTTTCGATGTATAGTCATGATATTATATAAAAAAGTCGAATATGGGGGTGACACATTTTGACAGTCACCATTTACGATGTAGCACGGGAAGCGAAAGTATCTATGGCTACAGTATCGCGAGTTCTCAATGGAACGGCTGTGGTCAAGGAAGATACGAAAAAACGGGTTCAGGATGCGATTTCCAAGTTGGGTTATCGTCCCAACGCCGTCGCGCGTGGACTGGCAAGCAAGAAAACAAGGACGATTGGCGTCATTGTTCCGGACGTTTCTGCAGCTTTTGTGGCTGAAGTAGTGCGGGGTATCGAGGATATCGCTACAATGTACGACTATCACATCATTTTGACGAACTCAGATTCCCAGTTAAACAGAGAAATCGATTTGATTGGAACAATGTGGGAAAAACAGGTTGACGGACTCATATACATGACCGACCGCCTGCAAAAGGAACACGTCGATGCCTTTGAAGACGCTCAAATCCCGGTTGTTCTGTGTGCAACTGAGGACCCCGAGCGGCGAATCCCTTCGGTCAACATTGACAATCGCAGAGCGGGTGCCGATGCGGGGACGTATTTACTCGAACGCGGATGTAAACACATTGCTTTTGTGACCACTCCGGAAGGATCATCGGTGCTTGCGGACAGACGCTGGACAGGTTTACTGTCTTGCGTTCCCGCTGAAGAGCTGGCCCGTATCGAAGCTCACGATGGACGTTATGAATATGCGCTGCCCGCTGTGAAGTCCGCTTTGCAAGCGCAGCCCATCGACGGCATCGTAGCGACGTCCGACGAACTGGGTTTAGCCGCTATTCACGCTGTACAAGACGCCGGCTTAAAAGTTCCGGAAAACGTGAAAATTATCGCATTTGACAATACGCGGCTGGCAAACATGGTTCGGCCGGAAATGACGGTCATTGCTCAGCCGATGTACGACTTTGGCGCGGTTTCCATGCGGCTTTTAACCAAGTTTTTACTGGATGAACCGGTCGAGAATTACTCCGTAACACTTTTGCACAATATTGTGGAGCGCGAATCAACCTGAGTTGTTGACCGGACAGCTTTGGCGGCCGGCATTGACCGCCGTGGACACAGAGGGGTTGAGACGATTGTTTCAAAAGTTTATAGAGGATCACAGACAGGAAATGCTGGACAGCCTGCAGCAACTCCTGAAAATCCAGAGTATTAAGGGGCCGGCTGCCAATCAGGCCCCTTTTGGCACTGGACCCGCTGAAGCTCTGGCCTACGTGCTGTCGCTCGCGCAAAGCAAAGGGCTTAACGTAAAAAACCTGGATGGTTACGCTGGATTTGCGGAGTATGGTGAAGGCGAAGATTACGTTGCGGTTTTGTCTCATCTGGACGTCGTGCCTACAGGTTCAGGTTGGACGCATCCACCGTTTGCCGCCGAGATACACGAAGGCAGAGTTTATGCCCGTGGAGCCGTTGACGATAAAGGACCGGCATTGAGCAGTCTTTGGGCCCTTGTTGCTTTAAAGGAATTAGGGTTGAAACCCAAACGTAAAATTCGCTGCATATTTGGCCTGGACGAGGAAAACGATTGGAATTGTGTGAAGCACTATCTCTCCAAGGAACCAGAGCCCCTTGCAGGGTTCACTCCCGATGCCGATTTTCCTCTCATCTACGCCGAAAAAGGTGTCGCAACCTTAAAGTTCGAAATGAAAGCAGACGTGGATTCTATGTGCCCGAAGGTGATTCGTTTTGAAGGCGGGCATCGGGTGAATATGGTGCCAGACTACGCGTATGCTGTTATAGATTGTTATTCTGAAACTGCGGCGCGAGAATGGGAGCAAAAGCTTTTTAAAGAGTCCCGCCAGCGCCAGATTGAACTCGACGTCAGTTTGAACGGTTCCCGCATTCAAATTGTCGTTCGCGGTGTTTCCGCTCACGCCAGCCGTCCGGAGCTCGGAGTCAACTCGATTGTACAGCTGGCCGCTTTACTGTCAACCAACTCCATTTCAAATGCAGCTATGTGGCGCGCCGTTGCTGGGCAAGACACTGCTGGCCGGGCACTCGGGATTGATGCCTTCGACGAGGTGACCGGCGAATTGACGTCGAACCTGGGTATGGCATCACTGGATGGCAATACCTATAGCTTTTTGTTCAATATCCGGTATCCTATTGATCTAAACCAGGACCAATTACTCACTCAGTGCCAGGAATATGTGTCAGACAAATGGCAGGTTACCTTGGTCGAAAACCTAGATCCGTTGTATGTACCCTTGGAGAGTCCGGTGGTCGAGGTTTTAAGCAAAGTTTACTCAGAATATATGGGCGAATCCGCTGAGCCGTTAACCACCGGGGGTGCCACGTATGCCCGTGCCATACCGAATGCAGTCGCATTTGGACCTCTGTTCCCAGGACAGCCGGAACTGGCGCACCAAGTGGATGAAAGTTGGGAACTCGCAGATTATTTGCGTTGTGCAGAGATATATGCTCAGGCAATGCTGGAATTAGCGAATACTCTATAGCAAAGGTTCTAACTCCAGTTGATTCTATGGTAAATATCTGATATGGTTCACTTTAATCCTTCAATTGCAAGGGAGGGAGATGCAATGCGGGTTGAACGAATTGCCAAGGACAAGGTTCGTATCTTTGTCAGCTACGACGATTTGGACGAACGCGGGATTGATCGGGATGAAATTTGGCAAAACGGCAAAAAAGTTCAGGAACTTTTCTGGGATATGATGGAGACGGCATACACTGAGGTTGGGTTTGAGATTGCAGGTCCCATTGCCGTTGAAGCCTTCACGATGCCCACGGAAGGGGTCGTTGTGATTGTGACCAGAGTTCCAAGCTTGCCCGGACAGTCCAAGCCCGACGACGAAGAAACAGACATGGATTTGGATACCGAATTTTCATCTTTTGTGTTTCGCTTCCAGGACTTCGAAGACGTTGTACGGGCCGCCCATGCATTGGAGGAATATAGTTTAGACGGAGCATTGTATGAGTATCAAGGGGATTACTACTTGTTTTTTGACGAGGACCAACTCAAGGATGAATATTACGACAGCATCTGGAGCATTCTCCATGAATACGGAGACTACGCGAACGTGACGGTCCCTGTGCTTGAAGAGTATGGCCGCTCCATTATGCCGCATGCAGCGATTGAACTTCTAGTCGAGCACTTTCCTCTATAGAAGCTTGCGAGTACAGGTTTGTGAGTCCTTTACCCCTTGGCCGGGATTTGGCCAGATGGGTACACTGAATTAAAGTTTCGACGCCATGTTATTTGGTGTCCGCTAAAACAAGGACATAAAACGGAATGCAATGGGACAACCCGTTGTTTTCCGTTTTTTCTGTCTTTGCTGAGGCATCATGCACCGGCGAAGAGGACTGTGCTGGCTTTGGCGAGGACTGCGCTTCGGAGGATACAGACCCGCGGCGCGCTTTGGCATCAGCGAAAGAGGTTCCCAATCAAATCAATGAGACCGATGGTTACCGCAGCCAGTGCAGCGGCCATCAACGGTCCTACCGGCATGCCCCGGAACAAGACGATGCCGACGACTGTGCCAACCACAATGCTTAAGAGCAATGAAGGATTCGTTTGCAAAAGGATGAGTCCGCGGTTGTTGATCACTGTGGCCACAATGCCACCTAGAATGGTTGCGATCCCAGCGACGCTGAAAATCGCTTCAGCCGCCTCTTTGCCATTCACTTTTCCGTTGGCTAAAGGTACGAGGATAGAAATCATCAGGAACAGCAGACCTAGTTCCAAACTCCGGCGCTCCAGCATGGGAAAATACCGCTCCAGCCGCAACATGCGCAGAATCAGGAGAAGGCTGGCCGCAACCGATACGATGTTCACTCTGCTCACAACACCGACAACAATAAAAAGGATGAGGAACATTTCAGGGGTCAGCATTTCGCTCTCTCCTTAAAAACACTTGTCCTCATCATTCATATTCAAAAAACTTGTTCCGATGATTTCCTCCGAAATGCAGATGATTCAAACTCGAGCACGGTGTCTGCCTATGGAGCGCTTCATTGGAACACTCCGTTCTTCGGACGAGCCGCTGCCTTGGGTTTTCGGGTGGATGAGCACCAAACTTAGCAGACCGCAGACAAAGGCGAAAACCGCTACCGAAATAAACATCACCCCAGACGAAAAGGACAAAAGCCACGTGTATACAGGAGGACCTGCTGCTACTCCCAAAAAGCGCACGCTGCCGTACCAACTTGTCACCATGCCGCGCTGTTCTTGACTGACCGCAGATGTGATTAACGTATTTAGACTTGGCAAAATCACTCCTGTTCCAATGGCGCCGAACGACATCAGCGCAACAAGGACCCAGGCGTTTGAAGTTAGCCAAACCGCAGTTAACAGAGCTGCGCCTAAAATGGCAAACCCAGATACCATCAGCCACTTCATGAGCTTTTTTCGCTTTTTAATGAGCGATCCGGTGACAAGGGAAGTCACACTTAACACAAGCAAAGGGATGGCTAAGACCAACCCCTTGCGAATTCCGTCGATTTGATACTTGTTTTCAAGCAAGTCGGAAAGGTAAAATAGTACACCAAACAAATTGAACAGAGCTGCGGCACCTGACAGGTAGGCCACGGACAACCAACGGCCTTCGCGCTTGACCACTGGACCGAGCGACTTGATATAATTCAATACGGTTTGCTTAGACTGCGAGGTTTTTTTCTCAGGAATCAGCCACCATACCGCAGCGGCCAAAGGAATGCACAAAATGGGAAAGATGAAAAACGCTGCGTACCAGCTGATGAGAAATACGGCCGCTCCCAAAACTGGACTGACGACTTTTCCCAAAGCGTTACCCGCCTCATTTACGCCTAATGCCTGACTTCTTTGGCTTCCTGAAAAGAGATCGCCTAGCCAGGCCATGGCTATGGGGGCGGTGCCGGAAGCGCCGATGCCTTGGACGACACGGGCAATCAGGATTGTCGTGTATGGGTGTGGGATAAACCAACCTGCCAAACCTGCTGCGATACCTCCAGCTCCAAACAAGAGCAGTGAAGGGACGACAATCCATCGTCTCGAATAGCGATCGGACAAAAATCCAGCGAATGGAATGACAATTCCTGCGGGAACGGAAAACAGCGTAATAATCAAACTGACTTGAAACTTTGTGACGTGCATCTCGTTCTGCATTTCCGGCATGCCGGGAATCAGTACAGAGTTGCCCAAAACCATCAATAGAGGAACCAACGATAAAAAAGTAATAACGGACCAATTAGAGCGTTTTTTCACCGCTATATCCTCCTTTCCTGCAAGGTCATTTTGCCTCATAACCGGGGACTGTACTCATGGGGGTTGAAGATTTCACACGAAGTTGTATACTAATTCCGGCTTGTTTAACATGGAATCGATCCTGAAGGTGGTTATTGGAGTGAGGAACGAACAAAGCGAACCCAGTGTACGCACGGATGTCGAAACGGAAAATTTAGATGTACTGTCCAGTACGCAAAACGTCATTCTTGAGGCTTTGCAAAAGCTCGGGTACGACGAACAGATGTACCAACTTCTAAAGGACCCTTTGCGCGTACTGATGGTCCGGTTTCCCGTGCGCATGGATGACGGCAGCGTTCGCGTCTATACGGGCTACAGGGCACAGCACAACAATGCCGTAGGCCCAACCAAAGGCGGCATCCGACTTCATCCCAATGTAGATGAAGACGAAATCAAGGCGCTTTCCATTTGGATGTCCGTCAAGTGCGGAATTGCAAACCTTCCGTATGGCGGCGGAAAGGGTGGAATTGTTTGTGACCCAAGGGAAATGTCATTTGCGGAAATCGAACGTTTAAGCCGGGCTTACGTGCGCGCCATCAGTCAAATCGTCGGTCCGACAAAAGACATTCCTGCACCCGACGTATTCAGCAACTCACAGAACATGGCCTGGATGTTAGACGAATACTCGCACCTGCGCCAGTTTGACTCGCCCGGATTCATAACCGGAAAGCCTCTTGTGTTAGGGGGCAGCAAAGGACGCGAAAGTTCGACGGCACGTGGTGTCGCCATTTGTATTGAACAAGCCGCCGCAGTAAAAAAACTGGACCTGGCTGGTTCGAAGGTGATTGTACAAGGATTCGGGAATGCGGGAAGCTACTTAGCCAAGTTCATGTTTGACTCCGGTGCGAAAGTCGTAGGTATATCCGACGCTTATGGGGCACTGTACGACGAAAAGGGACTCGATATCGACGACCTGTTAGAACGAAGGGATTCTTTCGGCACCGTAACCAAGCTGTTTAAAAACACCATTTCCAACAAACAACTTTTGGAATCTGAGTGCGATATCTTGGTACCTGCAGCCGTCGAAAACCAAATCACGCAGGAAAACGCGGCGAGAATCAAGGCTTCCATTATTGTTGAAGCAGCCAACGGTCCGACGACGACAGCCGCAACGAAAATCCTTCACGACAAAGGTGTCTTATTGGTTCCAGACGTGCTTGGAAATTCGGGGGGCGTGATTGTCTCATACTTTGAATGGGTTCAAAACAACCAAGGACTGTACTGGACCGAAGATGAAGTGAATAGGAAGCTGGCGGAAATTTTGAAACGCAGCTTTAAAACCGTTTACGCCACAGCGAACAGGTTTAAAGTCGACATGCGTCTGGCAGCTTACATTGTCGGTGTGCGACACATGGCAGAAGCTGCTCGGTGGCGCGGTTGGGTCTAAGTTTGACGAAGTTGAAGGAGTTTACGGTCTCATGACGAATGTTTTAGCTGGCGCTGGAAAGGTTTATGTATGTGCGGCGCCGACCATAATGATGTTAATCGCCCAATCGGTAAGGGGGTTTTAAGAGCGTATGCGGTCGGATACACTCGCGCCTGAAGGAGTGAGCGACGACATGGCGTTTACCAACCAACGAGTCAAGGTCCATATTCGCTGTCGGAAATGCGGAGAAACCTTTATTTTGAGAGGCGTACGCGATCCGAAAGGGCATATCGAGACCGGGTTCAAACGTTGTCTTTGCGACAATGAGGATGATTTCGACATTGAACCGCTTGCCTGATTGTCTGTCGTGATGCGCTCTTAATCGAAGCATCAACCATAAATTTTTGGATAGTATGCCTGCCGGTAACGGCAGGCATATTTATTTTGCATTTTTGACAAACTAGCTCTCGTCAAAGGATCGAAACCTCATCTTGGAAGGGGTTCTACGTGCGATGAGCGGTACGATACGCGTTCGACATCGATTGTATGGGCAGTTGTGTGTTCTTATGTCCATCGCCTTGGTTTTTATTTACGCTGGCCTTCCCGCAGCAGTCCAATCGGTTGAGGCCTTTACGGCGCGCAATCTCGCATATGGAAGCGTGGGCAGCGACGTTTATGAATTGCAGCACCGCCTGCATTACCTAGGATATTACTGGGGGAAAATAGACGGGAAATTCGGTTGGGACACGTTTTGGGCCGTTCGCACCTTTCAGTATAACTTTGGTATGAAAGTTACCGGGTTTGTCGATATGGCGACGAAGATGAAGTTGGTGCAAGCGACCAAGAACTGGCACAATAACCCGGGATCCAATTCGACAAACACCAATCACGGGAATCCTTCTGCACAAGCTGGAACTGCACCTTCCAACTCCGCGACGGGTGCCTCGGCCGCCGCGATGGCGTCAGCTCCGCCCGTGGTGAACGGAATAACCCAATCTGACATGCAGTTGATGGCGCATGTGGTGTACGGAGAGGCCCGTGGGGAACCGTTTCGAGGGCAAGTAGCCATTGCAGCTGTGATCCTCAATCGGTTGCGGGATCCGCGTTTTCCGCACAGTATTCCAGCTATCATTTATCACCCAGGCGCGTTTACCTGCGTGCAAGATGGGCAAATGAACTTGCAACCCAATGCTGAAGCCATGAAGGCCGTACTCGATGCAGTTCACGGTTGGGATCCTGCTCTGGGTGCCGTGTACTATTTCAACCCAGCGACGGCGACGAACCCGTGGATCTGGTCAAGACCGCAGATTATCACCATCGGGCACCACATATTCTGTCGGTAACGCAAGGAGGGGCTCTGGGAATGATACACCGTGCGACATGGATAGCCATCCCTGTAATCAGTGCCGTTGTGTTGGGCGCTGGACTGGGGTGGTGGGGGTACCTCGACCAGTACAGGCAACGCGAAGCTTTGGTGTCGGAAACAGAGGGCCAGTACGCGTCTGCTTTTCACGGTTTGGTGAGTGACGTCCACAACCTTCAAGGCGAGCTTGGAAAAACCGTGATCACCAATGACAACACTGCGTTTCAAGGCCGCCTGCGCGACATATGGCGCTTAAGTTTTGCAGCCCAATCAGAAATTGGAAAACTGCCTTTTGCACTTATGCCTATGCATCACATGCAGGAGTATCTTTCCCAGGTGAGTACAAGCACCGAAGGTTGGATGAAGTCACAGGATAAACCGTCGAATGCAGGCGTTCATAAACAACTGCAAAAGTTTTACGACGAGTCGAACCAGCTTTCTTCGCAGCTGTCTCAACTTCAGGGCAAAGTGTTAGGCAACGACCTGCATTGGCTGGCGGCGCAGCAAGCCTTGAACAAGAAAAAAACAGACAACCAAATCGTGGACGGTTTTCGGAAAATCGACACATCTGCGAGCAGCTTCGTTGAGTCCCAAGACAGTCCGAGTTCTTTGCAAAGAGGCCGAACGATCGCTTTGGCCGGCCAAGCGGTCGTCAACGGTTCCACGGCTGTGAACAACGTCAAGAAGTTTGTTGGAGTACCGAACATCACGCGTGTCAGTGTTACATCGACGCACAAAGGGGCGTACGTCAAGGACTACATTGTCACGGGAGATATTGCGTCTGGCAGTCTCTATGCCGTGGTCAGTCAAAATGGGGGCCATGTCTTGCAACTTGGCCTTGGTCACCAAGCCGTCAAAGGCAGCATAGACCTACTCGAGGCTCAGCAGAAGTCTCAGACCTGGCTGCAACAACGGGGCTTCGGCAAGGTCTCGGTGATGGACGCCAATGAATACGACCACACTGGATACTTTGTCTTTGCGCCGCTGTATGACAATGTACCGAACCTCAGTCAGGGGATTGTGGTGAAAGTGGCGCTCGACAGCGGTCAGGTCATCAGCTACGACGGCAGCAATTACTATTACTACCCCGTGCGAAACTTGCCCGCCCGAAAGTATACAGCGGCACAGTTGAAAGGCAAACTCAACCCTGCCATGCAAGTTCGCATGAGTCAAGACGTCATTTGTTTAGACGAAAACAACCATTACCAACCTGCGGTTGCGTTTTACGGAACTTCAAACAAAGAGACCTATCGAGTATTCGTCAATGCCAATACCGGCAAAGAAATGACGATCGAACAGTTGACGAATCACTAACTCCACTTTGTTTAGGTCCAAAGCGCACTTCAGAAAAAGTTGGACATCTCTGCCTTGATTCAAGCATAGACTGTGGACAAAAAGAGGAGGCCATAGTCATGCCAGCCGACAAACAGGCTAAAAAATCCACTTGGAACCGCCTGATTGGCGAATTCGACAACGTGCTCATCCCGGTTGCACTCGGACTGCTGACGATGACGTTACTGGTTCAAGTGGCCGCAACAAATCCTGCGGTGCAAAGCCGTCTCGACCGTCTAGAGGGGCGGTTTTCCGCCGTTCCCACCCAAGTCATACCGCCGACGGTCAACTCGGAAACGGCTGCAGTTACACTTTATCTGTCCCCATCCACTGGGCAACACCCAAACGTCACGGTGTCTGTGAACGGAAAGCCGGTGGCCAACTTTACGAGTGCCAGCGCGCATTTGAATGTGAAAGAAGGCGATCGAATCACGTTGACTTCGACCGACCTGACCGGGCCGGTCTATATCACGGTCGACCACAACGACCCGAATTTGTTGTTTCCGGCCCCAGGACAAGTCGTGGAACTATCGCCCAATGACCCCACTGGGCAACTGCCGCCTGTGGAATTTACCCATTAACTCTACTTCTTGCACAGCGCTTCCACCCTATGCTAGTATGATCCTGTAACAACGGCCTTGGTCCTGCTGGGTAACCTGCATCTGCACTGGGTGTTCGAAACGTAGGCGCTGTGAAGGCGGGCTGATGGCCTGCTTTTTGATTTTTGTTTGTCAAGCGCAGCAAAGGGTTGGGGGAACGTGTGTGGACCGCATCACGATTGCCATTGACGGTCCGGCAGGTGCCGGAAAGAGCACTGTGGCCAAAGAAGTAGCAAAAAGACTGGGGATTTCATACATAGACACAGGTGCCATGTATCGGGGTGCAGCCTGGTTGGTGGTTCAACACGAAGTCACTGCCTCGGATGAGGCCGCTGTCGTCCACCTCATGGACAGCCACTCGCTGCACTTTGAGGCCCGTGATCATGGGGGGTTCGAGGTGTTTGCCGATGGAGAGCCCATCGCGGCCCAACTTCGAACGCCGGAAGTATCCGATGTCGTTTCACAAATATCGGCGCTTCCTAAAGTTCGGGACCTCATGACAAAGTGGTTTAGGGAATTTAGTCGTCGACATTCGGTGGTCATGGATGGGCGGGACATAGGGACGGTGGTCCTTCCGGATGCAACCGTAAAAATTTTTTTAACCGCCGATTTGGATGAGCGCACCCGGCGAAGAGCGGAGGAATTTGATAAAAAGGGCTACGACGTGTCTTGGTCGCAACTCAAGTCGGATATCGAGCAAAGGGATGCCCGTGATTCGTCCAGGGAAGTGGCTCCGCTTCGGCCCGCCGCAGATGCCCATTACATCGATTCTACCGGTCGCTCGGTGTCCGAAGTTGTTCAAGACATTTTGAATGTCGTTGAGCAGGTGTCGTATGATTGAGGTTTTCGATCCGGATTCACATTGGTTTTTTCGTTTGGCAAAAAGAGTGGCGACCGAATTTTTTCGATTTTCTTTCCGTTGGAAAGTCGTTGGTGCGCACCATGTTCCAGATACCGGTCCCATCATCATCAGCAGCAATCACATTCACTACCTGGACCCACCTGCGATTGGCGCCAGCATTCGCCGGGCGACCTCTTTTATGGCGAAAGAGGAACTGTTTCGGAACCGGTGGATTGGCAATATGCTGCGCATCTTAGGCGCGTTTCCAGTACGGCGCGGTACCAGTGATAAGGCGGCCATCAAATACGCATTGGCAGTCCCTGCAAATGGACACTGTTTGACCGTATTCCCGGAAGGCCACCGTTCCAAGGACGGCAAATTGGCCAAAGGCCTTACGGGGGTTGCTTTTATTGCACGTAAGGCGAATTGTCCGATTGTGCCTGCTGCCGTCATTGGACCCTATCGGTTTCGTAAGCCTCTCACCGTTCGCTTTGGGGCACCCATCTTTGTCAATCCGGACGACACCAATGAGTCGCTGCTGGAACGGATTATGCAGCAAATCCAGTTATTGCTGGATGAGGGGCATGCGCTGTGAACCAAACTTTGTGGGAGGACGCGATTGTCTATGCTGCGTTGATATTGGCGGTCTTTTTGTACAGTGGGTCTCTGTATCGGGGCATGTATGAGAGAAAAGGCCAAAATGCTGCTCGCAAATTCGCATGGGGGTTTCGGACTTATTCCATACTATGGTTGACTTATGTTACGGTTGTCGGGTGCCTGCACCAGCTGGGCATGCTGCCAAAGGCATTGACATATGCGTTGATTGCATTAGCTGTCGCGGCCTTCATCTTTGGAATGATTCGCTTGCGCCGTGCCATGCGGCACGAGCAACCACCGAACTGAGGGTTATCCGGCGGGTTGGGCAGAAAATTAACGCACCTGATAAATGTTGGTCTGAGGAGGGCTCTTTATGTCAGAGGATTTACGGGAAATGTTAAACGAGTCTACACTGGAAGCAGGGTCTGTTGTCACGGGTCGCGTGACAGCGATTGATGACAAAAAGGTCACGATGGACATCGGCTATAAGTTCGAAGGCATTGTACCCATTCGGGAAATTTCCGCACTGCGCGTTGGGCATCCCAACGAAGTCGTCAACGTCGGGGACGAATTGAAAGTGGCCGTCATTAAAATCGACGAAGAAGCCGGCGCTGTCATCTTGTCTAAGCGACAGGCCGATGCCAAAGACGCATGGCAGGACCTGCAAGAGAAATTCGAACAACAGCAAGCCTTTGATGTCGAAGTCAAAGACGTTGTCAAGGGTGGTTTGGTTGCGGATGTAGGGGTTCGCGGTTTCATTCCAGCTTCACTCGTGGACCGTCGGTTCGTCGACGACTTGTCTCAGTATAAAGGCAAGACCTTGAGGGTTCGGGTGGTCGAAATGGACCCGGAAAACAACAAGTTGATCTTGTCCCGAAAAGCCGTCTTAGAAGACGAAGCCAAACAGGCCCAAGAGCACGTCATGGAGTCTCTCCAGGAGGGCGAGGTCGTCGAGGGCACTGTTCAACGTATTGCCGATTTTGGCGTATTCGTCGATGTCGGCGGAGTGGATGGCCTGGTCCACATCTCGGAATTGGCTTGGCATCATGTCGAGCGCCCAGAAGAAGTCGTTCAACCTGGAGATAAGGTGAACGTACGAGTTTTGCGCGTCGACCCTTCCTCAGGACGCGTATCGCTTTCCATGAAAGAGGCACAGCCGAGTCCATGGGACCAGTTTTCCGGCGAGTTTCAACCTGGGGATGTCGTCACTGGAACCGTTCGCCGCTTAGTGGACTTCGGTGCATTTGTCGAATTGAAACCCGGCCTCGAAGGACTGGTGCACGTGTCGCAAATCTCACACCAGCACGTAGCGAAGCCGAGTGACGTGCTTGAAGAAGGACAGGAAGTTGAAGTGAGGATTCTGTCCATCGATCCGTCTCAGCAACGGATTGCCCTGTCCATTAAGGATGCGGGATACGAACCGGCCCCCCAACCTCAACAGCCGCAACGGGCTCGCCGCGACACACCGCGGGTCAGCGATAAGCAGACGGAAACCAGCGGAACAGGGGCGACTTTAGGCGATTTGTTCGGAGACTTGTTTAAGCGGTAAGCGCAGGACCCTTCACAAAGTGAATCGTAGAGACTTGAGACCGGACCCAAACGGAGTCCGGTCTCTTTCTGCGTGGATAAGGGATGATGGTCAGGGCAACCTGAAAACAAAGTTGTAAAAGGGGAGTTTGCAAAGTGGAGTCCTTGTACCCGTCCTTGTTGGCGGCCATTGCGACGGTTATCCTGGGTGACCGGGTTCCTCATCTGGCACCAAGGCGTTTTGGAGCATTGACGTCATTGTCTGCTTTACTTTATACTGTTTCTCTGTTTGTTCACTTTCTCGTACCGGAAAACCGCAGTTACCTTTGGGTGACTGTGTCTTGGTGCGTTTGGATTGTCATTTGGGCGTCTGGTCGAGGAATGTTTGTGCTCCCTAAATCGCTGGCGATCGCTTCTGCGCTGAGTTGGCTTCAGTTTCGCTGGTCCACGTGGTATCCCTTTGTAACTTGGCATGGCGTTCCTGTTGAGTACGTCGCGTGCGGCGTCTGGTTTTTACTGGTTCAGGGGCTGTGCAGGAGTTTTGTGACCAAAGCGGTTGTTTCGGCACAGAGTGTACTCATGGTCATATTTTGCTCCGGCGCGTTCGCAGTGGGAGCAAGCCATGACCCCCTGGTGTTTGGCTCCTTGAAAGGCTCTATGGAGACTTTTACGTTAAACGTCTTCTGGGTGACGCTGTCACTTTGGATGGGTTCCGAAGCCGTGATTTCCTGGCTGACAAAAATCCAACTCTTCGGGTTCAATCGGTCATTTGACGGAAATCATGTTTAAAGACATAATGAAATAATGACAATCTCTTAGGTCAGGAGAGGTGTAAGTGCCCCGCATTAAGAGCGTTCGAACAGGGTCTCTTGCCGAGGAATTGGAGTTGTCCCCCGGCGATGAGATTTTAAAAATAAATGGTCAAGCGATTAAGGATATTGTGGACGTACAGTTTGCCGTTGCAGTGGAAGATATGGAACTCGAAGTTAAAAAGCAAGACGGTGAAGTCTGGATTCTCGAAGTGGAAAAGAGTTATGACGAAGACCTAGGGGTTGAATGGGAAAACCCTACCGTAGACAAAGTCCGTCTTTGCCACAACAAATGTGTGTTTTGCTTTGTCGATCAAATTCCGACCAACATGCGTCAAACGCTGAATATTCGCGACGATGACTACCGGTTATCGTTTTTGCATGGAAACTTCGTCACCCTTACGAACGTGAGCGACGAGGAAATCAAGCGGATTGCGGATTTGAAAATGTCACCGCTGAACGTGTCGGTTCATACCACGAACCCGCACCTTCGCGTGCGCATGCTGGTCAACAAGCGGTCCGGCGAGATCCTCCGCCAAATTGCGTACTTGGCCGAACGCGGCATTGAAATGAATACCCAGATTGTCCTTTGTCCCGGGTGGAATGACGGAGAAGAACTCGATCGGACCATTCGCGACTTGTACCCTTTTTACCCGGCTGTACGGACTTTGTCTGTTGTCCCTGTAGGCTTGACTAAACACCGCCGGGGCCTCATGTCGATGCGCCCCAACACGCCGGAGGAAGCCCGACGCGTTGTGGAACAGGTGAACCGCTGGCAAGAAAAACTTTATCCAGAGTTAGGTGCCGCTTTTGTGCACATTGCCGATGAGTTTTACGTGCTTGCGGACATGGATGTGCCTGATGCCAAGTACTACGACGACTTTGCTCAGACGGAAAACGGCGTCGGTGTCATCCGGACGTTCCTGGATGAGTTAACGGAAATTGAAAAGCGCGTTCCAAGTAAGGTTTATGGCAATTCGCGGAAAGTCGCAGTTGTGACTTCTGTCTCGGCTCAGAAAGTAATCCGGAATTCTTTAATGCAGTTGGAAAGAGTGCCAAATTTGGAGTACGACGTGATTGCGGTGGCGAACAACTTTTACGGTCATCATGTCACGGTCGCCGGATTGATCACGGGTCAGGACATCGTTCATCAACTCAAGGACAAAGTGCAAGGTGTAGATACGGTGTTGATTCCGGACATCATGTTAAAGGACGACGAGGATTTATTCCTCGACGACTACACCGTGCAGCAGGTACACCGTGAACTCGGCGTCTCTGTCACGGTAGTGCCCGCAACGGCTACCGGTTTAATGTTCGGCGTACTCGGTTACACCCAGTCACTGCCGCCGCGGCGCCGCTATGAGGCGACTTTAAGAGACGTTGAGAACCCCGCCGGTCGGAGAGATAAAGTTCCCGTTTAATGTTCAACCCTGTGCTCGCGGCAGGAGAAAGTACCGCCGTCATTGACCTGCAGTGTGCAATTCAGAAACCGCCAAGAATGGAATGAGCGTATGGCACTACCAGTTGTCGCAATCGTTGGAAGAGCGAATGTCGGGAAGTCCACCCTGTTTAACCGCCTAGTCGGGCAAAGGATTTCCATCGTCGAAAATAAGCCGGGCGTGACGCGGGATCGCATCTATGCCAAAGCAGATTGGAACGGCCGTTTTTTTCACGTCATTGATACGGGCGGCATCGAACTCAATGAAGCTGACGAGTTTGTCAACCTGATTCGGGTTCAAGCTGAATTGGCCATTGACGAAGCGGACGCGATTGTCCTGGTCGTTGACGGCCGGGAAGGACTCTTGTCGTCCGACCGGGATGTCGCGGAGTTGTTGCGTCGTTCCGGGAAACCCATTATCGTGGGCGTCAACAAATTGGACCACCCGAATCACCTGACAGCCGTCTATGAGTTTTATGAAATGGGTTTCGAACAGGTGATTGGGATTTCTGCCGAACACGGCAGCGGCACAGGCGATCTTTTGGATGCTGTCGTGGATGCACTGCCGTCTGCCGAGGACACGCAATACGAAGAAGATGTCATTCGGATCTCGTTGATTGGCCGGCCCAACGTGGGCAAGTCATCCTTGATCAATGCACTCGTGGGCGGAGAACGGGTTATGGTCAGCAACATTGCAGGAACCACTCGCGACGCGATCGATACGCCATTGGAATTGGATGGGCAATCCTATGTCCTTGTGGATACCGCAGGATTGCGCCGCCGTGGCAAGGTGTATGAAAACATTGAGAAGTACAGCGTACTGCGCGCCCTGCGGGCCATCGAACGTTCCGACGTCGTCTTTGTCGTTCTAGACGGGCACTCAGGGATTACGGAGCAAGACAAGCGAGTTGCTGGGTACGCCTTGGACGCGGGCCGCGCAGTTGGAGTTATTGTGAATAAATGGGATATCGTGGAGAAAGACGACAAAACGGCTCACCAGTTTGAACAGCGCATTCGAGACGAGTTTCCATTTATGCGTTGGGCCCCTGTCGTGTTTGTTTCGGCTTTGACTAAGCAGAGAACGCATCGAATCTTGCCGATGGCCAAAGAACTCGCTGAGTCCCATGCCATGAGAATTTCGACATCGACACTCAATTCCGTGATTCAGGACGCCACAGCGAGCGTTGCGCCTCCGTCGGACAAAGGACGCAAACTCCGACTCTATTACGCGACACAGGTGTCCGTGAAACCGCCGACGTTCGCTCTATTTGTGAACGACGCAGAATTAATGCATTTCTCGTACTTGCGGTACTTGGAGAACCAACTGCGGTCGGCCTTTGGCTTTGAGGGAACTCCACTTCGATTTGTGACGCGCAACAAATCTTAACGGGTTTATGGTGGGAGGATGCCATGCTGACGATTGTAAGTGTTGTGCTTGCTTATTTGATTGGGTCTATTTCTTCTAGCACCATAGTCGGGAAATGGTTTAAGAAGATGGACATCCGCGACCACGGCAGCGGGAATGCCGGAGCGACCAACACGCTCCGCGTACTGGGGTGGAAATGGGCCGTTGTCGTGCTTGCAGCCGATATCCTCAAAGGAATCGTGGCCATCCTTCTCGCTTGGCACTTCGGACATGGCAGTGTCTGGACAACCTATTTATCCGGATTGGCCGTAATCGCCGGACACAATTGGCCTTTGTACTTTGGTTTTCGCGGCGGCAAAGGAATTGCCACGACCATTGGCGTCCTGGTGCTGGTCATGTTCGTACCGGCACTGCTCGCAGGAATCATCGCGATCGCGCTGGTCGTCGTAACGCGCTATGTCTCGCTCGGTGCCCTGACCTTTACGATATTGACTCCAGTTTTCGTGATTCTCCTTCAACACCATGTGGGGGCAGCGGTGTTTGCAGCCATTGTGGCTCTCTTTTCGATCTACCGTCACCGCGCGAACATTGGGCGTCTCATTCGCGGTGAGGAACACCGCGTCTTTAGTAAGTGACTTGCAAACTAATCGGCTTCTTACATAGTGTTTTTCCGTACTATATGTTTTTGCGCAGCATCCGATCAATAAACAACGGGCAGGAGGAAACTTGATGAAAGCCGCAGTTTTAGGCAGCGGCAGTTGGGGGACAGCCCTGGCTTCCGTACTGGCCGACAACGACCATCAAACCATTCTCTGGGCGAGACGCGCCGAGGTTGCCTACGAAATTGTGAATCAACACACCAACAAACAGTATCTGCCCGCCGCCAGTTTGCATCCAAAACTCACCGCGACCACGCAACTGGACGAGGCGCTTGATGGAGCACAACTTGTCGTTTTTGCCGTGCCGTCCGGAAGTATGGCTCAGGTGACCCAAGAAAGCGTTCCGTACATGCCAGATAACGCCTGGTTGGCGCATGCAGTCAAGGGCTTCGACCCTCTCACCAAACGCCGTATGAGTCAAGTGCTGGCAGACGTTTTCCCAGACGCTGCAGAGCGGGTTTGCGTCATTTCTGGACCGAGTCACGCCGAGGAAGTCGTATCTAAACTTCCGACGACGATTGTCGTGTCGTCACTGGTCCAAGCATCCGCTGAAACAGTTCAAGACGCCTTAATGAACCGGTATTTGAGGGTATACACCAATCCGGATGTCATTGGGACTGAACTCGGGGGCTCTTTGAAAAACATCATTGCGATTAGTGTCGGAATTGCTGACGGACTAGGGTTCGGAGACAATGCAAAAGCGGCTTTAATGACCCGGGGCCTCGCCGAGATCGCGCGACTCGGCGTAAAAATGGGCGCATCGCCGCTCACGTTTGCAGGATTGTCGGGAGTAGGGGACTTAATTGTCACTTGTACGAGCCAACACAGCCGAAATTTTCGCACAGGGCGCCTGCTCGGGCAAGGTAAAAGTGTCCAAGAGGCTTTAGCGAAAGTGGGTATGGTTGTCGAAGGCATACCCACGACCCAAGCCGCCGTCGAACTGGCTGCGCGCTATGAAGTCGAAATGCCCATCACTGAAGTTCTGGCACAGGTCTTGTTCGAAGGCAAGGACCCAGCAAAGAGCGTCGTAGAACTGATGGGGCGGGAACGCAGCCATGAAATTGAAGAAGTCGCGCGGGAAAAAATCTCCCCGAAATGGTTGAAATAAAGAAGTGCCTGTACTAGAGAGCCCACTGGGAATTTGATACACTAATTTCGACAGAGTCCGTGGTGGCCACGGCAACTGCCATCACAATCCCGCTCATTGCTTAGGCTGTGAACTTGAAGGAGGAGCGTTATGAGCCAGGTACCGTCAGATTTGAAGTATTCCAAGGAGCACGAATGGGTTCGCGTCGAAGGATCGAAGGCTTACATAGGAATCACCGACTTCGCCCAAGACGAGCTTGGCGACATCGTTTTCGTAGAACTTCCAGAGGTGGGTGCTGTGGTTGCAGCCGACCAGGTGTTTGGGACGGTCGAATCCGTTAAAACGGTTTCCGATTTGTTTGCACCCGTATCCGGTACCGTAACTGAGGTCAATTCCGCGTTGAGCGATGAACCTGAAAAGGTCAATTCGAGTCCATATCAAGACGGATGGATGATTGCCGTAGAAATGTCCAATCCGAGCGATGTCTCTAAACTGCTTGACGCCGCAGGATACGAAAAGCATATCGCAGACTGAAACAAAACCCTGGTTCCCAAAGTGAGGAAAAAAGCGGTCAAGCGCGTTGCGTGCTTGGCCGCTTTTGTCACTGCAAGCCAATGCCGCCCCTGTCGTTCTTCACTAGAAATCCCCGCTTGAATCCACAGTTCGATGTTCTAGTCACCCGGCTCGGACAGTATACATTACAAGTGTCGCAGGATCGATCCTCCTCGCATACCGCTAGGCTTCACGCATATATATGTATTGTCCTTTGGACTTGGACAGTGTCGGTGGATTGTCAGTGGCTCGGGGAGGATACGGGCGAAGCAATCTACGCCGGTCAACTTGAGGGAGGGGAAAGCGTGGAAAAGTTCGACGTATTTAAAGATATTGCTGAGCGAACTGGGGGCGACATCTATCTCGGCGTAGTCGGCCCCGTGCGTACTGGCAAGTCTACTTTTATTAAGAAGTTCATGGAACTGATTGTACTTCCAAACATCAAAGAGGAAGCGGACCGCGTCCGGGCTACCGACGAATTGCCCCAGAGCGCTGCGGGCCGAACGATTATGACGACCGAACCCAAGTTCATTCCGAATCAAGCCGTGGAAATCTCGGTTGCTGAGGGCCTCGACGTCAACGTCCGGGTGGTCGACTGCGTCGGATACGCCGTTGACGGGGCGCGCGGTTATGAAGACGACAACGGTCCCCGCATGGTGACGACTCCGTGGTTCGACGATCCGATTCCGTTTCAAGAAGCGGCGGAAATTGGGACGCGCAAAGTCATTGCGGACCATTCGACACTCGGTGTTGTCATCACCACAGACGGAAGCATTGCGGAAATCCCGCGTGAAGGATACGTTGAAGCCGAGGAACGCGTCGTTGAGGAACTCAAGGAGCTTGGGAAGCCGTTTGTCATTATCGTCAATTCAGTAAACCCTGGAAACCCAGGTGTACAAGAACTTCGCGCAGAACTCGCCGAAAAGTACGACGTGCCTGTACTGGCACTGTCTTGTGCGACGGTAACCACACACGAAATCAACGCCGTGTTGAGGGAGGCTCTGTACGAGTTTCCCGTCAAGGAGGTCAACGTCAACCTGCCGAATTGGGTAATGGTGATGGACGAGGACCACTGGCTTCGGAACAAGTTTCAATCGGCCGTCCAAGAAACCATCCAGGATATCCGAAGAATTCGCGACATTGACCGGGTTGTAACGCACTTTTCCGACTACGAGTTTATTTCGTACGCGGGATTAGCTCACATGGACATGGGAAAAGGCGTTGCCATCATCGATTTGTCCGCCCCCGACGAGTTATACGACCAAGTGCTCACTGAAGTCGTTGGCGTAAGAATTACCGGGCGCGATCAGCTGCTTCGGATGATGAAGGACTTCGTCTATGCGAAACACGAATACGATAAGGTTGCCGAAGCCCTTAAGATGGTGAAGATGACCGGTTACGGCGTAGCTCCGCCCGCTTTAGAAGAAATGACGCTCGATGAGCCAGAATTGATTCGCCAGGGATCGCGTTTTGGCGTAAGACTCAAAGCCACAGCTCCGTCGATTCACATGATTCGCGTCGACGTCGAGTCCGAATTTGCACCGATCGTAGGTACGGAAAAACAATCCGAGGAACTGGTACGCTACTTAATGCAAGACTTTGAAAACGACCCGTTGAAAATTTGGGAAAGCGACATTTTCGGAAAATCCCTGGCGGCCATTGTTCGGGAGGGCATTTCTGCAAAGCTCTCGCTCATGCCTGAAAATGCCCAGTATAAACTGAAGGAAACCTTGCAGCGGATTATTAACGAGGGCAGTGGGGGACTGATCGCAATTATTCTTTGACCGAAACCGCACTGCAACCGGAACCGTACTGCCGACCAAACCGGGGTCTCACAGAACTTGATGCGGAGACGGGGGAACCGTCTTCGTTTTTTGTTTTTGCCCCCATCCATTCAACTGCAGAACAATTCAACTTAATAACAGTTCTATATAAGAATAATTTAACTGCAGAATGATTCACCTCCAGAACCGCTCGGGATTCAATCCTTGAAGCATCTTTACTCGCTAACCCTTCTTGGTCTATGAAGGCTCGGGTCACGTCGTTGCGCGCTGGGACGAAATGCGCTATAATCTCTGTGCGCACAAGGAGCATCGGGATGTAGCGCAGCCTGGTAGCGCGCTACCTTGGGGAGGTAGAGGTCCCGGGTTCAAATCCCGGCATTCCGACCAACGAACCAGCGTGAAGAGCGCTGGTTTTTCTTTATTTTGTCCCAAATCGGACTTGCTTCACCGCGAAATGAGGAACGGAGGCTGGCATATGGCGTCGGAAACAGCGGTACTTGGAGATTATTTTGTCATTCGCGCCTTGGAGAACGGAGTTCAGGTGATCGGATTGACGAGAGGAACGGAAACAAAATTCCACCATGCGGAGAAACTGGATAAAGATGAGGTCATGATTGCCCAATTTACGGAACACACTTCAGCTATGAAGATCCGTGGGAAGGCCTTACTGTATACCAAACACGGTGTCATTGACCTGAGCCGTACACCTTCTGAATAAATGGACATACCGATTTGACCTTGGTTCTTTCCAAATCGGACATAGCCAACGATACTTGTGCGCGTTCAATTCGGGAAGGACAGTCGGATATGGTATAATAGCAAATGGCACTTATTATCATGAAATGATGGATTTTAATGGAATAATAATCACCGTATCGAACAACGGTAACACCTTGGGAGGATGACTTGCGCGTGGCGATGACCGAGACGAATCGACTCCGCTTTCATGAAGTGGACGAGCGAGTACAACAGTATATCCGTCATCCCTATCTGGCTGCTTGCCAAGTTCGTCAATCCGTGAGCCGCTTCCATTTCGATGTTGCATTGACGATTTTGCAGGCTGCCTCAGTTCCGGTCAAACAAATGCGCGCTATTGTCGAGGCCGTGCTGCTGCTGCAACATGGTCTGTCGATTCACGATGAAGTCGACGGGCAAGCTCCATTGTTGAGGCAACTAAACGTATTGGCGGGCGATTACAGCAGCGGGCATTACTATCGGGTGATGGCCAAGACCGGCAATCTCAAGTTAATGTCGACTTTATGCACGGCTGTGGTCAGAGTCAACGAAGCTAAGATGACTTTGTTTCACTTAAAAGACACCGTGACACCGGAACGCTACATGACGTTGCGAGAGACGATCCACGGCGAGTTGCTTTTCGCGTTGGCAAGGACGTTTCTCCACGAACCAGACGGTTGGATGGAACACCTGCGTTCACTGGTTCGGGCCTATACGGTTAACGAAGACATCCTGAACCGTCGAGCGCCTAACTACTTTACGTTGCGGCAAGCTTATGAATGGGTTTCTGACGCAATTGAACGCGTGTTGATGCAAACCAACACCGTCTTTGAACCAGTTGTTGCCTTTGTGACGGAGTCGTTCGTACCCATGCGCAAGTCGCTCGAACAACAGTCGTTTGTCGAAGGCAACCGATGAGCGTCTGCTTCAGGCCCTGAGGCCTATACGAGAGGAACGGATAGTCAGTCAGGCCGCGACGCCAAAAGCGAATGACTAGAGACGTTGGATAGTTGCGCACTCGCAAGAAGAGTCATTCTTGCTTTGCATGGGGCGTGTATGATGGGGGAATAATTGCCGTATGGATGTTCGCAATATTTACGCCATGTATGAACCGGATTTGTCGCAAGTTGAAGAAATTTTGCGGGAGTCGGTACAGTCACGTAACCCTCTATTGACGGAGGCTGCGGTACAATTGCTGGAGGCTGGAGGGAAACGCATCCGGCCTTTATTTGCGTTAATCGGGAGCCGTTTTGGGACTGCCCAAAGCGATCTGATTTACGTATTGGCCAGTGCCTTGGAGTTGGTTCACATGGCGACTCTGGTGCATGACGACGTGATCGACGATGCGCCAACGCGCCGCGGCAAGCCGACCATCCGAGCGTGGATGGGGAACCATCCTGCCATGTATACGGGCGATTTTCTGTTCGCTCGGGCCATTGACCTTTTGAGTCATATCGATGACCCTGCCATTCACTCGGAAATGTCGATGGCCATGGTTCGCATGTGTGAAGGGGAAATTGAGCAAATCCGCGATTTTTACGACCTCAACCAACCTTTGCGCAACTATTTGCGCCGGGTGGAGCGCAAAACAGCTTTGCTCATTTCGGTCAGTTGCTCTTTGGGAGCGAAGGTGGCGGGATCCCCTGAAAGTACCGTCAAAACGCTGCGTCAGTTTGGCTACTACACCGGAATGGCTTTTCAAATCACGGATGATATTTTAGACTATGTCGGCGACGAAAAAACCGTTGGCAAGCCGGTTGGCGGAGATTTGCGGCAAGGCAATTTATCTCTTCCCGCGCTTTATGCAGCCGCATCCAGTCCACACGCTCAAGCACTGCGGCAGTTGATTCACGAGGGGATGGATCGCGATGCGGTGGAGCAAGCGATTCTTTTGGTCCGAGACTCAGATGCGCTGACCTTTGCCAAAGATATCGCCGAGCGCTACATGCTTAAAGCCATGCAAGCCTTGTCACGACTGGAACCGAGCCCGGTTCGAGACAATTTGGCAGGTGTTGCTGAATTTGTAAACAACCGGAAATTTTGAAGTTGGATCGTCGTGTGTGCCGGTTTTCAAAAGTTTCCGGATTCCATCAAAAACTCATTGACGGCTCTTCACAGGTTGAAAGCCCTATCTATTATTTCGTACAATGTCCTACGGACGACCGCGAAGCTCAAGGAGAGTGAATGAATTGGCAACTGAAAAGACGTTTGTCATGGTTAAACCGGACGGGGTGCAAAGAGGATTAGTTGGAGAGATCGTGTCCCGAATGGAGAAAAAGGGTCTGAAGCTGGTGGGCGCACGACTGATGTCTGTGTCTAAGGACCTCGCAGAACGGCACTACGCCGAACACAAAGAGCGCCCATTTTTTGGCGAACTTGTTAACTTCATTACATCATCACCCGTTTTTGCGATGGTATGGGAAGGACCGAACGCCGTCTCAGTGGCGCGGACCCTTATGGGAAAGACGAATCCAGTGGAATCTGCACCAGGCACCATTCGTGGAGACTATGGTTTGACGATTGGTATGAACATCGTGCACGGGTCTGACTCTCCAGAAAGTGCGCAACGCGAAATTGCCCTGTGGTTTGGCAATGAAACGGTACAGTACGATAAAGCAGTCGACGTGTGGATTGGATAACCGTTAGAAATTAGCGTGGCCTGCGGCTGGAGGAGTACTGAGGTTCAAGAACAGCCGCAGGTTTTTTTCGTTCTCGGCAACGACCTTCTTTCCCGCGATGATGCACTCATCCATTTCTTGAAACGACACCCAGGTGACATGGCTCACATCGGGTTGAAGAATAAACAAATCGTCCCCTTGCAGGTCGTCAGACATCGTTTCTTCCAGTAAAATTTCAAACGAACGAAGCAAAATGTCGGTAAAAGTGAGGGGCGCCCAGCCTTGCTCCAATCGCGCCAAGTTCACCACGATGATTTTGTTACATCCCGCTTGCCGAAGGGTTTGTACCGGTACATAGTGACGTAAAGCGCCATCTGCCAACAGCCAATCTCCAATCTGAACCGGAGTTAAAATACCTGGCAAAGAGCAGCTTCCCAGAACTGTCCGCGGAACGTCAGTTAAGTTTACGGCTTTTTTGGCAGCAATGAGTTGTGGGTCATTGCTGAAGACGACAGGGTTTCCGCTGAGGAGGTCGGTGGCAACGACACTGAAAGGCATTTTCGCAGTCCGTCGAGCAAGCGACTTTCGAAAATATTTTTCCAACTTTTTCCCCAGCAACAGGCCACTCGGCAATTGTGGAATTTTTTTTCGGTTTTTTTTATAGAATTGCTGACGCAAGAGATTTAACATAGAGGAAGCCATGGGGAACCCGTAATCGAACAGGCCGACTCCTGGAAAGGCGTTAACCAGAGCCTCCAGTTCTTCCGGAGTATAACCGTGAGCATACAGCGCAGCCACAAACGCGCCTGCACTCGTTCCGGCAACACAGTCCACTCGCACACCGAGTTGTCGGAGAGCGCTTAAAACGCCAACATGGGCTGCAGCCTTGAGCGTCCCACCGCTAAAAGCAATGCCCAGGCGGGGTTTTCGCTGAATCCGATAAGCCAATTAAACGCCCCCTTGTCGTTTGCGGCTAAGCCGCGGCGGGTAAACAGGAGATTGTTGTATGGACGAATTTCAGGAGTTTATGAAAGAATTCTACAAATTCACAGGAATTGATTTACAGTCATACAAACGGCCTCAAATGGAACGCAGGCTCAACTCCTTGCGGGTAAAGCACGCTTTTTTAGATTTCAGGTCGTTGTCGCACGCATTGAAACACAACTCTGATTTGCTAAGCGAATTTTTAGATAGAATGACGATCAACGTCTCCGAGTTTTTTCGCAACCCGGAACGGTGGGAGGCACTGTTGCCTCACCTGCAGCAACTCTCTTCAGGACGACAGCTCAAGTTCTGGAGTGCTGCTTGTTCGACGGGAGAAGAGCCTTATACCCTCGCCATGTTGATGGAAGAGCGCATCCTTCGTCCATTTCAACTGCTGGCTACAGACATTGACCGAAAAGTACTGCAGCAGGCCCAAACCGGGGAATATAAGGTGAGTCAATTGGAGAAAATACCGCAGGCATACCGCAGCAAGTACTTTACAGAAGGCGCCGGTTCGGGAATCGTGAAGCCCATCCTCAAGAAGTCCATTCAGTACCGCTTGCACAACCTCTTGGCCGATCCTTATCCGGTTTCACTGGATCTCATCATATGCAGAAATGTCCTGATCTATTTCACTGACGAAGCAAAGAAACAGGTCATCGACGGATTTGCGCGGTCGTTGAACCCGGGAGGATTGCTTTTCGTCGGAAGTACTGAGCAACTGCTCTGGACGGAAGAGAACCAATTTCAAAGCGTTTCGCCGTTTATCTACCGCAAAGTTTAGAGTTTGGGCACATTCCTCTCGCGAATCACCTTTTTTGGATAGCCAATTCGAATTTAAAAAAGTTGTTCGAATTTGGGTTAATAACTTGGATGGAAAGCGGTACAATAAGCCTTGGAGTGTGTGCCACAGTCTAAGGGGGTTGAGCGGCATGTATCGACCAAATGAGAACCAAGGACGTGAAACACAAGTGTTTTTGGACCTTGCGACGGGAGAGTTTGTCGTCAGAGAACACAACGAGACCACCAAAAAGGTTCAGGTCTGTTTACCAGAAGACCCTGAACGTTTGATGGTGGCGCCTTGGGAACATTCACAGTGTGTCAGCAACGCAGATTTCCATAGACCTTAGGCACTCGACATCGTGGACCGCAGCGGGCTTGCCCGCAATTACACCCGTGGTCAGACAGTCCGACCTTTGCAGCGAAATTTCTTCAAAGGTCGCATCAGAAGGACAGTTAAGCCGCTGCGTATGAGCGGCTTTGTTTTATGTTTCTGAACGACCAGCAAACGACAACATATGAGGTCACGACACCCGTGAGAAGATTACAGTCCGTTTTGTGCAGAAGCAGTAGCATGCAAAGCCCGGACTGTTTGGTGCAAATGGAAATTATTCCATCTCGGGCTGTTGGCTCCAACCTGTAAGTGGCGTGGCGGCGGCGGGCTCGGAAGCGAGTCGATAAAGTAGGTCGTATAAAAAATGAATGTCACCGTGGCCATGATAAGGTGAGTAGATACCCACCGCGCTCTAGGAGGTCGACGTTTGGAACGGAAACGTTTCACATTGAATTTCAGATAAAAGGACATTCCTGTAATAAATGTCACTAGAAACAACGCGTAGGTCATGAGCATGAGCGCGAAATTGAAGCCGTGCACAGTGCGAAACGCCACCTGTGACACGACGTGAATAGTCAATAAGATGCAAGTCACGGCGATCATCAGCAGGTGGGTGTTGATAAGGGCCACGGGATATTGAACCTTCACCCGAAACGTAAATCCAATAAAGAGAACTGCCCCGAACGCAGATGCAATCCCCAGAGTCAAATACGAAGCGTCCAAAACATTCATCCACTGCACTCCTTTTTCTACTCCTTTTCCACAAGCGAGCCAAGTCCGTTTTTATAGACTCAGAATTTATAGACAAGACTATTTTAAGAAATTGACCTGAAGAATCCAAGATAAATCGTCGAAAAACATCGGGACCTTTTCAACGATCCATGCGTAAGAGCCCTATCACTTATTGGTAGCCTTAGTATAGTTCATTTTTGTTGTCAATACCCTCCAAAAAGACTAGTCTGTTTGAACTAATTTTTGTATGATAAGGGTAAATCCTTGATGGATTTACTTTTGAATTATTTATGACTAATTTACTTTGACGGGTGATGGACATGGTGTCATTGAAGCGAACCGCACTGTTGACTGTCATCACATGGCTGGTCATTATGCTGACTATGGCCAATTTTTCGGCACCGGATTACGCCGGCAGCTTGCCCTTTCAGGCGTCGTTGGGCATTCACAACCCCAATTCGGTGGCATGGGGCTTCCCGGGGGAGAAAACCGGTTCGGTTCAACTGCGGCTTGACCAAGGAGACAGTCAGATCCGTGAAAGCGTTTCCCGGAGTGTTTTGGCAGACGTTCAAAAATACAGTTTGCCCGTTCTAGAGCACAATGCCGGCCAGGTCCCCGTTCAAACCACACAACTGATTGCATTTAACACAGACAAGGGATATCTCCGTTCTATTCGGCAGATTTTTCCGAAAAATGAAATTACAAATGCCAGTGGTCAAACAGCTGGGTTTACACTCGCTTCCGAAGTGTTCCTTCCCATGTACGAGTACCAGAACCAGGCTTACCTCGTCAACACCCTGACCCATGAACTAACCCATGTCGTGTTGAATCAGCAACACATTGGGGCCGTGTTACCCACGTGGATGAATGAGGGGTTTGCGTGGTACGACGGTATGACCGCTGAACGGATGGTAAGTGCTGCCGATGCGGCACAGTTGGAAAACCTGTTGCAAGATGGAATTAACCGGGCAGTCCAAACCGGTGAACTGCTGCCGCTCACGGCGAGTGAAAGTGACATTTTGCGAGTCAACCACATCTACAACGTCGAATTCGAGGATTACTTGGCCGTGAAACACCTGATCGACCGGTATGGACTGGCAAAATTCAGGGCTTTTTTGAACGCTAGTCCCCAAGGAGTAGCCCAAAGTTTCTACCGTCAATACCACATGCCATTATCCCAGTACCAAACGCAGTTTTTCCAACACATGATGGACAAAGCGCATTGATTCAAGCTCGACTCAATTAGCGCAGGTCCTGAACCCGTATAGAAATGGGTTTTTCAGTCTGTTTGTTGAACACAATATCCACTCGCACGCCCCATTCCCGGGTATCTTTTCTTAACCACAACCGAAAGCTTTCTTTTGCGATTTGTGCCGACAACTCCTGACGACCAAGGTGCAAATAGTCGATCACTGAACAAGCGGGGTACTTGCGCTTCACTTCGGCCACCGCTAAACGCCCCCATTTCGCATAGCTGGGCTCTGGTTTGACAAATGGATCGGCCATATGGACAACCGGACGAGGAAGTTCGACATGAGACAACGCATGCAGCGACAAAAAATATATGGACGACATGAATAAAACCGCTATCATGAACCAGCCCTCCCGTAAACCTCGTGATTTTCCTGCAATTAGCATGCCGCTCCTAAGACCACGTCATGCAGCGCGAACCAAGCGTCGGGTCATCGCGAATATCCACGGAAATACTTTTAAAGCCTTGTAACATGTTGAGGGTCTTCTACGTCTTAAGAGTTAGAAAGAAGAGGATTTCTGGATTCGCTAAAAAAAGACACGGGTGATCGCGCAAATCGTCGAAACAAGACGCGTTTCTGATGGTAAAATACAGGGGCAAGAGCGATTTTTACGGTTTTCGACACCAACCGATAACCTCAAAATCGCAGACGTTTTCCCTAAGAACTTATCTGCCGAGAAGAAGGTGAGTGTGGATGTCCTCGAGTGCGACTATCGTACCGTTTCCAAAACGCAGATATGATGAGGCAGCCATCCACCAATTGTTGGACTCCTATTGTGGCATCTACATCGACCAGGTGGATGGCGAACTGACAGTCCAGTTTGTCGACGACCAAATCTTGAAGCGCCTGCCTGAGGCGTACAGGCCGACGTTCGTAACTTGCTATCAGCACTTTGTGGAAGTGTTGACGCAACGGACGCGCTTGTTGGAATTGTTAGACCTTCGTTTCAAAGGTTTAGAACTCACTTGGGGGACACTAGACCACATTGCGGATTTTATCCGTGAAAAAATCGACCAGTTTGAAATGGACGCAGGTTGTTCTTACGTTGAATTTTTCACCCGTTTGCTCATGCAACACCTCGAAGAGACAACTCCTCAATGAGTTAAACTCGTTCTAGTAAATCACCTCGGTCCCTTCAAACGCTCAAATCGTTTGAAATGTTGTGGCGATTACAAGGCCGTATGAAGAAGTTTTTTCAGGGCACCGGCCAGGCGATCGGGCAATTGCTCCACATTTTGCAGGACAATTCCTTTGTCCCCGTAAATCGTTTCAATGGAAGTCTTGTGGACGTCATCTGCCGACGATGCAAAAAAGAGATTCAAGACGTCATACCCTTGACGACGCACTTGAATGACTGCGGCATGCGTGTCTGCGGCACCATTTCCTTCGTAATCCAGTGCAGCGGGCTCACCATCGGAGAATACAATCAAAAACTTGCGCTGTTCCGCTCTGCGGCCCAGCATCGAAGCAGCGACCCGAATTGCATATCCATCGCGGTTGTCAAGGTGCGACGCCATCTGCACGATACGCGCACCGCTCTCTTTGGACAGCGAATGTTCGAAGGGAATGATTCGTTGAAACAACGTAACGCCTCTTTGGTCATGCAGTTCTTCAGAATCCTCCCAGAAGCCGACTATGGCATGGGGGACACGCAAACGACGAAGGGTCTCGTGAAACAGAACCACACCCAGTTTGGTTTCGGCTAACCGGTCGTGCATCGAACCGCTGCAATCGACCAAAAGCAAAAATGCGGCGTCAATCGAAGCAGAGGGGCTGTCTCTTTTATAAAAAAGCCGCGGATTCTGGTCGATAACTACGTGGACCAACTTGCGACTGAGCCGGCCCCTAAAGCGGTCCGAAGGCGTCGCAAGTTTCTTATTTTCGACGTTGCTTTCGATGGTGCGTTGAAGTCGTCTTGAAATCCAATCGACACGCTCCAACATTTGTCGATACTCCAGAACTTCTTCATGTGAAGGCGCTGTCGCATCGAGAAACACATGACGAACGTCCATCCGATTTGACGGATCCGTCGCTTCGGAACCAGAGTTTGGCGTGGCGATGCGTTCAGACGGTTTTGCGTCGTTGTCATCTGGCCAGGATTCCTCGGAGTTGGACGCATTGCCTTGAACGACGTGGATTGGACCGGGTTCTTCGTTTGCCATCTGCCATTGCCCTGAAACATTTTCTGACTTTGTCTTCGTACCTCGTTCCAAATCCATTTTCATGGCGTCTGACAAGTGGCTTTGAGTTTCCCTGTGCCACGTCGACAAGGACTGGTGGTGCGAACCTGTCAATTCTTCTTGTTGCGCATCCGCATTCTCTAATGGGGACTGTCGCTGGCCTTGCTCCTCCGCGTGCGTTTCGGATTGTTCCCTTGCGTTGTATTCATCTGTGAAAAAGAACTCCGTTGCGGCGTCCTGTTGAAGAAATTGCCGTACTGACATGACGATCGCGCTGCAAATCCGTGCGGCTTCTGCCGTACTTTTTGCGTCCACGGCTTGATTGACCCACGGTGCAAGGCCCTTCCACAAACCCGCGCGAGAAACTTGACTGCTCCTTTGCACAAGTGATGACATTTGTGCAGTGGGTGCAACAGAGTGGAGGATTTCGTAGATTTGCAGCAACACCACGTCAGCCTCACGGCCTTGACCAAGCAGGTGTTGCAACTGCTCGCGATAAAAACCTCCCAGCACACGGGTTCGGGTCATAAAGGCGTTTTCCGTACCCGGGCGAATTTCCAGGCACAGTCTTTCCAATCGTGCGTCTTCACAAATTGCCAGCAACTGGCGCGAGAAGTTGGGCAATCCAGAAGTTTGAGCACTCTGCAGGTACGTCCGAAGGCTCTTGGCGTCCGTATACATGGCACTGCCCAAGGCGCGCAGATAGACGTCGCTTTTCAGCCCAAGTTTCTGTTCTAAGCCGACTCGACTCAGCCAAAACCGGTTCACGGCAACGCGTTGACGAGCCCAGTCAAAACGGTCGTGCGCAGCCGCAGCAAGCGCGAGTGTACGGCTTCGGGCAAGGGTTTGAGCCAGGTCCAGCAGTTCCATGTGCAGCTGCAGCGGCATCGCATCTTCCACAAAGGACACGTATCTCATGCGCCCGAAAACAGGGTTTCGGCGACGTTTCGCACGGCCAAGCGTTCCCTGTCCTCCTCGAGTTTGTCGACAATCGCTCGCTCAACAGCCCGCATGGGAGGGAGGTACACGGCCAAGTCGCAAGCGTCAACCAAAGCGCGAATCGACGCAGCTTCGTCAGGAATGAGACCCAGACCCACTTGGGCAACGAGATCGGAAGAAAGCTGAACAAAGGCATCCAAAAGCTTGTCGTTCTTCAATAAAGAAATCTGTCGCAACAGTTCGCGGAGAGGTTCGCCCTGCACATAAGGGACGTCGATCGCAATAAACCTATTTTTCAACGCCTCGTTCATTGGAAGTGTTCCAACGTAACCCAGGTTGACGGCCGCGATGACGCGAAATCCTGGATGGGCTGTTATGACAGTGCCCGTCAACGGGTTCGTGAGTCTGCGTCGATAATCTAACACGCCGTTGATGACCGGAAGGGTTTCCGGTTTGGCCATATTGACTTCGTCAATGTAAAGCAAATGTCCTTGGCGCATGGCGGAAACGACGGGGCCTTCGACATAGTCAATCTCGGGCTGCCCAGAGCGGTGAGAAAGTGTTTTGAACCCCAAAAGAGACTCTAAGTCCAAGTCTACCGAACAATTTACAGAGTGCATGGGAAGGTGAAAGAGATAGGACAGGTGTTCGGCGAGTTTCGTTTTTCCCGAACCTGTCGGGCCCTTGAGCAACACGTTTTTCCCAAGGGCCAGCGCAGTCACTGCGTCTGTCAGTACTGCCGGATTCGGCGGAGCATATCCTGGGCGTCCAATACTCGCGGAAAGCGCGTGAGAGTCATCTGTTGTCCGAACTGCAGCAGCGTTGTCGCTTCTCTGCTGGGCGAGAAGTTCAAAAACGGAGTTTGGCAGTCCGAGCTGCAGCAATGGTTCCAGTTCTGGCTGATTCATAAGGTTTGCTCGATTCCTTTCGGGAATTTGTTGAGTGGATTGAGTGTTCAGGGCTTTAGCGCACCCGTACGCTGCTGTATTCATTCTTGCTGGCTGTCTAAGGTATTTTACACCATGTTTTCGCACAAACTCGTCAAAAACAAGACTCAGGGGCTGTTTTGGGCAGCCCCTGGGTTTCGGCAAAGCCAATTTTTCAATTACGCGGTAGCTTTTACAGCCACTTCGTCGTCTTTCACATCGAGCACAATGCTGTGCACCTCGTTTTCTCCCAGCAGGACATCCGCAATTTTGTCCTCCACGTGCTCTTGAATCACTCGCCGCAGCGGTCGGGCGCCAAAAGCCGGATGATATCCCATTGCTGCGAGTTTCGCCTTGCATTCCCTTGTGCACGTCAGCTTCACATGTTGCTCTTCAAGGTTTTCCATGACTTCTTGCAGCATAATGTCGACAATTTTCATGAGGTGTTCCTGGGTCAGCGATTTGAATTGGACAACACCGTCCACCCGGTTTAAAAACTCCGGTTTAAAGTACCCGCCGAGAGAGCTGAGGACGCTGTGTTCCTGCTCGCCGTCCGCGCGTCCAAACCCAACGTGAACGCGTTTTTCCGAAACTCCCGCGTTGCTGGTCATAATAATAATCGAATCCTTGAAGCTTACGGTTTTGCCCTGGCTGTCCGTCAGACGGCCGTCCTCCATAATCTGCAGGAAGATGTGCTGCACGTCCGGGTGCGCCTTTTCGATCTCGTCGAGCAAAATCAAACTGTACGGGTTTCGCCGGACCTGTTCTGTCAGCTGGCCGGCTTCATCGTGACCGACGTAACCCGGAGGAGATCCGATGATTTTGGAAACCGAATGGCGTTCCATGTATTCGCTCATATCCAGTCGAATCATCGCGTCCTTGCTGCCGAACAACTCTTCGGCAAGAGCCTTCGCCAACTCGGTTTTACCCACACCGGTTGGACCGACAAACAAAAAGGTTCCAATGGGGCGGGTGCTCGCCTTGAGGCCGGCACGGCTGCGCCGAATGGCCTTTGCCACCTTCTGCACAGCTTCCGCCTGTCCAATGACCTTTTGCGACAGACGACCCTCCAAGTCGCGGAGGCGCGATTGTTCTGAGTCTTGCAGTTTCCGCACTGGAATTCCCGTTTTTTCCTCAACGATCCGTTGGATATCCTCCAGACGAACTTCTGGCCTCACACTGGGTTGTTGTTGTTCCATTTGCGCCCGGAGGTTCAGCTCTTGTTGCCGCAGCTGTGCCGCGCGTTCGTAGTTCTCCGCTTTTGTGGCTTGTTGTTTTTCATAGACTACGCGTTCCAGACGGGCTTTGAGACTAGACGGATCTTGAACGTCAGACGCCAAGTTTACTTTAGAACCGGCTTCGTCCAGTAAGTCGATCGCCTTGTCGGGCAAGAACCGGTCTGTGATGTACCGATGCGAAAGAACCGCGCAGGCCCGAATGGCTTCGTCTGTAAATTTTACCTGATGGTATTGTTCGTACTTAGAGCGCAAGCCATTCAATATCTCAATGGTCTTTTCTACGGTCGGTTCACCCACAAGGACTGGCTGAAAACGCCGTTCCAATGCCGCGTCCTTTTCAATTTGCCGGTACTCTTTCAGGGTTGTGGCGCCAATGACTTGCAGCTCCCCACGGGCTAAAGCGGGCTTCAAGATGTTTCCCGCATCCATGGAACCTTGAGCCGAGCCGGCACCGACCAACAAGTGAATTTCGTCGATAAACAACATGACGTCACTGCGCGCCTTGAGTTCTGCTATCAGCTGTTTCATTCGTTCTTCAAATTGTCCACGCACTCCGGTATCCGCGACGAGCGAGGCCACGTCCAGAGTATAGATTTGCTTATTTTGCAGTTTTGTTGGAACCGCTCCTTGAGCGATCTTCACTGCGAGCCCTTCGGCAATCGCCGTCTTGCCAACGCCAGGTTCGCCAATCAAAACGGGGTTGTTTTTGTTCCTGCGATTCAGAATCTCGATCACGCGGTTGACTTCATCTTCGCGTCCAATCACCGGATCGATCCGATCCGCTTTCGCCAGTTGGCTGAGGTTCACCCCAAATTGATCCAGGAATCCGCCGTCTGTACCCGGGGCTTTAGTCTGTATGGATGCATGCCCAGAAGAACTACTTGAAGGTCCATTCGAAAAACCTTCAAACATGTCTCCAAAGGAACCGAATGCCGAAGGTCCTGAAAACGGAGAAGCGCCTGCAGGCGAGCCGACCCCATCCCGGATCTTGTTAAAGCACTGAGTGCATAAATGCACTTCTTGAACCTTCTGGTTCAATTGCATATGGAGCTCAACCGTCGCAGCATTTACTTTACACACATCACAACGCATGAGCATTTCCTCCTTCATGTCGTGTCAAGGTTTTCCGTAATCGGTTTGAATTTTTTGTCTGGTGGCTTGCCGCTGAAGCCCTAGGCAAACCAGTGGGCAGGGAGCCCAATCGGGTCATGTCACAACTTTGCTGAATCCAACTTTGGTCAAACAAACGTTTGACTTTGACCTTGACTATCTTTGACCTTACGACACGATTATAGATCGCTGGGACGGATTTTGCAAACACACCTTGAATCAGGGATGAGTTCTGAACTCGTACCTGATGTTCGGCAGAAGAAGGCCACCCGTTTAAGGTTTCTGCCATCTCGTGGGTCCATTTTTTGAACCTCCAACATTTCTGCACCTACAATTTGAAAAGTTTTACCGTGCAACGACTCATTAGACAAGATTCTGGAACATAAAGTACAGGTGACAGTTTTGTACTGGCCAACCGGCCATTTCCGCAGACAGGGGACTAGAGGATTGAACCAAGGATTGGACGGTGGGATGGAGATGGAAAATTTTTTATCGCCCACTTTTGTGATTGGAACCATCAAGATTGACCAGGTGGAAGGAGCCTCCTGCGTTAATATGGGGAACAATTGGCCCACGAACTTTCGAAGCTATAAAAAGCACAACCAAGGGTTTGGCACGGTAAAAGGCAATCACAACGTGTTAAAAGGGGCTAGGAGCCTGCTGAACGACCCGGACACCTACGACATGTTGAGCGTGACCGAATCCCAATTGAGCAAGGTTTCAAACAGCGCGGAAGATGGTGAACCGCAAAGGGCTCGCAACGCACCTTAAAAATGTGCAACAGGTCAATCCATCCCCCAAAAGAGGGCGGACTGCCAGTCGTACAGCAGTCATTATATGGGCCTAAGTACTAGGGTCATAAGTACTATGGTAAGAGGTTCGGAGGCACAAGCGATGGCGAACAATAAGGATAAGGGTCCGACAAACCCGTTCGACATGTTTCGGAACATGGGCGACCTTAAAGACGTTAAAAAAATTCTCGGAGAAGACTTTTTCAAGAACCTGCCGTTTCCAAATATGCAAGGCGGCTCTTTTTTTGATGACTCTTCCGATGAGGACGAGTTTCCGAGCGTCGATCTGTACGACCGCGGGCACGAAGTGATCGCCGTCTTGGAACTGCCTGGCTTGCAAAGCCCCACCGATGTTTCTTTGTTTGTCGGTTCAACATACCTGCGCGTCAAGGGTCAAATCGGGTCGGAGATTCCTTCTCGAGAAGCCCAGATTGTATTGTCCGAACGACATCACGGGCCCTTTGAACGGGAAATCGAACTTCCGGACCGGGTTGTCCCGGACAAGGTCAGAGCGAGCTATCGCAACGGTCTGCTCATCGTATCCTTGACCAAACAGGCGGTTCACGAGGGTCCCAACGACGTCATCCCAATTGACTTTGGATGATCGCGATAAGCCTTGACAAGGAACGCCTTGCGAAAGTCCGCGATATTTTGTATACTGGATTTTGTCATCGCGCGGACGTAGTTCAATTGGCAGAGCGTCAGCTTCCCAAGCTGAATGTTGCGGGTTCGAGCCCCGTCGTCCGCTCCATAATGAGCAACCCGAATCCCTTATTTCAAGGGATTTTTTTATGTGTTTTTTTATGAATTTCTGCACGCAATCCCCTGTTGTCATCATCTCGGTATCTTCCAAAACCAATTTGCTCTTTAGTCTCACACGATGTCGATCGCAGGCCTATCAAAGTCCACACCTGAACATGTTCGCTCCACTTCCTTGGTAAATAGAGTATGTAAAGACAACGTATGGTTGAAAAGTGTACATAGCGTTACAAAAGTGTGTAGTTTTATTGACGAAAAATTGAAAGGTTTGGTATTTCAATGGAATCTCAATGTGAGACGCATAAGCTCTGACCGCGACGGGTCATTGACGCCCGTCAGTACTGCAAAAAACGGGACGCAGACCATGTGGAACGCGTCGGAAAGGAGAGGAGCATCTATGCTGCGATTCAAACGCGTGGTACAGGTCCTGTTGGCGGGATTAGTCCCTGTATTGGTTCTGACCGGCTGCGGCCAACAGATTCAAGTGCTGCATCCCGCAGGACCCGTAGCCAAACAAGAATTCAACCTGATTGTATGGTCGTTCGTTTTGATGTTTCTGGTGGTTCTCGCGGTTTTTATCTTGTTTGGCTATGTCATCGTAAAGTACCGCGCCAAGCCTGAAAACGAAGGTTATCAACCTCCGGATGTGCATGGCAACAAAAAACTTGAGACGATTTGGACGGTCATTCCGATTCTCGTCGTCGTCGCCTTGGCCATCCCGACCGTCGCTACGACGTACCGCTTGCAAAGTCCGCCGACAAACGCGACGAAAAACCCCTTGGTCATCGACGTTACGTCCGCCGATTGGAAGTGGTTGTTCAGCTATCCGCAACAGGGGATTGAAACGGTCAACTACGTCGTGATTCCGGCGGGTCAACCCGTGAAGTTCCAGTTGAATGCCATTGGTCCTATGAATTCTTTTTGGGTTCCGCAACTCGGTGGGATGGAAATGAATATGCCTGGCAGAGTGTTAGGACTGTGGCTCCAGGCGAACAAACCTGGGGACTACTTGGGGCGAAGCGCCAATTTTTCAGGCAAGGGTTTCGTGCACATGACCTTTCACGTGCTTTCAAAACCCGAGCAGAGCTTTGGGAAGTGGGTCCAGCAGGTGAAATCGACAGCGCCGCCGCTGAACCAAACGAAGTACCAATCCCTGCTTCAACCAGGAACAGTAAGTCAAGAAACCTTCTCGACGAACGTGCCTCCGCCGAAGCCTGAAATGCACAGCATCAGCATGTAACGAGGATTTCTCGACTTTACTCCAGCAAGGGGGGACAATCCATGGTCAATTGGCACCACTTCACACAGGATGTGCTGATGTGGAAGGAAGGCCCGCTCATTATGGGCTCCGATGCGCTGATTGTACTGACTAGTCTGGGTATTGTATTCGTACTTACCTACTTTAAAAAATGGAAGTGGTTGTGGAAAGAGTGGCTGACGACCACGGACCATAAAAAGATTGGGATCATGTACATCATTGCCGCGTTGTTGATGTTGTTCCGCGGCGGGGTCGACGCGTTGTTGATGCGCACCCAGTTGGCGCTGCCCAATCAACACTTTTTGACCGCGCAGCACTACGACGAAATCTTTACGACCCACGGCACCATCATGATTTTGTTCATGGCCATGCCGTTTATCATCGGGTTGATGAACGTAGCAGTGCCTCTACAGATTGGGGCCCGGGACGTCGCGTTCCCGTACCTGAACGCCATCAGCTTCTGGCTGTTTTTCTTTGCAGCCATGTTGTTTAACCTGTCGTTTGTCATTGGGGGTTCCCCAAATGCCGGCTGGACCAGCTATCCGCCCCTTGCCGGACTGCACTTAAACCCGGGGCCGGGCGAAAACTACTACTTATTGGCACTGCAGATTACCGGTATTGGGACGATTGCGACCGGCGTGAACTTCCTGGTCACCATTTTAAAGATGCGGGCACCGGGCATGACGCTCAACAAGATGCCGATGTTTACCTGGTCGATTCTGATTACCTCAGTTCTCATTTTGTTCGCGTTTCCGGTCTTGGCCGTAGCGCTGGGCATGCTGACCATTGACCGCTTGTTTGGGGCTCACTTCTTTACCGTCGCAGGCGGCGGCATGCCAATGCAGTGGGTGAACTTGTTTTGGATTTGGGGCCATCCCGAAGTCTACATTGTCATTCTCCCAGCGTTTGGCGTCCTTTCCGAAGTGGTGGCCACCTTTTCGTCCAAGCGGCTGTTTGGCTACGGAGCGATGGTCGCTTCGATGGTCGCCATTTCACTGCTGAGCTTCGTGGTTTGGGTCCATCACTTCTTTACCATGGGGGCCGGACCCGGCGTCAATTCGTTCTTTGGCGTCGCGACGATGGCGATTGCCATTCCGACGGGCGTCAAAGTCTTCAACTGGCTGCTGACCATGTACAAAGGCCGCATCCGTTTCACGGTACCCATGCTGTGGGCAACGGCTTTCATCCCGAACTTTCTGATTGGCGGTTTGACCGGGGTCATGTTGGCCGTCGCACCTGCCGATTACCAGTACCACAACAGCTACTTTTTGGTCTCCCACTTCCACTACACCTTAATTGGCGGCACCGTTTTTGGCGTGCTCGCGGGAATGCACTACTGGTGGCCAAAGATGTTTGGCTTTAAGCTCAACGAACGCATTGGCAAACACGCCTTCTGGTGGTTCATGGTTGGTTTTAACGTCTGTTTCTTGCCGCAGTACTGGCTGGGCCTGATGGGCATGACCCGCCGCATGTACACCTATCCATCCGGTTTGGGCTGGACCCCGTGGAACTTCGTGTCCACCGTCGGCGGCTTTATGATGGGAATCGCCTTCCTCATCATGGTCTATGGCATCGCGTGGAGCATCCGCCACGGGGAACGCGACCTGACCGGCGATCCTTGGAACGGCCGCACATTGGAGTGGTCTTTGCCCTCACCAGCGCCAGAGTACAACTTCGCCCGGATTCCGGTGATTCACGACCGCGATGAGTGGTGGCTGATCAAAACCGGCAAGGTGGAGCAGGAGTACGCTGAGCCCTTGCGGCCCATTCACATGCCGAACAGCTCCGGCCGGCCGTTTATTCTGTCCTTCGTGTTTTTCGTCGCTGGTTTTGCGTTGGTGTTTGAGGTCTACTGGCTGGCCATTGCAAGTACGGTGGCGATTTTACTGCTGCTGATGCTGCGCTCGTTCGAGTTTGACTACTATCACTACATCCCTGAGGAAGAAGTCAGGGAGACTGAAGCCATGTTAGGGAGGGGGTAAAATGGACACGAGTTCAAGGTACATTCCAGGTTCGGTTGCGCACGACCCTCACCACGAGGAGCACTCCGGGCCGTTTCTGGAGTACTCCACCGAAGACGGGAGCCTTCGAATCACTGGGTTTTGGGTGTTTCTAGCCGCTGAAGTCGTGCTGTTTTCCACCTTGTTTGCGACGTACATCTTGTATCACGGTCAGACGGCGGGCGGCCCGACTTCGAAAGCCCTGTTCGATGTACCCGGGTTTGCCACCGAAACCGTCCTGTTGTTGACGAGTTCCTTCACGTACGGTTTGGCGACGTACAGTATGCGCCGTATGCAAAAGAAAGCCGTCATTGGCTGGCTCATCGTAACCATGCTGCTCGGGATGGGGTTCGTCGGGATGGAAATCTCCGAATTCACGACCTACGCCATGCACGGGGCTGTCATCTCGCGCAGCGCTTTTTTGTCGGCGTTCTTTACCTTGGTGGGCACTCACGGAGCTCACGTTAGTCTAGGGATTTTGTGGATGCTCATGGTGGTTATTCAGGTAGCGGTTCGAGGAATTGACTCCATGACGTCGCGCAAAGTGTTCATTGTCGGATTGTATTGGCACTTTCTCGACGTGGTCTGGGTGTTCATTTTTACGGTCGTCTACCTGACAGGGAAGGTGTTGTAACTATGACACAGCCAAGTCTTCATGAGGAACACAGACAACTCCACGATTCCCACGAGGGTTTTCCGTGGAAACACGTGGTTGGGTTTATCCTGTCGTTGGTCCTCACAGCGATCGCGTTCTGGTTTGTGCTGTCCTCTCACTTGAGTACAGCCATGACCATCGTCTCCATCGTCGTGTTGGCCATCTTCCAAGTGCTCGTGCAGTTGTTGATGTTTATGCACTTTACGGAAAGCGACGGAAAAGCCTATCAAGTGGTCGCTATGCTGTTTGGCTTCTTTATTGCCATCTGCATTGTCGGAGGCACCGTTTGGATTATGGCGTTTAAAAGCATTGTGTCTTAGCGCAAGCGAAAACATCTGTGCATGAGTGTTAGGCATTAGGCTCATGCACAGACAGGCGAGGCTCCTCGACGCACGTTTGGCAAACCGGACAAAAAACCGCGTGGGTCGAGGAGGGAACCGCCGTTACAGCAAACTCCGTGCGGCATTTTTCACACACGTAATTGGACGCTCCCGAAAACTCCTTTTCTAACTCGTCAAGGAGGTCTACAGGCAAAGCTGAATAGCAAAATTTCGTAGTTTGCGTAAAGCCGTTAAAACTTCCATCGCAAAACGGAGCTAAAATACGTTCCAACCGTCTGCGAACGTCTCTTTTCATAACGCGGCACCTCTTATTCCTGGTTCTCTAGTGAGGCGTTCTCGGGACGCGCTGCCTCTTCAGAATCGCTGGACGCCAGCGGTCCATGGGTCGCACTGGACCCGGATGCTTCAACCTCACCCTCCTCAACCGCGCTGGGAAGCATCTGTCTGCACGCTTCCAGTTGTTCCTCCAGTTGTCCAATTTCCCGTTGCAGCGACTTGGATGTTCGACGCAATTTCCAAGTCTGTGCCGACCACAAAAGCGCCATTAACATCATTCCAAGAAGCACTGAAATGAGTATGACAAACACGAGGTTCATTTGTGCTGAGACAAAAAGAAAGTTAATCTGCACCTTTGCAGAATTGAGTATGGTAAATAACGCAACGAGCACGGCAAACACCATGGCCAATAGAATCTTCCAACGCATAGCTTTCCTCCTTTACACTTGAACCCCACTTGACGTGAAAAAAGCCGCTTCATCGCGGGACCACGTGACTCGAGTTGATGCAACCCATTTTTGTGGAAAAAAGCGTCTAGAATTGTCGCAAATCCTGGATGTTTCCATCATACCACATCTAAATTGCGGGACAGCGAGGTACCGACCGCTCCCAGCAGCTGTTTTTGGGGGACTCAGTACTCCGTAGTATACTAAGTTGAAGGCCTTGGGACAGGGAGTTGGACTGCAGCCATGTTGAAGTATAAGGTGTTTGTGGGGCCTGATATGGATGGGCGAACGCTGCGCAGTATTGTGCAGTCGGAATTAAAGATGTCGCGTCGTCTCGTACGCAGTCTCGCACAAACGGACGGTGTATTATTGAATGGGCAACCTGCACACCTTACTCTCCGAGCGCAGCAAGGCGACGAAATAAATGTTATGTTACCTCAAGAAATCTCGGACCTTGAACCCGAGAGCATGCCTCTGGACATTCGTTATGAAGACGACGAGATTTTGGTCGTCAATAAACCGCCCGGAGTTCTAAGCCATCCCACAGCGCGGGAACGGACGGGTTCCTTATTGGCCGGAGTGCGAGGGTATTTAGGTGTAAAGTTCGCCCCCCACCTCATCCATCGCCTGGACCGCAACACCTCCGGACTGATTATGGTTGCCAAGCACGCACATGCCCATCACTTGTTCGATATGGCCTTGCGGTCGGGAAGCGTTCACAGGGTCTATGCTGCGCTGTGCTGGCATAGGAATGACTCAATACTGGAACGTTCAACACAGGCCAGTCAATTGCAGTTCGGAGTTTGGCAATCGGTTGACGTGCCGATTGCGCAAGACCCAGACCGGCCGTCGAAACGGGTCGTCGGTGCAGGCGGACAAGACGCGTTGACGCTTTACCGGTGCGTCAATCAATGCGCCGAACTGGCTTTAGTACAAGTCGTCTTAAAAACGGGAAGGACCCACCAGATTCGACTGCACCTCGCCTCCCAAGGGCTGCCAATCGCAGGAGATTTGGACTATGGGGGCAACCGCGATGGGGCCAACGATGGAACCTTTGATGGGGCAGCGGGGTTCACACCGGATGGGATACACAGACAGGCTCTGCACGCGATTCAACTCGCCTGGGCTCACCCTGTGACTCATCAAGTCCACGTCGCCAGTGCAAAGCCTCCGGAAGACATGCAAAGCACCTGGCTACAACAAGGCGGAAGGCCCAAAGTGTGGGATCAATTTGTATCGGACCGGGACGCCTTGCAGCAAGTCGACATGATGGATTGACGAAGGGATGACTTCACGCGCAAATCAGTGGAGAGGAGTGAACATATGACCACCGCGAACCAAAAACCGCCCTTAAATGAAGAACCAAACCTGAACCAGCAACCCAACTTGAAGCAAAAACCCAACTCAAACCACAAGCCTACGCTGCTCAACATTCTCGATTCCCATGGGGGTCCCGGGTTTGAGCACGAAGTCGCCGAGAAAATGCGTCAAGCATTTCGCGAGTACACGGACGACGTGCGACAAGACGCCTTAGGCAACTTGATTGCGGTCGTACAAGGCAACGGAGAAAATCGCAGGCCCAAGGTCATGCTGTCCGCGCACATGGACGAAATTGCCTTGGTGGTGACCAAAATTGAAGACGGCGGCTTTCTGAGAGTCTGGCAAGCCGGCGGATTCGATCCAAGAACGCTGGTCGGCCAAGAGGTTGTTGTTCACGGCAAAGAAGAACTTCGCGGCATTGTCGGTTCCAAGCCGCCGCATTTAACGACGCCTGAAGAGCGAAAACAGGCGGCACCCCTTGAGGACCTGTACATAGACTTAGCCATGTCCGAACAGCGGGTGAACGAGTTGGTCCGCGTCGGCGACCGGGTCACCCTTTACCGGGAGACCATGGACCTGCTCAACAACCGCATCAGCGGAAAAGCCTTGGATGACCGCACCAGCCTGGCAGTGCTGCTGGAGTGCCTGAGGTTTCTCAAACAGATGAAACACGTTGCCGACGTGTATGCGGTAGCGACGGTTCAAGAAGAAGTGGGTGTGCGCGGAGCTACTACCGCAGGATACGGCGTCCATCCGGACATTGCGATCGCCGTCGACGTCACGTTTGCAGACATGCCAGGGCAGGCCCCGGATGACAGCTTTAAGATGGGCAAAGGCCCAGCTGTCGCTTTCGGTCCCAACATCCACCCCAAAGTGTTTCAAGGCCTCATGGAAGCAGCACAATCCAACCACATTCCGTACCAACTGGAACTCTCGCAAGGACCGACCGGCACGGACGCCCGAGCGTTCCAAATCGCCCGCGAGGGGATTGCCAGCGGGTTGGTGGGCATCGCCATCCGGTACATGCACACGTCCGTTGAAACGGGATCGTACGACGACATTGTCGAACTGGGCAGGCTGCTGGCTTGCTACATCGCCAGTGTGGATTCGGCATACGTGGAGGGACTCACATGCTACTAAAAAAACTGACCGAAGCGATGGGCCCATCCGGTTTTGAAACCGAAATTCGAAATGTGATTCGAACAGAAATTGACCCGCTGGTCGACCGACATTACACGGATGTGCTGGGAACGCTCATTGCCGAGAAAAACGCCAATCACAAGGGTCCGCGGGTGATGTTGGACGCTCACATGGATGAAGTGGGTCTGATGATTGTGCATGCCGAAGAAAACGGCTTGCTGCGCTTTCGTCCCTTAGGCGGCATCGACCCGCGCGTGTTGGTCTCTAAACCTGTGCACATCGGGGACGAACGGCGCTTTGGAGTGATTGGATCCAAGCCCATTCACTTGCAATCTGCGGAAGAACGGCGCAATCCACTGAAAATGGACCAATTGTACATTGACATCGGTGCCCGGGATAAGGAAGACGCTTTGTCGGCAGTCAAACTCGGCGACACTGCCGTCTTCACCACCAAGTACGAACCCATCGGCGACAACTGCGCGAAAGCGAAGTCGTTTGACGACAGGGTTGGGTGCGCCATCGTCATTGAGGCCTTGAAAAAGTCGTATGACCTGCCACTGTTTGCCGCCTTTACCGTACAAGAAGAAGTCGGCTTGCGCGGGGCGACTGCGGCTGCTTACCGTCTGCAGCCGGATATCGCCATTGCACTCGAAGGTACCGTCTGTTTTGACGTGGTGGATGCCCCTGGGCACGGCCAGTCGACCGTCCTTGGAGCGGGACCTGCACTTACGGTTCAAGACGGCCGGACAATTGCCGACCGGAGGTTTTTGGACTTTATGATCTCCGTCGCAAAAAAACACAGCATCCCCTATCAACTTCGCCGGGTAAAAGGCGGCTCTAATGACTTTGGCGCCATTCACCAGGTGCGGGAAGGCGTGATTGGAGGCGGGATCTCGGTGCCCGTCCGGTACATCCACGCACCGGCCCAAATCATCTCGTTGGACGATTTTCACAATTCAATCCGCCTTTTAGAAGCTGTATTAAAGGAAATTCAGGAAGGGGGATTTACGCTATGAAGGAGCTAATCTTAGAACTCGCGAGCTATGCTGCACCCTCAGGGACGGAATCGAACATTCAAGAGGCCTTATTAAAACACGTCCGGGATGTGGCTGACGAAGCCTTCGTGGACACACTCGGAAACGTCATTGCCACAAAACACGGTCACGGGCCGCACGTGGTTTTGGCCGCTCACGCCGATGAGGCCGGTATTATGGCCATTCACATCGACGAGTCCGGATACATCCGCATCATTAGCGTCGGAGACGTCAAACCGGCTTCGTTGATTGGCCGACACGTGCAATTCACCCAAGGAATTACGGGCGTCGTCGGCGTGGAAGACAAGGTGAAACTGCAGGACCTGGCGATGGACCACCTTTACGTCGACATCGGAGCTGCCGATGAAAGCGAAGCCAACGCAAAAGTGCGCATCGGCGATGAGGCCGTCGTACTAGAACCCGTCGTGCAACTTGGCGATACAAGACTCGCCGGGCGCGCATTGGACAACCGGGTAGGTTGTGCGATCGCGATCGAGGCCTTCAAACGAGCGGCTGCCGACGGGGCCCACGTTTCCGTGGTGTTCACGGCCCAGCAGGCTGTAGGGGCTCGCGGTGCCAAGACGGCGGCGTTCAGACTGCATCCGGACCTGGCCCTCATCGTGGACGCAGTGCCTGCAGGTGACATGCCCTCGGCGCCGCGCATGGAATTGAAGCTTGGCAAAGGCCCGGCAGTCAAGATTATGGACGGTACCGCCGTGGTTCCACTCGACGTGAAAAACCACCTCATTGACAGCGCGGCTCAGGCGGGCATCGACGTGCAATACGAAGTTTGGCCGCGCGGCCTCAGCGATGCAGGGGCCATTCAGCTCTCGACGGACGGCATTCCGGTCGGCGGAGTGTCTTATCCAGCGCGTTATCTGGGCGGGCCGTCGACGGTCGTCGACCTGAATGACGCGAGCGATTGCGCGAACCTGATTGTCGCCGCGATCCGAAATAAAATGGCCGCACAGTAACCCACTCAGTGACCCAGTGAAACACGGCCGTCCTAAGCTCATCTTGCGATGTGGCTTTGGGCGGCCTTTGTTCACTCGTCAACCCAAAGCGAACCTACGATGAGCCACTGTCAAACAAGCCACTGTTAAACAAGCAACTCGCAAACAAGCGACTTCAAGCGAGCGCAGCGCTGTAATAAGCGGCGCCAACAAGCGCACTCCACAAATTTTTGTAAATCTTCTTAGGAGTTGAATCAAATCGACCGCGTTCAACAAATATCCGTGCTATAATACAAAAAACATTTTGACCTTGTACCCAAATAGATGTACTTTTTCCTGCCTCAATTTTTTCATCGGTTTTCTACATCAATATTCTACATCCGTAATCAGGAAAAAGAGTGGAGCGAGAAAAAGAGAAGAAACCAGAGAGGAAGTCGTTCAGTGATTCGGTACTTATCTGCAGGAGAATCCCACGGACCAGAACTAACCGTCATTGTCGAGGGCTTTCCCAGCAATTTAAAGGTTTCCAAGGCAGACATTGACGAGCAACTGCGGCGCCGCCAATTGGGTTATGGCCGGGGCCGGAGAATGCAGATTGAGTCGGACCAAGTGGAAATCACCAGCGGCGTGCGCTTCGGTTACACGTTGGGTTCCCCCATCACGATGCACGTTGTGAACAAAGACTTTAAAAACTGGACGGAAAAAATGTCCGTATGGGATGCGCCGCCGGAAAACCTCAAACAGGTAACCCGCCCGCGGCCAGGCCACGCGGATTTAGCAGGCGCCATTAAGTACGACCACGAGGACATTCGCAATGTTCTGGAACGGGCGAGTGCGAGAAACACAGCGACTATGGTGGCTGTGGGAGCGTTGGCCCGGCAACTGCTGGCGCACTTTGGCATCGAAGTGGCTGCGCACGTCGTAGAGATTGGCGGCGTGACAACGTCTAAAATGCCAGAGGAGTGGGATGAATTCGTCTCTGTCATCAATCAATCCCAGGTTCGCGTGGCGGATCCTAATGCCGAGTCGCAGATGATCGTCAAAATCGACGAAGCCAAAGACCGGGGCGATACCGTCGGCGGCGTCTTCGAAGTGATTGTCAAGGGCTGTCCCATCGGCCTCGGAAGTCACGTTCATCCCGACCGGAAACTCGACGGCCGACTCGCCGGAGCGTTGATGAGCATTCAAGCGATTAAAGGCGTGGAAATTGGCCTAGGTTTCGAGGCCGCCCACCGTTTTGGCTCGCAGGTTCACGATCCGATTGGTTACAACGGGATCCATTACACGCGGCCCACGAATGGCGCCGGAGGTCTCGAAGGCGGTGTAACCAACGGCGAACCTATTGTCGTACGTGCGGCCATGAAGCCAATTTCGACCTTATACAAACCGTTAAACAGCGTCGATATGGGAACCAAAGCAGTGGAACCGGCAGCCGTCGAACGTTCCGACTACTGCGCCGTGCCGGCTGCGTCCGTCGTTGCCGAAAACGTCGTCGCGTGGGTGATTGCAGAAGCGTTCCTCGATAAATTCAGCGGCGACTCTGTCGAGCAAATCCGTGAATGGCTCACAGTGTACGAACAGCGGGTGAGCCGCCGATGACTTCCCGCATCCCGGTGCACACTCGTTCAGCACAGTACGACGTAGTCATTGGCGCAAAGCTCTTAGACCAACTCGGCGAACATCTCGCGCAGTTGGGGGTAAAACAGGAATCCGGCGTTTTCATCGTTTCAGATGAAACGTTGGCGGCGTGCGGACACGTCCAACGAGCCCAAGAGGCGTGCACCCAAGCGGGTTATCCAACCGCGGTGGCCGTCGTACCTCCCGGGGACGAAAGCAAGTCTTTAAGTACAGCGGAACGCCTCTACAATGCGCTGCTCGATGCGGGCATGCGCCGCGACGGCGTGTTGATCGCACTCGGAGGCGGCGTAGTAGGGGACTTGGCCGGTTTCGTGGCCGCGACTTACCAACGGGGAATTCGCTTTATTCAGGCGCCCACGACGTTGTTGTCCCACGACAGCAGCATTGGAGGAAAAGTTGGGGTGAATCTGCCCCGGGGCAAGAACCTCGTCGGCGCGTTTCACCAGCCGTTAGCCGTCTTATTTGACGTCACTGCTCTGTCGACGCTGCCGGACCGAGAGTGGCGAAACGGGATGGCCGAAGTCATCAAACACGGCGTTATTGGCGACGCGGCTTTGTTTGCGTCTCTCGAGGCCAACCCCGTTGCAGTATTTCCAGGTGAGACCCAAGCGGAAGAGCTGGTGGCGCGAGGGGCGAAAGTGAAAATTCAAATCGTCGAACAAGACGAAAAAGAGAGCAACTTGCGGATGCTGCTCAACCTTGGACACACCGTGGGCCACGCGGTGGAACAGGCGTCGTCGTACGGGTTGGGCCACGGCGAAGCGGTTGCGCTCGGCATGCGCGTCGAAGCAGAGATCGCGGCAGCGCGAGGGTGGTTGAGCCAACGCGACAAAAACCGTCTGCTCCAGGTCTTGTCTGCCCACGGACTGCCTATCGTCCCGCCAGACTATCCGCTTGAAGACATCTTGGCGATCTTGGAATTGGATAAAAAACACACCCGTTCTCATTGGACTTTTGTCCTGCCGCAGGCCATCGGGGATGTCGCCATCTGCCGCGACGTCACCCGCGACGAAGTCGTGTCTGCCTGGCACCATTCGCGCAAGGAGGAATCGTCTCAATGAGCTTAAAAATACGCGGCATCCGGGGCGCTGTAACCGTCAAGGAAAACCATCCCGATGCCATTTTCACCGCCACGAAGGAATTAATGGAACAACTTGTGGCAAAAAACCACCTGGACGTCGACGACGTCGCCAGTGTGGTGCTCACGATGACTCCCGATCTCAATGCCGATTTCCCTGCGAAAGCGGTCAGAAGCCTCGCTGGATGGCAATGGGTGCCTCTGATGTGTGCTTCGGAACTGAATGTTCCCGGTTCATTGCCGATGTGCATCCGGGTGCTTGTCCACGTGAACACGACCCTGCCTCAAGACGCCATCGTCCACGTCTATTTGGGGGATGCCGTGGCACTGCGGCCAGACATTGCCGCAAACGGCTCTACAGGAGCCCAAAACCGAGGCAAGGGTTGACGGATCCGCGTCTTACCTCGTATGATGAGGAGGAATCTTTAAGGTAGAGCAAGTTGAGAAGGTTGTTTGCAAGTGAGCCGAGGGTTTGAGAGTTGAGCTGAGCCGAGCGTGTTGTCCGCAACAAGTCCATCCGTTCTTGCGCACTGCGGTGTTCAAGACCTGGATCTGATATTTTGGACGACAATCCGCAGGTTAGGACCAGCTCCTAACGTGTGGATATTTTTATATTCGCTCGGAATCAGTCACTTTTGAACACTTGCCTGCCAGGCAGCAGTTTAGGGTTGTCGAGACGAGAGGAGCTGAGTGAAATTGAGTTCATTTGTGAACCGCGTTCTTAAATCCGTGTCCCAGGGTCAGTCCCTGGATGCCGACACAGCGGAGCAATTCATGAATCAATTGATGGCTGGGGAAATCAGTCCCATCCAAACCGCGGGACTTCTCGCGGCGATGACAGTACGGGGAGAAACCGTGGAAGAAATTGCGGGTTTCGCCCGGGCGATGCGTAAATTTGCCGTACCCTTTGAGGTTCCTTTTGAGGTCGTAGATACCTGTGGAACCGGAGGTGACGGTGCTAATACATTTAACATTTCAACGGCGTCGGCCATTGTTTGTGCCGCTGCGGGAGTTCCGATTGCGAAACACGGGAACCGCGCCGTTTCCAGCAAAAGCGGCAGCGCCGACGTCCTGATGGCGCTCGGGGCGCGGGTCGATTTGGACGAACACGAAGCCAAACAGTGTTTGTTGGACACCAACTTGTGCTTTTTGTTTGCACCAACTTTTCACCCTGCGATGAAGCATGCCGCGGAACCGCGCAAACAACTTGGGTTCCGGACGATTTTTAACATCCTTGGCCCATTGACCAACCCGGCTCGCGCAAACCGCCAAGTCCTTGGGGTTTTTCGAGAGGATTTGGTCGAAACCGTCGCTCATGCCCTGGGCGAGCTCGGGAGCCGTCACGCTTTGGTCGTGCATGGCGCAGGTGGAATTGACGAGTTATCTCTCGCCGGTGAAACCGTCGTCGCCGAGGTGAAAGACGGCGCGGTGCACAAGTACATGGTCACGCCGGAACAATTTGGGTTGCAACGTGCCGATGTTGCCAGCATTGCGGGTGGAGATGCTGCTGAAAACGCCGCGATCATCCGCCTTGTGCTTGCCGGTGAAAAAGGACCCCACCGGAACGTCGTTCTCCTCAACGCGGGTGCTGCACTCTACGTTGGAGGCAGTGTGGGCAGCATAGAAGAAGGGGTGCAAATGGCTGCTGAAACCATCGACAGCGGCCGCGCGGAACGCACTTTGCAGCGCTTTACGTCTGCTACCCATCAATTTGGCCGTTCGGAGGTCGCGCAATGAGTACGTTTTTAGAAAAAATCCTGGAGACCAAACGCCAGGAAGTAGAAAAGCTGCGCGCGTTGGCGTTGTCGCAGAAACTCGATCAGAAACTTCGGGAGTTGCCGCCTTGCCGCGGTTTTGCCCGCGCTATAGCCAGCGGTCCAGACCTGTCCGTCATCGCCGAGGTCAAACAAGCCAGTCCGTCAAAAGGGCGGATTGCGCAGCATTTCGATCCCGTCGCAACGGCCCGCACATACGAGCAAGCCGGCGCCAGCGCCATTTCCGTGCTGACGGATAAAACGTACTTTCAAGGTTCGATTGAGGACTTGAGCGCAGTGCGAAAAGCCGTCTCGATTCCAGTGTTGCGCAAGGATTTTCTGATTGACGAAGAGCAAATCAGCGAAGCCCGGTTGGCGGGCGCCGATGCAGTGCTGCTGATCTGTGCAGCACTGCCCGCCGCGCGTTTGACTGAACTTTCCGCTTACGCAAAATCGATTGGACTCGATGTGCTCATCGAAGTGCACAAACTCGACGAATTGGAAGCTTCACTCGCAGCAGGCCCCTCGGTTCTCGGCATCAACAACCGGAACCTGCACAGTTTTGAAGTCTCGCTGGACACCACTTGCAACATCGTCAAACACGTTCCAGAGGGCGTGTTGGTCATTGCCGAAAGCGGCATTCACGAAGCTGCAGATGCTATTTCGATGGTTCGCTGCCGAGCGCGCGGAGTGTTGGTGGGAGAGTCGTTGATGAAGGCAGGGACACCGGAGCAAGTTGCCGCGAAACTGGCCTCGTTCCGAGTGCCTTTGCCGACAGGGGACGCAAGCAAGGCGGTCTTGCCGTCGTGATCGAACTGAAAATTTGCGGATTGCATCCGGGCGACGACGTCTCTTTTACGACATCGCCTGTCGTGACCCACATCGGAGTCATTTTTGTGTCCGCGAGCAAACGCTACGTTGCTCCCGTCGAGGCCAAACCACTCCTTCAACGGGTCGACGCGTCGTGTCAACCGATTGCAGTGACTGTCGACTTATCGTTGCAGCAAGCTCTCGAGGTCCTGAGCGAATCGGGGGCCACAGGAATCCAACTGCACGGCCAGGAGCCCCCAGAAATGTGCGAACAGCTGCGAAACCGGGGATACACGGTCTGGAAAGCCCTTCCGGTGAAAGACGGCGTGCAGACTGCACAAGCGGTCGTCGAACACATTCATGCGTACCAGGACTGCGTGGATGCTGTGCTGCTCGATGCTGCGCCCCCGAAATCCGTCCATGCCCAGGTTACGGGCGGACACGGGAGCGCGTTTGACTGGACCATTCTCGGCCCACTGAAAGAACTTCAACCCAGCCTGCCGCCGCTTTGGATTGCCGGAGGACTCACACCTGAAAATGTGCCCGAGTTGCTGGCGCATTTTCGACCGGACGGGGTGGACGTCTCGTCTGGCGTGGAGGAGAACGGGCGCAAAGCGACACAGCGGATTCTAGCCATGATTGAGGCGGTGAGCAGATTTGACTGAACACAAAGTATTTCCGACCCAGGAAGGGCGGTTTGGCGACTTTGGGGGACGCTACGTTCCCGAGACGCTGATGTCTGCACTGCATCAGCTCGAAGCCGACTACTACCGTTGCATCCGCGACGAAGGCTTCCAGAAAGAATTGAAGTACTACTTAAAGCACTATTCCGGCCGTCCCACGCCTTTGTATTACGCAAAGCGCTTGAGCGAACGCCTCGGCGGACCGAAGATTTATTTAAAACGGGAAGACCTCAACCACACAGGTGCACACAAGATTAACAACACAATTGGCCAGGCCCTGCTGGCCGTTTACACGGGTAAAAAGCGCGTGATCGCCGAAACGGGAGCCGGGCAGCACGGCGTCGCGACGGCTACCGTCGCCGCCCAGTTCGGGCTTCAATCTACCATTTTCATGGGCGAAGAAGACATGCGCAGACAAGCCCTCAACGTGTTTCGCATGCGCATGTTAGGGTCTGAAGTCGTACCTGCTACCAGCGGGACAAAAACCCTGAAAGACGCCACCAACGAGGCGATTCGCTACTGGGTCGAACACGTCGAAGACACGTACTACATTATTGGTTCGGTCGTAGGGCCGCACCCTTATCCGATGATTGTTCGCGACTTCCAACGCGTCATAGGCGATGAAACGCGGGCACAGATGCTCGAGTTGGAAGGGCGTCTGCCCGATACGGTCATCGCGTGTGTCGGCGGCGGCAGCAACGCCATGGGGATGTTCTATCCGTTCTTGGAGGATGACTCCGTCGAGTTGATTGGCGTGGAAGCTGCGGGAAAAGGCCTCGATACGGATTTGCACGCTGCAAGCATCGGCAAAGGGACACCCGGTGTCTTGCACGGTTCATTAACCTATCTGTTGCAAGACGAATACGGACAAGTGACACCCGCACATTCTATTTCAGCCGGCCTCGATTATCCTGGGATAGGCCCTGAACACTCTTGGCTCCACGATACCAAGAGAGCCACGTACGTGCCGATTACCGACCAGGAAGCACTGGATGCGTTTTACTTGCTGTCTCAAACAGAAGGGATTATCCCGGCTCTGGAGAGCGCTCACGCCGTGGCTCACGCCGTGAAAGAAGCTTCAAACATGACCCAAGACCAAATTCTCGTCATCAATATCTCTGGGCGCGGAGACAAAGACGTGGAACAAATTGCACAACTGTCAGGAGGACTGGACCATGGACCGGATCTTGCAGGCGTTTAAGGAATGCGGCAAAAAAGCTGCCTTGATTCCGTTTCTCACCGCCGGAGATCCGACCTTCGACGCATCGCTGCAGATGTTTCAAAGCGTCCTCTCTTCCGGCGCAGACCTCGTGGAAATTGGGGTGCCCTATTCAGACCCGTTGGCGGACGGGCCGGTCATCCAGGCGGCCTCACTGCGCAGCTTAAAAGGGGAGTTCAAGCTGCCGCGCGCGTTTGAATTGACCGCCGAATTGAGAAAGCACACCGACAAAGGGTTGGTCCTCTTCTCGTATATCAATCCGGTCTTACAGTACACGCCGCAGCGGTTTTTTAGCGATGCGAAGGCGTCCGGAGCGGATGGCATTATTGTCCCGGACCTGCCTTTTGAAGAAAGCGAAGCCATCCGGACCATGGCGGACGATTACGGGATTGCTCTGATTCCGCTGATTACGCCGACGTCTGGAGACGATCGCATTGAAGCCATCGCCAGCCATGCCCGCGGATTTGTGTACTGCGTGGCTGCGCTCGGAGTTACTGGAGAACGGGCGAAACTGTCCAACCGGGTGGAAGAGTTGGTGCAAAAAGCAAGGCTGTACACAGACGCTCCGATCGCGGTCGGGTTTGGCGTCAGCGGGCCCGACCAGGCTAAGGCCATTGCTTCGTACAGCGACGGCGTGATCGTCGGCAGCGCATTCATCCGCCGAGTGGAACAGGCTTTGGGTGCAAGTGGTGAAGTTCAAGTCGAGGCTCTGACAGAGGCAGTAGGGCGGTTTGCCGCGGAACTTGCGCAGGCGATGGTCTACTAGCCCAGGGCTACACCCTGGGAAATTTAGTACTTGACTTCGCTAGACAAAACACTTACGTTAAATGAAATCTTCTGATACGGAAAGGGAGAGGGAGCGAACATGATTGTGGTCATGAAGGAAGGCGCGCACCAAGAGCAGATTGACAACGTGGCAAAACTTCTGCAGAGCAAAGGCCTTGGCGTTCACATTTCACAGGGCGCTGAAAAGACCATCATTGGCATCATTGGTCCTAAAGAAAGAGTGTTTGAACTTCCAATGGAGACGCTGCCCGGCGTAGAAAAAGTCGTAACGGTCAGCAATCCCTTTAAATTGGCAAGCCGGGCGTTTCATCCGCAGGACACTCTCATCCAAGTGGGCGATCACGTCATTGGCGGAGCGCATCCTACCATTATGGCCGGCCCATGTTCCGTGGAAAGCCGTGAACAAATCCTTGAAATTGCGCGTTTTGTGAAGCAAGTAGGGGGACACATCCTTCGCGGAGGTGCGTTCAAACCCCGTTCCTCTCCGTATTCGTTCCAGGGACTTGGCGAACAAGGCCTAAAGTACCTTGCAGAAGCCAGGGAAGAAACCGGCCTGCCCATAGTTTCGGAAATTATGGAAATTGAAACTCTCCCATTGATGTCTGACTATGTGGACGTCTTCCAAATCGGTGCACGCAACATGCAAAATTATCCGCTTCTCAGGGCGGTTGGCAAAACCAACAAGCCCGTATTGTTGAAGCGCGGCCTTTCAGCGACGATTGAAGAGTGGCTGATGTCCGCAGAGTACATTCTGTCCGAGGGAAACCCGAACGTGATTTTGTGCGAGCGCGGCATTCGCACCTTTGAAACTTATACTCGCAATACCCTGGACCTCAACGCCGTTCCAGTCGTACAGCACCTTTCCCACCTACCCGTCATCGTCGACCCCAGTCACGGCGTCGGCAAGTGGAAATACGTGACGGCCATGGCCCGCGCCGGTATCGCGGCGGGTGCAAACGGTCTTATTGTGGAAATCCACCCCAATCCTTCGGAAGCGTTGTCGGATGGCCCGCAATCGTTGACGCTGGACAATTTTGCTTCCATGGTGCAGGAAGTGACCCGCATCTCTGAAGCACTGAATGCTGTCGGTGAAGACCTGTATGTCGCGAAAAACTGAGTTTGTGTCCACAAACGGGCCGCAATCGGTGCTTGTCATCGGTTGCGGCCTCATTGGCACGTCGTTGGCGCTGGCTTTGAGACAAGCCTATCCAGACTGCGCCATCGACGGGGTTGAGGTGTTTGAAAACCACCGGCGCGAGGCTGAGAAAAAGGGTGTATTCCGGACAGTGTACGGCGACGTTCCCACTCACACGGGTGAGACGGCTTCGGGAGAGCTCAAAGAGGACGTCTACGACTTGGCGGTCATCGCAGTCCCTGTCGACGCCGCATGCGCCATTTTGCCGCACCTCAACGGCATTGCGCAGTGGATTATGGACGTCTGCAGCATTAAACGTCCGGTTTGCAAGGCTGCCAAATCGGCGGGGCTTGAAGCCAAGTTTGCACCCAGTCACCCGATGGCCGGCCTGTCTTCTGCAGGACCTGGTCAGGGCAGGGGAGACTTGTTTACAGGGCGCACCTGGATCTGCCTCAATCACTGGCCAGCCTGCCGCGTGGTCGAACCGGTCTTGACCGCGCTCGGAGCACGCGTGGTTTTTCTCGATTCCGCAGAAGAACACGATGCCGCAATGGCTGCAGTCAGCCACGGCATTCACGTGGTTTCGTTAGCCGCAATCCTGGCGTACGCACAGGCACAGGACGAGGCACAAGCGCATTGGCCTTTGTTGACAGGCCCTGGATTTCGAGACGTGACGCGATTAAGCAGTTCGTCCAGCAGCTTTTGGATTAGCACGCTGCTCGAAAACCGCGATTTTGTCATCCCCCAAATCGATCGCGTACAGCGCGAACTTGAGCGCTTTAAACAGGTTTTAGAGTCCGGAGATCCTGCCCAACTGAAGGACATCCTTGACGAGTCCAGGCAGGAACGGCTCAAATGGAAGGAGCATACCCATGACCCAGGTTGAAACAGCAGTTCTAAACCGGCGCTTTACACCTGCTCCGGCCCTGAAAGGGACCGTTGACGTCCCCGGAGACAAATCCATCACGCACCGGGCGATTCTGTTTGGACTGCTGTCGGAAGGCACAACTGCGGTTGAGGGTTGGCTCGATGCCGGGGACTGCCGCTCTTCGCTGCAGGTGGCGCAAGCGCTCGGCGCGGCAGTACAGGTCAATTCCGACAAACTGTCTATCGTCGGAACGGGCGGCAACCTGTCCGAACCCTCCGATGTGTTGGACTGCGGCAATTCGGGGACGACGACGCGAATGTTTTTGGGGGCACTTGCGGCCAAAGTTCCGTTCGCCTGTGTTACGGGGGATGCGTCCTTGCGGCGCCGGCCCATGAGGAGGGTCATTGATCCGCTTCGTCAGATGGGCGCTGCCATTACTGCGCGCTCGGACAACTTTGCACCTTTTGCCGTCTCCGGACAACCACTGCACGGGATTGAGTACACTCTTCCAGTTGCTAGTGCACAGGTCAAATCCGCTGTTTTGGTGGCAGGTGTACTCGCCAAGACTGGGGCAACGGTCGTGATCGAGCCGGAACCGTCTCGGGACCACACCGAAAACATGCTTCGGGCGTTTGGCGCTGACATTCGCGTCGAACGAACCCAAAACGCAACGCGTATTGCGGTTTCGCCAAACCAAGTTCTCAAAGCCACACACGTCAAAGTGCCAGGCGACATCTCTTCCGCCGCGTTTATTTTGGCCGCTGCTGCTCTCGTTCCAGGTTCGCATGTGACAGTCAGGGGCATTGGTCTGAATCCCACGCGCGCTGGGTTTCTCGAGGTCCTGAAACGCATGGGGGCCAACATCTCCATGTCCAATGTAGAAACAGTGGCAGGCGAAGCCATCGGCGACGTTACCGTTTCCTATGGCCCGCTTCAAGGAACAGACATCGCACCGCACGAGGTCCCGAGCCTGATTGACGAACTTCCGATTCTTGCAATCCTCGGAGCGTATGCTGCGGGGACGACAACCGTAAGCGGGGCAGGCGAACTGAGAGTCAAAGAAACAGATCGGATCTCTGCGATTGTCGAAGGCCTCACAAAGGTCGGCGTACAAGCCTCGGAGCGGCTAGATGGATTCGAGGTACTTGGAACCGGCGGTTGTGTCCCGGGCGGAAGCATTGATAGCCATAAGGACCACCGCATCGCCATGAGTTTTGCAGTGTGCGGACTGGCTTCAGAAACGGCTGTCGAAGTTCGCGATTGGGACTGTGTCAACATTTCCTACCCGTCGTTTTTGCAAACCTTTGAACGCCTCGGGGTTTCGGTTCCTTCCGTTTCGTCGACTGGCGAGTGATTGTCAGCGGCAGAAGCTTCAACGAGTCAGTCATGGGTTCGGGGAGGGTCCGCGACAGGACCCCCGAATTTTTTAGGTCAACTGTTCTGAATATTGCGTCTTGACAGCGCTTCCATGACAGGTTATCATTTGAGTCGAAGGGTGTTGTGTTCTGATTTCTCTCCACTCCTAGCAAGAACATTTGGAATCCACGGATGGATTCCTTTTTTTTGTCTTTTTTTGATGTTCTCTTTGAATTTTCTTTGACGTTCTCTTTGCCCCTCCCGTTCCCTCGTTTCATGCCGCACGGGCGATTCCCAGATTCTTGTATACCCAACCACCGGAAAAGTCATACTTAGAAAAGATACCAAATCCGCCAATGCTCGTGGTGTGGACGGGTAAAGCAAACATAAAAGGGGGAGCAACATGACGGCATTTCTGTATGTCCAAGGGGATGGGACGTTGCTGGTACAGTCCGACCACCCTGCCTACGATGCGGCCAGAGCCACGTTGCTCACGTTTACGGAATTGTCGCAGCGCCTTGACCCCATTCACGTGTACCAAATGCGCCCAATCACTCTCTGGCAAGCTGCTTCCCTGGGCGCTTCGGCACGAGGAATCCTTACATTTTTACGCAAACACGCCGCACACCCGATTCCATATGCGCTCCAACAACTCGTCGTGGAGGAAATGAGCAAATCGGGGAAGTTGTCGCTGCAACAAGGGGGAAACGACCGCATTGTACTGCGCGGTGACGCGGGGTTTCTCTCGATTGCGAAAAAAATGCCGGGAATGAAGCGGCTTCTCCTAGAATCGCAGCCGGAAGGGCTGGTCTTTAACTCCCGCCATCGCGCGGACGTCAAACGCTTGCTCGCGTCCAACGGGTATCCAGTATTTGACCGGGTCGGATACCGCGTTGCGCCGTCCATCCCGTTTTCCTGGTTGCAAAATACCGAACTGCGCGACTACCAGTCGAAAGCGATTCAAAGCTTTTTTGACGCGTCCCGCGAGCACAGTGGAGTCGTTGTCCTCCCTTGCGGTGCAGGCAAAACACTCGTGGGAATTGGAATTCTTCAACAGTTGCAGATGCACGCTTTGATTCTCACCCCGAACGAGACCTCGGCTCAACAGTGGCGCCGTGAATTTCTTGAACGAACGGACCTGACTGGCGAGGAGGTTTCGATGTACGCGCCGGACAAGCCACTGACGCCGATAACCATCACTACTTACCAAAGGGTAACCGCGAAAACCCGGAAAGGGGAGCGCCCGCACCTGACCACATTAACCAGCTACCCGTGGGGGATTGTCGTTTACGATGAAGTGCATATGCTTCCTGCTCCGCTGTTCCGGCTCGCGGCGGACCTGCAAAGCGCTCGAAGGCTCGGTCTTACAGCGACCCTCGTCCGCGAGGACGGAGCGGAAGCGGACGTCTTCAGTTTGATTGGGTCCAAGTGTTACGAAGTGCCTTGGAAGCAACTTGAGCAGGCAGGCTACCTGGCTTCTGTGCGCTGCGTCGAAGTGCGGGTGGCATTGCCGCCCGCTCAACAAGCGGTCTACCAGCAGGCGCAAATGAGGGAAAAGCACAAAATCGCCTCGCTGAATCCGGCGAAGGTGGATGTATTAAAGCAGATTCTGCAACAACACACGGGAGAGGGCGTGTTGATCCTCGGGCACTATTTAGATTTGCTCACTGCGATTGCAAGCGATTTAAACTGTCCGCTGCTTACGGGCCAGACCCCGCAAGACGAACGGCTGGTGTGGCTCAACAAGTTTCGCAGCGGGGAGATTCGCTGCTTGGTGTTGTCTCGCATTGCGAATATGGCTGTGGACTTGCCAAGTGCTTCTGTGGCCATACAGGTGTCCGGATTATTTGGCTCTCGTCAAGAAGAGGCACAGCGTTTGGGGCGGTTGCTCAGGCCTAAGACCTCCCAAGGTGTGTTTTACAGCCTTGTCAGCGAAAACACGGTTGAAGAGCGAATGTCCAGCCACCGCCAGCTCTACCTGGTGGAACAAGGGTACGACTACGAGATCGTTGCAAGCCAAGAGATTGCACAAGAAAGGGTGATTGACCGTGAAGCTGTCGGAATGCCTGAATGACGCTGACATTTCCACTTTGCAAAAAATCGCGAAAAAGTACAATTTACCCTGTTCAAGAAATTCCAAAATGGCTCTTCTACAGGAGATTTTGTTCACGTTCCGGGACCCAGAGTTTCTCAAAGAGCACATCTCCCACTGGCAAAGGGGACGCGAAGAGGCTGTATTAAGGCTGTGCCTTGAGCCTAAAGGAACTTTTTCCAAAGAAGAACTCCTAGGCATTTTTCAAACCTGCGGTTCGAGTGACCAAAGCATCGAAGAGGTCGTCAGTGAAGGATGGCTGTACCCAACCACCCGTAACCAGGGGAGGTTGATGTACTACATTCCCGACGATTTGAGGGTCCCTTTTCGGTCGCAAATTGTAAGAACATTCTCCCAGCAATTGAAAACGTCAGAGGAAGGGCCTTTGACGTTTCGCGACGAGGGCCTCGCCATGGCTCGCGATTTGGACGTGTTTTTGGAATATCTCAACCACCATACGGTTCGGCTGACGAATGACGGCAGCATGTACAAGAAAAATCTGCAGCAATTGCTGGAGCTTTTGGAAGTTCCAGAACAGCCCTTGCAGGGCGGCTGGAGGTTCGGTTACGGCCGTCGGTTTCACGACTATCCGGACCGTTTTGCATTGCTCTACGACTACGCCTATCAACAGCACCTGGTGGAAGAAGCAGAAAGCGGGGAACTGACGTCGGCGGGACGCGATCACGCTTGGTTCCAAGCCAGCGAGACAGAGCGGCAACGAGGGCTGGTTCGCTTTTACCTCTCATCGTACCGGCGTCCTATTCCGCGGTTGCCGCAGATCGTCCAGTTGATTGCCTGGATCGCAGAAAGGTGGGTGCACGGCAATTCCATGTTCAGCGCTTTGAACGTCCTGGTTCGCGAGTACTACTACGATTCTGCAGAACAGGTATGGCAAAAGCGAATTCTAAACATGTTGATGCACCTTGGTCTCATCCGCACGGGTTTTGACGAAAATGACGAGGTGTGGTTTCAAATCACAAAACTCGGTCAACAATTGCTAACACCGGACGCAATTCCACAAAGTGTGGACGAGCACAAGGAAAGCAGCCGTATCCTGATTGTCCAGCCCAACTTCGAGATTGTTGTAACTGCCGACCAACCGCTTGTAACCCAGGAATTGGCCATGTTTACCGAGCTCAAACAGGCCGGCGCCCTTCGGGTATACCGCCTTACGGAGGACACGGTGCAGCGAGGGCTGGCGAACAGCGGATCGATCGCCGATTGGATCGACTTTGTGGATAAATACTCACAAACTCCAATTCCGGGCAATGTTGAGCGTACTTTGCGGGAGTGGGAGCATAGAATGAGTAGTAACAAAGGCACTCTCACCTCCTAAAATCCGACAGCCAAGAAAATTTTCTTTCTTCCGCAAGGAGCAGGCGGTATGTTTGCAGGAAAAACAGACAGAGTAGTCGAATAAAATAATCAAAAAAATCTCACGAATTGTTGGGTCTCTGCAATCTACCTTGGGACAGTTCGGATACAGCACTCAGGGAGGAGACAACCATGGGGAACACGGTAACAATTGCCGAAAAGAAGCACTTCTTGCGTTGGTTTCTGGCCAATTATCAACTGCAAAGCCGAGAGGCGGAAATGCTGATGCGCTACATGATGACGCGGGAAAGTGTGTTGCGCAGGGTGCACTTTGTGGAGAATTTTCGCCAATTGCCACGTGTGATCGTTGTCTCCACAGTTTGCGTTCAAGTGGCGCCGTTCCGCTACTACAGAAGGAACAAGCCGGTGTCCACCGACGTAGAGCAGGCTTTCTTGGATTTGTATCAGCATCCGGATGAAGACGTTTACGTTGGGTTGTATTTCAAGGACCGTGCCACCAGTGCGCCGTATGCTTCTGTCCTCGAAGAGATCACCAGCAACGAACTGGAACCTGCGGTCAAGGAAATGATTACCCTTCAGGCCGAATGGATTATCGATCAGGCTGTGCGCGGCTTTCAACGCGCAAAGTTAATGGAAGAAGTCGATAGGGCGCTTGACGAAGGAAACCGAAGGCAGTTCTTGGATGCCAGTCGTAGATTGATTGAATTTGATAGCTTAACGTCCTAGCAAAATCCAAGGTTGCAAGGCGTCGGCAGCAAGCCGGCGCTTCTTTCTGTGGCCTCTTGCACGAGTTTTAGCGACCTCTGGTACGAATTTCTCCGACCTTGTGCGCGACTTTGTGAGCGAGCCGCACGGGTTCGACGAACCCTTGGCTTTCACTTCCGATTTGTGGTAACGTCCACTTGTAGTAACTCTTGAAAAAGAGCTTGCGACAAGGAGGTGTCGTATTGCGGTTCGACCTTTTAACCCCTCACCAATTTACCAACTTCGCGGAATATGTAGATACCCTATACATATCGACTTTCACACCGACGCCGTTGGATGTCGCGGCACCCCTGGCAGCCAGCAGACTGATTGTGGAAGAAATCAGTCAGCGCGTTATGGACCGCTTTGCGGGCCGCGCCCTTCACTCCCCTTTAGGCGCGCTTCCCTTGTATGCCGGAGTATCCGAACCCTGGGCGGAGACCCTGCAACAACTTTATCCCCATGTCTTCCGCTACGGATTTGTCCTGTCTGACCGTTGGCTGACTGAAAAACAAATTCAACTTGTCACGGCGAACACCCAGTGGGTCGTGATGGATTGGTGGCAATGGCTGCGAGCGCGTATACCAAAAACCAGACAAGCTGATGCGTGGCTGTTTTTGTGCCACGCGACACATAGCTATCAAGCGGCTCCAGAACGAGCCGAGGCAGGATTTGACGAGTCTATCGCAAAGGGAATGGAAGAGGAAGGCAATCGCCTGATGGAACACATCGCCTCCTGGGTATCTCAAACCATGATGAATACTTGGTATCAAAATAGCTCATTGTGACCTTGACAAACGCTAAATCGCCTTTCTTTTGTGTCTCTAGTGGCCCCAAAGCGTCCAGGTGTGACAGGTTATTGACGAAATTTCAAAAGTCTTTGAGGAACTAAGACACAATTGATCGCGTTGCTTGACACCGGAAAGATCCGGAAAGTAAGATGTTATCGTGCAGCAGGCGCCCAGTCACGTTTTGTCAGTGTTTTATGCGTCTCGACTTACAAAAAATGGGAAATTCTTGTTTCGACGGCGTTCCTAAGTCGAAAGAACAGGACCCTTGGCTTCGATCGTTCCCAAGCTTTTTGCGCTCGGTTTTCTCGCTTTTCCTGGGCTGTGAGAAAGCCTTGGTAGAGAGTTTGGACGTCGAACTCCCGCGATTGGCTGGTCTGGACCTTAGAACACAGCGGCGAATCAAAATCGCCCTGACGAGCCGTTCATGGTTGGTTTTCAATCATGTTGGTTTTTCAATCATCCTGGTAGTGGTTTTGGGTGTTTGTAATTTGGACTGCTGCAATAACGCAACCGCTCAAGGCAGGTGATTTGGGAGCATGTTGAAAAAGACGTATGACTGGATTGACGAGCGTTTGAACGTCACCCCGTTGTGGCGCGACGTCGCCGATCACGATGTGCCGGCGCATGTCAATCCAGCAATCAAGATGTCAGCCTTTGTGTACTGTTTTGGCGGACTGACATTTTTGATCATCACGACGCAGATCTTATCAGGTATGTTTTTGGCGATGTACTATACGCCAGATATCACCAATGCGTGGTACAGCGTAAAGTACATTAACGACGAAGTGTTGCTGGGACAAGTCGTCCGAGGCATGCACTTCTGGGGCGCGAGCTTGGTCATTGTTATGATGTTTCTTCACATGCTACGCGTATTTTTCACAGGGGCTTACAAGAAACCGCGTGAACTCAACTGGGTTGTAGGTGTACTTATTTTCTTCGTCGTCCTTGGTTTCGGTTTTACGGGTTATTTGCTGCCGTGGGACCAAAAAGCGTATTGGGCAACAGCGGTTGGCACTCAAATCGCGGGTTCTATTCCTTGGATTGGCCCTGCGGTTAAGACACTGCTGGTGGGGAGCCACACGGTGGGAGCGTTGACGCTGACTCGTTTTTACGCGATTCACGTATTCTTCTTGCCTGCCGCACTGCTCGTGTTGTTGGCCCTGCATTTCATTATGATCCGAAGTCAACACATTGCAGGTCCACTGTAAAACAACACGAGTCAAGGAGGTGCACATATGGCCGGAGGAGAAAGGATTCCTGGAACGCCGAGGTATCGTCATCACCTTCTGAAGAACCCCGGTACGGAGCCGTTTTTTCCGAACTTTTTGTTAAAAGAATGGATCGCTGGCGCAATTTTTCTTACGGCTTTTATGCTTTGGATTGTTTTCAACCCAGTTCCTTTGGGCAGCAAGGCAAATCCTGACGACACGTCGTTCATCCCGGTGCCGGACTGGTACTTCTTGTTTTTGTATCAGCTTTTGAAATACTATCCAGGCAGCGCCATTGTATTCGGTACCGTTTTGGTGCCTTTGGCGGCGAGCCTCATCCTGATCTTTACACCTTGGCTGGATGTTAAAAAAGCGCGGCATCCGTACAAACGTCCGCTGGCTACTGGTGGTATGGTGTTGGTCACATTTCTGACGATTTGGCTGACCAATGAGGCTTGGATTCAGCATAAGGCGGAACTAGCCAGTTCCGGAGGCGGCGCCGTGACTACGGCTTTGCCGAAGGTGCCGAAAATACCCAAGTCGCAGATTCACCTCATCGACACCAACATGCCGGGATACCAGGTATTTGAAAGCACCTGTGCAACGTGTCACGGCAGCTCAGGTGAAGGCGTCATTGGACCGCCCATTTATGCCATCGGAAAGTATTGGAATGAGAAGCAGTTGACGGACTTTGTAACTAAAGGCGGCGGCGGAATGCCCGCAAAGGGCGGTTTGACCAACGCCAAACAGTTGCAGGAAGTTCTCGATTGGTTGTCCAAGCAAAAAGGTTGAGATTTGAAGTCAAACAGTGCCACGAGGGTGGGCGCGCTGCTCTAAAAGGATGCAGCGAACCCGCCCTCTATTTTTGTCGTTCCGTGGCCATACCCCTTTCGTTGTACTGCCTGCCGAACCGCGTGTCACGAGCGAGAGTCGGCGGCAGGGGGAGAATCGTAAGTAAAGCCTTCGCCAACGACTTCATGGACGTCATTCACAACGACAAAAGCATAAGGGTCCGCTTCCTGTACAATCTGTTGGACGCGCGTCACTTCTTCGCGCGGTACCACGCAGTAAATCACTTGTTTCCCAATCCCCGTATAACCGCCGCGCGCTGACAACAGAGTGGTCCCGCGATTCAAACGCGAGTGGATGAAGTCGGCGATTTGTTCGTGCTTGTCCGAAATAATGGTAATGGCTTTCCCGGACTTGACCCCCTCAATGACAAAGTCAATGACTCGACTTGAGACAAATAGCGCAACCAAAGAGTACATGGCCGTTTCATGTCCCACAACCAAAACCGATGCACTGAGCACTACGACGTCGATGGAAAACAAAACCTTGCCCATGCTTAATCCATAGAAGTGGCGGATGAGTCTCGCAATGATGTCCGCACCTCCAGTGGTAGCTCCGGTCCGAAAGATCATCCCCAGGCCGAGTCCTGTACACACGCCCGCGTACAGCGCCCCTAACAGGGGGTCGTGGGTCGGAACTTGCCATTTGGCAGTGAGAGAGCTAAACAGAGAGACGGCAGCCACACCTACGGATGTCTTGAAAATGAATTCTCTGCCAAAGAACTTCCAACCGGGTATCAGTACAGGGATGTTTAAAAGCAAAAAGGTCAGTCCGAGCGGCCAGTGCATTTTGTATAGGAGAAGGACAGAAATGCCCACAAAACCGCCTTCCACCAAGTGGTTGGCAACCAAAAACGCGTTTAAGCCCACGGAATAGATGAGGGCTCCCAGTAAAACCAACAACCAATTCGAAATGCGACGACGCATGCCATCTGGCTCCTCGTTGAATTTCAGTCTTGTAGAGACTCCGATATCTCGCAAGATTTCGTCGTTTCATTATACTGATGGCGAGGAATCCTGGCAACTTGAAAGGTCAACTCCCCAGTTCCGATACGCAGATTCTAGGGTCTCAACTCGCGCCGCGGCCACAAGAGCGCCATCAGCAGCAGGATGCAAATCCAGCCGAATAAGGAATAGGCATAGCGCACAATGTTGACAAACCCCACTTGACTCACCAAAAACGCAGCACCGAGGATCAGTGCAATGTACAAAGCGGAGAGCCGGGTCGAACGGCTCGAGATTTGCGTCCCGATGGCGTAAACGTTCCCAACTAGGGTGGAGTAGATTTCTCCCCACAAGACAAACACAAAGACCCACTGCACGACGCGGCCCAACTGCGTGGCGATGTACCCCATGGGCACCGCGTAGTGCAACGCTGTCGGGGAATGCGCAAACAGCGTGAAGGTCACTGCAAGCAGCATCATGCCCAATCCCAGCGCTCCCATTAGGGCCCCTGCCTTGAGAGCGCCCGGATCCTTGGTATTCGAACCTAACGGGATCAAGACCCCTGAAGCGAGCCCAATGTTCAATGACACGTAGACCACCGCAGAAGTGAGGCCGAGCCAAGGGGAAGAACCTGTAAATCCCTGTCCCCACTGCCAAGTGCGAACGAACCCATGGTTGTGCCACGCATGAACGGCTGCAAACAAAACAAAACTCACCATAACCGGAACAATGATTGTATTTGCCCGCAAGATGCCTTCGATACCGCGCAAGACTGTGAAAAAGGTAATTGCAATGGTGATGAGGACCCCAATTTGAAACGACATGTGCATGCGTTCCCGAAACAGTTCTCCGGCGCCCGCCAACATGGCGACAGTAACCCCGAACAGCATGACCAAAAGGGCTGCATCCACTGCTGTTCCAATCCATCGACCAAACAGATAGGCATTCACCTCACGGTAGGACTTGGCGTTCAGACGATGGCCCAAAATCATCAAGCGATATCCCAACCAGGTGAACAGCAGTATCGATAACCCGATTCCTATGTATCCGATATTTCCAAAGCGTCCAAAAAACTGGTAGATCTCTTGTCCAGAGGCAAAACCCGCGCCAACGACTGTGCCAATATAAGCGCAACCGACTTGAAAGGCCTGCCACAGTTTGCTCCTGTCCATCGTGTTTCACCTCCTTATAACCAACATATGGCCGGGCCAGCCAGAACATGTACCATCTTTACAACAAACCGGACATGACTAGAGCTTGGACAAATATACATGTAGCATGGCCCAACTGCGGTTGGTTGGGCGCAACAAAAATCTCACAAGGTACAAAGGAGGATCGACATGACGACATGGCAAGCCCTCATATTGGGACTTGTTCAAGGCATTACTGAATTTCTTCCGATCAGCAGTTCGGGCCACCTTGTCATTTTGCAGCGGCTGTGGCACATCTCCGGGAATGAACTGCTGTTTATCACCTTTTTGCACCTTGGAACCGTGCTTGCGGTGGTCTGGGCGCTTCGGCGGGAGGTGAAGGCCCTCATTCACAGGCCCTTGTCGTGGAACGCACTCATGATCTACGCGGCCCTTGTTCCCACTGCGGTGATAGGATGGGCGTTTGAAGACTGGTTTGAAGGGCTGTTTAAGAGCGGAATGACCATTGGTTTTGAGTTTGTCATCACAGGCATCATTCTCTGGTGGCTGGACAGTGTCAACGTCAAAGGCAAACGGCTGGAAGACATGACCTTGAAAGACTCCCTTTGGATTGGAACGCTGCAAGGGGCTGCGATCCTGCCCGCCTTGTCCAGGTCGGGACTGACCATCGCTGGGGGCCTGTGGCGAGGTCTCGACCGGGATGCAGCAGGGCGGTTTTCGTTTCTGCTGTCCATCCCAGCCATTCTGGGAGCTACAGTGGTAGAGTTGGACGACTTATTTGAACACCCTGCGGCCCAATCGAGTATCGCCTGGACACAGATCCTCGTGGGAACTGCAGCGGCTGTCGTGGCTGGTTACATTTCCGTAAAAGGCACACTGTGGCTGATTCGCCGCTCGAAAATGCGCGTATTCGCCATTTACGTATGGATTGTCGCTGCGTTTATATTGGCCGATCAACTGTTCTTCCACCACTGGTTCCCTTCGTTGCTCAAATAAAGGCAAGACGCCTCAAGTACTAAAAGAGTGCTCAAGTAAACCGGGATGCACATGCAATTTGGTACCGACTGCAGGGCTGCAGGCAAGCACATCGTCGATGGGCTCGCGGCAGCCCTTGTTCGTGCCCTTTAACACTTTCGACTGCGGTGCCTCGCATACTGGCGATGCAGCCGTTCACAGCGCATGAACAGGTCGCACCGTGACACCTGGGGTTCCAGCGCCAAATTTGCAATGCACGCCCTGTTGGCATTGCGATTGCGTTTCCGCCCAGTGCGCGTGAGTCTGCACCCGAGCAGCCAAAACGGCGGAGATGGCATAAGCAGAGGAGAACAAGCGCGTAAACGAAAACGACAAAAACCCTGAGAAGAGAGGTCCCAGGGTTGGTTTTCCCAATTGGTTTTGCCAACTGTTAAATCTTGTTTACCCTAAATCCTGTTCAGGCGTGCTTTCCATGCAATGATGCGAACCCTTCGTACGATATACACAACGAAGGAGAGCGCCAAGAGACTTCCAATCAACCACGCCCATGTCGACAATCCCGTCCACATCACATGCCACCATGGGGCGCCGGAAGCCGCCTGGCTGGTGGCTGCAAACACGGGCACAATCGAGGACACGACGTGAACAGCCGTCTGACCCATGCCCAGCCCCCACAATAACACGGTCAGGACCGCTGCGAGTGCTGCGTGCAAGAAACGGGCAATGAAGTAAGGCGTCATCCGAATATCCGTCTCTGTCAAAACGCTGGCGACCTGAGCGTGCACGGCCAAACCGCTCCATGCGATAATGCCGCTAATCAAGGCCAGTTTCTGCAACAAGGGAGCTGCCGTAACTGCAGCGGCCTGGGCAGAACCAATATCAATTTCAAGCAGTCCAGCCAAAGTGGGATTGACGAGCCCCGTGTGAATTCCAAAGAGGTGGTAGACTAACGCGATCGGCCAACCCAGCACTTTCATCATTCCGGACAAACGCAAAATTTCGATCAACACCGAAAAAAATACGATGAAGCCCAGAATCATCAAGAGCGTTTGGACGGACTCCGTCACCGCGTTACCCAGCAACTTTCCGAACGGGCGCCCGTCCTCCTCGTGAGCCTTCAACATTTCCGTAAAAGCCCTTTTTAGGATGTTTTCACGGCGCGAAGACCGCGGCTCGCGAGGCGTCATCTCCTGACCCCGGCCCCACAATTTGAAACCGACGCCCACTAAAAACGCGGAAATGTAGTGCGCAATCGCAAGCAATGCTCCGAGTGCCGGCGATTTTAACATCCCGACCGCCACGGCTCCGAACATAAACAAGGGGTCTGCCGTGTTCGTGAACGCCAACAAGCGTTCTCCTTCAATCCTCGTACACATTTTTGTCTCGCGAAAACGCGCGGTGATCACGGCGTCCATTGGGTATCCGGCTGCCAATCCCATAGACAGAGCAAAAGCTCCGATGCCCGGTACACTAAACAGCGGCCTCATGAGAGGCTCCAACAGCACCCCAAACCCGCGCACAATCCCAAGCCCCAACATGAGCTCGGACAGAATAAAAAAAGGCAGCAGGGACGGAAAAACGATGTCCCAAAATACTTTGAGCCCGGCAATTCCGGCGTCAAATCCTTGCTTTGGATAGACGACCAGGGCAATGGTGAAAATCACGACCATCAGTCCAAGCAGCACCGTGGACCATCGGCTAGTGCGCTGTTGCGTCACACTCTATCATCTCCTTTTAGTCAAACCTGGTTCGTTGTCCAAGGGGCAGTCAGTTACATCATATGTGGACATGGACAGTTTATGTTTGCGCCGCGCGTTCGCTATAATAGGTGAAGAGACAAGAGAAAGACGCGCCGGCTGCACCTGCGCAAAAGCCCGAATTCTTCATCGTGGGAGTGAGATCCATCGTGACATTGCAGGAAGTGCAGCAACGAGTCGACGATTACATTGGCCAGTTTAAGGAAGGGTACTTCTCGCCAATGACCCTGATTGTCCGTTTGTCGGAGGAACTTGGAGAACTCGCGAGGGAAGTCAACCACGAATATGGAGAAAAGCCAAAAAAATCCACAGAGCCCGAGGGCAGTATTGCCATGGAACTCGGAGACATGCTGTTCGTCTTAACCTGTTTAGCGAACCGTCTCAACATCGACTTGGACGCTTCTTTTAACGCGGTGATGGAAAAATTCGAAACCAGAGACAAGGACCGCTGGACCCGGATTTATCCAAACACCTCGACACCATAGGCCGCGGTACAGTCCCTTCCCGTCTGTCAGCATATAGTGGACGGTGGGAGGTGATGGCAGTGTCTCAGGGAGAGAGGTTTCTTAAGTCCGGATTTGCCTATCTTTATATCAACGACTTTGACAAGGCTTTGGATTCTTTTAGGCGCGCCATTGACTGTGAGCCTGCAAACGCCCACTATTATTTTCATGCGTCCTTCACCGCGCTGCGTAGTCAACGGCGTGTCTGGGCGCTGCATTGGGCTGTGACGGCCCAGAGTCTGGCACCTGAAGACGCGCTGTTTGCCGAACACGTGAACGTTGCCAGAGCAAGTATTCTGGAACGAACCGGACAGGTTCTGGCACAGTCTGGACACGTTGAACTGGCTGAGGCGCTGCTGGGTCAGGCCGCCCAGCTTGATCCGCTCCATCAACACGCGGACCCGTTCCAAACGGTTAGACAAGGCCCTGGAAACGCCAACGACTCCGGATCGCATCCGGTCTCGAACAACACTTCCTAAGGAGGAGCACATACATGGAGACACCCCGCATCAAAGTTGCGGTGGCGGGTGCAGCAGGAAAAATGGGACGCGAAGCCGTTGCGGCTTTGCGTGAAGACCCGCGCTTTGAACTGGCGGCGGTTCTGATGCGTTCAGCAAGACAAGCCTATACGGAATCCGTGCCGGTTTATACCGACCCAGAACAGCTGCTCGAAAAATCACTTCCCGACGTTTGGCTCGACCTTACCGACGCCTCAAGCGTGGTGCGCCACGTAGATATGGCCATGGCTTACGGGGTGCGTCCCGTCATTGGCGCCACGGGGTACACGCCAGAGGACCTTAAACGCTGGGAAGCCACATGCCAAGTGGGAGGACTTGGGGCCATTGCCGCTCCCAACTTTGCCATTGGAGCGCTGCTGATGGTTCGCTTCGCAAGCGAAGCAGCCCGTTTTTTCCAACAAGCCGAGATTATCGAACTCCACCATGACCAAAAAAAGGACGCTCCATCTGGAACTGCGAAACGCACGGCAGAAGCCATCGCGTTGAATCAAAGTGAAGCCGCTGCAAATGACGGCGCGTTTTCGCGTTCGAGCCATGGACAAGCGTCCACCCGCAACGGATCAGCTTCACAGCAGAGTGAAGCGCACAATCCGGCGCGTGGGCTGTCTGTCTCCAATATCCCCATACATAGCGTGCGGCTGCCTGGTTTAGTCGCACATCAGGAGGTTTTATTCGGAGGCACTGGGGAAGTGTTGACCATCCGGCACGACTCGCTGTCCCGCACCAGTTTCATGCCTGGGATCACGTTTGCGTGTGCTAAGGTCATGGAACTGAATTCCCTGGTTTACGGACTTGAACACCTGTTGTGGTAGTATGCTTCTTTTGAACGAAAAACGCCCGAAAGGAAGGGGCCTCCATGAACATCGCTCTTATTGCGCACGACAATAAAAAAGAAGACATGGTCAATTTTGCCATCGCCTATGAACAAATTTTTCGCAAGGCCACGTTGTTTGCCACCGGCACGACGGGCAAGCGAATCGCAGACGCAACTGGCCTGCAGATTCACCGGGTTCAGTCTGGTCCGTACGGCGGTGACCAGCAGATAGGTTCGAAGATTGCAGAGAACGACATGGACCTCGTGATTTTTTTGCGGGATCCGTTGACGGCCCAACCTCATGAACCGGACATCACCGCGTTACTTCGGCTCTGCGACGTTCACAACGTGCCTGTGGCCACGAACTTGGCCACCGCGGAAGCCCTCATGCATGCCCTGGACCGGGGAGACCTCAATTGGCGAGACGCTGTCCGCGGGGAGGAATTCCCTGGAGCGTAACGCCTTGTGGAGTTGCGGATTTTGATTTGGGGTTTTGATTTGGGGTTTTGATTTGGGGTAAGGAGGGAAGACCGTGCGAATCGGTATTAGTTGTTATCCTACAGTCGGCGGCTCCGGGGCCGTGGCCACCGAGCTCGGCAAAGCGCTGGCCCACAAAGGACACCAGGTTCACTTTATAGTCACGGATGTTCCCTTTCGGTTGGGTGAATTCCACCAAAACATCTTTGTTCACGAAGTGGAAACTACATCTTACCCTGTGCTCCGGACACCGCCCTACGATTTTTCTCTAGCTGCGTTAATGGCCGATATCATTTCACAGTACGACCTGGAGGTTCTGCACGTCCATTACGCCTTGCCGTTCGCAGTCAGCGCCTTTTTAGCAAAACAGATGGTCCCGGACCATCCGGTGCGCGTCGTCACGACGCTGCACGGGACCGATGTCACCGTGTTGGCGCAGGACAAGAGCCTCTATAACGTGATCCGCTTGGGGATCGAAAAGAGCGACTACGTCACGGCCGTTAGCAACAGTTTGGTTTCTCAGACCAAAGAGTTGTTCGAAACCGATAAATTCATCCAGTGTGTGTACAACTTTGTAGATACGGAACTCTTTCATCCGGTCAACGACGTGCGGCTGCGCGGTTGTTTTGCTCAGCCCGAAGAAAAAATCTTGTTGCACATCTCGAACTTTCGCAAGGTCAAAAGAATTACCGACGTGATCGACATCTTCGCGAGAGTCAACGAACAAATCCCATCCAAACTGCTGTTTGTCGGCGAAGGTCCAGAACTCCCGGCGGCCAGAACACTGGTGAAGGAATACCGTTTAGATGGCCGCGTGCGGTTCTTAGGAAATCAAGACGAAGTGGCACCGTTGCTTGCCGCCGCTGACTTGTTCATCCTTCCTTCGGAAAAAGAAAGTTTCGGACTGGTCGCATTGGAAGCGATGGCTTGCTCCATCCCGGTCGTCGGCTCAAATGCCGGCGGGATTCCGGAAGTGGTCATTCACGGGGAAACAGGCTATCTAGCTGACGTTGGAAACACTGAGGAAATGGCATCCTACGCCATCCGCCTGTTATCCGATCCCGAACTCTACCAACGCTTTGCCCAAGCAGGCAGGTTACGGGCCCAAGCGCACTTTTCGATTCACGACAAAATCAGCGAATACGAAGACATTTACGAAAGACTGACTCAGGGGGTTCAAATTTGAATCTGGCAGAAGGCGCGGTGCCTCACTACGTGCTTGAGGTCTTGGATACCCTGTCCCAAACCGGGTATGAGGCGTTTTTGGTCGGGGGTTGCGTTCGCGACTTGTTGCTTGACCGCCCTGTACACGACTATGACATCGCCACCAACGCGCTGCCTGAACAGATTCAGTCTTTGTTTTCGCGAACCGCGGCCACTGGACTCAAGCACGGGACCGTCACGGTTCTGAAGGAAGGACATCCAGTCGAAGTGACGACGTATCGAACCGAGTCCTCCTACTCCGACAGCCGCCACCCGGATGCGGTGACCTTTGTGCAAGACATCCAACTCGACCTCGCACGCCGGGATTTTACGATTAACGCGATGGCGATGAGGCCCAACGGCGAAATTATCGACCCATTCGGCGGAAGAGCGGATTTACGCGCAAAATGCGTCCGAGCTGTCGGCGACCCTGTCCAAAGATTTCTCGAAGACGCGCTTCGGATTTTGAGGGGGCTGCGTTTTTGTGCGGAACTCGGATTTCAGTTGGACGACAGCACGCTCGCGGGTATGAAAAAACATGCAACCCGCCTGAAGCTTGTTTCAATCGAACGCATTGGCCAGGAGTTCGCCAAGGTCGCCTTAGCCAACTGGTGGCATGTTGCGCAAGAACTAGCCCAAGGTCCTTGGCTATGCGTGCTTTCGCAACCCTGGCCGCAGCTGCGTTCTGGTTTTGTTCAGCTGGCCTCGTGGTCTCCCTTGCAGTCAAGTCGTAGCGGCGACTGCCGTTCAAACGGAGAATCGAGTCTTCGGGGTGAGAGACTTTCAAATAGACCGGTTTTTGAAGGGCATGCGGTCTTTGGATCTCAAAAAGAACCTCTCAGAGAGCGGATATGGGCAGCTTCAGCTGCCGTTTGGTGCATCGCTGCGAACCTCGAAGCGCAGGCCGGACGCAGCTTGGCCCGAGCCGTTGCTTGGCCGAAACGCATCGGAACATCCATCGAGAAGATGGTGTCTCTGGCTCAACAAGACCCGATAAACTGGAATCCTAAGACGTGGCGCCGCGAACTCTACCTCGAGGATGCCAGCACCGTCGAAACGACGTGCGCGGTGCTGGATTGGTTGGAGGAAGTGACAGCGAAACATCGAGGCAAAACACAGGCGTTATCGATACATGGTTTCGTGGCAGGGCAACCTGGCCAAGGGAGAAAACCGACGATTGGGAGGCAAACTGCGAATCCCAGGAGCCAAGCGTTTTTGTATTATCGGGAGCTCCAGCCACTGTTTCACTTGCGAGACCTCGCCGTTTCGGGTCAGGAGGTCCGCCAACTTGGCGCACACGGCGCTGCTATCGGCCGCATTTTAGACCGTCTGGCATTGGCTGTACTCGACGACGAGGTCGCCAATCAAAGAGATGCGCTGCTAGCACTGGCTCGTCTTTACAGAAAGGAGGAGGAGAATGTGGCGGATAGTCAAACCGCGCCGTCCACATCGCTGGACACCGAACAAATCCGCAACCAGATTGTCGAAGCATTCCTTCGTGCGAAAGGCGCTGTCGTCTCTGGCAGTGCGTTAAGCGATACGCTGGGTATCACGCGAACCGCCGTGTGGAAGCACATTCGCTCCCTGGAAGAACTCGGATTTGGTTTTGAGTCTGTGCACCGCCTCGGTTACCGCCTGACTCGGACTCCAGACGTAGTTTTGGAGCCTCTGCTCAAGCCTTTTCTCAAAGTGGAAAGCCAGATTGGACAGGTCGTCCATTGGGTCGAAAATACGGTCTCTACGAACGCTGTCGCTGCTTCCTTGGCCCAAAAAGGGGCATTTCATGGAACCGTATTCGCAGCAGGACGTCAAGAAGGGGGAAGAGGCCGGCGAGGCCGAAGCTGGTTCTCCCCACAAGGCGGTCTGTGGATGTCGACTGTTTTGAAAAAGCCGTTTCCTCTGCGCCGCGCCGCAGAGTTAACCCTGTTGGCCAGTGTGGCCGTGCGGCGAGCCATCGTTCGACAAACCGAGCTGCCGATCCGAATCAAGTGGCCCAACGACATCCTGTGCCAAGGAAAAAAAATCTGTGGAATCCTTGCCGAAATCCGAGCCGACGGGGAAAATGTTGAGTACGCAGTCCTCGGGGTCGGAATGAACACAAACATCCCCTTGCAGGACTTTCCGGATGATTTGAAGGAAAAGGCCACCTCCTTGTTTGGGGAGAGCGGAAAACCCATCTCCAACCTTCAATTGGCGGGAGACTTTTTGACCGAATTTGAGGGTTTGTACGAAGATTTGCTCGCAGGCGAGGGCTTTGCGGCCGTCAGTGACGAGTGGCGCGCCGCGTCGTCTACCTTGGGGACGAAGGTGCGGGTGCAAACGGGTCAAACCGTAATAGAAGGCGTTGCAGAGCAAATTGACGACACAGGGACTCTGTATTTGCGCACTCCGGACAACGCCCTCAAAGCCATTCAAAGCGGGGAGGTATTGTTCTAATAACCTCCCTTGGCTAGGGACCTTTGCATATGCTCCCCGGTTCTGTTGCATCCTAACACAAGACTACTAGGATCGGGGGGATGCATACGTTTGAACCTGGATTTGCCAAACTGTTTGACGCTGTCGACCGCATTCGCAGGCAACTGGAGACCGCAGATTCTGAACTCAGGCAGTACCTCACGGAAGAACTTGCGCAACTTCAAAAATTGAGCGACCACTACATCGACCACTGGGTGAGACTCGACGAGCAGATCAGTGAATTAATTGAAACTTTTGACCTTGAACCGTGGCAGCCGGAAGTCATCAACAGTGTGCAAATCCAATTCCCGGATGCCAAAGAAGCTTCGGCCCTGACGGCTCCAGCGAAGGTGCAGTTACCGGTAAACACCGGAACTGGCCCAGGTCCCTATCGCACCTTGGACGGGCGTGACACGCAAGAATTGTCTGCCTCCATTCTGGAGTCTGCTGCTTTTGACCTGTCCGACCCGGCCAAAGTCTCATTTCGCAAAGGCATGGCGTACTATGACCTCTTGATGTACGACGAAGCCGCAAAATCATTGTCCCAAGCCGTGGAGCACATCGACGAACCCGTTGCCCGGCTTTACCTCGCGGCTGCCCACGCCAACCGGAAGCGTCCTGAACTGGCACGAAAACACCTCGACGCCGTACGTACTTCCACGAAGGACACTCTATTGTTGTGCGCTGCCCATGAAATTGACGCGCAGCTAGACCTCATGGACAAAAAGGTCGAAAATGCTGTCGGCCATCTGCTGCAAATTGCCCACGCCATGCCCGATTACCGGGACGTCTGGTTTAACCTCGGAATCTGTTACGCTTTTGGCCGCGAGCCCACGGCGGCAGCCAGGGCGTTTACCCGGGCACTCGAATTAAATCCAGACGACCTGGAAGCAGGATTGCTGCTCATCGCTTCACTGTTGCACGCTGGGGAACCCGAACTGGCTCAAAAGACCTGTACACTCTTGGAAGATAAGGCCTCTTTTCACGCGGAGTTTATGTTGCTGCAAAGCAAAGTCGCCCTCGCTCTAGACCAGCCCGCGGAGAGCATCCGGCTGTGCAGGGAAATCCTCGCGCTTGACCCGTCGATCCCAGGCGCTTGGTCTCACTTGGCGTTCCTCATGCTCAAACAGGGGCACGTCGATGAAGCGGCCGCCATACTCAAGAAGCTGCTCACCTTGCATCCTAGTTACACTGCGGGGCAAGTGCAACTTGGCATTGCGCTTTTACTCACTGGCGACGATGCTCGAGCAGAACGCCTTTTAGTTCAAGCTATGACCCGTTATCCGGACAAGGCCTTTTTGTGGGTTGCACTGGGTAAGATCAGCGTGCGCAGGAACGAGCTGCAAAAAGCGTACAACCGCTTTTTAAAGGGAATGCGAGACCGGCGCAAGTCAGTCAAACGCCTCGCTTTGTACGAGTATGGAATGACACTGTTTGCGGACGCAAGGTATCAGGAGGCAGAAAAGTATCTCAACGCCGCATTGGTGCTCGGGCCGCCGAGTTCAGCTATTCTAACGGCTTTGGGCCGCACTGCAGAAAGGCTTGGTCGCCCTCAACAAGCAGACCGACTGTTCGCTTCTGCAGAGAAGGTGCTCAACGAGCGCCGGACCCTGGTACAGACCCAGTAATACTTCCCAGCGGCCACTCCCGTCGACGTATGACTCATTCTGGCGTTTTTTTGCTAGAATAGTGTCTAGAGGCAGGAGGCGCGCGGGTGAACTTAGTTGTTTTTGACCTTGAAACCACCGGATTTAACCCGGTATACGACGAAATTATTGAAATTGGGGCAGTGCGTCTCCAGGACGGCGCCGCATCCGAACGCTTTCACAGCCTCGTCCGTCCAAAGCGAAGTGTGCCGCAGAAGATCCTGGACATGACGGGAATTGACGAAGATGAACTCGAATTGGCACCATTTCTTGAAGACGTACTCCCGCAGTTTTTATCGTTTATTGCCGGCTATCGCTTGGCAGGACACAACGTACAGTTTGACTTAGGTTTTCTCCGCAGCGCGTGCGACTTGTGCGGGTACGATTTGCCAACATCCTTCGACGCACTTGATACCCTGTTTTTAGCTCGCAGCGTCTTGCCCACTTGGCGCGGGTTTGCACTGGAAAACCTTGCGAAGTGGTGCGGGAGCCAGGTTGCGTCTTTCCACCGGGCGCACACGGATGCGAGCGTCACTGCGGAGGTCTTGTCTGCACTCGCAGAGCACTCCCTTCAATTGCCCTATATCACGTTGCAGCAACTGGCTCGGCTCGCAGGTTTTGTGTCACCGGCGGCCGCAGAGTGGTTTAATGAAATTGCTGACCGGCGCTTTCAGGCTTACGGAACAAACCTCTTGGACAACACCGCAAACATCCACCAATTGGTGTTTACGACGAGTGACGTTCCTTTGTCGAGAGTCAAAGACACCTCAGATGACGACGCGCAGGAATTATCCCTACAAATAGAGAATAGTAGCGATGTTGAGAATAGTAACGATATTGTCGAATTGTCCACTGAGCTTCTGAATCACGGTACTCCTCTCGAGGAGACCTTGCCTGGGTTTGAAGTCAGGCCTGGGCAACAACAAATGGTATCGGCCGTCGCAAAAGCGCTGATTGGCGATGAACACCTCGTGATTGAAGCGGGGACCGGTACCGGCAAATCGCTGGCCTATCTGATTCCGGCTGCCCTTTACGCACTTGAACACAAGACTCGGGTGGTCGTATCGACACACACTATCGCCTTACAGGATCAGATCCGCCTGCGAGACTTTCCAACGTTGCGCCGGGTGATTGCAAAACCGTTGTCCCTTGCGGTCTTCAAGGGCAGAACGCACTACGTTTGCATGCGAAAGCTTCAACAAGAAGTGCTGAACACTGGATTCGGCACACCTTCCGACGAAATTGCAGCCCACATGAGTTTGCTGACGTGGTTGGTGACGACACTGACGGGCAACCGCGAAGAATTGCCGATGCAAGGCAAACTCAGCGAAGTTTGGCCGCGCATACAGAGTGAAAGTGAAACTTGTATCGGGAAACGCTGCCCATTCTTCAAACCTTGTCATTACTTTCGAGCGCGAGGAGCCGCCTATGAGGCGGACGTGATCGTAACGAATCACTCATTGGTATTTTCAGACTTAAAAGCCGATCACCGAGTCTTGCCAAAGTACGACCGACTGATTTTGGACGAAGCCCATCACTTGGAAGAGGAGGCCACCCGGCATCTGGGGGAGGAAGTCTATTTCCATCAATGCCTGTCGCTGTTTGGCCGTCTCGTCCGCGATCACAAAAAACACGGCGTCCTGCCGGATTTACTAGCGCGCCTTGAAGGAACAGACAGTGTTTCTGCGCGAAGCGTCCCGGCCATTGAGCAATTGCTGGACGGAGTCGTATCACTCCGGCAAATCGTCGAAAACATGTTTCATACGCTGGCCGACTTAGTCCCTGCGGGGCAGAGTGAATTTCGCATCACCGCCGACGCAGAAGCCGATCCGTTGTGGCAAACGTACCTTCAGCTCGCCGACGAAGCGTCGTCGCAGCTCGCAGACCTGGAGAAACCCCGCAGCGTGTTGGAGAATACGGCGGAGCTCGAAACGGACATGGACCTGTCTGGCCGCCTGTTTGACGCGGCAGGCTTTTTGACCGAACTGGCAGAACGCATCTGGACGTTGTGCCGCGCGGGTGACTTGTCCAACGATTGGGTGAATTGGATTGAACAGAGCAGAAGCGCTGAGAACCGGCAAATCGGTTTGCATCGAAACCCGATTTCCGTGGCTCGCATTCTCTCAGATTCTCTGTTTGCCAACAAGAATTCGGTAACCTTGACTTCGGCCACACTCTCGGTGGCCGGAAAGTTCGACTACCTGCTTGACCGTCTCGGACTGTCTTCGTTTGTGCGGGATGGCCGATTGGTCAGTCTGAGCGTTCCATCGCCGTTTGAGTTTGCGCGCCAAGCCCTGCTTTGCGTTCCGAACGATGTGCCCGAATTGGCCAAAATGCAAAATGACGAGGCCGCACGGCAGCTCTCCAAATCACTGCTCACACTCGTTGAAACCAGTCAGGGCAAACTGTTGGCATTGTTTACGAGCCACGCGTTGCTTCGGGCCACCGCCGCAGCGATTCGTGTACCTCTCGAGAAATTGGGGTATCAACTGTTTGCACAGGGAATCGACGGTGGACGTACAACGCTGTTGGAGGCGTTCAAGGAACACCCCAATGCCGTCTTGTTTGGAGCTCAGTCGTTTTGGGAGGGCATCGACCTGCCCGGGCAGCAGTTGACCACTTTGGCCATTGTCCGGCTGCCATTTGCGCCCCCGACCCATCCTGTGGCCCAGGCTCGGTACGAGCGGTTGGAGCAAGAAGGACTCAGCCCGTTTTGGCATGCCAGCTTACCTGAAGCTGTCGTGCGTTTCCGGCAAGGATTTGGGCGATTGATCCGTACAGTGCGCGATTACGGGGTGGTTGTCGTGTACGACAAGCGCATTGTCACGGCAAAGTATGGGCGAAGTTTCATTCAGTCACTCCCTGGGGTCGCCCCTTACATCGGACCTGAAAAAGCGGTCATGGGTAAAATTCAATCGTTTCTGCAACAGCGCTCCTGAGCGTTGAAAAACTCACCCGGACCCACGAAGGAGGAAACCCGCATGTCCGTTAAGTCACCGCGGATCCCCGGCAGCGTCATTCGCCGTTTGCCCGTCTACCTGCGGCATCTCGAACAACTTCGAGACGGCGGAATATCGACCGTGTCGTCGCTCGATTTAGGAAATCAACTGGACAGCAACCCAGCCCAAATCCGGAAAGACCTCGCGTTTTTTGGGGAGTTTGGCCGCAAAGGCGTCGGTTATGACGTGGCCTATCTCATTGATAAGATCCGGCAAATTCTTCGATTGGACCGCGAGCTTCGCGTTGCATTGGTGGGGGCCGGCCACCTCGGCATTGCTCTGTGTCACCACAGTCAGAGCCGCCCCAGCAACTTGATTATCGCCTATGCGTTCGATAAGGACCCTGGCAAGGTGGGGTTGCAAATTGGTCCCATCATCGTTCACCGCGATGCGGAACTCGAGCGAAAAATCAAACAAGACGAAGTGCGCATGGCCATTATCGCTGTCCCCCCGGACCAAGCCCAGTCAGTAGCCGACCGGTTGGTGGAAGCGGGCGTGTCCGCAATTTTGAACTTCGCTCCCGTCCTGTTGCGCGTACCGTCTCACATACACGTGCGCAACGCAGACTTTGCCAGTGAGTTGCAGGCGTTGGCGTATTACGCTGTAGACTGATTCGCCGGTGAGCTGCCAAAGGCGATGAGAGTTGACCGGGGCTTTCCAAAGCTGGAATTGACTCTTTGGTATGTTCCGCTTTCGTTTGCCGACCTTAGGAGTAAGGCCGGAAAGGGGAGAGCTTTGTGCATACCATGTGGAAAGGATCCATTAGTTTTGGTTTAGTCAATGTTCCGGTGCGCATGTTTGCAGCCACCGAATCAAAGGACGTCAAGTTCCGTTACCTGCACAAAGAATGCAAAACGCCGATACAATACACTCGCACCTGCCCAACCTGCAACCGACCCGTCGAGTACAACGAGATTGTGCGGGGTTTCGAATACGAACCCGATCGCTTCGTCATTTTTGACGAAGAGGAGCTCCAAGCTGTCAACAAGCCGCGGGCACACACGATTGACATTGTGGACTTTGTACAATTGAGTGAAATCGACCCAGTGTACTACGACAAGTCATACTACTTGTCGCCTGAATCGACGGGTACAAAGGCGTACCGGTTGCTGCAACAAGCCATGCAGGAAACCGGGAAAATCGCGATCGCAAAAACCGTTCTGCGCAATGCAGAAACCTTGGCAGCCATTCGCGTCTACCAGGATGTGCTCGTCATGGAATCCATTTTTTGGCCCGATGAAGTGCGTCCGGTCCAGGAACTCCCCAACTTGACGGCTAACCCGTTGGTGACGGAACAAGAGTTGAAAATGGCCGTGACGCTGATTGACCAATTGGCAAGCCCCTTCGAACCCGGCAAGTACACCGACGAACGGCGTGACGCGTTGACAAAGGCTATCCAACAAAAAGTGGCCAACGAGGATGTCTCCATCCCGACACCTGCAGGCACACAGCCGGAAAACATCGTGGACCTCATGCAAGCCCTGCAGGAAAGCATTAAAAGGACCAAGGCAGAAAGCAAGCCCGAAAAGAAGACCAGAAAGCGCTCCTCTTAAAGCGAAGGGTAAGAAATTGACTGTACGACTGGAGCGCGTAGCTTCCCGTCGTCTGTCCACTCCAAAAAACGGATTTTCATTTGGATCCCCGGACGAAGACGGGTCCAGTCCGGGTGCCCCTTGACGGCTTCGGGACCGGATTCGGACCAAGCGGTTAACCGACCCCACTCCGATTCTGGTATCCCCGTAGCAACTGCCCCAAACACTTCGTTGGTCGGTTCGTTGTTGGTTCCCACTATCACCGCGTTCGGCCGTTCATCGCGCCATTTTAAGAACAGTCCTTCCGCAACGGTATAGCGCCAACACTTGACTTTTTGCCATTCTCCGGATTTGCCTCCTGGGTGATAAGCGCTACCTTTGCGCTTAGCCACGATGCCTTCCATTTGCATGCGCTCCATCGACTGAAACAACTCCATCCCGTCCGCAAAGTTCTCCGTGCGTTGCACCAACCCAGGGACCGACACAACGTCTTCAAGGACTTCGTACCGGTCTTCAAGCGCACGCTCTAGCAGCCACACCCCGTCGTGTTGTACACAGTCAAACGCGACAAAACACACTGGGACTGAAAGCTTTGGCTTTTTTGCCAAGTCCCTGTGCAAGATTTGTCGAAAATCGGGTTTTCCGTCTTTCCCAAAGCTAATCATCTCGCCGTCTAGGATGCAATCATGCACTTTGAGTTTGCGGACCTCGTTAGCGATGTCCGGGTAAAGCGCAGTGCGGTTTTTGCCCTTGCGGTTGACCAAAAGCACGTCATCCCCGCGCTTTTTAACAAGCATTCGAACACCGTCCCATTTGACCTGAAAGGCGTAAGACGGATCCGAAAACGGCTGATGGGTGAGAATCGGTTCCATGGGCGAAAAGGGGAACTCTACCATCTTTAAACCTGCATCTCCTTTGGGGTGCTTGCGCAAACCAATACAAAACACCCAATGGCAAGGTGGTGGCTGGCTGATCATGCAATTGGAAGCCGAATACCCGGTGTTAATCACTCACCCCGAAAAACTGCTGTGGCCGGAAGCGAAGGTCTCTAAGGTCCAATACATCCAGTACATGATCCGCATGGCGCCGTGGCTGCTTCCGCACCTCAAAGACAGGCCCCTGACGCTGATTCGCTTCCCAAACGGGATACACGGACATTCGTTTTACCAAAAGAACCGGCCGCAGGGAACTCCAGAGTGGATGACTACGGTTCCTATATGGTCAACCGACCGGAACGATGTCATTCATTACATCCTGGCCGACTCTGTCGCCGCGCTCATTTGGCTCGCGAATATGGCGTGCCTGGAATTCCATGTGGGGTTTACGACCGTTGACCGCCCCGAAGAACCAAAAGCAGTCGCCTTTGACTTAGACCCTACCATCAAGGGATTTGAACCGGTGCGCGAAGTGGCTTTAGCCATTCACGGCCTGCTTACCAGGCTTGGTTTATCCCACGTCGCCAAGACCTCAGGGGCCACGGGACTGCAGGTGTTTGTGCCGCTCGCCCCTGGGCACACCTACGCGCAAACGCGTTTGTTCACGAAGGCGGTTGCAGATTACCTTTTGCACACGCTGCCAAACGTCGTGACTCTGGAGAGGCTGACCAAGAACCGCGGCAGGAAAGTCTATGTCGATTACTTGCAGCACGGTCCGACTCGGACCCTCATCGCCCCTTACAGTCCGAGAGCGACAGTACACGCCACTGTGTCATGTCCATTGTCCTGGAGGGAACTTGAAGCGGGAGCTGTGCCCGAGCAGTTTACCGTCAATAACGTGCCGGAGAGGGTCGAGCAAATCGGCGATCTTATGAACTGCGGTCCAGCCGCGAATCTGCGTGCGATCGCGTCCTTTTTGAGCGCAAATCCTGGCCGCAGTCTTTGATTTCCAAGGGGCGCGCTTTACCCTATGAACTTCAAACCCTATAATCTTGTTAATTCCGCATAATTTTTCTTCGAGGGTATGAACCGGTCGATAAACAGGAGGGACCCATCCATGCATGCAGATTTTGCAATTATCGGCGGCACAGGCGTCTACGACCCCAAGCTGCTCGACGACACCACCCCGACTACGATTGAAACCGCCTTTGGCGAGGTACAAGCTACAGTGGGTACATATCAGGGAAAACACATCGTATTTATGCCTCGCCACGGTTTTGGCCACAGTACGCCTCCACACAAGATCAATTACCGTGCTAACATCCTCGCCTTGAAGCAATTGGGTGTGACCCAGGTACTTGCTACCGCGGCGGTCGGTTCACTGCGGCGCGAACTGCGTCCGGGGTCTTTGGTGATTGTCGATAGTTTCCTGGATTTCACCAAGAACCGTCCCGTCACTTTTTTTGAAGACAACGCCGGCGTTGTTCACGTTGATATGTCGGACCCGTACTGTCATCGGCTTCGTCAGTCGCTGGCAAGTTCGGCAGAGCAGATTGGCATCTCTGTTCATCACGGAGGAACTTACGTGTGCACAGAGGGACCCCGGTTTGAAAGTTCCGCCGAAATCCGCATGTTCCAAGCCATGGGTGGCAGCGTCGTCGGCATGACCAGCGTCCCCGAGGTGGTTTTGGCAAAAGAAGCCGAGATGTGTTACGCCACCGTGTGCATGGTGACCAATTTCGGAGCTGGAATGACGTCGTCAGCTTTGACTCACGAAGAAGTACTCGAAGAAATGGACAAAAACGTCAGCCGGATCCGCGAACTGTTTTTCCATACCCTGTCTCATTTGACGTCCGAACGTTCCTGCCGCTGTAAAGAGGCTGTGGGCGGACAGTCGCCTCTTGTGGGGGTTCAAGGGGGAGAGCGACACTGAGAGCATTAAAATGGACGGGCGAAGCTCTGTTGGTTTTGGACCAGCGGCTGTTACCCAACCGTCAAGATTGGGTGGAGTGCACCGATGCAAACCAGGTCGCCAACGCCATCGTGACTATGCAGGTTCGAGGGGCGCCAGCCATTGGCGCCGCCGCTGCTTACGGAGCGGCTTTGCAAGCCAAAAAGCTGGCAGACCAAGGGATTTCTGGAGAACAGTTTGGTCAAGCCATGGCTGATACTCTAAACGCGTTAGGCAAGACGAGACCAACGGCCGTCAATTTGTTTTGGGCGATCTCTCGCATGGAGCGAAAGCTTGCCGAAACGTCCGGACTGAAACCAGCTGGCCAGGCCGCCTCACTCGCCGCCGAAGCGGAAGCGATTGCCGAGGAGGACGTGTTGGTCAATCGCCGTATCGGTCAGCATGGGACAAGTCTATTTACCCAGGACCACAACCGGATTTTGACGCACTGCAATACCGGTTCCTTGGCGACGGTAGAGTATGGAACCGCTTTGGGAGTGATTCGCGCGTTAGCCGACGCTTCCAAGCTCGCTTCGGTTTGGGTGGACGAAACCCGTCCTTACCTTCAAGGCGCGCGTTTGACGGCATTTGAGCTGGCTGAAGACGGCATCCCGTATACCCTCATTACGGATAGCATGGCAGGCCACTTTATGCACGCTGGACAAGTCGACGCCGTGATCGTCGGCGCAGACCGCATCGCTGCCAATGGAGACACAGCCAACAAAATTGGCACATACAGCCTGGCAGTGTTGGCGAAATACCACCGTGTTCCATTTTACGTGGCGGCTCCGTCGAGTACTTTTGACCTGAACATCGCATCGGGAGACCAGATCCCGATTGAACAGCGCGATCCCGGTGAAGTAACGAATCTTCTCGGTCAGTCCATCGCGCCTCCCGGAACGGCAGCCGCGCACCCGGCATTCGACGTCACTCCACACGAATTGATTGCAGCCATCATCACCGAATTTGGGGTGGTTCAACCACTGACAAAGGAGATGATTGCAAATACTATAGGGGGCAGGAAATCATGAAGCGAGTTCTTCTCAAAGTTGGCGGGCTAGTGCAATCCGCGCAGCAATTCGATTTGTCACCAGGATACCTGGTATTCGAAGGGGATCGCATTGTCGCAGCAGGCCTGGGCAGTTTCAAAGGCGACAGCGCAGACTGCGAAGTCATCGACCGTCCGCGCTGCGTCGCCATACCGGGTTTGGTCAATACGCACGGACACGCAGCCATGACGCTGCTGCGAGGCGCGGGAGACGACATGCCCCTCATGAACTGGTTGAATGAGCGCATCTTTCCATTAGAGGCCAAACTGACAGAACAAGCCATATACTGGGGGACTACACTGGCTGCTTGGGAGATGATCCAATCCGGAACCACGTGCTTCACGGACATGTACTTTTTCATGAACGACGCTGCAAAGGCTGTTGCAGACACCGGGCTCAGGGCCGTACTGTCCTGGGGAATGGTAGGGCTTGACGATGCCTCGAAACAAGCAGGCATTCGCAATAGCCGTTCGTTTATCGCCGCGTGGAACCACGAGGCCAATGGGCGCATTACGACGACGCTCGGTCCGCACGCCCCGTATACATGCCCCCCGGATTACTTGCGCCAAGTTGCTGAACTGTCGCACGAGCTTGGCGTCGCCGTGCAGATCCACTTGTCCGAAACGTCCATCGAAGTGCAAAACAGCCGCGAGCAGCACAACATGTCTCCCATTGAACTGGTTCACGCCTGCGGTTTATTGGAACGACCTGTACTCGCGGCACACTGCGTTCACGTCTCACCCCATGACATTGCGCTCATGAAACAGCACGGCGTTCACGTCGCCCACAACCCGCAAAGCAATTTGAAACTCGGGTCTGGCGTTGCGCCGTTAGTACAAATGCTCAAAGCTGGATTGACAGTCGGATTGGGCACAGACGGCGCAGCAAGCAACAACAACCTGGACATGTTCGAAGAATTGCGTTTGGCGGCTACGCTCCACAAAGGCGTGATGCAAAATGCCACCGTGGTTCCAGCCCATGAAGCCTTTTACATGGCAACCGAAGGCGGGGCAAAATGCGTGTTCCTAGAACCTGGACATGGTACCCTGACCCCGGGGGCCGCCGCAGATGTGACGCTGCTGAGCATGGACAGCCCCCATTTCATTCCGAACCACAACCTGTTGTCCAATATTGTTTACGCCGCAGGTGCAGACGATGTGGCGGATGTGTTCGTCGCCGGAAAACAGTTGATGTCAAATCGCGAAGTTCTGACCATCGATGTGGAAAGAATGCGTTATGAGGTCCATAAGTTAGAACAAATCCTTAAGAGTTGAGAAACACAGCCCGCAGACGTTCGGGCCGCCGCTCATCGCCCAGCTCCGCACTCGACTGCAGTGCGGCCAGCCATAAGTCCTGCTCTCCTTGAGCTTGGTGAAGGAGTGCGTCTTGTTTGAAGCTTTGACGATCGGATACCGATTTGGCGCTGCAGTTCCTGTGGGTCATTGCAAAGGCACCTCCTCGCGAAGTACCTGTAGTATCGGCGCTGATGCCTGGCATATGTGACGGGATTGATGGCAGGGGAGGAGAGAATCGATGCGAATATTAATTTCTAACGACGACGGAATTCACGCTCCGGGGATTTTAGAACTTGCCAAGGCTGCGCTCGCCCTCGGCGAAGTGTTTGTGGTTGCACCGGATCAACAAAAAAGCGCCTCCAGTCACGGAATCTCGCTGCATCGGCCGCTTTACGTCAACGACGTGGACTTGGGCCTGCCAAACACCAAGGCCCTTTCGGTGAGCGGAACACCGGTCGATTGCGTAAAATGGGCGATGGTGATGATTGGCGGGGAGCACCCTTTCGACATCATGCTGTCGGGAATTAACGAGGGTGCAAATTTAGCGACAGACGTTTTGTACTCAGGTACCGTAGCCGCAGCAGGGGAAGCTGCCTTACAAGGAATTCCTGCAGTTGCCTTCTCCATTGTCGGTCCACCGTATCCGTTTGCAGACGCCGCCGCGACTGCGGTGCAAATTGCTTCCCAAGTTCAAGCGGCAACACTGCCTCCAGACACGTTTTTAAACGTCAATTTTCCTGCAGAAAACATTTCGAGTGCAGCCTGGCGCATTACGGAATTGGGCGCACGCGGGTACCGGAACGACTTTATGCAGGTCATGGACGCGTTTGGTCAGGTGTATTACCGCCACGCCGGGGAGGAGTTGGAGGAAAGCGGCGGGACGGACACGGATGTCAAAGCTTTGCGAAGACGCGAAGTCAGCATCACTCCTCTTAGGTATCGTTTTACAAACGAGGAGGTTTTCGATAGTTTAAAAGGGCAAATCGCAAAACCATAATATCGACGAAACAGGTGAGTGGAAGCCATGGCAAACGCCGGAGACAAAATGATGGTCATTGGCACACAGCTTTGTACGGCCACGGACGACTTGTACCAACTCGTGGACTTTTTGAACCGGAACCTGAAAGAAAAAAACGTCATTTTCGGCTTGTCCAAGGCACCCGATGAGCCCGGTAAAATGCTCATTACCTTGTACCGGACGTAAGAACCTGACAAAAACAACCGTTTGTTCATCCAAGCCGCCTTTGGCGGGCTTGATTTTCTTTTGCCAGCGCAACCCTGCTCGTGTGACGTTTGAGGCTCAACGTGGTATTCTTTGAGTATAGTGATTCGATGACCCGAGTGTAGGGCATTTGGCGCATGTAAACGAATCCAGACTGACGCATTTTCGCCGTATTTTCGTCGGGATTCCCAGAATGTGTTGTAAACATAATGTGGCCAAGGTGCTATACTTGTGAGTGTCATCTCAGATTGAACGATAAGGAGGCTCGGTATGTCCCGGGTTCGCCTCGTTCCTTTGATTTTCGTCATGTTGTTGACGTTGTCGGTGTTGTTTGGAGGCTGGCAAGCCTACTACCACTTCAAACTGGTTGGGCCGCTGCAAACCCAACTGGATTCCATCCAAGGTGTAACGACGGTCGACGTCGTAGCGGGAAACCCCGGTCGAATCAAGGTTCACCTCGGTCCCGTAAAAACCCTGGTAAACCAGGATTTGCAAAGCACCTATCTAAAAATCATGTCGACGGTGTCAGGCTCGTTTAGCGGAAGCGACAGCGTAACGCTCTTAGACAACCGCAACCAGGAACTGCAGTCTGCTTACGAAAACCTGTTTCCCATCGTGGCTGAGGGAGTTTCTAAGGGCAACTACACCGAAATGATTTCGCAAGTTGAAAACCAGGCAGCCAAGCAGGGCATTACTGCCCGCATTACAATGGATGAACACAACATTTACATCCAATTCAGCAAAGGCTCTCACTATCTGTACGACGTTTACCCGTACACGCTGCGACCAGGAGGAGGTGCTGCTTCTTGATGAAAGAACTCGTAATTGGAATGGGCGTTGCGGTCATGCTGTTTCTGGGGTTTTTGGGAGTGAATGTGCTGCCGCTGTTTTTCCTCGTAGGTTTAGGCGTCGCGCTATGGCTCATGATGGACCGAAAGTCCACCGTCATGACAGCCACACGAGAGGCTCCAGTGCGCCATCAAGTGTCTTTCGAACAGATTGGCGGTCAGGAACACGCTAAACGCGAACTGAGGGAAGCGCTGGATTTCCTGCGTTACCGCGAACGGATCAAGTCGCTTGGGATTCGACCGCTCAAAGGCATCCTGCTGACCGGTCCTCCGGGTACCGGAAAAACGTTAATGGCCAAAGCGGCCGCCACGTATACAGATTCTGTGTTTCTCTCTGCGTCAGGCAGCGAATTTGTCGAAATGTACGTCGGTGTTGGCGCCCAGCGCGTCCGCGACCTGTTTCGCAAGGCCCGCGCCTTGGCGAAAAAAGAGAGCAAAGACAGCGCGATTATTTTTATCGACGAAATCGACGTTGTGGGTGGCAAGCGCGGTCAATTCAGTCATCAGGAGTACGATCAGACCCTCAACCAGTTGCTGACGGAAATGGACGGTATGTCGACGACGCATACGCCGATGGTTCTCGTCATGGCTGCCACCAATCGACCGGATATCCTCGACAGTGCGTTGCTGCGTCCTGGCCGGTTCGACCGCCAGATCAAGGTAGACTTGCCGGATAAAGAGGGACGTTTGCATATCCTGAAAATCCAAACCGATGGCAAGCCTGTGCATTCGAGCGTCGACTTGGAGCACATCGCGCGCGAAACGTTTGGCTTTTCTGGCGCGCAGCTCGAGTCGCTGGTCAACGAAGCTGCCATTATCGCTTTGCGCCAAGACAAAAAGGAAGTTACTCAGGAGATGTTCCGGGACGCTGTCGACAAAGTTCTGATGGGCGAAAAGACGGGACGCCGCCCTACCGACGAAGAGCTGCAGCGAGTGGCGGTTCACGAATTGGGGCACGCCATTGTCAGCGAGTTAATGAGGCCTGGGACCGTATCGCACATTACCATTAGTCCTCGCGGCAACGCCTTAGGGTTTGTGCGTCAGATTCCGGAAAGCGATAAATACCTGTACACGCTGGATTACCTCAAGCAGCAAATCAACGTAGCCTTAGCAGGTGCTTTGGCGGAAGAGCTTCACTACGGAAATCGCAGTACTGGGGCTCAAAACGACTTTGTGCAAGCTTCGTCACTCGCGCGGACCATGGTCAAATGCGGATTGTCACGCATTGGGATTGTCGATGAGGAACACCTTCCGGAAACCGTGTTGGATACGGAAGTGCGCTATATCCTCTCCGAACAAGAAAAAGAGACGAGAGAAGTTTTGACGCCTTATAAAGACGACATCGCCAACTTTGCCGATCACGTCGTCGAAGAAGAGAGTGTCGGCGGCCAGGAGTTCCGGACATGGCTCGAAGGCGTCATCAAACCGGAATTGAGTCTCCCGGCTCCGAACGTCGAACTTGGCGGTGCCCAGATTTCTGCAAGCGTATAATCTCAGGCTTGATACGGCTTGAGTTTCTCGGCTGACTACGAAATTACCAAGTTAACCAAGCTAGTAGGTAGTGGAATTTGGCACTTGGATGGATTCGGTTTTGCAGCCAGCGGCTGCCCAGGCGCATCACTCGCAGTTCAGAGAAGATGGGTCTTGGCAGCCGTTTTGCGCGTTGTTATCATCCATGCAAGTTGAATTCCGTTTCTGTTATAATCTCTTCGAATGCGTTCAGTTGGAGGGGTCTATGTGGGAACCATCACGACAATCAACGAAGTTAATCGCTACGATGGCCAGGCTGTCACACTTCGAGGCTGGGTCTACAACAAACGGTCAAGCGGAAAGATACAGTTTCTGCAGTTGCGAGACGGCACTGGGGTCATTCAGTGCGTTGCAGTAAAAAGTGAAGTGGGCGACGAAGTGTTTGCGGCTTGTCAGCAATTAACCCAAGAGTCGTCCGTGTACATAGAAGGAACCGTCCGGCGCGACGAACGCGCACAAAGCGGCTACGAGATTTCCGTCATCGGCGTCGAGCAGGTTGGAGAGTCCCACGACTATCCCATTACCCTCAAAGAGCACGGGGTCGACTTCCTTCTGGACCACCGTCATCTTTGGATGAGGACGCCGCGACAACGCGCCATTCTCAAGATTCGAGCCGAAGTCGAACGCGCTATGGCGCAGTTTCTGGACGAATCTGGATTTACGCGGGTCGATCCTCCTGTTCTTACACCAAGTTCCTGCGAAGGTACGACTGAGCTGTTTCACACAGAGTATTTCGATCAGGACGCTTACCTGACACAGAGCGGACAAATGTATATGGAAGCCGCCGCCATGGCACTGGGGAAGGTTTACTCTATGGGCCCAGCGTTCCGAGCGGAGCATTCTAAGACACGGCGCCACCTTATTGAGTTTTGGATGATTGAGCCAGAAATGGCGTTTTACGGTCACGATGACAACCTGCGTGTGCAGGAGGACCTGGTGTCGTTTGTCGTACAGCACGTTCTGACCCACTGCGAGCTGGAACTCAAAACCATTGGCCGGGACACGAGCAAGCTGGAAAGCGTACGCGCTCCGTTTCCGCGCATTACCTATGACGAGGCCATTGAAAAACTACAGGCACTCGGGCACGACCTGAAGTGGGGGGAAGATTTTGGAGCCCCCGACGAGACTGCACTGGCTGAACAGTACGACCGGCCCGTTTTTGTGGAACGGTATCCGACCGAACTCAAGGCGTTTTACATGCAGCCCGATCCAAATCGGCCAGAAGTCGTGTTGTGCGCCGACTTGTTGGCGCCCGAGGGTTATGGGGAAATTGTGGGAGGCAGTCAGCGCATTCACGACTACGACCTGTTAAAAAAGCGTTTTGAAGAGCACAACCTCCCTCAGGACACATACGGTTGGTACCTGGACCTGCGCAAATTTGGCAGTGTGCCTCACTCAGGTTTCGGAATTGGGCTAGAACGAACTATAGCCTGGATTTGCGGATTAGAACACGTGCGTGAGTCGAATCCATTCCCACGGCTTTTGTACCGCCTCTACCCCTGACCAAGGTTCTTCGCAAGGGGAGCGGGAATACCTGGGATCACGCAGAGGCCGAATCCGCCGTTAATCGGCGGATTTGCGCCTAGATTCGCGCCCATTCGACAAACGCCATGCTATACTTGAAATCAAAATAGGGGAGGGGATAGCACGTGAAACCGTCCGACCGGGAACGGTTTAATGCGGACTTTTTGAACGGGAGTTTTGTGGTGCTTCCGTATGAATGGGTATCTCAGGTGCCGCAGTTGGGGCTAACCCCTCAGGAATTTTTAGTATTGACTCAGATTTTGGCAGCCCACCAAATTAAACACCAGGATTTCGTTTCTCCGCAAGAATTAGGCGGCCTTTGCGGAATGACCCCGCAGGCGGCCGGAGAAGTGGTTGGAGGACTGGTAGCGCGCGGATTTCTACATATCGGCGAACGATTGGACGGAGTCGGCACACATAGCAACTACTACGACTTAAAGCCTTTGTGGGAGCGCTTAAGAGGACGCGATCCGAAGAGTACCGGCGTGGAGTGGCGCAAGGACGTCATTACGCTGTTTGAAGAAGAGTTTGGTCGGCCTTTGTCTGGATTAGAGTGTGAACAAGTTCGTCAATGGCTGGAACGGGACGGGCACCCCGAATGGTTGATTGCGGAGGCCTTGCGCGAAGCGGTGTTGGCAAACAAATACAGTTTCAAATACATCGACCGTATCCTCTACGACTGGCACCGCAACCGCATCCGCACCAAACAGGAATTAGAGGTGTACCGGGAGGGATACCGGGAACGCACCAAAGGCCGTGAAGAAACTGCGGCAACGGCACATTCCCGGCCTAAAAAACACGAAAAGAATTCGTCCGCCACTGGCAAAGACGAACGCTATGATGCGTTTTATCAGTTGTTTCCGGATGCTTGACGAGGCCATAATGCTTGAGCGACGATACGGCTAATCTCCTGATAGCCCAGTGCACTCGGGTGAATCCCGTCGTCGCTCAGCAAGTCTTTTAAATCGCCCGCTTGTTTAAACTTGGTGCGCAAGTCCAAGCTCATCACCGCCTGCAGGGAAGAGACGAGTTGTTTAAGCGCGCGGTTGTACCAACCGTGCCAGTGCTCAATGCCTCCGCACAGGGCAATCCAACGGGCGATGGCGTTGCCGTGCAGGCTTTCAATGTGTTTGTAGTAGCGAACCGGATCCAAGGGAAGTGTCGTCATCAAAACAGGCATAGCGCCGGCTTCTTGAATGCGCACCACGATCTGGCGGACGTTGTATAAATACCGTTCTAACGGAACAATGGCTTCGTGGGGTTCGTTCGGGGACTGGGCAACTTCATCCCATCGAAAATTGCAGTCATTCCCGCCAATTTCAATGAGGACCACTTCTGGATTCAGTGCAATGACGTCTTGGTCCACGCGCTGCAACAGAAGGTCGGAGTTGTCGTTGAAGACACCTTTGTTAAATATTTCGACCGATTGCTCAGCGGGTGCATGTTGTTGCAACGAGGCTGGGTAGTTTTCCTTTAAAATCCGCAAACGCCCTTTCACGTATGAGACCCCACGTGTTACACTGTCGCCAAAACACACAATGCGCACCACCAACACTCCTTTTTGACGCCTAGTCTTGCCGTTTTATCTGCACCGTCAGGCGGAACCGCCATGGCCTGACAGGTTTGGCCAGATGCGTAGAAGATAGGTAAGACCAGACAAGCTTCATGGGCAGAATACAAACAACTCGTTATGTAAAGAAGGGAGACCGTGAAAGAATCGCCGTTTTCAGGTCCGCAATTTCAACCGGATCGTCAACCTTTCGCAGCCACTCAATGGACAACGTCGAACAGGCAGAAACTGCTTGTCCTGTTTGATGGGGACTGCCCTTTGTGCCGCGCCAGTGCAGCCTGGCTGAAACGTCGCGACAAAGAAGGGGTTTTGCGTCTGCTCCCGTTGCAGACGTCGGGCCTGCTAGAGTCTCTTGACCTGAATTTCGAAGAAGCCGTGAAGCAAATCCAGGTTGTGTCCCTGCAAGGGGAACGCCGTCAGGGAGCAGACGCTGTCATTTGGGTGCTGAGCCACTTTAAAGGCTTTTCTTGGCTGAAATTTGCACAATGGGTGCCCGGTTTTTCTCCGGCGTCCCGGTTAGTCTACCGGCTGATTGCGATCTCTCGTCCGCGCAGCCGCTGCTCTTCTTGTCGGCGCTAAACCGGGTCGTGCACGACTCGCCAGTTGACGAACTCAAGGCCAACGCGCCGACACGCAACACCCGCCTTAATCGCTGGCGCCTTAATCGCCGGCCTTAATCGTCCAAATCGAAATTCGTCTGAATCTGCTGTTTCTCCGCGTGCCGTTCCAGTGCAAGCTGAATCAACGCATCGATGAGTTTGTCGTACGGCAATCCACTAGCATCCCACAATTTCGGGTACATGCTGTACTTGGTAAACCCTGGCATCGTGTTGATTTCGTTGACCAAAACTTTACCGGTGCCCTTTTCCACAAAAAAGTCTACACGGGCCAAGCCGCTGCAATCGATGGCTTGAAACACCTTTACGGCAAGAGCTCTGATTTCATCGACTTGTTGCTGCGGTAAATTGGCCGGAATCATCAACGCCGACTCCCCGCTGATATACTTCGCCTTATAGTCATAAAACTCGTTGGAAGGAATAATCTCTCCAGGAACAGATACCCTAGGTTCTTCGTTGCCGAGTACCGCGATTTCGATTTCTCGGACGTTCAAACCTTGTTCCACAATGATTTTGCGATCGTACTTTGCCGCGACCTCGAGCGCGCGCTGGAGTTCCGTCCGGTCTCGCGCCTTGGAAATGCCGACACTTGAACCCAGGTTCGCGGGTTTTACAAAGCAGGGGTAGCCAATCTTCCTTTCTACGTCGCTGACGACCCCGTCTGTGTCGTTTTTCAGGTCGCGGCGCGTGTAAGCCGAAAACCCGACTTGCGGCAGCCCTTGGGCGGCGAACACAGTTTTCATGACCACTTTATCCAAACCGACTGCAGATGCCAACACACCCGCGCCCACGTAAGGGACGTCCAAGAGTTCCAAGAGACCCTGAATGGTTCCATCTTCTCCAAACGAGCCGTGAAGCACCGGGATGATCACGTCGAGTTCACCCGCAAGTTGCGGCGGCACGGCGGTCGAATGGCCAACGGCTGGCTGCGAAGTTGAAATCATTTGAGAAACTGCCGTATTGGTCTCCGGCTGAGCGTCTACGGCGGTATGTTCTTGTACGGTATCGTCTAATGAAGCGGACTGAGATGCCGAAAAAAAGCCTTGGTCTTCTGGAGGCATGAGAGAAAGAGCTTGCGGTCCGACCTGCCACCGTCCGGCTTTGTCGATGCCAATCGGCACCACCGTATACTTCTCTTTATCTAAAGAGGCCATCACTGACTTTGCGGACTGTACGGAAACCTCGTGCTCTCCCGACTTCCCGCCGAAAATTACACCGACTCGGATCTTCTTGGACATCCTATTCACTCCCTGAATCTTTGCTGCCGTTTCCGGACTTTGAATATGCAGACCTTGCCACAAACGCGTATCATGGAGCTATAGCTTCAGGAAACACGAAAAGTAGGTGATCGAATGACCCCCATGACGGTGGAGCAACTCAACCAAGTCGTTCATGGAGTTCACGTATGCGGGCCGCTTGACTCCGTCGTTACCGGCGTCGCGATCGACAGCCGGAAAGTGTCGCCTCAAGACGTATACATCGCATTCCCGGGCGAAAACGTAGACGGCCACGCGTTTGTCTCCGACGCCTTTGCAAAAGGCGCCGCTGTTGCTTTGGTGTCCAAAGATGTGAACGTGGAAACCCATGACGCAAATACCATCCTCCGCGTCGACAACCCGCTTGGCGCCATTTGGCGGTTGGCCTCGTTTGAACGGGAACAGTTTACGGGTCCAGTCATTGGAGTAACCGGAAGCAACGGCAAAACCACAACGAAAGAAATGCTTGCAGCCGTCTTCCAAGTTAATGGACCTTGTCTTTATACGCAAGCAAATTTTAATAACGAGTTGGGCTTACCTCTTACCATTCTACAGCGAAACGCCCAACATCGTTCCATGATTCTTGAAATGGGAATGCGCGGCCGCGGGCAGATTCAACAACTGTGCGAAATTGCAAAGCCGACTGCTGGAATCATCACAAACATTGGACACAGTCACATCGAATTGTTGGGGAGCCAAGAACAAATTGCGCTTGCTAAAGCGGAACTGATTGACGCCTTGCCGGAACAAGGGACGCTAGTGCTGTGGGCCGACGACGTGTGGCTGAAAAAGGTTTCAAGCCGCTTTTCAGGCCGAACGCTGTGGTACAGCTTGGAGGACCGGACCCATGCCGACGCCTATGCCTCCGACGTGCGCCATACGCCAACAGGCACACAGTTTACAGCGTACATTGGCGGTAGTTGTTGCGAAGTGAACCTGCCCACGTTCGGGACGCACAACGTGCTAAACGCACTCTCCGCTCTTTTGATGGGGCACGCCCATGGGCTTGACCTAAAGGCAATGGCCGACAGGCTTCGAACTTTGAAGAGCACATCTGGCCGTCTTGACATTCGCAAGGGCAACATGGGTCGGACCGTGATCGACGACTGCTACAACGCCAGCCCGCTTTCGATGAAGAGTAGTTTGGATGTTTTGGTTGAACTCGCGCAGTCCAGACCCACAGTGGCGGTTTTAGGGGATATGTTTGAACTTGGACCGTACGAACGAGAAGGGCACCGAGACGTCGGTTCATTTTTGGCTAAAAGAGGCGTTGAGATGCTCATCGCCATCGGGGAGCGGGCACACTGGATCGCAGAAGCTGCGACAGCGAGCGGACAACCAAACGTACTGCACTTTCCGGATAAAACCTCTGCGGCAGCCGCCCTCAGGGAAATTCCAAAAGACGCGGTCGTGCTCGTCAAGGCCTCTCGAGGTATGCACTTTGAAGACATTGTCAGCGCACTGTGTGAAAATGCTTAAACCATCTTGCGGGTGAGGTCAAAGTCAAGCGAAACAAGGCCCGGCAAAACCCCTGATATGTCGGGCCAAACTTTTTTTTCGACCATAAAACTGGGGTAGACAAAATATTCTTTATTTTGTTGTATTATTGGAGTAGGTGTTTTCGCTGCATCGGCCCAGTCGAGCAGCCTGTATGAACAGCTTGCGGGAACGGCTTGCCCGGGAGTCTTCCGCGTTGCCGTCCGAACCGACTGCCAAGAGCACGCGTACCACTGATACCTTCCGTCCGTTTGGTCGGAAGCCAAGGGGGATTTGATGTGAGGACCGAAATCGTCACAACCAGTGCGCGGGGACTGCGCCAGGATTCTCTTCCTTTCCGCTTGTATCAAAAAGCAAAACGACTGGGAACTTGGGACCCGCGGGATATTGACTTTACTCAGGATATCCAGGACTGGGCATCTCTCACGGAAAATCAACGCCGCCGGAATCTTCGCCTGATTTCGATGTTCCAAGCCGGCGAAGAAGCGGTGACTCTCGACTTGCTGCCTCTCATTATGGTCATTGCCAAGGAAGGCCGGTTGGAGGAAGAAATGTTTTTGACGACGTTTTTGTTTGAGGAAGCGAAACACACGGAATTCTTCCGCTTGCTCCTCGACACGCTCGGTGAAAAGCAAGACCTCTCCCACATGCACTCGGATACGTACAAAAAGATTTTTTACGAACTTCTCCCGGATACGATGCAAGCTCTCGTCCACGACCAGTCCCCGGAAGCGGTGGCGGATGCGTCGACCATGTACAACATGTTTATCGAAGGTGTCCTCGCTGAAACCGGTTACTATTCGTTCTATCAAGGCTTAAACCGGATGGGAAAAATGCCTGGGTTGATAAAAGGCGTGGACTACCTCAAGCGCGACGAGTCCCGCCACATTGGCTACGGTACATTCTTGTTACAGCGCCTCATCTGCGAACACCCGCATTTGTACGAGCGAGTCGAGAAGAAAATGAACGACCTGGCTCCTCTTGCCGTAGCTCTGAACCAGGAAGGTACAGTCGATCAAGAAGAAGGAGACCCGATGAACGTCGACCTCAACGAGGTCATGCAGTTCTCCATGAAACAGTTGTCCCTGCGGTTGGAAAAGATTGCTCGCGCCAGGGAGAACACCGTCGAAGAACTCTATAAGATTTCTGAAGAAGCGCTGGGCGTTCTGTAAGCCCATCCCTGCGGGTTTGAACGGCCGGGGTGGGAAAGCGCCGCTCCGGCTTGAGCATTGCAAAAGTTGGAGGGATCAAACAATGTCGGTTACACAACAACTGCTCGAATTCCCCTTGTTTATTAACGGTGAACGAGTTCCTGCGGACAGTGGAGAATGGTTTGAAGTCATCAATCCGGCATACGGCATTCCCGTAGCCCGCGTCGCGAAGGCCGGCCGGTCTGATGTGGACAAAGCCGTCCGGGTCGCCCGCGAAACCTTTGAATCGGGCGTGTGGTCGAGAAGGACGCCTGCACAACGGGCTGGCGTACTGATGGCCTTTGCCCAAAAAATTATTGAAAATGCTGCTCAAATTGTGTTTTTGGAATCCGTTTCTTCCGGAGGCACTCTGCGCAGGCTCGCTGGCTCCGACATTTTGCAAATTGTCGATTTGCTCCAGCAAACCGCAAAGTTTGTAACCGAATACAAGCACGTGGAGGCCTTGCCGAGCCAACCGTTTCCGGGCCCAAGCAACAACCAGGTGTGGCGGGAGCCCATTGGAGTATGCGCGGCCATCACCCCGTGGAACTTCCCACTCATCCTCGCCATGTGGAAACTGGCACCGGCCTTGGCGATGGGCAACTCGGTCGTCATGAAACCGGCTTCCAATACGCCTCTGTCGACGCTGAGGCTTGCCGAACTGGCGGTTGAGGCCGGTTTGCCAAAAGGAGTCTTTAACGTGGTGACGGGACCCGGTGCAAGCATGGGAGAAGCTCTGGTCACCCATAAGGAAGTCGACAAGATTGCCTTCACTGGGTCCACGGAAGTAGGACGCCGCATCATGCAACTCGCGTCCGGTACTGTGAAAAAAGTTACGCTCGAACTTGGCGGAAAATCTCCTTCCATTGTTCTGCCGGACGCAGACTTGGAACTCGCTATACCTGGAATTTTATTCGGCGTTTTCCTGCATTCCGGTCAGATTTGCGAGTCCGGAACGCGAGTTCTCGTGCACGATTCCATCTATGACGAAGTCGTCGAACGCCTTGCCGCAACGGCAGCCACTATCAAACTCGGCGATCCGATGCAGGAAACGACGGGAATGGGACCCGTTGTTTCCAAGCAGCAAATGGAGACCATCCTGCAGTACATCGAAGCCGGAAAGCAAGAAGGGGCCCGTTTGGTTTGCGGCGGTAAGCGCGCAACCGGAAACGGCTTAGATAACGGGTACTTTATCGAACCCACCATTTTCGCCGATGTGCGCAACGACATGAAGATAGCCCAAGAAGAGATCTTTGGACCTGTCCTATCGGTCATCCGGTACAGCGACCTCGACGAAGCCATTCGCATCGCCAACGATACCATATACGGACTGGCCGCTGGAATTTGGACCCGGGACCTCAATCAGGCTTACAAAATGGCCCGCGAAATCAAAGCAGGAACGGTATGGATCAACGACTGGCACATGCTCCGCAGCGATGCTCCATTTGGCGGATACAAGCAGAGCGGTTTCGGACGCGAGTTGGGCAAATACGCACTGGACGAATACACGCAGCTCAAGCACGTACACGCCTCGTTGGTCACTGAAAAAAGCCAGCGTCCTTGGCTGAGCATCCTCTTTAGCTAAGAGGTGAGAGGTCGAATGGATAGCAGAGATTGCAGCGAGACGGCACAACCCATCGCGAAATTTGAATTTACACCGCGCGCCGTCGACGTTGTGAATCGGGTGTACCAGGACGTACAAAAGAGACTGGTCATGGTGATCTCCAGCGGTTGTTGCGACGGTACCGCGCCGTATCTTTATTCTGACTACATCCCAGCCAGCGGCAGTAAAGTCGTCTACGAAGACGACATCGTCGAAGTGGTTGTTGCGGACAACTTCGTAGAATGGCCCAATCTCGTAGTGCAGATTGACGTGGATGAAAACCCCTTGTCCGACAGCTTTTCGCTCGAATCGGACTACGGATATCGGTTTGTCATCCGTTACAGCGGGGAAGGCGCATTCTTACCGGGAAACTAGACCAGAATTCGCGCTCCGTAACGCGCTGCTGTGGACTTTCGCAGCGGCGAGCATTGACGGGTCAAGCAGGCCAGCAGTCAGTGGGGCAAGGACGGGCCCAGAACCTTTGAAAAACAATCCAGACAAAGTAGGTGGATTCTCATGGTGACATCTATGTTTCAATTCACAGTGCGTACGACCGTAACAAGCGGTGCAGGAACTCGCACACTGCTGCCGGAAACGGTTCGCGGACTCGGCGGAAAGCGAGCGGTCTTGTTTACCGACGGCGGATTGACCAAAGCAGGCATCACTGAAAAGATTACGGAACTGTTTCAAATCATGCCGGGAGACGTTCAACTCGTTGGCGTGTTCGACGCCATTGAACAAGATGCCAAAGCCAACATCATCAACCAGGCTGTGCAGTATTACAAGGAGTGTGCTGGAGATTCCCTGATCGCGCTTGGCGGCGGAAGCGTTTTGGACACCGTCAAAGGCATCAAGTGGATGCTCAGCAAAGGCCTGACCGACATTCGTGAAGGACTTCTCGGCAACGTGCTGGAGTTTTGGCCGCAAGCGCAGTACATTCCCATTCCTCATGTTGCCATCCCAACGACCGCCGGTACTGGAGCGGAAGTCTCGCCCATTGCCGTCATCTATCACGACCAGTTGCAGGTCAAAATGAACGTGATCAACCCGTTCATCAATGCAGACATCGCCCTGCTCGATCCAGAACTGACCACCGGCTTGCCGGCGCGCATCACGGCCTTTACGGGCTTTGACGCATTGACCCATGCCATCGAAGGCTATTTTTCGCCTCAAAACAACCCCATGGCCGACGCGTATGCGCTTCAGGCGACGCGCATGATCGTCCAGAACCTGCCGACCGCGGTACATGAAGGACAAAACTTGCCCGCTAGAGCCAACATGTTGATGGCCAGCGCCATGGCGATTTCAGCCTTCAGTCTGACATTGAACGCGATCCCGGTGCACAACATGGCGCACGCGTTTGGAGCCAAGTTTGGCATCCCGCACGGCCTTGCAAATGCGGTGTTATTGCCCAACGTCATGAATGCCTTGGCACCGATGTACCTCCCACGCATCCACGGCATGGCGGAAGCGTTGGGAATGAAAAATGCTTCAGAACACCCAGAAGAGGCACTCGGCCAAGTGTTGAGCTTCATTCGGGACTTGCGTGAACAAGTCGGTCTGCCCAGTACGTTTGCCGAATTCGATATGGACAAACGTATGCTCAATAAAATGGTTGACGTGGTTCATGCAGACCCGTCTGGAGTGGTGTTCCGGATTCCGGATCCCATCATCCAAAAAGTCGTGCGCGAGGTGGCACCACAAACCGTCCCTGCACGCTGACACAGAGTTTACCATGAACCCGCGTGACGTATTTGCTTCTGGCTGCGAGAAGTTTCCGCGACAGCGAGCTTTTAGCAAGTTTCAAAGTTTTCAAGTTTCCAAAGGAGGCGCTTATGAAAGCCATTGAGGTGTTCCCGTACTGCAACGACCTGCGCGACTGCTTCTACGACACCTATGCTGCATTAACCGAGGACCAAATCAACTGGAAACCCGACAACCATAAGAACAACATCGCGTTTTTGCTTCGACACGTGGCGCAAGCCGAAGACTGGTTCGTACGGTCAATTGTTTTAGGCCAAGATATGGTCCCCAAACGAAAGGCTGAATTGCCGACCGTAGTGGAAATTTTGGACTACCTGAAATCCAGCAGAGAACAAACCCTCAACGTCTTGACGAGCATGACCGTGGAAGACTTGAGTCAAACCCGTTCTCTCGGAGAAGGGTTCCGCGGTGGAGCGCGCGAAGGTGCCACGGTTCACTGGATTTTCAACCGGATGTTTCAGCATGAGTCGTACCACTATGGGCAGGTCAACATGTTGATGCGTTTGCAAGGGCTCGAGCCGCCCAAGATGTAGTCTGGTACGCAACACCTGTGTGTCAACTATTTCAACTTTGCAAACAAAGCACCCTTCTGTAACCACAGAGCCTGACTGTGACGTCAGGCTCCCATCCACTGCGTCAGGCAAATTCGCACACCAAACTCTGCGCACACGACCCAATTCCAAAAATGCCTGGTCACAACAAAGCTCATCACTTGTAAAACGAATACTTAGAACATTTGATATTGACAGTTACAATGAAGTTACCCTACAATAATTTTGAACTAAATGACCAAAATGCGATTTTAGTTCATCTGGTCATGCAGCATGCTGGGCTCTCGCGTTGCCGTCGATCAAATTGAGGAAAAGGGAGATTGTATCTTTGGAAATCAACCGGAAACAGGCAGTCCTAGAGGCAGCGAGGAAATCGCTGAGCTTATTCGGATATAAAGGAACCACCATGGATCAAGTTGCCCGGATGGCCGGGGTGTCCAAAGGCTCAATTTATTCGTTTTTTGCGAGTAAAGAAGAACTGTTTGATGAAATTATGCAAGAAACCATTTCAGAAATGCAGCTTGCTCTTCAAGAGGCCGCAGACACGGACCAATCCGTATTTGAAAGCCTGCATCGCGTGTTGTTTCGCGTGTTGGAGTTCCGGGAGCAGCACGAATTGTTGGCAAAGCTGTACAACGAAATGAAGGAGGTGGGGACCCCGGCCGCGCGAGAAGCAGTCGTTCGCATCGAAGACCAGATCCTGTTCTTCGTGGAGCGCCAAATTCAATACGCCATTGACACCGGTAAGATGAAACCTTGCGATCCGAAAGTGACCGCATTTTTATTTCTGAAGTTTTACGTCGGGCTTGTTTACGAATGGGGACAACGGAACACCCCTCTCGACAACGAGTCAATTTCGCATTTGTTTCAATTCTATTTCGGCAAGGGGCTAGCCCCAGTGCAACCGGTTTAACGGAAACCGCCAAAAAGCGAGATTGTTTCCCGCAGCAAGCTGAGGGAATCGATAAGGAGTGTGTCCTATGAGAGAAGCTGTGATTGTGGAGGCTGTGCGTACTCCCACCGGCAAACGAAACGGCGCCCTAGCCTCCACACATCCTGTTGACCTTCTGGTTCCGATACTGCAAAAACTGATTCAAAACACGGGGATTGCTCCTGGAGAAGTTGAGGACATCCTCACCGGATGTGTCACGATGACCGGGGAACAGGGAGGCAACATCGGACGTATGGCCGCCCTCGCAGCGGGACTGCCGGTGGAAGTGCCCGCAGTGTCTTTAAACAGGATGTGTGGTTCCAGCCAACAATCCCTTCACTTCGCAGCACAAGCCATCCTCGCAGGAGACATCGATGCAGCCATTGCCTGTGGTGTAGAAAACATGTCCCGAGTTCCGATGGGAACAGACCTAGGCTCGTTCAGCCGATCCCTGACAAACCGCTTTAATATCGTTCCTCAGGGAATTTCCGCCGAAATGATTGCAGAACAGTGGCAACTTTCCCGACAGGAATTAGACGAGTTCGCTTTGCAAAGCCATGAAAAAGCGGCCACAGCGACACGAGCCGGGGCGTTTACGCGTGAAATCCTGACACTACCCATCTCCGGCCCGCAAGGCGACACCTTTGCCGACGATGAAGGAATTCGCAGGGACACTTCTATCGAGAAACTCGCAGGATTAAAGCCGTCCTTTCGTCTCGACGGTGTGGTCACAGCTGGGAACTCCAGTCAAATCAGCGACGGGGCGGCCGGTCTGTTGCTCATGTCGTCGGACAAAGCGCACGCACTCGGCATCAAACCTCGCGCACGCGTCGTTGCCCGCGCCGTGGTCGGAGTCGATCCCGTCATGATGCTGACAGGCGTCATTCCAGCAACCCGCAAAGTGCTCCAAAAAGCCGGACTCTCGCTTGAGCAGATGGACATCATCGAGATCAACGAAGCGTTTGCTTCCGTCGTGTTGGCGTGGAAGAAAGAATTCGAACCCGACATGAACAAGGTCAATCCACGTGGGGGGGCAATTGCTCTTGGCCACCCACTCGGTGCCAGCGGAGCGCGTATCGCCACCACGTTACTGCACGAGCTCGAAGACTTCGGCGGCCGGTACGGCCTGCAAGTCATGTGTATCGGCTTTGGCATGGCTACTGCGACCATCCTTGAACGCCTGTAATCCTTGAACGCCTGTAATGGAAAATTCTACAATCGGGAGGTTTTCCAAACATGAGAAGTTTTCAAACCACAAACCAGGGTTTGAACCACAATTCCTTACCCCTTCGTCTGTATCATAAGGCGAAAAAGTTGGGGATTTGGGACCCGAAAGACATCGACTTGCGCCAAGACCAAACCGACTGGTCGGTTATGGAGGAATCCGAGAAAGAAAAGGTCCTGCGCTTGCTCGCCATGTTTCAAGCCGGAGAGGAAGCCGTTACGTTGGACCTGCTTCCTCTCATTGGAGCCATTGCCAAGCAAGGGCGTCTGGAGGAAGAGCTTTTCCTAACGACGTTTTTGTTTGAAGAAGCGAAGCACACAGAATTTTTCCGTCGCTTTCTCGATGAGGTTGCCGGCGTGACTTCAGACCTTTCTTGCTACCACACGCCAAGTTATCGAAAGATTTTTTACGAAGCGCTTCCGCAAGCCATGCAAGCACTTGCAGCCGATCAGTCCCCGAGAGCCATTGCAAAAGCCTCCGTGACGTACAATATGATCGTAGAAGGCGTACTTGCTGAAACGGGATACTATACTTTTTATGAAACGGTCAGTAAACAAGGACTGCTGCCTGGACTGATGAAAGGCATTGCTTATTTAAAAATAGATGAATCCCGGCATATTGGCTACGGCACGTACCTGCTGCAGCGCCTCATCTGTGAAAACGAAGGCTTGTGGGACTTCATATACGCCGAGTTGAACAGCTTTGTCCCAACTCTCACAAATTTCATCCAAGAGAACTTTGACCCCAACAACTTGCCCAAAGGGCTCAACTATGACGAGTTTTTGAGCTACTCCACGCAGCGGCTGCTCTCGCGAATTGATGTGCTGGAACGGGCGCGCACCAAGACAATCGACGAGATTTACCGGATCACGGAGCGCGAGGTCGGCGTGATTGAACCAACCGTGGTTTGACCTTGCCACGAGCCTTTATTCCGGAGTGATTGGCGAGGGCGCGAATAAAATTTCCTCCCTCGTAATCATATATTTTGAAATCCTTTAAGGAGGAGTCAATAATGCCAACAACCAAGGAAATTTTTGAAATGATCAATGCCGCTCTCAGCCAGGATCCGTCTAAGGCGGGCGGGATGCAAGCGGTGTACCAATTCAACGTGACTGGGGAAGACGCAGGCACCTACCAGATCATCTTGACCCCGGATTCGGCCAAAGCGGTCGAGGGCGAACAAGAGTCTTCAAATTGCACCTTGGAGATCAACTCTGATGACTTTAAGGAAATGATGGCAGGCAACCTGAACGGAACGGCAGCTTTCATGAGCGGCAAGCTAAAGGTTACCGGAGACATGGGACTTGCGATGAGGTTGCAACAGGTCCTCGAGGTCTACCAGGCCTAATCTTTAACGTGTCAAACGCGGCTGCCCATTTCACTGCGGCAGCCGCGTTTTTTCTGTGATCCTGGCAACAAAGGCCAGGTTAATGAACCTTGTGGCCAAAAACCATATATAAAAAGACCACTGTCCAGATTAACCCGATGAATCTTCCGAAATTCCCTAATTTACGCCATTCCCAAACAAGCATAATAAATGGAACAAACAGCCAGCCTACGGCAAGTAAAAACCACTCTGGAAATCCTCGCGCAACCCGACGCTTCCTGCGGGACTTTCCTCTGCCTTTACTTCGCCCCACCCTAGACCGTTTAGAACTCCTTTTGACGTTTTTCATTCCAGCGGCTCCCCCCACGGTCTATCGTAAAACTGTTAATCGGCGAATGCCAGGTAATCAGCCATAAAGTTTCAACCTGCTTTCAAGACTCGTAGATTAGGATTACAATGTATAATAGATATAAAAGAAACGCGGTCTAAAAATTTTGATGGAATTTGGTGTTGGATGAGATGATCGAACTTCATTCCGTGCTAGGTCTTATTTTAGTGATCCTTGCCGTGCTGTTGCTCGTCGCAAACCTTATGAATTCCAGGAGCACAGTCGTCAAAAGGTTCCGTTCAGTGTTTATCGGTTTGCTGGACTTGCAGGTACTTTTGGGGATTATCGCGTTTTTTATCCACCCTATGTCAGGACTGTTCATACTTCACCCTGTAATCATGGTTGTTGCAGTAGGCATCTTACACGTGATGACAAAGCCGTCTCGGTCCCCGTCTGTTCGAATCGGTGCTTACGCAAGTGCCACGGTTCTATTAATTCTTGGAGTTCTCGCAGGGCGGCTGTAAAATTTGTTGCCGCCCCACAATCCTCGCGTGAGAACTATTTTTGCCATGGTCGTTTTGCTTTAGCATGATAGGTTCCAATAATCCATTGGAATTTAAATAGGGAGGAACTTGCTCTGCGAAAGTCTCTTGCAGTGTTTCTAGCTGCTTCGGCGATTGCTTCTTGTTCAGCCGTCGTCAGTATGCCGGCCGTTTTTGCGAACTCTTATCCAATGAGTCAGAAAAGCATCATCTTGGACGGGAAAGAAGTTGCCAGCCCTGCAGGGTTGACGTATCAACAGACTACGTATGTCCCGATTTGGTACATTATGCACGCACTCAGCGGCTTGGGTTTTCAAAGTCAGTGGAATGGAGTAGATTGGTACATTTCCACGAAATCTCCGGTCAATTTAAATCACATTGTTCCAGGTTCGGGTTCTCTTGGAATTTACGTCAATGGAACCTTAGTTCATAAAGTGAATGGTCTGGTCTATAACGATCCAAGTTCCAACAAAACCACCATGTACATGCCCATTTGGTATGTCATGCAAATCTTAAACGATCTAAATTTCCAGTCCAGTTGGAACGGCACAAGTTGGAACATTACGAGTGTAAATACCCATCTACCGAACAGTGGAAGTACAAGTTCTGTAAACCCTGCAACGAACAGTTCTTCCAACTCGACGGGAAGTTCGAATGCCGTTTCACCAGCAGCACCAGCGAGTTCGGCAATCGCGATTCCTCCCAGCGGGGTATTAAGCCGTGCAGTGAGTTTGTCATCTGGCAGTGTTGAAACGTGGTATCCGTCAAACCCAGCGCCGAGTTTTCAAATCAATGCTCTGCGCTATCAAACAGGGTCTAATCAAGTTCCTATCGCAGGGACCATCGGATCAAACTATACGGGAGACCTGTTAATACAGGTGCTGCCATTGAGCAACAACGATTCGGATACGGTGTTTTGGGACTACTCAATCCCGGTAACGAATGGACATTTTACGGCAGAGGTGTTACTGCCCTTTAAAGGACCCAACCAAGTCAGTATCGGAATACCCGTGCTCGGCCAGGCACTTTCCATGAATGAATTTTATGCGTCCGATTTTACGAATCAGCAATCATCGCTTAGTTCGCTGCAAATGGGGCTGCTGCAAAGCTGGATGGCGAATTACAATGAGTCACCTACGGTGAAGCCCCTCGCTGAATCCATTACCGTAAACGCCGCCTCGACGGATGCAAAAATTGAAGCCGTTAGCAATTGGGTCTCATCTCACATCAAATACAACTGGCCAGCATTTAACGCGAATCAAATTCCTTGGCAACAGACGACTCAAACTCTGAACACAGATCTCGGAGTGTGCCAAGACGAAGCTGCCGTGGCTGCATCCTTATTGCGTTCCATCGGGATCCCTACCGAAACCATAGCTGGCACTCTCAGCCTGGACGGAACCACGGGTGCGCATGAGTGGGATCAATCATGGAACGGGCAGCAATGGATTGTATATGATCCAACAGCCGACCAGATTTACTATCAGGGCACGGCGGCATCTCTACCAGACCACATCACGGACACGTACTTCAACCAAGCGACAAGCCTTTTTGACCAAACCCATCTGGATTCCACTCCAGCTTATTGGTAGAAAGACGAAAGACAACGCCAAACCTAAGTTCGGACTCAGACTGCCGTGTGGCGGTCTGTTTTTTACGCAAAAACGGTACGATCAGCAGTCGAGCCGGACCAGCCCGCCCTGATTGGGGCCCCGCACATCAAAACCGGGGCCAGAATTTCAGACAAGGGCTTCTGCGTGAGGAAGGACAAGGGTCAGCCGCCTGATACTCTCTTGAAAATGTAGTTGACAAAGGACAAATACCGCCACACTCTGCATGTCCGTTCACATACGTTGGAGCAGGTCATCCGTAAGGGGGGAGCCGGGGTTCGTACAGAAAATGTTTGAAATTCCAAGTTGGGAGGTGATCTTCAGTGGCAACGAAAGAACAGTGTGAACAATACGTGGGTAAATGGGTAAACTTTCGCACCAGATACGGTTACCATGTCGGAATCGTCGAACGCGTCACCGACACCGATGCAATTATCCTGTCACCGCGCAAATTTGTCCCAGCGCACCTGCAAACACGGGTGAGCGATGAAGACTCTCGAAAACTCGACGCTGCTCTCGCATGGGGAGGGGGCGGCGGTGGATATCCTGGTGGAGGAGCATTCGGCGGTCGACCTGGCTGGGGGGGTGGAGGATACCCTGCTTGGGGCTGGGGGTGGGGCCGATGGGCCGTCTCCTTCCTGATCATCTATGTCTTGTGGGGGTTGTGGTGGTAAGGCCAGCTGGACCCCATCGACATGTTCAACCTTCCAACGAAAACAGAGAGCTGAGCTTGTCCACTTCAAGGGTTTATGGGTTTGTACCGCTAAAGCCAACACACCTCCCGGTCGCCAAGACGAGGGACGTTACACATCCCTCGCTCGGCGGTCTTTGTACTTTCCGTGTCAACGACCACTCGTTCTTTTACTCGATTTCATTCCTCCCACAGTTTTAATCGGGTATTTCCTTTTTAATACCTGCTTAGTTTTTGGCGCCTGCTTAGATTGCTTTTCCAACTGACGAATGACCAAGTTGGCCATTTCAAGGTGCCCCGCATTATTTGGAAACACAGGTTTAGATCTCGGGTAAAGCAGGTCCTGGATGTTACCCGTTCGGTACCCGTGAATTAAGTAGGGTTCACGATTTAAAAAGGTTTTTTGCACGTCGACCACCGTAAACCCGTAGTACGATGAGCAGTCCTTGATAATCATGTTCATCCCTTCGACAAACTGTTGTGCGATTGGGAAAACAGGGAACGGATTGTACAAAGTTGTGGTGACGACTTCTGGAACTTCTTTTTCTTTAACCCATCGGAAGAGTTTATCCGTATGGTAGCCAAACTCATCCGCCTTTTTGGCTACACTGCGTGGCTCGAACGGATCGCCGCTCAAAGAAAACCGCTGAGGTCTCAATAATCGGACTAAGTCCGAACTTCCCAACGACAGTGTAGTAAACCGAACCTCGTCCCACGGAATGGACGTCAGAGTAGAAGTCACTTGAAACAAGTCCTTTGCAGTCCATCCGTGTTGGGCCACAGAAATGGTACGGTCCGCAATAGACTTTTTTTGTAAGAACTCGCTTAAGTGGCGTACGAAAGATAAGCTCGGATGACTCGAACCAATCCCCGCTGTGATGGAGTCACCCAACGCAAGATAGACATGACGTGGCATGCGAAGTCCCCCTTTTCTAATACATTCAAGACTTCACCCAAAGGATACGGGTGTTTCGCGGAGACGCATTTTGGCCCAAACTTTTGCCCATCCGGAACTTTATTTAAGGTAGAGTGTAACCTTCATCCATGCCGTCGCGTCTTTAAGAGTACAGAGCACAAAACAAGTCCCACAGAGCTTTGGCTAAGGGATTGCAGGGTAGAAAGTAGAAGGAGGCAAGTGATGATGAATATTGAACGACTACGCTGGTGGGAAATCACCGGATATTCATACTTAGACAAGGAACACCAACACACGGACTCGACGTTTATCTTCTTTGTGGAAGCTCTATCCCGTAACAAGGCAGCCCAAAAAATGAAGGGTGTTCAGCATTGTGAAGACCACCATCACCGCCGGGTTGCAGTCTATTTTCCAGAAGGCAAGGGAAAGATCCGGGTCCATGCGCGAAACTGGTCCCCCAAAAGCATGGATGTTACGCGAATCGAAAACGAATCAACGGTAGTTCGTATCATTCCTGCGGTCCGTTACGTCTGCGAATGTGGGGAAGTGAGGGTATCGGAACGCCGATATCCATCGATGTGGTGTTCGTGCGGAAAAAAGGCCTATCCTGCTGAGAAGTCAAAATCCACATCAACAGGCCTGCGAGACTTTCCCGGCATATCTGTCGGCATGTCTAGTGATAAACTCGGACAAGAACCTCAGACCCACTCGGTCACTCTGTTATAGAACAACAGGGAATGCGCGGCATGGGTTGCGACCGTATCAACGGTTAACATGGTAGGGCATGGATAGGGTATTTCGACATGCGGGGTAGCGCCGGCTTGTGAGACACATTTGAGAAACACCTTTTGAGAAACACCTATTGAGACACCGACCATCGAAGCAATTTACCCCGCTTTGTTGTCGTTTTGCATCATATAATTCAATATGTAATTCAACATGTTACATTTCGCCTAAATAGGACTCGACTTACACTTCAGCTAAATAGGACATACACCGAGCCACTGACTTTCGATAGCACGTGTTGGCACGGGATCCATCTCGAGTGCGACAAAGCTTGTTTAAATCGCTCCCAAGGGACTTCATCTTAGCGGCTCTGGTATATCTACGACTCACGACGTAAGTGCTCGAGAACATATCCGCTGAAAAAAGCTGCAATTAAAATTGAGCTGCAAATAAAAATGAACGGTAATCCATAGGGAGTGAGCTTAACATTTTTTAAAGATCATTTTTAGTTAACATAATATATATTATCGGACGTTTTAAAAACGACGATGTACGGAAGGTCAAAGACTTGCCATGTTGTTTTCTGATGACGTAAAACTATCAGGTTAAATGACAAGAAAGTATAGTCTATCTCTGTTTATCAGAACTCGCCGTCTTACTAACAGAAGTTTAAGAGTCGTTATCAATGAATTTTAATGAGGGGATTCAAAGGCTAGACGAATCGCATGCCCATCTTGATCAAAGTGGATAAAATCAGGATCACCTTTAATCTCCAAGTCTGTTCGATCATGTATCAAATCCAGATATGCCTCAGAAACATACAGTTGTCTTAACTGTAGGGTGTTTCGAATCCAAACTATTTTCAAGTCTCCCTCAGATACGCCGTTACATGTCTTTACTGCGACTGCCAAAGCTTCTCTATCGTTTGGACATACAATTGGAATCTTGGCTGCAGACAAACTTGTAGACGTGATAGCGTTTGTGTACGTTGATGAAAAATCAATCTTTTCCAACACTCTTTTGGTAATCACATCGGCCATTCCGATGCCGACTGCATTCCCGTGGCTGTTAGGGGTCAAATCTCTAACCACAATTTTCTGAACCCTTGGGCAATGGTCCTTGAGCACACCTGACGGTGCCCTGCCGGTAACATTGGGATCCATTCCTGCACCACTGATGTCTTTGCCGATTTCATCAATAACCAGAACATCGATAGAATCGAAGGGAATTCTGGCCATCTTTTCCTTAGCAATCTTCAATAGCTCTGGTTCCCTCTGCAGAACATCTTCAATGGGGATAACACAGACATCGCATACCTGCTCAAGGGCGTCCTCAATGATACCGACTCCGAGGATCACGTTGGTCTGCTTCATCAGGACACGGGTTACCTCTGGAATTAGGCGATTAAAATGATTGACACCATATGAATGCATTGTAGAAGCCCCGGTATGCTTTCCCAGTCCAATAACCATCATTTTTTGTAAACCGCCTCAATTTGTCCATTAAAGCCGGTATGGGATTTAATTCGATTGACGACTATCACGGCGTCACTTTCGAAAGCGTGCTTATCAAAATGTATCGGCAAGCCATTGTCTAAATGACCAACGACAACCGTGTCCATCGAAGAACGAACCGAGGCGCCTACCTGCTCCTCCGTGATCCCATACGATGCCAAAATGTTCATCTGTCCTTCTGCCGAAGCTCCACCATGGCTCCCCATAGCAGGAATTATAAAAGCACGTGCACCCAATTTTTGAATCTCTGTAACAACAGATCTAACAATCACCTTTAGATTTGCAATGCCTCTACTGCCTACCGCTACAGCAACATTCATATTCGGTTTTATTTTGGACTGAACCTCTCTCTTACCAAATTCACTTCGGATTGCAGCAGAAATATTGATCTTGTTTGAATGCTCAAAAGTCTGCCAAATAGGAACCAATTTGGGAAAGTAAAAGTCGCAACCTTTGCCGCTGAGTATTCCGGAATGCTCAAACATTTACACCACTCCCAGCACAGGTTCTCGAACTCACATGTGGCCAATTGGTACATCGTCATCAACTTATATGTTTAGGTCATCAAATCGTTCAACCGCCCACCATAGATGCTGTCTCATCTTTTCTAAAGCACCTTGGACATCTTTAGTGCGTATACTATGGAAGATATCCAAATGCTCCGCATTTCTTTCATCCAGACTTCTTCGCCGCCAACCTGTGTTGGTAGCATCCCGCCATAATTGGTGAATCAAGTTTTGCATCATGATCAAAATACGGTTCCCCGCCATTTCAGCTAACATTTGTTCAAAGGCGAAATGTGGATCGTAATCAAATGACTCTTTTTCATCCGAGTGTAGATACCTATTGATCTTGTCCAACATCACAGGAGTCGCCCTTTGAATTGCCAATTGAATAATTTCCGACTCTAATGCGATACGCGTTTCAACAATTTCCTCAATCAATATTCGTTTGTTATATAACTGCTCTTTGATTGGGAGAAAAAGTGAAGCTAAACTTACCTCTTGAACATAGCATCCTGAACCCTGACGAATTTCCAAAAAGCCCAATGCTTGAAGTGCCTTTAGAGCTTCTCGAACAGAACTACGCCCGACCCCAAACTTTGTAGCGAGCTCCCTTTCTGTTGGAAGCTTATCTCCACTTCTATATCCTTCATGTAATATAAAATCGTATAAACTTTTCCAAAAAGGTAGTTTTTCATTCGATGCTTCTGTAATGGTGAATCTCTCCCTTTTCTGTGCTCATGAATATCTCGCCCCGTTATCACCCTTTCATTATACTGTACATCGTATGCACCAAATCCTTTACAAAGCCGCTCCGGAGCGGTTCTGTAACTTTCACTTACCAACAATGAATGTACACCCGCTCCGGAAGCTATTTTTTAACCCTTCTTTAATTTTTGAACTCACGCATATCCGATTCGTTCCGGCAATGGATCTTCAGTCAGGCATTGTACTTCTAAAAGCTGTTTGACCAGTTGGCTTTGTAGATCATGATGCTTCGGGGAATTCCATAAGTTGTTATACTCCTTGGGATCCGCGACGAGATCAAACAACTCTCCGTACGGTTCAGCCGGATAATAAGTTAACTTATATCTGTCCGTGACCAGCGTCTTGGTTTGAAGTTCTCCAACGTTCTCACGATGTTCAACAAGAGCCCATGATCGGCACGTATCCGTCTGTCCTTTTAAAACCGGAAGCTGTGATACCCCCTGAACTCCAGCGGGAATGTCAATATCACACGCATCCAGCAATGTAGGAACTACATCCACGTGACTCATTAGGGCGTTAGTAGCTTCATTGGGTTGAATATGTCCTGGCCACCGCCAAATTGTAGGTATCTTAACAATGCTCTCATAGTGAAATGGGCCTTTAAACGCCAGTCCATGATCGCCCATTAAATCTCCATGGTCCGAGTTAAACACAATGATCGTATCATCACTTAACCCAAGTTGATCTAATGTGTTGAGAACCCTGCCAATGGCCTCATCCATTAAAGTGATCAACCCATAGTAGTGTGCAATCATTTCACGCAAATGCTCCTCTGGCATATCGCACAACGGATAATCCCCACCGACGGTTCCAGCGATTCCACGTGTCTTATAGATGTGCGACGCCATGTTCAAGCGTGTTTCAATCACCTCACCCCGATAATATTTTTGGTGATGAGGAGGCATGTTTTCCAGTTCACCACGGTTTGGAACCGGAATGGGTACGTCCTTCGGGTTGTACATATCACAGTATGGAGCTGGCGGGCACATCGGGTGATGTGGGTCCGGAAAACTACACAACATGAAAAACGGCTGCTCTGCATGTTCGCGAGTGTGCTCGTTGAGATATTCAACGGTTTCATCTGCGATCCAGTTGCTAAAATGTAATTCCTTGGGCATGGATGCTTTCCACGACTGCATCGCGCCCGTCAAAGGAGTAAGGGCGTGTTCCGGATCCAGCAGATCAACGGCATCTGGGTGGTTATCCCGCAACCAAAGGTCATAATGCCCTCCACCGACTGTACGATTACCATGTTGAAGTACTAAGCGAATTTTTTCAAAACCGAAGTACGGTCCATTAAAGTTGCGCCAAAAGTTGTCTACGTACTCGGGTTCAAATCCCTTGTTGCGATGTACAGATTCTATATGCCCACTGCCTTGGTCACTCATTTGATGAAAATTGGTGAGATGCATCTTTCCAATAGCGACGGTACTGTATCCCGCAGACTTAAAATAATCGGCGGCAGTCGGTTCACTCTCGGGTAAAGGAACTCCCACATGCCACGCACCACAATTTTTCGGATACCGTCCGGTTAGGACCGCGGCACGAGAAGGCATGCACACCGGGCTTGAAGCGTAGGAACGGTCAAAGCGGATACCTTCTTGGGCCAGGCGATCGAGATTCGGCGTCTGTATAACCGGGTTCCCCGTACAACCTAAAGTATCATATCGTTGTTGATCGCTCATGAAGACAATGACATTCGGCCTTTTCTTATTCAAAATCATTCTCCCCTTCCAGACAGTCCTAGATGTATGAAATTCCGTTGAACGTCAGTGAGTGGACATGGGTACACTGGGATCACTGATTCCCTCTGCCGTATCCAGCGAACGGTTCTTTGTCTCTTTTCCAAAAATTGCGACAATCAACAGAACGACAATAAAAATCACCGTAACTGTGAGAAATGATACCGTCCAACCGGTTGCCGCCAGGAAGGACGGAAGCAGTAAAGTACCTAAAAATGCCCCGACCTTCCCTCCAGCGCTCCCAATCGATTGACCGGTTGCACGAATTTGTGTCGGGAGCATTTCGACGGACCAAGGCCAGTAAGGAATCACAGTCAATTGGGATGCAACGATGGCTACTGCATATGCAATCACTAACAAAACAGTGACGTGAGAAACAAAAGCGGTTACCACTGCTCCCACTGCCGTAATGGCACAGGTCCATACCGCTAAAGACTTCCTTCCACTTCTCTCCAGTACGGTGAATTGAGTAATCAAGCTAAAGATTACGTACAGACAACTTAGACCCACACTAAACAACAGGGCATTCGCACCGCTGAACTTGATGACACGATGGAATATTACCGCGGTGTAACTAAGCAGCGGGGCTCCCGCAATGCTTTGAATAAACCAATAGGACGCAAAGAATAAAACTGGTTTCCAATTACCGTTTTTAAAAACTTCACTAAACTGACCACGTTGGGCACTGACTTCTACGTGTGACGTATCCAGACCCGATGAAATAATTTTCTGCTCTACAATCTTCGCTTCTTCCACACGGCCGGATGCTCTTAGCCACCTGGGCGTCTCCGGCACATCTCTGCGTAGGATAACAACAATTAATGCAGGAACTGCTGCAGAGAAGAACATCCATCGCCACGCTTCCAGACTGCCTGTTTGGTATAGAATGTATCCGACTATCCCAGCTACGATAAACCCAAACAACCACACGGTATTTAACAAGGATGTTAAGGCTCCGCGCAACTTCGGAGGACTGAACTCTGCCAGCATCGAAGAACTCGTCGGCATGTCAGCTCCGATCGCCAATCCTAAAATGAAACGTAAAACGACTAATTCTCCAACGTTTTGACTGAAACCAAGCAGAATGTCTACAATGAGGAATGCGGTTACATCGATAAGAAATACCAATCGCCTTCCAAACTTATCCGACAATTGTCCAGCAATAAGCGCGCCTATCGCCATACCGATAAATGGGATGGCGGTGACGAGTCCGACAGTGGACTGTGCCATTTTAAAACGCGGAATCAGTAACAGGAGCGCTGCCGACATAATCAGTAAAGAATATCCGTCTAAAAAACCACCTGCCGTGCATAAAGCGACGATTTTACGAAGTGTAATGGAACCATCTACTGACTTCCGTCCAACATCCGTCATTAATCACTCACTCCTTTCATAATTTGAAAAAGAATTCGCAAATTGGTCTGATGAATGTTAAACTACATATGACCAATATATGCTTATGTTCTAGGATAATGGTTTTAATCCTTCAAGTCGATTAAATTTTTTAATTTTTTTATTTATTCTTTCTTATCTGAATAGTATGGAGGGGAATGCGATGCAGCCAAACATTGTGCTTATTACCTGTGACCACTTACGGGCCGACTTAATGGGATGTGCTGGACATGAAATTATCCAAACACCTCATATCGATTTGTTGGCGAAACGCGGTGTTCGGTTTACTCAGGCGTATTCGACCACACCCGTATGCATCCCGGCTAGAGCCAGCATCATGACAGGCTTACACGGACATCATTTGGGAGTCACTGAACTACAACCAGGATTTGAAATTCCCGTCGAGGAAACGTTGCCCAAGCAGTTGAGTAAGGTGGGCTACCAGACTCTTGTTGTGGGTAAAATGCATACCTATCCAGAGCGTTGTCATTACGGATTCGACAACATGATTCTATGGGAAGAAGGACGTCGACTTGGCGAAACCTACGGTGAACACCATGGATATGGCGATTATGAGCAGTGGTTGGCTGAGCAAGGGTACGCGGGATTGGCGTTTGCCCATGGCATGACAAATAATGAATACGCCATGAGTCCGTGGCATCTCCCCGATCATCTCCATCCAACTGAATGGATCGGCTACCAAACCTGCAAAGAAATTAAACGCCGAGACTGGACCCGCCCTTTGTTTATATGGTCATCGTTTACTGCTCCCCACCCTCCTATTACACCACTGTTGCGTGACCTTTATCTTTACGAGCAAGTGAAAATGCCACAACCAGTCGTCGGTGACTGGGCTGAGAAACATCCTATTTTTCATCAAATCCAGCTCGCTCAGCACAGCGGCGGTCATAAGACAGATTTGCAAATCGACTTGGCATTTCGGGCATTTTACGCGTCTGTTACACAGGTGGACCGTCAAATCAACCGCATTATCGGGACACTCCGTGAGGAAGGCATGCTCGAAAATACATGGTTTATATTTACGTCAGACCACGGCGACAATTTAGGAGACCATCACTTGTGGGCAAAAACGAACTTCCTAAAAGGATCCTGTAACATCCCTATGATTGTTACTCCGCCCATAAGAGCCATTCCTGTAATGAATTAATTTCGGGTTTGAAACAAAAAGAGCGCCTCCTGTATGCTGGGTTCCGAATGGTAG
>NZ_JAJFNK010000030.1 GCF_021739485.1 Alicyclobacillus tolerans
TCGCAAGCGAAGGAAGGAGATTCGAAAGAATCGTTTGCACTTCCGGGGAGTGGCAAGCTCCCGCCTCTATGCGCAGCATAGGCGGGAGTCAGTTGACGCGGAATTGTCACATTTTCTGCGCGAGTTGCAGACCTCGGTGAGTGCACAGAGACGCTGTCAAAGGGGGAAGTAAAGTGTCTGTCCCGGTGGAAACGATTCAGCGGTTGGTCGAGGGAATGAACGAACAAGTCGTCTCCTGGCGCCGGTATCTGCACGAGCGCCCGGAGTTGTCGTTTGAAGAGGAAAAGACAGCGCAATTTGTGTTTGACACGTTAAAAGGGTTTGAAGGTCTGGAGTTGTCCCGTCCGACACGGACCAGCGTCATGGCGAGGCTGATGGGTCCGCGTCCTGGTAAAGTGTTGGCCGTGCGCGCGGACATGGATGCCTTGCCCATCCAGGAAGAAAACTCGTTCGAATTTGTGTCGCAAAACCCAGGGGTCATGCACGCGTGCGGCCACGACGGCCACACGGCAATGCTCTTGGGTACGGCGAAAATCCTGACGCAGCTGCGGGATCACATTCGCGGTGAAGTCCGTTTCTTGTTTCAACACGCTGAGGAACTTTCTCCAGGTGGTGCACAGGAAATGGTGGATGCTGGAGTCCTTGACGGGGTCGACGCTGTCATTGGACAACACCTGTGGGCACCGATCCAGGTTGGCACCATCGCGATCAAGGCGGGTCCGTTTATGGCAGCTCCAGACACGTTTGACATTACGATTCTGGGCAGAGGGGGCCACGCTGCACACCCGAACCAAACGGTCGACAGCATCGCGATTGCCGCTCAAGTCATTACGAACCTGCAGCACATCGTTTCGCGCTATAACGATCCGATTGAACCCCTCGTCGTTTCCGTGACGCGAGTGGCCGCAGGAACGGCATACAACGTGATCCCGGGCAGTGCCCACATGGCCGGAACCGTCCGGACCTTTGATGAAAAACTCCGCCAAACTGTCCCAGAACTCATGGAGCGGATTGTCCGCGGGATCACCGAAGCACATGGGGCCGACTACGAATTTAAGTACGAATTCGGGTACCGTCCTGTCATCAACGATGAAACCGTCACGAACTTGGTACGCGAGTCTCTACTCGAGGTGTTTGGCGACGACGTTGTGCAAACTGCTGTCCCGGTCATGGGCGGAGAGGACTTTTCAGCCTATCAGCAGCATACACCTGGGACGTTTTTCTTTGTCGGCGCTGGAAATGAGGAAAAAGGCATCGTGTATCCGCATCACCACCCTAAATTTACGGTGGACGAAGACGCGTTGCAAATTGGAGTGACCGCTTTTGTCCACACCGTGTTTAAAATCCTAGGGTGAAAACCGTAGAATCGTGAGAAGGTTCGCGTTCGGGCTGTCCCACAGCGACAAGGATATGTGCTGAGGGGCAGCCTTTTTATCTTTCGGGTTCGACAATGGGTTAGCTCCAGGGTTACTTTGTGGAATTTACTTTGTGGAATGTATCGTAGGCCGGGAGAAAGCAAGGCCGAACGGAGGACAAAAAGAAAGGTGCCAAGCCCGGCACCAAGAACGAGAGGTAAATTAAGAGGTTGATGTCATATTAAGAGCCCAACATGATAATTTCATGACAAAGGCCGTTGATTTGATAAAATTGTCGATAAAAAAATACGCCGGAAGCATTCGACTTCAGGCGCCAAAGCAATGTAATTAGTCCAGGGGTAACTAACACAGTGAATCATACACTGTAACTCTATTATACTATGTTAATTCCTAATAAACAACTATGATTACTTGGAATATTTTATTTAATTTCTGATGGGTCAGTTTTTTGGAATTGCGGAAATTTGGGGAAAAGTCGTGTTATGCAGGGGGTTGTTATCGGTGAAACAACAATATCATTGTAACGGTTTGCATTTGTCGAAAACCTTACAGGTTGTTTAGATTAGCGCAGGAGAGCATAGAGATTTGTCGAAAATATGCTTTAACGCTGGCAAGGGGATGAACCGTTGTGTTTTTATCTCAGGATTTTGCACAGGTGTTTAAACAGTTTCAGGAAGAAGGATTGGTCATCAGCCCCTGGCTGTCGGGGCTGGACGGAAGCGGCCGCTTTGATCCCGGTGTGTTCGAGTTTTTGGAATGGGAAGCGCGGGAATTTGCCACGACCCATTGGACGGAACACGAAAAGGTTGCGTCGTTCGGATCACTGCTGATTCCCGATCGCTTTGCCTATAGCGCTGTTTACGAGACAGCGGCCTCCACTGCGGTGTTCCTGGCCCACGAACGCACCGGGTGCTTGGACGTCGATGAGGCCATCGCTCAGGAGGCGATTCAACTCGTTGAGCGCTTTGTCGCCAAACACGGCTTTGGTTTATTCGTCGAAGTCTACGCGTACGTCGCAGCGTACGACAACCTGCAGGCTCTCAAATACTACGGTTCGATTCCTGAACGGGAATTCTTGCTGGGCAGTTGGCATCGGCCCTGGATCGATTACAAGTTGGACGACGAGCTCATGGCCGCCTGCGTTGCCGGCGCCATGCGCGTTGTTTTGCACGACAATCGCCGCTACGTTGAACTGACAGACTACGGCCTTTACCGGTACCAAATGGTTCGCGAAGGATTAGAGAAGGCGGGGTACCTCAAGCAGAAGCTCCAACTCCTGCACATTTCTCAATTTAGCGCCTTTAAGGACTTTGAAGCGTTGGCCGAGGAAAACGCACCCGAATTCATGTCCTTGCGCCGCGAGTTCCTGGATTGGACAGGCATCCAACCGGGCATGCGCGTTCTCGAACTGGGATGTGCAGGCGGCGCTTTCACGTTTGAAGCAGGACTGGCTGAGCGCGTGGGACCCACCGGTCAGGTGATCGCGATGGATCCAGCACCCGGGATGTTGGCACGCGCGCGGTCAAAAGGCGCTGCCAAAGGTATGGATTGGGTGAAGTTTGTTCAAGGAAGAGCGGAAGAACTTCCGTTCGAGGACCACTCGTTTGACGCCGTCGTTGGCAGCATCTTCATTCACTTGACCGATATTCCGATTGCACTGGAGCAAATGCGCCGGGTTGCGAAGTCCGGAGGGGTTGTCGCCAGTTACCACCCGTTGGAACTGAGCTACAATGTCCCCTTTTTTGTAGAGTGGTTTGCCCCAGTCATGGAGCTTGCGCGCAAACGCAACGACAAACCGAAGACGTTTTTGCCCGACCGGGAAACCTTGCCCAAAGCGTTTGCGGAGGCAGGACTGACCCAAATCGAACGCAAGGATGTCAGTCAGGTCTCTTTGTTTCACGACCCTGACAAGATCATCGACTTGTACATTGAAGGAATCGGTTTGTTCCAGGAGGAATTAGCCGAACTCCCTTGGCAGGCGCGCAGAGATACCGTGGTTCAACTTAGAAGCCGGGGCAAAGCTGTGTGCCGGAAATACCCTGAGCAGGAAAGGGTTATCCATGTTCCAAACCAAATGGTCCGTTCAATTGTTCGTTAACTTATCGTTCGTTAACTCCTGAAAAACACGACGGCTCGTCGATGCTTGTCAAGTCTCAGCCGCACAACACAGAATTGCAACGAGAGGCCCAGACGGACGTCGCTTTGACAAAGCGGACATCACGACGTGCGCATGGACCTCGGGTTATGGGTGGGAAGCCATTGGAAAAGGACGGAGACAAACTCTATTTAAGCGACAATTGCTACATCGACTTGGAACAGGAAATGGTCGTCAAAAACACGCTGCCGACTTCCCTGTCTAGGATCCAGTTCCGGATACTGCGGTATCTGGCCCAGCACATGGGTCATCCAGTGTCCAGCGAAGACCTAATTCGTTACACCTGGGGTCCAGCCAGTCTAGTGAGTAAAGACGAGTTGTACGTGTACATAAACCGCATTCGAGATCGCATCGAGGACGACCGGAGGAACCCAAGGTACCTCTTGTCTGTTCGCGGTATGGGTTACTTGCTGCACGCCAGGGATGAGTAGCTCGGCTGCTTCAATACAGGTGCTGCAAAATGGAGTACAACGCAATCTTGACCTTAGGGTCGGTGACGGCCCGCAGCGCCTGCCGCCATTGGCGCACTTCTTCAACCGGACTGATGTCCGGACTGGGCCGCAGGGAATCCGACTTCGCGATTTGAGCGTAATTTTGATTGTTAGGTTCCACGAACGGAGACAAATAGACCAGGTCGCCGCGGCCAAGAGGCATCCGGGCAATGGCGGCAACCGTCTCTTGAAGGTGCTCTTTTGCGAATTCACTTCCTCCAACTCCGACCAAGACAATGACACCCACTTGAAACGACGCCTCTTTCAAACGCGCGATAGCTTCCACAGCTTCTTCGACACTGCCGGGCTTACGCAGGAACTCGCGCAATCGGTTCGATCCCGTTTCCAAACCGACGTATACCGTGCGCAGACCCGCATTGCGAATCGCTTGCAGGTCAGCCAGCGACTTTCTCTCGAGGTTGAACGTATCCATAAAACTGGAAAACCCACCCAGACTTGCGTCTGCAGCCCCTATTTCGGAGTGGTTCGCGGCGTCTGGCTGTGCACCGCTCGTGGCCAGTGGAAGGGCCGCCTGGATGTCGGCCATGGCTGCCAGGAGTTTGTCCGTCGGGACCACGAGCGCATTCCCATCGCCGAGGAAAATACCCGTGCGGTCCTGTAAACGTTCTCCGAAAAACTCTCGAATATCTGCAAGGTGCTTTTGAAGCTGCGAAGGGCTCTTGATGTGAAACGGCCGATCGCGATAGAAGTCGCAAAACAGACACCGGTTGTATGAGCACCCTTCGGTGAGTTGGACAACCAGTGACTTGTACTGGTCTGGAGGCAGGATGCTGATAGGCAGGTAGACCTGGCGAAATGCGCTGGCGTCTTTGGACAGACCGCGGGTCTGCCAGGACAAGATGCGGTCAATCCAGGCCAACGCCACTCCGTTGGCCGCTTCATCCGTTGGTACGTTGGTCGCTACGTCGGAAGTTTCATGGCCAGCTTCATGGCTAGTTTCATGGCCTGCCGCACTTTCGCGGGCCGATTTCACCACTTTGTACACACCTTTTAGAAAATCGTCCTTTTCCTCGTTAGTCAGTTCGCGATACTGCCGGAACTGCATGGGGCCGGTTTCTCGCGATTCCACCGTGCGGTGGTCGAGCCCCCTCCGAATGGCATGGCCTGCTTCCGTAAACAGGACAAACCGCCCGGTCCGGTCAAAGTGGTACATTTGCTGACCTGATTGAATCTGAAGTGTATGAGAGTGGAGGTGAATCGAAACGGCCAACGTGTCCATTGCGCATGCCCCCAAGGCTTAATCTCTGAACCCTTCTCGTTTCATCATAACCCCTGTGATGTTCACTTACGTGAGCCGTTTGAAGCATCTTTGAGGCGCATGCACTCGACTTGCTCCTTCTTACAAGGGGACATGGGATACCCGTTTGTAACCTATAGATTTTTTGTTAATACCCCTGTTATGTAACTAGCTTATGTATTGCTAATAGCCTATTTACGATCTTCTATCTATCTCCTAGAATTGTGATATATGCTAGAATAATTTAGCAACCAGCGGTGGGTTGAGGGTACATAATGACAACAAATAGACGCGGACTTTTCTAATAACCCCACTGACGTTCTAGGGAACAGGAGAGTGAGAAATGATTCCGTACAATGTTTTTTCAAGGAAATTCGCCAGTAAAATGGCAGCTGCGGTGATGGTACTGAGTACCATGGTTGGGACGTTTGCGGTGCAGGGAATGCAAGTTGCCCAAGCCAGTACTTCGACACAGGTACAAAATGAGGACCATGCACTTAGTACCTTAGTCTCTGACATGAGCGGGGTATATACGCAGTTGCAGCATGATGGAACGTATAATACCGTCAGTCAAGCTGTGAGCACTATGCATAACGCGTCCCCGTCGGATTGGCAGACCATTTTGTGGGCAAACGCTCCGACGACCCCCAACACACTCAGTTCAACACAGATTTCAGCTGCTGAAGCCTTCATCGAAGACGTCTTGCTAATGCCTTATGAAGCCGCAATCAATTCAAGCAGTGTAGCGAGCACACAAGCTTCCTATGTACAGAAAGTAAAAGCAGCCCTTAATCAATTTACAGCTGCCTTCGGAACGTCCGTCACACCTCAAGACCTGTACAATGTGTTTGAGGCATTCAAGTCGAATGTTATCACGGCGCTTGGTGCGTCCATCGTCAGCCAAGGTCCATCCACCACAACATCGTATTCGGACACTATTGACACAGCTCTTTCCCAAGCCATTATGAATAATTCAAATGTATTGAACGCATTGGAAGCCAGTGATATTGTCACGCAAACTTCTCCGACTGAAACTGATGTGTACAATGCGCTGTCAGGTATCCATAGCCGCATGTATAATGTGGCTCAAAGCTATGGCATTGATTGGACCGCAGTTCGCGATGACCTTATTACAGCTTATGTCGAAAGCAAACTGCCTCCTGCACCAACCTATGGAGGTGGCGGTGGAGGAGGTGGTGGTGGTGTGGTCACGACGCCCGCACCGACGCCAACTCCCACCCCGACTCCTACCCCTACACCAACTCCCACCCCGACGCCAAACCCTGGTAACGGTGGTCAGACGGAGGCGTTTGGGACCACTTTGGCTACGGAACAGGTGAGCGATAAGGCGGCACAGATTCAGACCCAAACTGGAGATACCTCCGTGCAGGTTTCCGTACCGGCTGGCGCTTTTAGTCAGCCCGAAACATTGACTGTAACGAGCGGAAATGCCACGGCTATCAGCAACATTGTGCCTACAGGGAACACGCCCGTCATCACGTTTGGGATCAATTTCTCGGGAGCGGCGCCAAGTGTGCCCATCACGGTAACGGTGACGAACCCGAACATTCCGCCGAACGCGAAAATCTTTAAGGTGGCTGCGAATCAAACGTTGGTACCTGTACAGGCCACCATCAAGGATGGACAGGTTTCCATCACGTTTAGTTCCGATCCTAACTTTGTCGTTGTGGTTCCGAACAACCAAAAAGCGATTTTCGTCAATGGCAATAAGGTGTCAACACCTCCCGGACTAGTGCGTAACAACACTATGTACATGCCGATTTGGTATGTTATGCAAGTGTTGGACAAGCTCGGGTTCAAAAACAAGTGGGATGGCAAGCGCTGGTACCTGACTACACCGGGTTCAATTCAACCGGACGTTTACGGTGCACGTCCTGGTGCAGGAACGATGCGGATTGTTCTGAACGGGACGACCATTGAGGCGGTAGACGGTGTGGTCGCCAACGACGGATATAACAATACGACTTTCATGCCCATCTGGTATGTCATGCAAGCTTTGGACCGCGCCGGATTTACGAGCACGTGGGATGGAATAAACTGGAATATTTCTGGACCCCATTCAGTTTCGCACCCGACTCCGCGTCCGAGTGTCAATATGCCGACCGTGAGTCTGGGATCCCGTGGACCTGTGGTGGTTCAACTTCAAAAGGATTTGCACATTACTGCGGACGGAGATTTTGGGCCCCAGACGCTCGTCGCAGTTAAACATTTCCAAGCAACACACGGGCTCGCAACGGACGGAGTCGTTGGACCCCAAACCTGGGCTGCCTTGCAAGGATGAGCGAGTGGAGAAAACCTGTAAAAAACGAAGGTTCAAAGTGAAGTGACTCGTGCTGTTCGGAGTAAAGGGAATCAAACGGCTATGGCAAATCATAAATTTACATCACAAAAAGGAAGGTTCAAACCTTCCTTTTTTGCATCCAGGATTGGGTTGAATTGCTAGGCTGCAAACCTTCAATCGTACCGAGCAACTCGTGCCGCAACTAGTAGGTTATCTTCCCCGTGTACGGCGTTTTTTCCGCGAAACCCCAGGTGTTCCCCGATGGGTGTTCAGCCACTTTTCACGGGAGTTCTCAAGAAGTTGCAGCAGTTCCGGGCTTTGCCGTTCGGGGGAATCTCCGAGTAGTTGCAGGTGCTTACGATCAGCATGACAGTACGGGCAACTGGAGTAAAGGTCATAGGATGCTGTATCTCCACCGCAAGCTTCGCAAAAGAAGTAATAGATACTTGTGGACACGTGAGTCAGCTCCTTTCTCAATTTCGAAACCTTATCCAAATCCTCGGATGGAGGTGGAATGAGTATAGTTTTGTTAGTCCCATTGTATTCCAAAAGCCGCGTTGTTACATATAGCGAATATTGTCGTTCCAAAAAAAGAACGGTCGATTTTTGACAGGATAATAGAGACCAAACTTCCTTAAGGTGTTGAATGGGTTACAAACACGCTACAATCGCATGATAGAATAAAACAGAAAGACGATTTGGGACTGGGTGTATTTTCCTGCGATTCATATTAATACTATGTCGAGGTATTTGAGTTTTTATTAGGGGGATAGGGAATGTTTGAACGGGTTTTTTCAAAAAAAGTTATATTTTTGCTATCGATGACTACGGTTACCGTTGGAAGTGTTGCAGTCGGAGGGACCCAGGCATATGCGGCAGTTTCGCCAAATGTCTCAAGTATCGCAAACGCGATCGTAACACGCTCTAATGAAGTAAATACCCTTGGTCAATACGATCGGCAGTTATTAACAACCATTCAATCCTCAACCTTCAACTGGAATGAGGTCATGTTTGGAACCGGTACGGCCCAACTCGATAGTGCTCAACAAGCTACGTCCACAGCGCTGTTGTCCAGCATCCAGCGAATTGCCGACTTCACGATCACGGACCCTTCAACTGCGACAAGCGTGATCAACGACGTCGTTAGCGAGATGCAAGGACTGAATCCAGCTATTCCTTCCTCGGATGTATTGTCCTTTTTGGCCTATCTAGAATCTCAATCCTTATCCAGTTTAGCACTCAGTTTGTTGTCCCAAAGCGGAACCTCAGGCTCAACATATGATGAGAACCTTGCAAGCGCGCTACATACAGATTTCATCGGTTATCTATCGAACAGCGCCCCGGCAATCCAATCTCTCTTCCAGCAAGGTGCACAGCCGGTCACGCAAGTTGGCGGTGGGGGTACATTAGGGGGCACTGCCCCGGCAGGTGGTCTCGGACAGGTCCCTGGGGCTGGAACGGTCCCAGGGACGACCCCAGCACCGGGCAACACGTCCACGCTGCCTCAGACGCCTGGCAGTACGCTAGGTACCACGACAGGCCAAGGGAATAGCGCATCATCTGTGCTAGACAAGGTGTTTTCTGTCGTGACGAAGTCCGCCATTCCCATCGGTCCTGAAGGTGGGGCTATCTCGGTAACGGATGGAAACCACTACTTCAATTTCACCGTTCCGAAAGGCACGTTCGATAAATCTGGAGAGATTGACGTCGTCACGCCGTCCAGCAGCTCGGGATTAAGTCCCTTCTTACCGGCCGGATTTTCATCTGAGGCGAGTTTTGGGATCCGGTTTAGCCAAGGGACTCCGAGTCAACCTTTGACACTCACCCTGACGGACCCATCCATTCATCCGAACAGCCGCGTCTATCAGTTGGCCAGTTCCGGTTTAGTGCCGGTAACGGCTGCGGTATCCAATGGACAGGTGGTCATGACGGTCAATTCCAGTCCAAATCTTGTCGTCTTGTCTCCTGTCAAGGTCGACAAATCATTAACCCCAGTGCAGCGTGTCATTGTACTTGGGAATCAGCAAGCTGTCGTCCCTGGCCTCATTCACAACAACACAACTTACATGCCGGTTTGGTACGTGATGCATGAGTTGAATAGTCTTGGCTTCAACAGTACTTGGAACGGCCACAGTTGGGACCTGACATCCACGGCAAACACATTGTCAGCAACGCCTGCCTCGTCGGTTGGAACCGGGAATACCGGGTTGTACGTCGACGGAAAGCTCATTCAAAAGGTGATTAGCGTGGCCTCCAAGGATCCCAGCACTTCGCAGCTGACCACCTACATGCCGATTTACAATGTCATGCAAATTCTAAACCGGGTTGGGGTCCAGAGCTTCTGGGACGGTACACAGTGGAGTCTTTTACAAGTCAAGTAGAGAAGGGAAGGCTGTAGTGAACAAGCTCGTTGCGTATTCCGTACTTGCCATTGCACTTGTCGGTGGAGGCGGCTGGTATGCCAAACACCTTGCTGCTCAGGCTCTTGGCAAACAAGTGGTGACGATTGTCGATTCGCCCACAGCCCAACAGGAAATCAATAAAATTGTGAAGCACCAGTCCCAGCAGCAAATCCATCAAACGCTGAGCAACATTGAGAAACAGGCAGCAAGCAAAATCCCTTCTGTAAAAGTGGGGAGTCAGCCGGTGCTGCAAAATTCCACAACAGGGAATCAGACTGCTGGCGCGGTGAACAGTGGGACTGGCAGTGACGAGGGCAGCATTGGTGGCAACGCCCCGTCCTCGGCTCCCGTATCGTCAAGTGGAACACCATCACCGTCGTCCGGAGACACGCCCACTTTCTCGAGCCGGCAACAAGTAATTGACTACGCGATGAGTCACTTCACCGCGCAAGAGATTGCTCATTACATGTACCTTTATCTTCACCGGTCCACTTTGACGAGTCTACAAAAAGATGCGATTAAGCAACAGATCCTATCGCATTTCACGCCGGCGCAAATTGCAGCTATGGCAGCCGCTGCAAAAAAGTACTCCTCGTAGTTGCCTTAAGATGGGGGGCGAGCGTTCCAAACGGGTGTTGACCCTGAGATATAAAGGCTTAGAAACTCCAAGCGAAATAAGTTGATAGAACGAAAGTATAAGCTGGTTATAAGTTGTAACCTGGAAGGAAACCGTTAAAAGCCGTATGGAGGTTACAACATAGACAAAACGGAGATTCAGCAGGGTTATAGGTTAGAAGTAAAGGGCCACGGTCGGTACGGTGGCCCTATGATATGGCGAAGTGGTATCTAAAGTAAGATGGCTTGCATGCGTCTATTCGGCTTTTGGATCGAATTCCACAACAGTTCCAAGCACCGGGATATTAAGGTACTTGCGGATGTCGTCTTCTGTTCTCAATCGGTTATCTAAATATTCCATCAAGAAGGCCAAACCGACGCTGACCATCAGCCCGAGAATCAACGCAATGGCTACATTCAGTTTCTTATTCGGTTTTACTGGGCTCGCGTTGGGATTCGTTGCAGCCGAGTCCACAATCTGAACGTTTTGGACGTCCATTAGGGTTTGAGCCTTGTCTTGGAAAACACTGGCCACTGAATTAGCAATTTTTGCAGCCAGTGGTTGGCTGGATGCAGTTACACTGACTTGAATGACCTGAGATTGGTCAGGGTTTGAGACTTTAATCATTCCTCCGAGCTGCGTGGGTGTGTACGGCAGGTTCAAGTTGGAAATAACCGCCTGTTCCACGGTGTTGCTCGTCATGATGTCACTGTACGTCTTCACCAGAGCCTGACTGGTCATGATGTCCTGGTACTGCAAGACAGGGTTATTTGTCTGCCGCTGGTTGACAAGCAGGGTTGTACTCGCCTCATATTGCGGTTTCATGACGAAAAAAGACAGTACCCCACTGACGATGACGGCGATAATGGGAATCAAGATTACCAAAAGCCATCGTTTGCGAAGGATCGCCCAATACTCTCGAAGTTCTAGTTCTTCCATGTCGCCACCTCGCGCGTAAATTAAACGTTCCTGACTAAGCGTAAAATGAAGCTTGAAGTTCCACATTCAGTTAAAGCTGCACTAAACGTTTACTTTATGATTCGAACTGTAGTAGTTGTAGTAGTAGTAGGAATCTTTTGCGTTTCGCTTTGCCTTATTGAGTACAACTCCGAGGATTCTTGCTCCAATCTGCTGAAGGGAGTCGACCGCCTTTTTGGCCATAACGCGGTTGGTGTTTTGTGCATCCACCACGAATACAACCCCATCTACAGAACGGGTTAACGCTAGCCCATCGGCAACTGATAGCACCGGGGGACTGTCTACTAAAATCAAGTCATACTGTTCCCGGCACGCTTCAATCAGCCGAGTAAAGGGCTTACTGGATAACAACTCTGAAGGATTGGGCGGAATGGGACCGCTAGGCAAAATAAACAGTCCATCAATGGCACCCTCCATGGTGCACTCTTCTAAACTGGACTCTTTAATTAATATACTGCTCAGTCCCGTTAGATTGGATGTGTGGAACCGCTGGTGGATTTGTGGCTTACGCATATCCGCGTCAATCAGGAGGACACGCTTACCCGATTGTGCCGTGACGACCGCAAGGTTGGAAACTGTAGAGGTTTTTCCTTCTCCGGGCAGTGAACTCGTCGTCATCACCACTTGTACATCGTCGACCACACTAGCAAACTGGAGATTGGTGCGAATCGTGCGGTACGCTTCAGTGACAGGGGACCGCGGATTGCTCAAAGTGATTGGCAGGGGATTTCGGTTAGTTAAAGCCACACATATTACACTCCCTCAGAAGGTCTATACCAAGACTCGTACCATTTCTACATGATTCTACACCATTCCTCCTAAATTTGTTGGACAATATTCCAACGACTTCAAGGGGTTAGGGACTTATAGGTTGACAAAAATTTTCAGGAAATTAGAATTGAGATAGATATTTCATTCAGTGAGATCGCGGTGATGGATATGGCTGCAAAGGGGTTTCAGCCCGAAGAATTAACAAGTTCTTCTGAGAAGTACGTCATCGAGGTTGTGGCAAAGTCCTTGGACATTCTCAGCCTGTTTGACTACCGCAACAGCCGCCTCACGTTAGATGAAGTTGCGGTGCGTTCTGGGGTTGCCCGTTCTACCGTGTATCGCATTTTAAGAACGTTGGAGTCAAAACAGTTTTTGGTGTTTGACAAAGTGACTCAGCGCTACCACCTCGGGCCGGCGTCGTTGCGGGTAGGATTGATAGCCCGGACGTACGATCGCGTTGAGCAAAAACTGCATTGGGCCATGCAGGAGCTTTCCGTGGAGTACATGGAAACCGTGAATTTCGCGGTGTTGGAAGGGAAGAGCATGGTGTACGCTCAGATTCTCGAAAGTCCTCACGCGTTTCGGATGTCCGCGACAGTGGGAGACAAACTCCCCTTGCACACCACCTCTCTTGGCAAGGCCGTTCTGTCTTGTATCGACACGCCTTTTGAACTGTGTGACCCGAAGGAATACAGTCGGATTTCCAAACAGCTCGATAAAATCCGCAGATTGGGGTATGCCGTTGATGATGAAGAAACGGAGCTCGGTGCGCGATGTATAGGGGTTGCTTTAAAAGACCCGTCTGGCGCCGTGTTCGGCGGATTGAGCGTGTCGGGGCCAGCAAGCCGCATCACTCCGGAGCTGACATCCGTAATTGGAGAGCGTTTGGCAGAGGTGGCCCGAAGCATTCAGTTTGCCAACGATGAACCGGGGCAAAGTGGACGCACCAGCCCGTAAGTTCTCCGGAAGGGGCTGCACTGGGAAGATAGTTTCCTAGAAATGCATTTACTGGGAAGTGAGTGAACGACAGCCGCTTTACTAAAAAGACGGTTTAGTTTCTAAGGAGGGTTCCGATTGCTGCGTGCAGGTTCGACGAGTGTAGATATCACGCCCCCACTCGGTGTACCGATTGGCGGGAATGTCCGGCAAGACAAGGCGGCGCGGGGTGTTCACGATCCGTTGCAGGCCAACATCCTCGTGGTTGAATCACAAAGCGGTCGCGTCGTGCTCATTGGCCTTGACCTGCTTGGCGTAACTAAGGAACTGGTAGATTCGCTGCGTGCTGAAATCGATCGCCGCTGCGGCATCGACAAATCGCGTGTCATGGTATGGGCTACGCACACGCATTCCGGCCCAGACATTACCTCAAAGTACTCGCCGCTCGATGAATCTACGAGTGAACCCAGGGATGCGTGGCTTCAGAGACTGCCTGGCCTCCTCGCATCCGGAGTCGAGGAGGCCGCGCAGAGTACCCGGGTGGTGCACTTGCGGGTCGGCAGCACAAATGTGAATGGTTTGAGTTTCAACCGGCGCCTGCTGATGCAAGACGGGAAGGTTCACATGAATTGGGAAGGCGTTGACCCTTCGCAGGTGGTTGAGGAACTCGGTCCTGTAGACCCCGAATTGTGGGTTGCCGGACTTGTCGACGACGCCGGAGAGGCCGTCGCAGTGATCGTCCACTTTACCCTCCATCCGGCCATCTTGGTGGGGCAGGACTGGCTGTTCTCGCGAGACTACGTTCACGACTTGACTGTCGCAGTGCAGGGGCACTTGGATCGGAACGTCCCCGTCTTGTTTGCCAATGGCGCTTTAGGCAATATCAATCACATCGACTACCGCAAAGGGGATGCTCAGGGGCGCGGCTTTGCCGAAGCGAAGCGGATTGGCGAGACACTGGGCCATCAAGTCGTTTCGTTGGTTCAAAGCTGGAAGGTTTCCCCGGATGAGGACATCCGGGTTGCGAGTGGGCATGAGGTGCTAAAACGCCGCCCGCTAACGCCGTCGATGGTGCAGGAAGCCCGCGAATTGCTTGAAGCGTCCAGTTTCATCATTCCCTCTCAGTTAGACGGAGTGCCTCCACAAGCGTACGCTGTCATGATTCTGAAAATGTCCCAGTATTACCAGGATTGGATAGAGGTGGAGGTCAGCGCGTTTAAATTGGGACCGTTGGTATGGGTGTTCGTGCCTGGGGAGGTGTTTGTCGAGTTTGGCCTGCAGCTGCGCAAGCACTGTAGCAGTCACGTGGTGAGAGTCGTGAGCCTGGCCGGGGACAGCATCGGTTACTTACCGACGCAAACCGCGTTTGAACAAGGAGGGTACGAGCCCACGTTTGGCACGAGTACCGTCCTCCCTGGGGAAGTCGAGCGGCTGTTTTCCAATCTCGAAAAGCTCGTTGACCATCTCCTTGACCCAAGTGCTGGCGATTCACCCAAATCCGATGCCAACACATCCCAGGCAACGAATTCTTCGCGAACTCCGTAGAGTTGCGGGAGAACCCACGCAACCACGGGAGAGTTGGGCGTTAGTAGACTTTAAAAACGGCAGAGAGAGGTGCTCGCATGAAAACGGATTCGTATTTCGATATGCTGCAAGAAAAACTCTATTCCGCAGTGATTTCCGACCTTCTGGACTCGTTTGGATTTCGCAGTCAAACCATGAGTCCAGCCATTCGCCCTTTGGAACCGAGCATGGTTGTGGTTGGCCGTGCGAAAACCGCTTTGGCAATAGACGTCCACCGCATGCCGGCCAAACCCTATGAAAAACAAATTGAAGTGTTGGACAGCATTCAGCCGGGCGAGGTGTTTGTCGCAGCAGTGGGCGGGTCACAACGCTCCGCGTTTTGGGGTGAGCTGATGTCGACGGCCACCAAGGCCGCGGGAGGGCGCGGCGCAGTCATTGACGGCTTAACGCGAGACGCGCGGCCCATCGTCGAGCTTGGATTCCCTGTTTTTGCGACGGGGTTCCGTCCGACCGACTCACTCGGTCGAAATGAAATCGTCGAGTACGATGTTCCCGTTGAGTGCGGGGGCGTCCTGGTTCAACCCGGAGACCTGGTGTTTGGCGACGTTGACGGCCTCGTTGTCGTTCCAAAGGAATTGGAAGAGAAGGTGATTCAAGGGGCACTTGAAAAGGTGCAGGGGGAAAACGCAGTTCGCGACGCGATCGCCCAGGGCATGAAGGTCTCCGAAGCTTTCGCGAAATACGGGATTTTGTAACTTTAGGTCCATTATTCTGCAGCACACATCATCCTATGGGGACGAGGAGGCAACTTTGTGAGGCTGAAAGAACGGGTGGCTTTGGTCACAGGAGCAGGGTCCGGAATCGGACGCGCAATCGCGACTCGCTTTGCCAAGGAAGGCGCGTTGGTTTTGGTCTGCGACCTGAATTTGGCGGCAGCCGAAGAAGTGGTGCAGCAGATTACCAGCGAAGGGGGGCACGCCCAAGCGCGTCAAGTTGACGTGAGCGACGAAATCCTCGTGAAGGCATTGTTCCAAAGCCTTCGCGAGGACAACATTGCCCTCGACACGTTGGTGAACAACGCTGGGATGGGCATCGCAGCAAAGTGCGTAGAGACTTCCATGGAAGACTGGAGCCGCACTCTAGCGGTGAACCTGACGGGCACCTTTTTGATGTGCCGCGAAGCCCTTACAGGCTTTCTGGAGCGGCGCCGCGGCGTCATTGTAAACCTCAGTTCGGCTGCCGCGCTGGCAGCGGTCCACGACCGAGCAGCGTATATCGCATCCAAAAGCGGCGTGATCGGCCTGACCAAGTCGATTGCCCTCGACTACGCCCAGTACGGTATCCGAGCGAATGCCATTTGCCCCGGAACGATTGACACTCCGTGGGTGGGGAGGATTACGGCTGGATACGACGATCCCGTTGAGGCGAAAAAACAGATGGAGGCGAGGCAACTGCTTGGGCGGTTTGGCCAGCCTGAAGAAATTGCAGGAGCAGCGTTGTATTTGGCGTCCGAGGATGCCACGTTTGTCACCGGCACGGAGTTGGTCGTGGACGGCGGGTTCACGGTGCGCTAGAACGCTGGAAGGCGCGTACCCGTGCATAGGCTTCGTATACCACGAGCCCCTGCATGAAGTGAAGTCGCGTTCACGTACATGGATATGACGTATACGGCCGCGAGGGTCAAGTCACGGCCTGTATGCGGTCCCTTCAAGACCGCGCCCCATTGCCATTCCCGGTTTCAGGTTACATGGGAATGGCGATGTTTTGTTTGCGCGGTCTTTTTCTTTGCAGTTTCACGGTCGCCAAGACAATTCCGGCGATGATAATGAGTCCGCCGACAATTTGTATTTTCGTGACGGGGATGTTGAGGGCAAAGTAACCGACGATCATCGCGATAAATGGCTGCAGGTTCGTGACGACGGCAACCTGGGTTGCGCCGAGTTTTGCGACGGCGTTGTTCATCCAAATTTGGCACAGCCCCTGCGACAAAACAGCGGACAAAATGAGGACGGTCCAAAAGATGAGAGCGTGAGAATACATGGGAAGCCCTTGTGTGGCTGTGGCCGTCGGGACAAACAGAGTCGTTCCCATCACAGTGCTGAAGATGGTGATGGTGAAGTAATTGAGTTCTTTGGAGAGCTTGCGCACCAACACCATATTCAACGAGAACGTCAGCATCGCACCGGCCGAAAAGGCGTCGCCGACGTTCAAGTGGATGTGCGCTCCGCGCATGACCAAGAGAAATACGCCGAAGATTGCGACCATCGCGCCGACTGCCGTTTTCAGGGCTATTTTCTCTTTCAGGATGAGAAACGAAAACAAGGAGGTGACTACGGGAGACAGCGACATAATGAGGGCGGATTGTGCGGGAGAGATGTACCGCACCGCGGAGAAAAAGCACGTCTGATTCAGAAGTGTGCCCACAACGCCAGAGGCCAACAAAATGAGAAAGTGCCTTTTAGACAGCTTGGCAAACCGGTGCATGATGAGACCAGAAATGACCAGAAAACTCGAACTAAAAATGAGCCGGGTCGCCGCAACCAAAACAGGGTTCAACTGGTGAACGAGCCAGTCTCCGGCAACGAAATTACTCCCCCATACCACCACACTGATGCACATTCCTATGTAAGCCGCGAGCACGGGCTTTTGTCATCTCCTCAATGTTTATCCACCAGCGGCCAAATCGTTCAAACATCCAAGGCTTTCCAATCGATAAGACCGAGGCAGCATCCTGATGTGTATTTCATTGCAATTATATACATTTTTATAAATTTGTGAATAGATTGACGAGCTTGCCTGAAGAAAGTTCTTGAACTGATCCGATCACATTCAGGAAGATGGCGCATTTTGCCGTCTACTGCTGCAGTCACTCGTCGAAAACTGTCTTTGGGTGCAGAAGACACTCGCGACGAGCTGCCAGGAGATTTTGCCTAGTTGTCTTGCGGCACCTTGACTGTCTGTGTGGAATTGCGAATGACCATCTCTAGTTTGAGCACAATGGTGCGCGGCGACGAGTCGTTGCCTTCGATCCGCTCCAGTAAAAACTGCATACTCAGGGTGCCGAACGTGTACGCGGGCTGGATGGCGGAAGTAAAAAACGGTTCCGCGACATTCATGGGGTCGACTTCGTCAAAGCCGACGATCGAGACATCGCCCGGTACTTGAAGTTGGAGCTTCTTCAGCTGCTGAAACGCCTTGACGGCAAGGATGTTGTTTGCGGCCAAAATGGCGGTGGGGGGCTCTGGCAGTGTCATCAGGTCCTGGATGTCGCTGTTTTCGGAGTTTCTCGTGTAAGTGTTCTCCTTTACATATTCCTCCCGATACAAAATTCCGTGCTTTTCCAACGCTTTCCGGTACCCGGCAACGCGGTCGCGGCTCGTCGACGACTGCAACGACCCCGTAAACATCGCGATCCGCCGATGTCGCAGCCCAATCAAGTGTTCGACGAGGCTTTGGGCTGCTTCAACGCTGTCGCCGAGGACGACGTCGGCTTGAGTACCTTCCACCCGCCGATCAATGAGCACAAAAGGGATGTCAAGCGGCTTTAACAGCTGCAGATTCTTTTTAGATGCGTCTCCTGCGGCGGCGATCGCGATGCCGTCTACGCGGATTCGCAGGCACATCTCGATGTATTCGCGCTCCTTGTCGACGTTTTCATCGCTGTTGCACAAGATCACCTGATAGTTGTTTTTCCTGGCCATGTCCTCAATGCCGCGTGCAACCGTCGTGTAAAACGGGTTTGTAATGTCCGGGACTATCAGAGCAATCATTTGACTCTGCTGCAAAACGAGACTTCGCGCCAGTTCATTGGGCACGTAATGGAGTTTTTCCATTGCTTTCAGGACGCGTCGTCTGGTTTCTTCCTTTACATACCCTTTACCGTTGAGAACCCGGGATACGGTCATGGCAGAAACGTTTGCCAGTTTGGCTACATCAGTTATATTTGCCATCTCTGTCACCTAAGTTCCTCGTGATTTTGTGTTAACAGTATCATATCACTCCCAAAAATCGTAGCCGTTTTACGCGAATATAGAACGGGAATTTCGAATAATTTTTGTAGCAATTGACAGCCCATGACGGGCGAAACTCCAGTTCATAGGACATACTGAAGGGATTTATGCGCCATTCGGGTATTGACGCCCAGTCCACTGGGTGATATAAAATTCAGTAAAGTTATCGTTAACATGTTGAGGCGAGCAATTGGCTAGTGGCCTGTGTTTTTGGGGGTTAGGTAAACGGTTACATAAACCGCAGTTGCTGCAATCGAAGAAATCTGTCCGCACAGAATGCGAGGTGAAAGAAGTGCTTGAACTTCGCCATGTCACGAAGATGTTTTTTGGCAACAAAGCGTTGGACGATGTGACGTTCACCGCATACCCCGGAGAGATTCATGCGCTTATGGGTCAAAACGGGGCCGGTAAAAGCACCTTGATGAAGATCCTGTCAGGGGCTTATACGCTGGATTCCGGAACAATTTCCATTGACGGGGCTGAAGTGAAGATCCATTCGCCCAAAGACGCCGAGGCGTACGGGATCGCCATCGTGTACCAGGAGTTAAGTGTTTTACCGCACTTGAGCGCAGCGGCCAACATCGTCATCGGCCGGGAACCGATGGGCCGATTTGGGATGTTAAACAAGCGCAAGGCGCAGCAGCTCGCCGCTCAAGCGCTCGAACGCCTGGGGGTCAAGATCAATCCGAACGTCCGGCTCGGCAACCTCAGTGTCAGCCAACAGCAGATCTGCGAAATTGCCAAGGCCATCTCCAAGAATCCCAAAATTGTCATTCTTGACGAACCGACCGCAGCGTTGACCAACACGGAACGCGAAGCGCTGTTTGCGGTCATGCGCAAGATGCGGGACGACGGAATGACCGTCATTTTTATCACACACCACCTGGAAGAAGTGTTTGAAGTGGCGCAGCGGTGCACCGTGCTGCGGGATGGCAAAGTGGCTTACACCGGTCAGGTGGATCCATTGAGCGACAGAGCCCTCGTCGAGTTGATGGTCGGGCACGAAGTGGGGGATTTTTTTCCACAGCGCAGTACGCGTCCTAGCCAAAACGCCGCTTTAGAACTCAAAGAGGTAGCGGGGGGCATCGTTCAACCGACGAGTTTCAAACTCCACTACGGAGAAGTCGTCGGGTTGTCCGGGCTCATCGGCGCTGGCCGCACGGAGCTGGCGCGCATGGTGTTTGGCGCGGACAAAATGGCCAGCGGGGCATTGCTCCGAGATGGCCGGGAGGTCAAAATTCACCGGCCTGCTGACGCGATTCGGCACGGCATTGCTCTCATCACGGAAGACCGGCGAATTGACGGGCTGGCGCTGAACATGTCCATCCGCTTCAACATCTCGTTCCCGAACATCGTGGCTGGGGACGAACGGCTGCTCAGCCGGCAGTTTGTCCGAAGGTCGGCCGAACACGACATGGCACTCAAAGCAGCGGACAGAGTGAAAATCAAGCACAGTTCCGTCGGACAGAGGGTCATCAGCTTGAGTGGAGGCAATCAGCAAAAGACGGCGATTGCCAAGTGGGTCGCTACCGGAGCGAAGGTTTACATCTTTGACGAACCGACCAAAGGCATCGACGTGGCTTCGAAGATTGAGGTCTACAAGGTGATCAACGAGTTGGCTGAGAACGGTGCGGCGGTTTTGGTCATCTCTTCGTACAATCCGGAACTCATTGGCATCTGCGATCGCATTCTGGTCATGGCACGCGGCCGCATCACCCAAGAGTTTGGGAGCAACCCTGCGGAGACGGACCTGATTCTTGCCCAATCGATGTAAAGAAGAGGAGGGACCGACAGTGCAGCCGGTTTCGCAAGCAGTGGTTCAGGAAACGGAGACTCGCAGGTCAAAAGACTGGCTCAAGGAACTGTTTCACACGTCTCTCGTTGCCGCAGCTTTGATTGTTCTGATGATTGTTTTCAGCATCTTTTCTCCTCACTTCTTTTCGGCTTCGAACTTCTACCATATTTTACAGGAAGTTGCTGTCGTCGGGATTTTGACGGTCGGGCAGGCGTTTGTCATTATCACTGCCGGCATCGATATGGCGCAGGGTGCGGTCATCGGCCTGACGGGCGTCGTTGCGGCCCTTTTAATGAGTCAACACGTGTCCGTTTGGCTGGCCGTCTTGGCTGGACTTGGCATCGGCGTTCTGGTGGGTCTCGTGAACGGCCTTTTGATCACCGTAGCCGGCATCACCCCGTTCATCGCGACCCTTGGCACCATGAGCATCTGCACCGGAGCAGCCTTGGTCACTACGTCCGGTCAACCGGTTTTTGGCATCCCCAATAGCGTCAGTAATTTCGGGTCTAACGGAATCCTTGGCATCCTGCCGTTTACCGCACTCGTCATGATCGTTGTGGCCATTGTGTTCCATTTTGTGTTGAACAACACCCGCTTTGGCCGCTACACCTATGCGATTGGCAGCAATCCCTTGTCGGCCCGGCTGTCCGGACTGCGCATTGAGCGGCATCTGATTTGGGTCTACATCATCAGCGGAGTGATGAGCGCCATTGGCGGTGTGGTGATGATTGCCTGGGTCAATTCCGCCATGCCGACCGCGGGGAACAACTATCAGCTCAACTCGATCGCGTCGGTCGTGATTGGCGGCGGCAGCTTGTTTGGCGGAGAGGGGACCATTTGGGGCAGCATGATTGGCGCGTTGTTGATGTCGGTGCTGTCAGACGGGTCCCAGCTGCTTGGGGTGTCGTCGTACTGGCAAAGCATCTTGCTGGGGCTCGTGGTTGTGATTGCAGTGTTTATCGATCGGTTTCGCCGGCGTTCCGCCGTTTAGCATTGAAGCATTGCAACAAATTCGCGTTCAAATTAGGAGGGGAAGTCAAATGGCGTTCAAACTAGGCAAAAAGAAACTGGCAGGTCTGGCACTGACCACGACTGCATCCTTGTGGCTGCTGGCAGGATGTGGTTCACCGCCGCCGTCGTCGAATTCCGGGGGTTCTAGCAGCTCTGGGGGTTCCAACACGACCTCAAACAGCACGGCCCAAGCATCGGGATCGGGCAGCGCATCCAAACACTACACGTTTGAACTCATTACCAAATCCAACGCCTCGCCTTATTGGCTGGCCGTGAAAGAAGGAGCCGATGCGGCGGCAAAAAAATACGGCGCTACGGTGAAGTTTGACGCTCCAGCGAGCGGGACGGATTTGGCCAGTCAGTTGTCGATTTTCAACAACGCCGTGACCGCGCACGTCGATGGCATCATTTTGGCCGCTCAAAGCCCGACGGCCTTGGTTAAACCGGTTCAATCCGCCATTCAAGGCGGCATCCCAGTCGTCACCGTTGACTCCGGAATTTCGCCGAACGTAGCCGACAGCTTTTTGGCGACCTCCAACATCGCAGCTTCCAAAGCGTTAGCGGACTACATGGCCAAATTGGTCAACAACAAGGGCGAATACGCCATCATCGACTTTAACCAGGAAGCTAGCACAGGCATTGAACGCCCGCAAGGATTCAAACAAGGAATGGCTGCTTTCCCGAACATCAAGTACATCGGCATGCAGCTTTCCAACAACAACGTTGGACAGTCTCAATCGGAGACGCAAAACTTTTTGCAGTCGCACCCGCACATCAACTTGTTCTTTGGCGCCAATGACCGTTCCGCACTCGGTGTAGCCAACGTGGTCAAGGATCAACACCTTAAAGGCAAGGTGTTCGTGGCAGGGTTTGACGCGGACATGGGCGAAATGCAGGACATCAAGGACGGTTACATTACGGCCAGCGTGCTGCAGTACCCGTATCAGATGGGCTACCAGGCCGTCCAAGAGCTCATGAAGATCAAGGCCGGCCAAAGTGTTCCGAAACAAGTGCAGACTCCCTATTACATTGTCACCCAGAAAAACATCAACAGTCCGCAAGCCATTAAGGCCATTCAACAGTACATTCCGAATTACAAGGGCTGACGGTAAGCCATTCGTCAGTCGGCCATTGCGGCGGCAGGGTTGAGGGTGCGACCATTGACTTGAAGGCAATGGTCGACAATCGGATGAACGGTGGCAGACCGGACGGCACGGCAATGGCTTTATCGGGGATGAGCGGGGGCCAAGGGGACACAACGACAAAACCATGGAGTGATTGGAATGAGCCAAGTAAGAATTGATGCCCATCAACACTACTGGAAGGTCAATCGCGGCGACTACGGTTGGCTGACTCCCGATTCCGGCTCCATTTACCGGGACTTTTTGCCTGAAGACCTCCACCCCCACTTAAACCGCTGCGGGATTTCACAGACCATTGTCGTGCAAGCCGCCCCGACGGTGGCAGAAACCGAGTTTTTGTTAGAACTGGCCAATGAGGAACCCACCGTGGCCGGGGTCGTCGGCTGGCTCGACCTGAGCGCGGACGACTTCCCGGCCCAGTTCGAGCGATTGCAGTTACAGCCCAAGTTTGTGGGAATTCGCCCTATGCTGCAGGACTTGCCGGAAGACGATTGGATTCTTCAAGAACCCGTCATCAACAACGTCGCTCTATTGAACGAACAGGATTTCCCAATCGACATTCTGGTTTTCCCAAGGCACCTTCCTTACATTGTTCAATTGCTCGAGCGGTTCCCGACGCTGCGCGCCACCATCGATCACTTGGCCAAACCGTACATTAAAGACCGCGTTGTGGAGCCGTGGAGCGCCTTGATGACGCAAATTGCAGCTTTTCCGTCTGTCATGTGCAAGTTGTCCGGAATGGTGACGGAAGCGGATCATCAGCACTGGAAACCATCTGACCTGCGCCCCTACGTGGAACACGTGTTGAACGTATTTGGCCCTAATCGTGTGATGTTTGGCAGCGACTACCCGGTGTGTACGCTGGCTGCGGACTACGAGACGGTGTACCAAACGCTGGTGGACCTGCTTCCCAACGAACTCACCGGCCCACAGTTGGAGCGCATCTTTGGAGGAAACGCGGCAGAATTTTACCGACTGAGGTGATGAGTGATGACCAAGTGGGAGTACCTTGAAGTTTGCGGAGAGGTATCCCTGAACGACCTCGGAGAACAAGGTTGGGAGTTGGTGGCTGTCAACGCTTTGGCAGGTCGGCTGACTTACTATTTCAAACGCCCTCAGCCGTCGTTGAGCGAACAGATTACGCTGGAACAGTTTGGGCGAGTGAAAGGCGAGGTCGCCCCTTGAAAAAAACTGGCATTTTAAATCCAAACATTCTCTCGTTGCTGGCACGCGTCGGGCATACCGATTACATTACTATTTGCGACAGGGGATTCCCGGTTCCAGATCACCAAGAGCGCATCGATCTATCCCTGGTGGACGACATCCCAACTGTCATGGACGTCTTGCGGGCGATCGACAGCGAATTTGTAATCGACCGCGTCCTCGTCACGAAAGAAATGGTCGAGGTGAGCCCAAAACGATACGAGGAGATTCAACAGACCTTTCCTCAACTTCGCTTGGACATTGTCTCGCACCTGGAACTCAAACAGTTGGCTCACGAGGGAAAAGGCGTCATTCGGACGGCAGACACCTGTCCCTATGCAAACATCATGGTGGTCTCCGGTTGACTGAACTTCGCTGCATGACCCCCAAAAAAGGACAGGAGGAGAACCCATGAACTACCGCGATCGCGTATCCGTTGGCAACACGAGACTTCAAGTGAGCAGGCTGGGACTCGGTACGGCCGCCTTAGGGTTCATGTATGAACCCATTAGTACACAGCAGGCCGTCGACACGATTCAAACTGCTTTTGACGCAGGCATCGACTTCTTCGATACCTCGCCTCTGTATGGGCAAGGCTATGGCGAAATGCGGTTGGGGAAGGTGATTGCCAAACTTCCCAGAGAGCGCTTCACGCTGGCCAGCAAAGTGGGGTACGACATCCCGGAACAACTGCCCGAACAGCCTCAGGAAATCCGGGACCGCGACTACAGCTACGACGGCGTGATGCGTGGGTTTGAAAACAGCCTCAAGCGTCTGCAAGTTGGCCACATCGACATTTTACATATCCACGATCCGGACGACCACTATCCCGAAGCGATGGCGGGAGCCTACCGCGCGCTTTCCGAACTGCGCTCACAAGGGGTGATCTCGGCGGTCGGTGCAGGAATGAACCAGTCCGCCATGCTCACGCGCTTTGCGTTGGAAGGGGAATTCGACTGTTTCCTGTTGGCCGGGCGCTACACGTTGTTGGACCAGACGGCGATGGCTGACCTGCTCCCAGTCGCTGAGGAGAAAAACATTTCACTGTTTATCGGTGGACCTCTTAACAGCGGGATTCTCGCAAACCCCTACGCTGAGAACGCCATGTTTAACTACGAATCGGCACCCCAAGAGTGGGTCGTTAAAGCGCGTCGGATCTACGACGTCTGTCAGCGGTTTGAAGTGCCGATTAAGGCCGCAGCGCTGCAGTTCCCACTGGCACATCCAGCCGTAGCTTCGGTTTTGACGGGTGCGCGGTCGCAAAGCGAACTCGAAGAAAACCTGCGGATGATGGAAGTGGCCATCCCGGCCGAACTTTGGAAAGAACTCAAGCGGGAACGGCTCCTTCCTGAAGGTGTTCCAACCCCGTAAGTTTCTGGTTTTTCTAGCCGGCCTCCTGAGGAAGGGGTTCCCAACGATGTTTCGGAGAAATTCCAACCCGAGCACAGGGTGCTGATACCTAAACTCATCATTCGAAATTCGACAGGCAGGGTGAGCGGATGAAGACCATCGTAGCAGGCAGTCTCAATATCGATTTTGTCATCCCTATTGACCGGTTTCCCGGGCCTGGAGAGACGGTTTTAGGCGGGAACCTCAGTTTTACTCCGGGGGGGAAAGGGGCCAACCAGGCGGTGGCTGCAGCGAAACTCGGCATGCATACCTTAATGGCCGGTGCCATTGGCAACGATGCCTATGGGAAGCAGGTTCGGGAGTCTCTCGAATCGAGCGGCGTCGACACGACTTTGCTTGTGACGCAAGCTGCCACGACGGGGGTGGCGCTGATCCATTTGACGTCAGACGGGGAAAACCGGATTATCGTCTGTCCGGGTGCCAACGAACATTTTGAGGTCTCAGAGCAACTCCGCGCACAGCTTGCGACCGCGGATGCGTTGATGCTTCAGTTGGAGATTCCCATCGATCGCGTTGCGAAACTCATTGACCTCGCCAATGAGCATCACGTCCCGGTGTTTCTCGATCCCTCGCCTGTGCGCGAAGCCGCTGTGGCCTTGCTTTCGAAAGTCGACTGGGTCATGCCGAACGAACACGAAATTGAGTGGATGACTGGACAATCGGTTCAGGATGTCAAAACAGCGCGAATCGCCATTGCGAAACTTTTGCAGCTCGGCGCTAAACGCGTTGTGCTGAAAATGGGTCCTTTAGGGGCCATGGTGGGAGATGAGAGCGGTTTTCAGCACGTCCCAGGATTTCAAGTGAATGCCGTGGATACCACAGCCGCCGGCGACGGATTTGGGGCCGGATTTGTCACAGAGTGGGTGCAAACCGGGGACGTCCACCGCGCGCTTCGTTACGGAAATGCCGTTGGGGCACTGGTCACGACGAAAGTGGGCGCTCAGGTATCCCTCCCGAGCCGCGAAGCCGTATCGGCACTGCTCCAGGATCCATCTCCCACGTGATAATCAGGACCAGGCAAGGGTCCAACAAGGCGTGGCCATCTCCCACGCCTTGTTGTTTGAGCAGGAATTGACTTTAATGAATGAACCCACCGCGGCGCTGTCGGTGCCCAAGACCAAAGACATCCTCAGCTTGATTCGCGACCTAAATCCCATCGCAAGTGGGTCATCTTAGTGAGTCATCGCCTAGAGGACGTGTTGACGGTTGCCGACAGAGTTGTCGTCTTTTCACACGGCCAAATCCGAGACATTCTCGTCAATGAAGGATCGGGTGGTTGTCGTAGACGTCTTGGAAGGAAGACTAGCTAAGGCGAAATCGTTAGGTGCCGATGCCGTCATCAACGCGTCCTGCGAAGATGTGACAAAGGCAGCTCATAAAATCACCAACGGACGTGGGTTTACCGCGATCATCGACGCCACAGGAAATCCTCACGCCATTGAGGGGGCCGTGGACATCGCGGCTCCTGCGGGCCGCATTGGCTTGGTTGGTTTGTGCGGTTCCAAGCGCGTACACCTTGACGTCGACACGGTGGTCACCAAAGACGTTCAATTAATAGGAACCGTAGGGAGCCCCGGGGTCTGGGAACCCGTCATAGAGTTGTGCCAATCCGGCCGCATGAACACGCGAGCCCTCATTACTCACCGTCTGCCGCTTCAAGACTTGCAAAAGGCTTTTCAACTCATGGAGAATCGCGATGAAAGTACCGGTAAAATCGTGATCGACATCGTCCAAGAATCGCATTAAAACTCCACCGACTCGTGAGTTGTTCTCATGATGGCGGCAGTGGCGCTTGGACTCACTATAAAATAGCCACGCCTCGAACCCCTGTGAGCGCGAGGGTTGAGATTTGCTCGTGGGGCTGACAGAGAGACGTCTCGTGGTGGACAGGAGGTCGAGCGCGGGTCAATGCCGTCGTTTTGTGTGATTATTGCGCGGGAAATGTCGAAGAACCAAAATTCTGTTGTGAAATGAAGGAATTGTGAAGATTGCTTTAAACGGAAGGGAAAAACAGGAGGATCGACGAATAAGTGTTAATAGTCCAAGGTGTAACCCTCCATTAGAATCGAAATGATTCTTCGGAAAATATCTTTGAGATAAGAGAGATTTATTTGAGGTGAGCCAGAGATGAGTATGTCCCAAGAGGTCGTTCAAAGAACCTCGGGAGACATCAATTGGGAACAGGTGATACGGGGTTTTGGGCATCAATACGACATGGAATTTAACGAATCCGTGCAATGGATTGCGAATCGGACGAGTCTACAGGTTGCTTGTGAAGTACTGGGTGTCGCCTTGTCACCATCGCTGGCTTCTCGTTACACAACAGCCGATCTGAATATCTTGCAGAGCCTCGGGGATTTCCTATGGGTTCGGGGGTACACCGTGCCTCGTCTGATGGAATATCATCGGCTGCAATACGTGTGGGGGGGGCAAACAGAAATGGGCTTCACGTTATCACGGGAAGAGTATCTGAAAGAAAGAGCGGCAGGTAAGAGTAAAAACAAGATTGCCCGGGAGCAGGGCATTAGCGGCCCGGCATTATTTCATTGGCTACATAAGTGGGGGCTTAAAGACCCTGCCGTGGAAAGACAAGAGATTGCGCGAGTGACGAATTTAACATTCAACGCTATGAACGTGTCAGAACCAGACCAGACTGGCGATAAAACAGCTCCAGCCCTACGACAAAACAGCACTGCAGCCGACGGACTCCCGAGGACGAAGCTTCAGGTCATACCAGATTCTACTCGTGGCATGGGTTTATCCCTTGCGTTCCCCGACCAAGCGAGGATTCAACCCTTTGAACCGGGTGTGAATAAAGCTCTCTCTGAACACACGAATACTGGCGGCATAACGATGCATGCTGACCCTGCCACGTCGGTGAAGTCGCAGGTGAAGGAGCATGATCAAGCCATTCCTGAGAGAACTTTGCTGCAAGGTCAGGCAGCCAATCCTGACCCGAGCTTGGCCAGGGCTGCCAAGGCACTGCCGTCGGTGAGTGTTCAACTTAACTTACTGCTCAAACCGTTGGAGCTGCCTGAGACGGTCCATGTCATGGCTCTTTCTCGCGATCAGTTGATGCAGACGGCACTTGGTTTGATGCAGGCAGCTATTGGACAAGCCTATGGGGATTTGACCCAACTTTTAGGCGAGGGTTCAGCCGCCGGGCAGGTTCAACGATATGTAGAATATCAACTTTCCCAGTTCTTAAAACAGGCCCCCCTCGGTCCAGTAACACAAGCATAAAAAACAATTTCAAAACCTGCGGCTTCACACCCCAGTATGAATAAGCCGCAGGTTTAAAACGAGCGAAGCGGTCAAACACTTTGCATTGGTAATGCTTAGTCTGCCTTTATGCCCGTGGCAACCAGCGCTTCCGCTTTGAGCACCACTTTTTGGTTCGGGAACATGCTCGACAGCGTCGCGACAAACTCGTCGTGAACGACGGAGCGTTTCTCTTCAGGCATGTCGCGCAGGACCTTGACCATGGGACCTGCCATGTTCGCGATCCGGTTCCACAACTCCTCCGGGCTGTCGGCGGTCATCACGGGGCAGTCAAACTTGTCGACGCGAATGTTTTCAAGTCCGGCACCCTGTAAGTACCCAGTCAGCATTTGCGGCGTCGGAATTGAAAACAACCCTGGACCTGTGGAGTCGAGCATCGGGAGTCGGGTGTACTTGCCGACAATGATACCTGGCAGCGTGAAGGCGGGGCTGTTTTGGGGGAGGCCCCAGGTACTGACTGTTAATCTTCCGCCAGGTTTGAGCTTTGCCCCTAAGTTCTGGAGTGCCGCCTGTGGATCGGGCATGAACATCAGCCCATGCCGGCACGTGCACAAGTCGAAGGTGTTGTTTGGGACGCCGAGATCGAGTTCGCTTACAAGGGTTCGAAAACTGGCGTTTTGTACTCCTTCTTCTCTAGCACGGGAAACGGCCCCTTGTACCATGGCTTCGGTGAGGTCTAGTCCGAGGACATGGCCCTCTTCTCCGACCAGTTTCGCAATAGCCAGTGAAGGATCCCCCGTGCCGCATGCCAGGTCAAGTACCTGCAGGCCAGGGCGAATTTCCGACAGATGTATGATCCGTTCTGTAATCGGGCTGGTTGGATCTCCGGATTTTCGGAACTTTCCCCAACCGGGAGCTGCGGCGGTCCACTGCTCGCGTTGCTGATGGCGAATCTGTTTAGCTGAGGTCATCTCTCTCATAACCCTTCCTGATTTTGTGTAGAAGGTGCGTTTGTAAATCCAATTCGGTTTGAATGCTTTATCCCCTATCGTAAATCTGTAAATTCTAAAAACGATTGATAGGACAAGCGCGATCGGCAACGCGTTGCAGAAATGAGAATGACAGGTGACAACGCGTACACCAATCCTGCAGAATCATCTGAAGTATTTCAATAATTTTTCAATAATTCTACTTTAAAATTATAGGTGAGGTAAATAGAATCGTAGAGACAATGAGCTGATTCAGTTGGTTGAGGGTGGAATCATGGTTATTGGGGACGACTGTATTCTGGACGTCTCGACACGGACGTTGGTCAAGGACGGAACGTCCATACAGCTTTCTCTTCTCCAATTTAGAATTCTTCACTACTTGGCTCAGCATTTAAATCAGCCAGTTAGACATGAAGAATTGATGCAGCATGTCTGGGGAAAGGATTCCAACGTCACCAAAAGCGAATTGCACGTCTATATCAACCGCCTCCGAAAGCGCATCGAACGAGACCCCCTTCACCCACAGTGTCTGATGAGTTTGAGAGGTTTCGGTTATGTCCTCTACCCCCGATTAAAGGTGGAAACTTAGACCATTCCCTGCTTCGTCCCTCTCCAAGCTTGCCTTTTACTCCGAAGATAGTCGTGAATTTATAGTCGTTTTGGATGATATGGAATAGACAGGTTTGACGTTATGATGGAAGTCAATTGGCGGGTTTTTCCTGAACTGCACTTCAAGTCCGATGACTTCTTTCATGAGGCATGGCCCCGTCAACCTGTTTCCAAACGAGACTACAGTTCAGAGTGGAGAGGTTGTTTTTGAAAATACGAGGCAAATTGATGGGGGCGTTTGCTCTTGTTGCGGTCTTCGTCGCTGTGTCTGGGGGTATCGATCACGAATTTCTCACAAAGGTGGGGAATTCAGAGTCCGAGGTTTTGAATCGGCAAGCCGTAGTGGTTCAAGACGCCTTGCAGATCCAGCGTTTACTCGTCCAAGAAAACGCCGACGTACGAGGCTACGTCGCTTATCGGAATTCGGCAGACCTCAATCAATTCAAGCAAGACGTTCAACAAGCCAACCAAACCATGGAGAAGGCGAAGAGGCTCTCCTCCGACAAACAAAGCCAAACGGACCTTGCTACCATTGAGAGTATCAACCAAACCTATCAAAATGAAGTAGAGTCGAGTGTGTCCAAGTTGAACCAGCCGGGCGGGACTGCGTATTTCCAAAACAACATCGACCCGCTGACCGGTCAACTGCTGCCTCTGGCCCAAAAAGTGGTCCAAAACATGCAAAGTGCCATGGCGACACAAGGGGCTGATACTGCGCATTGGATCGCGTTGGCGAATGCGATCCAAATTGCGTTGCTGGTCTTGTCCGTTTTGGCCGCACTCGCCTTAGGGTACCTCTCTTCACGCGCCTTACTCATTCCGCTTTTGCAACTCAAAACAGGCATGGAGCGCGTGGCGAACGCCGATCTCACCGTAGAAGACGTGCGTCTCCACACGCAAGATGAGATGGCGGAGCTAGGGCGCGCGTTTGCGACCATGGTACAGAACTTGCGTAACCTAGTTCAGGGAGTTTCCATGACCGCGGCACAACTGGCCTCTTCATCTGAGCAATTGACCGCGAGTGCGGAAGAGACCAGCCGGGCCACAGAACACATTGCGCAAAACATTCAAGACATGGCGGACGGATCCCAAAGTCAGGCGCGAAGCACGAAAAACGTGACGCAGACGATTGAGGAAATGGCTCACTCGACCCAATCGGCCGCTCAAAACGCCTTGCAAATGAACCATTCTGCAGTGTCCGCCTCGAGTTTGACCGAACAAGGGAAGCAATCTGTCCGCATCGTCTCGGAACAAATGGAAAGCATTCACACCGGGATCGACAGCCTCAGTACCCAGTTGAACGAGCTTGGGGCTCGCTCCAAGGAGATCGGGAGCATCGTGGATGTCATGACCGGGATTGCAGAGCAGACCAATCTGCTCGCTTTGAATGCGGCCATCGAAGCTGCCCGGGCAGGGGACGCTGGCCGGGGATTTGCAGTGGTCGCGGACGAAGTCCGCGCGTTAGCCGAGCAAAGCGCATCGTCGGCCAAACAGATTGAATCGCTGATCCGCTCCATTCACGACGAAATGGACAGTGCACTGGTAACCATGACGCAAACGGCAAACAAGGCGGACGCGGGACTGAGTGCTGTGCAGAACGCCGACCAGGCGTTTGAGCAGATCTACACCTCGGTGCAGAGTGTCACTCGCCAGATTGAAGACGTAACGGCAGCTGTAGAGCAGATGTCGGCGGGAACCCAAGAAGTTGTCAGGGCAATTCAAACGATCGATGATGTGACGCAACACAACGTGACGCACACAGAGGCAGTCTCATCTGCCACCCAGGAACAGTTGGCTACGATGGAAGAAATCGCAGCTTCTTCCGCAAGTCTTTCTCAGTTGGCCCAGGAGTTGCAGACCTCTGTAGAACGGTTCAAGTTGTGAGGAACGAGGGTCATCGTGACCCTGCCGTGTAGACAACTTAGCACCTGACCCCTCATACCCCATACCACACTGCCTTTAGATCGGATCACATTCGGGAAGATGACAGATTTTGCTGTCAGATATACGGCTCATGGCGCAGAATGTGTCACATAGCCTGTAGTCTTGCGAGTCGGGGGGCGCGTCGCCTCGGCCTCCCGTCGTGCAAAGGGTCCAAATCCTCAACGGAATTTGGACCCTTTGCAACGTCCACGCTATGCGGCTGTTTCGGGTTTGTGCTGCTGTTGGCGTTACCATCTGATTACGCGCTGACGCTGCACGCTGCTCTGCGACGCGTTACATCATATGGTAATCGGCAGCTACAGTTTGGTCGTTTCCTTGATGGACCTTGGCCGCGTTGAAAACCCAAGTGAGCACAATCGCCACGACAAAGTTGGCGATGAGCGCCCACACGGCCGCGTAGGCCGCGTATACATGGCCACCGATATGCAGTGCGTAAACCGACGACTTAAAGTGGTTCGCTACAGCCATCGAGGTGCCGACCACCATGCCGACCAGCCAACCGAGCGTCAGCGCATGGCGGTGGAACCAGCGGGTGTACAGCCCGACGATGACGGGCGGGAGTGTCTGCAAAATCCAAACTCCGCCGAGTAGCTGCAAGTTGATGGCAAACGTGCTTGGCAAACCGACCACAAAGACCAGAGCGCCGACTTTCACGGCCAGCGAGATGAGTTTGGCCATGCGCGCTTCTTGGTGGTCTGTGCAATTGGGATTGATGTATTCCTTATAGATGTTGCGCGTGAACAGGTTGGCAGCCGCGATCGACATGATGGCGGCAGGTACCAACGCCCCAATTGCGATTGCCGCAAACGCGAAGCCGGTGAACCAGTTCGGGAATTCTTTCAGGAACAGCATCGGGATGGCCGCAGTGTTGTTTTTGGTGTGAATGCCTGCGGCAATCGCCATGTAGCCAATCAACGTTAAAAACGCCAGTACCAGCGAGTAGGCGGGCAGCAAGGCTGCGTTTCGCTTGATCACGTTGCGGCTGCTGGAACTGAGCACACCTGTCACGGAGTGTGGGTACAGGAATAAGGCGAGTGCCGAACCGAGCGCCAGTGTCGCATAAGGAGCATACGCAGCGGGAGCTAGAACGAACGTTTTAGGAAGCGCATGCTGCGCTGCATGGAAGATGTTTCCGAAACCACCCAGTTTCATCGGCACGATGATGACGACAGCAATCACTGTGATGTAGATCATGAGGTCTTTGACCACCGCGATCATCGCAGGAGCTCGAAGACCAGATGAATAGGTGTAAGCAGCGAGGATGATAAAGGCTATCAGAATAGGCCAGTCGCCTTTGAGTCCCATTGCTGCTAAGACGGCCTGCATGCCGACGAGCTGCAGCGCGATGTACGGCATCGTCGCGAGGATACCGGTGAGAGCAACCATGAGTGCGAGCGTCTTGCTGTCGAAACGGCCGCGGACAAAGTCAGCCGCGGTGATGTAACCGTGTTTGCGAGCCACGGACCACATTCTCGGCATGACAATAAAAATGAACGGATAGACCACAATGGTATAGGGCACGGCAAAAAAGCCTGTTGCGCCGGCGCCGTACAACAGGGCAGGGACTGCGATGAAGGTGTAGGCCGTGTACAAGTCGCCACCCAGCAAAAACCAGGTCACCACAGTGCCAAACCGGCGGCCGCCAAGCCCCCATTCATGCAATTCATTGAGGTTCCCGCTGCGCCATCGCGCGGCGTAAAAACCCATGACTGTGACAAGCAAAAAGAAAATGATAAAGACACTAATGGCTGTCCAGTTCATTTTTTGTTTTCCCTCTCCCCTTATTTAATTTTGACCGCATTTACGCGTCTTTGGTGGCTTTGTACACAATAAACGTCAGGATGGAACTGATGAATACCCAGAGAATTTGATACCAATAAAAGAAGGGAAATCCCCACAACGTCGGTTGTACGGACGAGTAAAAAGCCGGAAACAGGGTTCCGATAAACGGGATGATCAGCAACCAGTACCAACCCTTTTTACCTGAGTTATTTTCCATGTTTACACCACCTTTCTTTGATTGGAATGTTCTATAAGTGTAGTAATTATGCTATATTTTTGGATTATTCGTCAATCTGTAGAAAATTCCCAAACAAAACAAAAAGAAGGCTGTCAGCGACAGCCTTACAACCTATCATGACCGTGAAATCTATGTTCAGGGATTCTACTTTCTATGCGTGTTTCACGGACTCGCCCAACCGGTGTGTGTCGAGGATGGCTTGATACACATTTTCTTCAGAGACAGGAAAGGGAAGGTTGTGAATGGAACGGCCCGGTGCGCATGCATGATGGGCCGCTTGGTGCAGGACATCCTCGCGAATGTCTGTCATACCCAAATCGAACAGAGATATCGGAAGGTTTATCTTCTGATAGAACTTCATAAAATCAACGATTTCTGAATCACTTTTGCCTTCCAGCTTGAACTGACACAGCAACCCGTACCCTACCAACTCTCCATGCAGCGCGTGGTGCATTTCCGGGATCACGGTCATTCCGTAGTGAATCGAGTGCGCCCCAGACGACGCGCAAGTGTGCCTTCCCAATCCGCCAACCAGGCCGGATAACAGGATGTTGGCATCGATGACTTGGCGCAATGCCTCGCTGGTTTCGCCCTTTTCACAGTCGACAATCGCCTGGTCGCTGTATTCAAACAACAAATCCCGAATTAATTCGGCCATCTTCAACCCAGCCTTGGTCTTCGCGTTCATTGCCTTGCCGGCATTCAAAGGCATGGCTTCATACCACTTTACAAACGTATCGGCAATCCCCGCAGTTAAATAGCGCACGGGAGCATCCCGTATAACGGCAGGTTCCACTAACACCGCGACTGGAGCTGCATCAAACTGTTCGGTTCGTACAAACACGTGTTCAGGGGTGTAGATGATGGACTGGGCAGCGGATGCCGCGCAGGTCGACGCGAGCGTCGAGACATTGAGGACAGGCAACTTTAAGCGGTTGGCTAGAAGTTTCGCCGTATCCATACACTGTCCACCGCCAACACCTACAATAATGTCCACAGATGGCGGCACTTTGGGAAGGAGTCGCTCCAACTCCTGGTCCGAGCAGTGCCCTGCAAACAGTTCCAAGTGAAAACCTAAACCGTTTTCATGCAAACTCTGGGAAATTTGTGGTCCAGCCTTAGACCATGCCGTTGGACCGGCGACAAAAAAAGGGACCGTGCCAAATTTCCGAATCCAGTCTGCCGTATTCGCGAGGATCCCGTCTTCTTGGACGTAATTGGTGGGATACGCTTTTGCGACGTGCATGTCACTCACCTCTAGTTATTGTTTTGAAACCCACAAAGCGGATAAATCCGTCACATCTGGAAAATCACAGGGGTGCCTTGACCCTGGAACCGGTGACTTGCATGTTTCAGTTGATTTCTGATCAGGCATCATCTACTCTTGATATATCACTGATATATCACAAATATATCAGATTATCGTTGTCTGTACAGAGGGCGGTTTTGTGAAACAGGGGAAGACGAATTTTGCCTACGAGACTATCAAAGAAAAAATTTGCAGCGGCCAACTGAAGCCATTGTCGGATATTTCGGAGGACGCGCTGTGCGAGGAATTGGGCATCAGCAGAACGCCCATCCGGGAAGCGCTGCAAAAGTTAGAGAAAGAAAAGTTCATTTACATCTATCCGCGGAAAGGGATGATTGTGTCCGGGATCACGATTGAATTGATCCATTACATCTCCGAAGTTCGGGAATCCATTGAGCCTTTTGTCGCGAAGGCCGTCTGCGGGAGGCTGCTTGAGCCGTGGTTGCTCCAGATGCGATCGCAATTTATGGCAGGACCCCCGATGACCTCCCCGGAGGACCGAAAAGTCTATTACAGCAACTTGGATGGGGAGTTGCATCACACCGTCATTCACACCCACCCAAACTTTTTCATCCATAACATCATGAACAATATTTTGGACCATACGCGCAGAATCCGGAACTATACTTCGACCGTGAACGAAACCTACAACGTGTCCATTTCAGAGCACATCGGGATTATTGACGCCTTTCTTGAAAGGGACGCCGAAAAGGTCGAGAGACTCGTCCGAAGTCACATCGTCAATGCCAGGAAAAATTCCATCCTATACTTATACGGGTTGGAATCCTCGGACCTAGAACGCGGATAAAACCACAGGGAATGCGCGATGTACGGCGGACGGAGCACTGAGTTTGACCACTCAACTGCAAGTGCGCTGTGCAAAGTACAAAGTGCACCGTCACGCAAAACCCCTGACAGTTCACAGATATGGGAGGAGAACGTCGATGGAAAAAATCGCAGAACTGCTGCGAGACATTAAAATCCCGAACATGGTTCGGATCCGGCAGAATTTCTTCGCACCGCAGATTGAAGATACAGCGTCTGCCGTACAGCAGGCGATATCTGAAGCAAACGTGCTGTCGAGGATTGCCCCGGGCGATCGCGTTGCCATTGCCGTCGGGAGCCGCGGCGTCGCGGACATCCCAATTCTCGTGCGAGAAGTGGTCCGTGCCGTCAAGTCCGCCGGGGGAGTCCCGTTTATTGTTCCGGCCATGGGGAGCCATGGTGGTGCGACTGCACAGGGTCAGGCGGAGGTGTTGGAGCACCTCGGGGTGACCGAAGCGTCCACCGGAGCCCCCATCCAATCGAGCATGGACGTCGTTCAGCTTGGTCAGTTGCCCAACGGCCTGCCGGTCTATGCTGACAAAAACGCGTACCATGCCGACAAGGTCATCGTTATCAACCGCATCAAACCCCACACGGCCTTTACGGGTCCGTACGAGAGCGGCTTGATGAAGATGATGACCATCGGTCTTGGTAAACGCAAAGGTGCGGATTCCGCACACAGTTATGGCTTTGGGCACATGGCCGACCACGTCCCTCAGATGGCGCGCATCGTCTTGTCGAAGGTTCCTATTATTTTTGGCTTGGCGTCGGTCGAAAACGCTTACGACCGCCCAGCTAAAATTGTGGCTGTGCCTGCAGAACAGATTGAGCACGTCGAACCTGGTTTATTAATGGAAGCCAAGTCTCTCATGCCGCGCATCCTGTTTGATCAAATCGACGTGCTGGTGGTCGATGAAGTGGGCAAAGACATTTCCGGGAGCGGAATGGACCCGAACATCACCGGACGCTTTCCGACTCCGTTTATCCAGGGAAAAGGTCCCGCCATCAGCCGCATCGCGATCCTGAGTCTGACCGAAAAAACAGACGGCAACGCAAACGGCATTGGGCTAGCCGATATCATCACGCGCAAAGTCTATGACAGCATCGATTGGGAGAAAGGCTATTTTAACGCGTTCACCAGCACAGTTTTGCAATCGGTGAAAGTGCCTATGTTTTTGTCGACGGACAAATTGGCTGTGCAGGCAGCCATCAAGACCTGCAACGCTTTCGATGTAGACCAAGTCCGCCTGGTTCGGATCAAAAACACGCTGGAACTCAAGGAAATTTGGGTCTCTGAAAGCATGCTGTCTGAAGCTGTGCAAAATGAACAGATTGAAGTTCTGACGAATCCCATGCCTATGGATTTTTCCGACAGCTATCTCAACTAAGTCACGCGAAGGGGGGAATGCGCGAATGAGGTTGTCTGAAGAGGCTTTTGAGAAGTTACACCGCGTGTCGACCGCGAGTTTGACGTCAGAACTGCTCAAACTCGGCTTTCGCAACACGTTCATGACGGGGGTTCAACCCCTGCGTCCACAGTCGCGCCTGGTCGGCTATGCATTTACGCTGCGCTATATCCCCGCCCGGGAAGACTTGGATTTACAAGTCGACTACGATAACTGGACCAATCCTCAGCGTGTGGCCGTCGAGACGATTGGGCCGCAGGAAGTCATGGTTATCGATGCGAGAGGAGAAATTGGCGCGGCGTCGTTTGGGCACATCCTGTGTACGCGGCTGCGAGCTCGCGGGGTCGCTGGCCTTGTGACGGACGGGGCCCTTCGAGATTCGCCGGCCATCCGGGAATTAGAGTTTCCCACTTACGCTCAGGCTGCCCACGCCACGACGAGTTCGGTGCTGCATCACCCGGTAGACTTTCAAGTCCCCATTGGGTGCGGCGGGGTGATGGTGCAGCCAGGCGACGTCATTGTGGGGGACGCAGAGGGCGTCGTCGCAATCCCCATTCACGTGGCGGAGGAAGTGGCCCGTAAGTGTTACGACCGCGATCGATTAGAGGGTTGGCTGCAACAAAGGGTGGCACAAGGCGCCAGCATTCGCGGAACCTATCCGCCCGACGAAGCCACGTTGGCGGAATACCAACAATGGCGTAAATCCCAAGATTAAGCCGTGCATGCCGCGGACCCCAAGACGACCGAAGAAGGTGAATCCCATGGAACTGAACGAGACACCCCGATATATTCAAGTCCATACCGATGACAACGTGGCCATTGTGGTCAACGCGAAAGGACTGCCGGAAGGCACCGTGTTCGACTCGGGCCTGACTCTTAAAAGCTATGTTCCGCAAGGACACAAGGTAGCCTTGCGAGACATTGGCGAAAGCGAACCGATCATTCGCTATGGGGTGACCATTGGCTACGCTGTGTCTCCCATTGAAAAGGGTACTTGGATCAAGGAATCCTTAGTGCAGCTGCCAGAGCCGCCTCAGTTGGACGAACTCCCGATTGCCACGAATGTGCCGGAGGCACTCCCGCCGCTGGAAGGGTATACGTTTGAAGGGTACCTCAACGACGACGGCAGCGTCGGGACGAAAAACATCCTCGGCATTGTCACCAGCGTGCAATGTGTAGTTGGCGTGTTACAGTTCGCGGTCAAGCGCATCAAAGCCGAGTTGTTGCCCAAATACCCGAATGTCGACGACGTCGTCATGCTCAACCACAGCTACGGCTGCGGCGTCGCCATTAACGCGCCGGAAGCCGTTATCCCCATCCGCACCCTTCAGAACCTCGCCACGCACCCGAACTTTGGCGGCCAAGCGATGTTTGTGGGGTTAGGTTGTGAGAAACTGCAACCGGATCGCTTAACCCAAAACGGCGATACCAGCGGCATCGTGTCCCTGCAGGAGCACCAAGGGTTTTTGGACATGGTTCGAGTCATTATGGAAATGGCCGAACAGCATCTGATCGCGTTGAACCAGCGCAAACGGGTCACCTGCCCGGTATCGGGATTGGTCGTAGGAATGCAGTGCGGCGGCAGTGATGCGTTTTCCGGTGTGACGGCAAATCCGGCCGTCGGGTACGCCACAGACTTACTGGTGCGCGCCGGAGCGACCGTGTTGTTTTCCGAAGTTACCGAGGTCAGGGATGCGGTTCACTTGCTGACGCCGCGGGCCGCAAATGAACACGTAGGCCGCGCATTGATTCGCGAAATGAAGTGGTATGACGACTATTTGCGAAGAGGAGACGCGGACCGCAGCGCCAACCCTTCCCCCGGCAACAAAAAGGGCGGACTCGCTAACGTCGTGGAAAAGTCGTTGGGCTCCGTGGCGAAATCGGGCAGCAGCCCCATTGTCGGTGTGTTGGCTCCAGGCGAGAAGGCTTCTCAAGCCGGCCAGCCAGGGCTCTTGTTTGCGGCCACTCCCGCCAGTGACTTCGTTTGCGGCACCTTGCAATTGGCGTCCGGCATGAACGTGCACGTGTTCACCACGGGGCGGGGGACACCTTATGGACTGGCGATGGCCCCGGTGATTAAGGTGGCGACTCGCACCTCGCTCGCACAGCAATGGGCCGACCTCATCGACATCAACGCGGGACGCATTGCGACAGGCGATGCCACCATCGAAGACGTAGGCTGGGAAATCTTCCGTTTCATTTTAGATGCGGCGAGCGGTCGTAAGAAGCCCTGGGCCGACCACTGGGGGTTGCACAACGACTTAGCCCTGTTCAACCCTGCTCCGCTGACGTGACAGGTGGATGTAACCCCTGAGGCACGAGCAAGCCACGATTGGTAGACCACCGTCTTGGGTATATAGTAATCAGTGGTGTCTGGGGAGCAGTCGCAAGTTCGGGCATCCGCCACGCCTGTCGGCCATACGTGCCGGCCATCCCTGTTTGCCTTGCGTATGGAACACGCGTGCCGGCCCAAATAAAAACGAAGCACCTGTAAGGCGCCTTTGAAAGAGGATATTGCGAGATAGGTCCGTCCCGTTCGTGTTGGGACGGACTCATACTTTAGAAAGGAAGGGGACTTATGACTTGGATTGTCCAGCCTGAAGTGAGTCAGCAGGGGCTTGCTGAGGCATTTCGAAAACACATGACAGAGGAAGCCATCTTCCAAATTCCCGGTGCGCACGACGGCCTGAGCGCCATAATCGCCAAAGAAGTCGGGTTTCATGGCCTTTACCTGTCGGGGGCCGCGTATACGGCCAGCCGGGGATTGCCGGACCTTGGCATGATCTACTCGAACGAAGTGGCCGCCCATGCCAGAGACTTGATTCGCGCGTCGGCGTTACCGTTGTTAGTGGACATCGATACGGGTTACGGAGGCGTCCTGAACGTGGCCAGAACCGCGCGCGAGATGGTGGAAGCCGGGGTGGCGGCCGTGCAGATCGAAGACCAGGTGCTGCCTAAAAAGTGCGGCCACTTGAACGGCAAGGCACTGGTTTCGACGGAAGAAATGATGCAAAAGATCGAGACCATCCGCCGAGTAGCGCCCTCGTTGGTCATTGTGGCACGTACGGACGCCAAGGGAGTCGAAGGGTTAGGTGCAGCCATCGATCGCGCCCGTCGCTACGTCGAAGCGGGTGCCGACGCCATTTTTCCGGAAGCCCTCACCACAGAAGACGAGTTTAAGAGCATGCGCTCGGCAGTGTCTGCACCTTTGCTCGCGAATATGACGGAGTTCGGCCGGACGCCGTACTATACGGCCGAACAGTTTGCTGCGTGGGGCTACAATATGGTCATCTACCCGGTCACATCCTTGCGTGCCGCGGCCAAAGCCTGCCGCGAGGTCTATACGGAGGTGTTGACCAACGGGACGCAAAAGGGAATTCTCGATCAACTGCAAACGCGATCGGAGTTATACGACACGATTCACTACTACGACTACGAAGCGTTGGATCAGTCGATTGCGGCGACTGTGTTGCCGGACCCTGAGTTGACGGACCCCGGATTGACCGTTCCTGATTGACGGTTTCTGAGTCAGAGGATCGCGGTTTGAAGGACTCGCAGCGGGGGGAGCCATAGACGGGTGCAGGAAAACCCTGCACTCTTGTCGTGGCTGTACGTTCACCACCTCGGATGTATCGGACTTCATTGCGTAGGACTCCATTTTGCCTGCTGCTTGCGTTTCCGCCCCCAAAACTAGAATTTTTAAAATATTATGTTATATTTAAAGTCATAAATACCTGGGTGGGTTTAGACCTCGCGAATGCAGTGGAATTCAGACTCCGCCTCCCATAGGACCCTTGATGCAAAGCCACAGGAGGTTTTATAGGTGACAGACTCCATCGAAGTATTGGTCAACAATCTGGTGTTGCGTGGGATGGTTAAGCACCCGAGTGAAACAAAAAATCCCCAGACGCCCAATCCAACAGCCATCTTGTTTCACGGATTTGGAGGACATCGATATGGGCCAAGAGGTCTGCTTGCAAATGTGGCTGAAGGTCTCGTGAATACCGGTTTTACGGTTTTTGCGTTTGATTTTTTAGGTTGCGGCGAGAGTGAGGGGGGGCACGAAAGCGTTACAGTATCCAGTAAGATTGAACAGGCAAATGCCATTGTTGACTGTGTGAGGAACTTGCCTTTCGTGGACCCAACAGCGGTATCGCTGTTGGGTTATAGTGTCGGAGCAACTGTAGCAAGTGTCGTAGCTGGAGAACGCCCGAAAGACATCCATAAATTAGTCTTGCTTTCACCAGCCGGAAACGTGCAGCACATGCCACTCTACAAGCCAGCCACTCGATATTTTTCAGTGAATCCGCATCAGGACGTCTTTGAACTCGCTGGGCTTCAAATCGGCAGGCCGTTCACCGAAGACTACCCAACTCACGATTTCTATACGCGAGCTAAAGGCTTCCAGGGACCGGTCTTGTTGCTGCATGGCTCCGGGGACCAGGAGTGCCCGCCGATTGCGTCTGAAATCTATGTAGAAAATTGCTATGCCAAGTCTGGACGGCTCAAGCTCATTGACGGGGGAGACCACCTTTACACAGGCTGGGAAGCCCTTGTGAAGGAGCAGGTCGTTGAGTTTATGACAGACAAGTAGAGGAAAATGTATGCTATCCACCATCACCTTCCTCGGGATCAACTCCTTCGTATCAGTCCCTATCTTTAACGTGCCACTTTATCCCTCATCAGTTTAAAATTCGATGTTTTTTTGAGAAAGTGCCGATAGGATACAGCATGTCACTGGGTTCATCCTGGCTGACTGTTTTATAAATAAAGGGAGTGGTCTTCGTGATCAAAAGAAAACTAGCATTAGCAACTTCACTCATCATGGCAGGGTCTTTAGTACTTGCAGGGTGTGGAACCGCCAGTAACACGACGAATAGTTCCAACACCACAACATCTGCTGCTTCGACGAATGCCACAAATACGACAAATTCCACAAATACCACAGGAACCAGTTCGTCTAAAGGTCAATCGACTGCAAGTACGCAAACCGCCTCTGTCGCACTCAAGCCCTCTGCGCTTGTCGCCAAAAACAAGGCAAGTGGGACGGCTACTTTGGTCCTCAACACGAAAACACATCAAATGACGGTTACCGTAAAAATGACTGGCCTTGTTGCGAACAGTATCCACCCCGAGCACATTCACACGGGGACTGTGCCGCATATCGGAGCCATTGTCTATCCATTGAAAAACTTAGTGGCCAATAAAAGTGGGGTTGCGACGGCCACGACAGTCATTAAAAATGTTAAAAAGATTCCCGCAAAGGGCTGGGTCATCGACGTCCACGAAGGTCCCAATTTGAAGGGAAGCCACGCTCTGTCGATAGCGAACGGTAACGTTGTTTTGGGGTAAGTTGATTGGGTAACGCAGCAAAAGCGGCCGGGAAGCCTGGGGCATCATCTGGATTGCCTGTGCATGCTCCTGGCCGCTCTTTTGGATTGTCGCTTCGAGATGGCAGAGCTTAATGGAGGGCTTCGGAGATGAAAAAGGAAATTTTATGGAAGTCCGGAGTGGCTGTCGGCTTGCATTATGCCATTTTGGTGGCTGCATCTTTGATACCATTTGGGTACAGCATCTCCTATCAGCACATGACAGGCACCTGGATGGATCACTTCCTACAGTGGGACGGCGTATGGTACGGCTTAATCGGAAAGTACGGATATCACCTTCCCGCCCAAGCGCAACAGATTCTCTACCAATTGGGAAATCAGATTCCTGTCAGCCCAGTAAAAGCAACTGGCTTTTTTCCGTTTCTGCCGATGCTTATCCACGTTTTGGGGATGACCGGCACCCTCGTTGTGACCAACTCGATTTTTGCTCTCAACGTTGTTTTGTTCAGTCTTTGGTTGTCCAGAACCCATCTTAGTGTCGGATGGGGCGCTGTGTTGTTTGCGCTGAATCCGGCCGCCATGTTTGAGTCCTTTATTTATCCGGGCGCATATCTGGTTTTCTTTGCTCTCGCGGTGATGATGTTGACGCGAAGCAAAACGCGCTGGTGGTGGCTGGCTGCTATCCTTGGATACTTGTCTTCCCTGACTGCAGGGCTTGGAGCCATCATCGGAATCTTTGTCATGAGCTTTTTCCAGCGTAAAGAATGGGTTCGAGGAGTCATCTACGGACTTTCTGTGGCGATGGGGTGGACTACGTTTGCACTTGTACTCATCTCGCAAAAAGTACCCGCATTGGCATTTCTACACGCGGAAAAATTGTGGGGAAGGGTTTGGAGATTTCCGATGGCAGCCTGGTTGGGACAGTTTCACGAATCACTGTTTATCGGACATTGGGACCAAGTCTTTGTGGCCCTGTACGTTGTCCTATTGGTCGCATTTGTCGCCAACTGGATCCGATCAAGACATGTGCCGGTTTCCGACTTTTCTTGGGGTGTGGCGTATACGGTTTTTTGCTTGTCCACCTATTGGATCCCGTATCCCCTCGTTGGGGATTTGAGGTTTATTGCTGACGCAGTGCCGTTATACGGGATTGTGCCCAGAACGGATGGCCAAGGCACAGCGGGTCAAGGGATCCATGGGCTGGCTGCCGTTCTTTTGGTTGTTTTTGTTGCGGCTTTCGCGTTTGGCAGCCTGCTTGTCACTCACGGCGGAGTCTATCAGTAGCCTACTAGAGCCATTGAACGAATGGTATATACATGAGGGACAAACAAATGAAAACGGTGCATCGTTTACGCACTGGGTGAATATCGATTCACGTCTCCATGCTGGGTGGTGCTGTCTTTAAACTACCGGCCTTTAAACTCGTATAGGCCCAGATGGCAGCCTGTAAGGTCACAGCGTCTTGGAAAGCCAGAGGGTCACGGCCGGTCCGTTCTTTGATTTTCCCAAGCCGATAGATGAGGGTATTGCGATGAACGTACAATTTGCGAGAGGCTGCGGCGATGTTTAAGTTACAGTGGAAAAGTACCTGCAAGGTTTCTATCAGCTTAGGGGGCAAATTCGACAGGACTCGGTCTACAAACCGCGATCGAACCCCGTGATCCAACTGATACATCAGTGACTTGGGTTCGGTGTCCGAGTAAAATACAACGTCTTGTTCCTCGATCAAAAGTGCCAGTTGTGCTTCATGATACGACCTACAGATCGATTCCTTCATTTCGACCTGCGTACCCACACCCATGCGCAGTGTGGCACTCATGTGGAACAGCTTCTCTTGCAGTGTGAGAATGGAACTTTTGAATGCCTCCAAAGGCAAGCCCATCACCAAAACGAACAACTGACTTGAACGAATAAAACCAACGATACACTTGTCGGACCCAAAGCTTTGTGTGACGGTTTGCAGCAGCCTTTGATTCGTAACCCCGCTTTCTACCAAATTGAGGACAACCACCGAAAAGGGGGGAGACAAATGGGTCGCGAGCAATTCCAAATTGTGCTCCACAAAGCCCCAGTTCGGTACCTGTTTAATAACTTCTTCAATGAGCATCGAAGTTATTCTCTGGTTCCAATCCCACTGTGAAGCTAAGAAGGATTGTTCGACCATCATTTCTGTAGTCATTTTGACCAGCTCACCAAACTTCTCCACCTCGCCTGGATGACCTGTGATCCCGATGACTCCCAGAGTTTTACCTTGAAACTCAATCGGGAGATTAATTCCGAGCTGAGCTCCCTCAAATTGTTCGAGGTTGTTCTCGGTGATGATTAAGGCCCTCCCGGATTTCAAGACCTCAAGGGCTCCTTGATGGAACTGATCAATTCGAGTAGGATCGCCGGAAGCAATGATGGTGCCCGTATTGTCCATAATGTTTATGTTCCGATTCAGCCTTTTCATCGTCTCCCGTACAATTTCTTCTGCAATTTCGCGCGTTAACACGATGCTCTAACCCTCTTCTCAAACTGTATTTTGGTTTGAGTACACAATTATTATGGGTAAACATGTCGATAATTTATTTAGTTAACATAAAGATTTCGTGTGAGATTCCGAGTATACTTGAGTACGAGTTTCAAAGACCCCCGTTGCTCCCATCCGAAGAAAGCGATTTCTTGCGCGTCGTCAACGCGAATCCCCTGAGCATTCGGTGCAGGCATGGTTTTATGTTATCTTGAAGTCAATCCTGGCACTTCGTTGTACATTCTCAGGGGACGACATGCGGAAAGAGGGAGTGCAATGATGAAGACATCTTTGCAATACGGGAAAGGGGAGGTGTTGGTCGAAGTTCCAGACGATTCGGTCGTTGTGGAGCCCCGTGAGTTAGCGGGTTTGGAAGACGAGAAACAAGCCGTGATCGATGCATTGCGGAAACCGGTTGGACTGCCTCCTTTGCGGGATATGGTGAAACCGACGGACAAAATCGCCATTGTCATTAGTGACATCACGCGTCCGACGCCAAACCACAAGTTAGTCCCGTGGATTCTGGAGGAACTGTCCTACGTTCCACTGGAGAATTTCGTCATTATTAACGGTACTGGCACGCACCGCGATCAAACCCGAGAAGAATTCGTTCAAATGTTGGGCGATAGGGTCGTCGACAACGTGAAGATTATCAATCACCATTGTCACAACAAAGACGAACTTGTAAACCTAGGGACCAGTCGTTTCGGTTGCGATGTTTATTTGAATAAAGCGTACGTTGAAGCCGACTTTCGCATTGTTACAGGGTTTATCGAACCACATTTCTTTGCTGGATTCTCCGGCGGACCTAAGGGTGTTATGCCAGGGATTGCCGGAATCGAGACCATTTTAACGTTTCACAATGCCCGAATGATTGGCGACCCTCTGTCCACATGGGGGAACCTGGAACACAATCCGCTCCAGGAAATGACTCGCGAAGTCAATCTCATGTGCAAACCGAGTTTTATGGTCAATGTGACTCTGAATAAGGCCAAAGACATCACGGGTGTTTTTGCGGGAGAATTATTCGAGGCCCATGCTGCGGGTTGTGAATTTGCAAAGCGTCACGCCATGATCCCGGTGGATCACCGTTTTGATGTCGTGTTGACTTCAAATTCCGGGTATCCGCTCGATCAAAATCTGTATCAAGCCGTCAAAGGTATGAGTGCTGCGCATCAAATTGTCAAGCAAGGCGGGACGATCGTTTGCACCTCTGAGTGTTCGGATGGCATACCGGACCACGGCAACTTTGCTCAAATTTTAAAAATGAGAAAGACGCCATCGGAACTTCTCGAAATGATTGAAAATCCTGCTTTTCAAAAGTTTGATCAGTGGCAGGTTCAGAAGCAAGCCGTGATTCAGGTGTGGTCGGACGTTTACATCTACTCGTCGTTGTCTGACGACGACGTGAGGAACGCGATGCTGCTGCCGACCCACGACATCAACGCGACACTCAAAAAACTGGAAGAGAAGTATGGTCCGAACATGACCGTGGCCGTGTTGCCGATGGGACCGCAAACCATCCCTTATGTCAAAGAGACCGGCCGCGTGGTGTAGAACCGTTTGACGCGGTCGCCAAGACAGCCTTCTGGGGCTGGCTGTGTGGAGGGACTCAGAGGGTGTCTTGGCAAGAAAATATTCCCGCATCATTTAGGCATCGTTTGTTGGCATATCAGAATGAAAGCGCTATCGAGCTATCAAACCATCAAGCCATCGAACCATCCGGCACATGGGTTTCAATGCACGAACTACAGACAACGAGGTGGAGACCTGATGAAGATTAAACAGTCAATCGAAAAAGTGCCAGGCGGTATGATGCTGATTCCGTTGTTAATCGGAGCTATTATCCGTACTATCTTCCCGCATTTAGCAGACAACGCAATCTTTAAGTCTTCCTTTACGGGCGGGCTGTTCATGGGAACACTCCCTCTGCTCGCCGTGTTTTTCATGGCCGTTGGCGCCAATATGAAGATTCAAGCAGCCGGTTACGTAGTAAAAAAGGGTCTTTCGATGTGGGCTGGCAAGGTGTTGTTCGCCGCCTTGATTGGCGTGGTCATCCGGTTTACCGTTCCGGATCAAAACCACATGTTTCTCGGTCTGTCCGCACTCGCTATCATCGCGGCGTTTACCGATACGAACGGCGGCATGTTTATGGCCTTGATTAGCCAGTATGGAAAGCAAGACGACATCGCGGCTTACTCCATCATGTCCCTGGAATCGGGACCGTTCTTTACGATGGCGATTCTCGGTGTTGCTGGTTTGGCCAGTTTCCCCATCATGGCGTTCGTGCTCGTTTTGGTGCCCATGATCGTGGGAATGATTCTCGGCAACCTGGACGAAGACATGCGTACGTTTTTGGGGAAAGCACAAGATACCATGATCCCGATGTTTGCGCTTTCTCTTGGCTTCGGAATCAATCTCAAAGAGGTATTGGCCGCCGGCGCTGGAGGTATTATCTTAGGACTTGCCGTGATTGTGCTGACAGGTATCCTGCTGTGGCTGTTGGACAAAGTCACGGGTGGCAACGGTGTCACAGGCATTGCCGCCGCTACCACGGCTGGAAATGCTTCTGCAGTACCTGTCGCGGTTGCAGCGAGCTTTGTTGGATACAAGTCCATCGCGGCTGTAGCGACTACACAAGTCGCCGCTTCCGTCATCGTTACCGCAATTTTAGTTCCTGTTATCACCGGTTGGTTTGCCCGCAGGGCGCAAAGGGCTCACCCTCAAGTCATGGCCGGAGAAGAACGGGCCATCAGTTGACACAACCGAGGGCAGGCCAAGAGCCAGCTTTAACAATCGAGGGGGGTGTCCTAAAGCTCGTGGAAGAGGGGCTGATGGACAGCCCCTCTTTATTGTAGAGAGGCAAAATGAGCTTCGGAAGCCACGGTTCGCGGCCAGGCATAGCGAATATTCATAGCGAATATTCTGTTCGTTAATCCGATGTACGGAAAGTACGGAGTATCGTTCGTCCATGGGGTTTCCGTTCATTCCAATTTGAGTCATTCTATGGGGTGGACCGGATCGATGGCGACACACCTGGATTGACAGATAGAGATCCCAGAATGTAAGTTACAAACGAATCCGCAATTTCTTCCTTTGAATATTTGCCCGTTGGGGAATACCACCTTGAGATGGAGTTCAGCGTCCCTAGTAAAAAGAGACGAAAGAGCTTCAGGTCCACGGGTGCAAACACCCCGCTCTTAATCCCCTCTGCGATAATCTGCTGAAAAATACTCTCGTACTCATCGCGCTGTTTCAGGATCTGCGACCGAATTTCCAAGGAAGAAATCCATGCCGGTTTTTCGATCACGTTAAACATCGATATCTCTTCACACTCATAGTAGACGTGGTGGCGGACGGCTTCACTCAGTTTTTGGCCCGGATTCAAAGAAGAGTCCACAATGGTTCGAAGGCGATCGATACTGCTTTGCGCCACCAGGTTGTGACACTGAAACAACAGGTCTTCTTTGCCGTTCACGTAGTAATAAAGGGAACCCTTTGTGAGTTTGAGTTCGTTCGCGATTTCTTCGATGGTGGTGGATTGGTACCCCTTGGTATGAAACAATTCGGCGGCAGTGCGCAAAATTTGCTGTTTTCGCTCTTCAGCGCGTTGTTCTCGAAAAGATGCCAAACAGTTCACCTCAGTCTGAAGACGTTTGCATAAATCTTACAAAGGTTTTGCATAAGCTCTCGCATTAGCCTTGCAGAAAGTTTTACAGAAGTCCGAATGAGAACAGACCCAACGGGACACGCGTCGCTGGATAGGATAAAAGGAAACCGCTCTATAGGGACAAGCATATGCCAAATCTAGGTGTTCGTAAACTTGAAGCGATGAGAACAACGTACTGGTAAGTGACGCCAATGATTAGCGATGGCGATGATTAGTGACGGTGTCCGCTTGCGGTAAGGATAAACAGTGGACGGTGCAATTGTCTTGATTATATAGTCTTTTCAGACTATAATGAATTTAAACAAACGGTCAAATTGTGAATGAAAGTTCAAAGAGATGCGGGTTTCGAGCAGATTCGGCGAATCGCCCGGAAAACACACAAAAAGAATATTCGAAAACTAAAACCCAGAGAGAAAAATGAGGCCATGGGAGGAGATCTTCGGTGTTGCCAGAGAGTGTTGTGCAAGGCGGCGAAAAGTACTGGAGTTGGGAGCTTGAAACCATGGATCCCGAGCAAAGGAAGGAACTCATCCTCCAGCGAATCCAATCGCAACTTTCGTATGTCTATGAGAACCTTCCGTTTTACCGCGATCACTATGACAAACACGGTTTTCACCCCTCCATGGTCAAAACCCTCGACGATTTTAGCGAAAAGGTTCCGATTATTACGAAAAAAATGTTGGTGGAAAACCAAGCTCACAATCCCATCTTCGGCAGCTACGCAGGCAATTTTAGCATGGAAGAAATCGAGCGGATCCAAGGTTCATCCGGGACCTCGGGAACTCCAACCTTGTACTGCGTATCGCGCAAAGACTGGGAGCGTTCCGCAGAAATTTCGGCGCGGGCGCTGTGGTCCATCGGGGTTCGGGCGCAGGATATCGTGCAGATCAGCTTTCCGTTCAGCCTGTTCTTTGCAGGATGGGGCGTTTTGCAGGGCGTGGAGCGCATTGGGGCCACCGCATTTCCTCTGGGGGTGACCGACTCCGAACGGCAGTTGGCCCTCATGGACAAAGTGGGATCGACGGTTTTTTCGGCGACTCCGTCATATGCTATCCACTTGATCTCGGTCGCCAAGCAAATGGGGTTAGACCTTCGCAAGAACAAAGTGAAAAAGCTGTTTGTCGGTGGGGAACCCGGGGGCAGTTTAGACAGCGTCCGCCAAGTGATTGAAGACGGATGGGGCGCGGACGTGTACGAAAGTGGTTCGTGTTCCGAAATGTATCCCTTTAACACCAGCACGACGTGTGAGGCCAAGGCGGGCGTTCACCTGTACCTCGACGAGGTCTATTCGGAAATTGTCGACAAAGACGACCCCAACCGCCGGCTCCCAATGGGGGAACGGGGAGCCATCGTGTACACGCACCTGTGGCGTCAGTCGCAGCCGATGATCCGCTTTTGGCCTGGAGACGAGAGCTACATGACCGATGAGCCCTGTTCCTGCGGGCGCACCTACCCCCGTTTGCCAGAAGGCGTGCTCGGACGGTTGGACGACATGGTCATCATCCGCGGTGCCAATGTGTATCCCAGCGCGATCGACAAAATCCTGCGCTCGGTGTCCGGCGTTGGCCCCGAATACCAAGTTATCCTTGAAAAACAGCTCGGCGGCTTGGACGAAATCACCGTTCGGCTCGAGTACGACCCAGAGGTGTACAACCACTTAACTCCCGGCGGCAAGGCCGAAAGCCTCGATAACCTGGCCAAGGAAGCCGCCCACAAGTTGAAAACCGGCATTGGCATTCGCTTTAGCGTGGAAGTGATTGAACCCGGCGAACTGCCCGCCACGGTCGTCAAGGCCAAACGCGTGATTGACCGGAGAAAGCAGCGGTGACGCAAGACCAGCGGCTTCTAAAAATTTGACTGACTTTCAGTCACTTCTAGTAACTTCTTAGGGAGGCAGGCTTTATGACAACCATGGTTCACGACGACCTGCTGCATCCGGACGTGATCGCGGACCCATACACGTACTTCCAGTACCTCCGAGACACCGACCCAGTCCATTGGAACCACCTGTGGAACGGCTGGGTGCTGACCCGCTACGACGACGTGGCTGCCGCCTTTCAGGACCCTCGCCTCTCTGCGGATCGCATCACGCCTTCTTTGAACCGTTTGTCACCGGGGAAGTTGGAAGAAAGACGAACTATTTATACGGTGCTCAGCAAATGGATGGCGTTTAACGACCCGCCCATTCACACGAGGCTGCGGATGCTCATGAACAAAGCCTTCACCCCGAAGGCGATTTCTCGTTTGGAGCCGCGCATTGGCGAGATTGCAGACCAGCTTCTGACGCAGTTGGACTCAAAGACTCAGGTAGACGTCGTCAGCGAGTTTGCCTACCTCGTGCCCGTTTTGGTCATTGCCGACCTGCTTGGGATCCCGGTGGACGACAGGGACCTCATCAAAGGCTGGTCGGATGACCTCATGCTTTTGGTTTTTGGAGCTGTGGATGTCTCCGACCGGCACGCGCGAGCCGAAAAGGGTCTGCAAGAGATGCACGCCTACCTATCCCAAATGATTGAGGACCGACGGGAACACCCGAAAGACGACCTCTTGTCTTCCATCGCCGCAGCCAGCGAGGGCGAAGACGTTTTGACGACCGATGAAGCCGTGGCGATGTGTACCCTGCTTCTGTTTGCGGGACACGAAACCACGACCAACCTGATCGCCAATGGGGTGTTGACTTTACTCCGAAATCCGGCAGAGTTGGCGCGTTTGCGGCAAGATGCCAGCCTGCTGCCTTCGGCCGTTGAGGAAATCTTGCGGTTTGAAGGGCCCAGCAAATCCCTCATTCGCATCGCTAAAGAAAGCTTTGAGCTGCGTGGCAAATCCATTCAAGAGGGGCAGCGCGTGCTGCTCGTTCAGGCCGCGGCCAACCGCGATGGCGAGCAGTTTGACCACCCGAATCGCTTCGATGTCGCCCGCAGCCCGAATTCACACCTGGGATTTGGGCGAGGCATTCACTACTGCCTGGGAGCACCGCTAGCGAGACTCGAAGGAGAAATTGCCATTGGGCGTCTCATTGCGAGGTTTGCATCGATGCACCTTGGCGAGACCGAAGTCCAGTGGCAGCCGACTCTCATCAACCGATCGCTCAAACAACTGCTGGTTCAAGTCCATGCATAGGGGGGAACTCCATGACGTTCCGCATTGAGGTCGACCACCAAAAGTGCATGGGGACTTCCACTTGCATTTACTTGGCCCCTGGAAGGTTTGTCTTAAACGAGCAGGGCAGGTCGACGCCGGTTCAGGCCGAGACAACGGATGACTCTGGGATTCGGGAGGCCGTCGAAGCGTGTCCCGTACAAGCGATCCGCTTGTTGGACGAAAACGGCCGCCCTGTCCTCCCATGACCGGATTTGATCGGATTCCCTTGACGGGTTTTTGAATGGATTCCCTTGACGGTGTTTTGACGGGGTTTCCGACTGGATTTCATAGGAGGGACGCGATGTGCAAGACGCGATTGTGCTCGGTGTAGGAATGACCCAATTTGGAAAGCGTCCGGATGCCACATTGAAGGACTTGACCCGGGAAGCTGTCCTGGCGGCACTGTCGGATGCTGCCATCGAGAAAAGTGCAATTGAAGCCGCTTATGTTGGGAACTCGGTGGCCGGCATCACCACCGGACAGGAAACGATCCGCGGCCAAGTGGTGCTGCGGCCCCTGCAGATTGAAGGGATCCCGATTTTCAACATTGAAAACGCCTGTGCGAGTTCATCGACGGCGCTGCATCTGGCCTCGGTCGGCATTCGCGCCGGCATGCACGACTGTGTCTTGGTATTAGGGGTCGAGAAGATGACGCACCCGGACCGAAACATTACCTTCAAGGCGTTTGAAGGCGGCGTGGATGTCGAGGAACTGCAGCAGTATCAGATTCAGGACGCGCCAGACGGTACGCCCTCGCGCAGCATTTTTATGGACGTGTACGCAAAAGCCGCCCGCGAATACCTGCAGCAGTTCGGGGCGACTCCTTGGCACTTGGCCCAAATTGCCGCGAAAAACCACGCCAACGGCGCCCTCAATCCTTACGCGCAGTACCGGTTCGTCATGTCGCCGGAGGACGTGCTCAAAGACCGGATGGTGGTGGACCCCCTGACGCGATCGATGTGCGCCCCTATCAGCGACGGAGCCGCCGCCGTGATTTTGGCCTCGCCCCGATTCGCGCGGCAAATGACGAGGACCCCTGTCGTGCTGGCCGCTTCCGCGGTCAAATCGACCCATCGAAAAACCCTATCCGATCCCGGTGTCATCCACAGGACCAGTCAAACGGCCTATGATGCAGCGAGCCTCGGGCCGCAGGACATCGGCGTGTTCGAAGTGCACGACACCACGGCTGCTGCAGAGCTCATGGCGTACGAAGAACTCGGATTGTGCAGTGCGGGAGAAGCCGCTCGGCTCGTCGATGAAAACCGTACGGCTCTCGGCGGTGCAACCCCCGTGAACCCCAGCGGCGGCTTAGAGTGTAAAGGGCACCCCATTGGCGCGACTGGGCTCGGGCAGATTGTAGAACTGACATGGCAACTGCGCGGGCAGGCCGGCCCACGACAGGTCCTGCATCGCGGAGAACCCCCCTTGGTGGCTTTGGCCCAAAACGCGGGAGGACACCTGGGCATTGAGAATGCCACTTGCGCCATCACAATCTTGCAGCGTTGATCCGCTTGGGGTAGGTAAACGATTTGGAACAAGGTTTGGAAAGGGGGTGTCGTCAGCGTCAGGACTAGATTGTTAGGACTGGGGTATTCAGATAAAACACTGAATACTTTGATTATAATGTCATTTGAATAATACTTGATTGTGGGAGATGGTGGCATGAAGTTTGGACTGTTTTTTATGCCAGAGCACATTCCTGGTGAAAATCTAACCTTGGCCTACCAAAGGGATTTAGACCAAATCGTGCTTGCGGAAAAGCTCGGATACGACGAGGTCTGGATTGGCGAGCATCACTCCGGAGGGTGGGAGGTGGTGCCGGCACCAGAACTCATGATCGCGCAAGCCGCTGCCCGGACAAGCCGAATCCAATTAGGAACGGGTGTTATCTCGCTTCCGTTTCATCATCCTTTTCAAGTGGCAGAAAGCGCCGCGTTTCTAGACCATTTGACGAATGGAAGGCTCATTTTGGGCCTTGGCGCCGGCGGCTTGCCTTCGGACATGGAACTGTTCGGGATACCTCCGGAACAAACCCGCCCGATGATGCGGGAATCTGCCGAGATCATCCTGAAAATTTTTGAAGCCAACGGTGAACCCATCTCGTACGAAGGCCAATACTGGACCATCAACAACATGAAGCTCAACGTCCTTCCCATGCAAAAGCCCCATCCTCCCATCGCGGTTGCCGGGCTGGCGACGATGGGGAGTTACGAACTGTGCGGGAAAAACGGCTGGTGGCCACTGAGCGTCTTGTTTGCTCCAGTGGGCACGTTGAAAGAACAAGGGCGGGTCTACGACGAAACCGCTCGCGCAGCCGGCCGTCCAGTGACTCGCGAACATTGGCGGATCACCCGGGAGATCTACGTGGCCGAAACGACTGAAAAAGCCTTTAACGATATTAAGGAAAAGGCGGCCAAATCCTATTACGACTACCTCTTTCCGTTAGGGTTGACTCCTTTGGCCAAACACGATCCCAATGTCCCAGACGAAGATGTCACTCTGGAATACATGTGGAAGAATGCACCATGGATTGTTGGCAGCCCGGAAGACTGCGTCAGCCAGATCAAACAGCTGTACGAAGAAGTGGGCGGCTTTGGCAGCTTGCTGTTCACCTGCCACGATTGGACCACGACAGAAAACTGGAACCATTCTCTCGAACTGTTCGCCCGGTACGTGATGCCGCACTTTAAGTGATACGCATTCAAATTAGGCAGTCATAAGGTCGTCAAAAAGTAAAAAGGGCCATCAAAGAGATAGCCGGGAGGAGGAGAATCCTCACCGGCTGTCTTTTTTGGCTCTGTATCCGACACCAGCCCATTCGGCAAGGCGTGCGTCGTCAACGAGATCGCGCGAATAAAATTAGGGGCTGCCGGCTGGCGTCATCCGATTACTGGATGTACAAGCCCCCGTCCACAAAGACGACCCGGCCTTGCAGCATCTGAGCCTGAGGACTGACGAGAAAATCAATCACAGAGACGATGTCCGACACTTCGAGTCCCCGGCCGCTCGGGTTTGCTTTGGCAGCCGCTTGCAGCCGCTGTTCCGCGACGCCGTCTGGGAACATCGCGCGAAAAGCGTTGGTATCCACCGGGCCTGCTGCAATGACGTTTGCACGAATACCGCGCGGTGCGAGTTCCACAGCCAAATAGCGGATCAGTGACTCCGTGAACGCCTTTGGAGCACCAACTGCGGAGTAGTTAGGGACCGCGTGGGTGGCTCCTTTGCTGGAGATGCCTAAAACGGTAGATCCCTTGTCAAGCAACGGGAGACATTCCCGGACGACATCGATCAGTGCCAAGGTACTCACTTGAACCGCTTGCTGCCATTCTGACATCGGAATGTCCAAAACCTTCCCTTGTACCGTCCGGACCGCGCAGTGGAAGATTAAGTCCAAGTGGTTCACCTGTTCCCGGACAGTACGGCACATTTGTGAAACCTGTTCGGAATCTCCGACGTTGGCTTTGAGCAAATGTCCAATGGCTCCGCGTTCTTGTATTTGTTGCAATGCGGTCTGTGCAGCAATGTCGTCCGCAGAATAGTTGATAAACACGTGATTGTCTGGGCGGCTGAAATGCAATGCCGTGGCTAAGCCAATTCCTTTCGTTCCACCGGTAATTAGAACGTTCATCGCGATTAGCCCTCCACCAGGTTGTCGGATACTTCGAAACCGACCATCGTCACATTTTCTCCCGCAAAGGAGACGAAGTCATCGTGCGATGCCATTCCGGCGGGGGATCTGAGAGCCTCGGCCATGACTTCTTTTGAATCCCACTCCATCTCGGCAATGAGGTAGTACGGGTTCGCCCCAGCCATTTCGTCAACGCCCGTTTTGCTGTATATCAGTCGCCGGGTGTTCGGAATTTTCGCGGCTAATGGCAGGTGCACATTGAAGTAGTGATCGTCGAATGCTTGGGTGTCCTTGGGATGATGATACAGAATCAGCAGTCGATACACAGTCCATTCCTCCTGGTTCGCCCTCGTCTATTTTTGGGTTCATGCAGGCCGCGTGATTGAGATTCGGCTCTGCTTGACCACTTAACCGGGCGTTTAAAATTGAATTCTCCATTAAATTTTGAATACCTGTTTAAATATCTATATTTTCTGAATAAATTTAATAGAACAGCGGCTAACGGGATTAAAAAGATTCGAGATAGAGCTGTCTGCCTGCCATTGGGAGCATTATGGTAAAATGCATCATAGAGGTGACATAAATGGACGGAGATTCGGAAGTTCGAATGCAGGAGTATGACGAAATTGGCCAAACGTATAATGCAACGAGACGAGCAGACCCTCGGATTGTAGACCAAATGATTAAACTTCTTGGTTTACCTCAGGAAGCGGCCATTTTAGATGTGGGTGCCGGCACCGGCAACTATAGCCTGGAATGGGCGAAGCACGGATATCATGTAACCGCTTTAGAACCTTCTTTGGTGATGCATCAGCAGGGCCACTCTCACCCGAACTTGAAATGGATACTGGGTAGTGCGGAAAACATGCCGTTTGAAGATCAATCCTTTGATGGGATCGTAAGCACGCTTGCTGTACATCATTTTTCGAACGTCGAACGTAGTTTCAGGGAAATGACGCGCGCGGTACGAAAGGGCGGTTCTATCGTTCTTTTTATATCCGATCCGCGGCTGTGCCCCAAAGACTCTTGGTTAGCGGATTACTTTGAACCCATTTTCCAACGCTCCAATCAGGTCTATCCAAAACTGAACGATTTAGTGGATACTATGGAACGGGTGTCTGACTGTATGGTTCACATCCACCCATTTTTGCTGCCGCCAGACATGACAGACCGATTCTTTATGACGGGCTGGAGAAACCCAAAGTGGTATCTCGATCCCCTGTTTCGACAGGGCGTATCTCCGTTGGCCAATGCCCCTGCGGACATGGTCGAGGATTGTGTTCATCGCCTTGCGCGTGACCTTGACGTTGGGGCTTGGTTTGAAAAATATGGTGAAATCCTCACTCAAACAACCTATGACGGTGGCTATCGATTCCTCGTGGTTCATGTTCAAGATTATTGAGCGGTAAAACAAGATACTCATGAAATTTGCTTATCTAGAAATTATCGTTTTCATTACCTGTATTCCTGTACCAACATGCGTGGTAAGGAGGTCCAATGCAGCATCAAAATCTCCATGTTCAATCAAAGAAACAATGGATTTATGTTCGTCATGAACGAGTGTTAATGGTTTACTGTTATCTGTAATTTCTATAATGGTTCGAAAAATGTCCTTGGTATTTCTCCAAGACTGGACTAAAAACTTATTCTCTGCGAGCTGGACAATGAGCTCATGGAAATCGACGTCTCGTTCCGCAAAGTCACTAGCGGCGATAGGCCCTTCTAGAACGTTCTTCATTTCGGCAATAACACTCTTTGGAACCGCTTTCTCGACCGCACGACGAATTGCATGCTTTTCTATGAGTAATCTTGTTTCGTATAAATCTTCGATGTCCCTGAATGTCATCGCTGTAACAATTACGCGTCCGTTACGCTCTCGAATGGCAAATCCTTCTCGAATCATTAAAGACAAAGCTTCTCGTACCGGAGCTCTGCTTGTGCCAAATGTTTCAGCTAATAATGGTTCCGCCAAATGTTCGCCAGAAGATATTTGTCCCACTAAGATGGATTTTCGGAGTACTGAAGCTATCTGAAGCCCAAGACTTTGTCGCTGAACTCTTTCAACGTAGTTCATGAAATTATAGTCACCTCTGAGATGTTCAGTATTTTCGCGGAAGGTTCAATTTAGTTTTTAATTTAATAACATTTTAATAAACATGGCTATTCCGTTAGCTCAGCTTCCTAGGTATGGGAACATATGTTTGGTATAATGGATATATATCCCTGGAAGC
>NZ_JAJFNK010000031.1 GCF_021739485.1 Alicyclobacillus tolerans
GGGCCTATAGCTCAGCTGGCTAGAGCGCACGACTGATAATCGTGAGGTCAGAGGTTCGAGTCCTCTTAGGCCCACCAGGAAAAAGCCTACCCGAATGTCAAGGGTGGGCTTTTTTGTTGCCTTCCAGCATACCGCCTGGCGCTACCCGCCACACCGCAGGGCTTTACCGCCTGTACAACGGTCAGAGCACAGGGCTTTACTCCGACTTCACGGCGGTCAAAGCTTTGGGTCTCTGAAACTTTTGGGGATTGACGTCATTCGCCGCAGCAGGTAATCTGAGGAGGAGTTGAGCTGAGTGCAGGTAGTCAAGCCGGATTCTAGGCGCTTTTCCATGGCCGGTCATGACCACAGCCCTGCTGTGGTTTTTTTGATCGAACCGCATTGAGTAAAGGCGCTTCAGGAGAGCCATACGTCAGAGCTTAAATCCGGCGCCGTTGAGTGGAGGATGATATGAATGCTGCTCGTCATTGACAACTTTGATTCGTTTACGTACAACCTCGTTCAGTACTGCAGTGAATTAGGTGCACAGGTCGTTGTTCGCCGAAACAACACCCTTCTATCGGAACTTCAATCCCTGAATCCTGGCGCGCTTCTGGTTTCTCCAGGGCCGTGTACTCCGAATGAAGCCGGGGTGTCCCTGGATGCGATTCGCTTCTTCGGCGGACGTATCCCTGTCCTCGGTGTATGCCTTGGCCATCAAAGTCTGGGGCAAGCGTTTGGGGCTAAGGTGATTCGGGCTCCCGAACTCAAACACGGAAAAACCTCCATGGTAGAGCATGTTTCAGACCCGTTGTTCGAAGGTGTTCCTCAGGTTTTTCAAGCCACTCGATACCATTCCTTAGTTGTTGACCGCGAAGGTCTTCCTCAAAGTTTCCAGGAAATTGCATGGTCTGACCGGTTGATTATGGGGTTGAGGCATCAACCCACCGGCGCTGTCGGTGTTCAGTTTCATCCCGAGTCCATCATGACGCCCGACGGTAAGACCATTCTTGGCAATTTCTTGTCCAGTGCCGTAGCCTAAGCGCACGGCTGAAAAAAGGAGGAAGTTTCATGTCAGTCAAATACGGGTATGGTACGAACCTTGACCCTTTCTATCTCTTTCTCGACCTCGTCGACGAGTTTGGCGAAGGCGAGGTCTTTCTTCTCGACGCTGCCAAGGAGACCAGCTCGCACTACCAAATGAGCCTTTTGGGCGTGTTGCCTTTATTGGAAGTGCAAGTCAAGGACGAAGTGGTTCGCATTTTTGCCCCGCAAAAACTTCTTCACGTGCTGCAAGCTCGACTCAGCGATTTAAAAGGGGAATTGAACGCGTCTGGGGCGTCGGAACCTTTGGAATCTGCCGCGATGGGGAGTGTGATTGAAGGGCTCCCTCTGGTCTATTGCACTTCAGACCCGATGGCATTGCTGGAACGCGTTCGCAGCTTCTTGTTCGAACTGCACAACGGGCAGCCATTTGTGCCGTTTTCCAGCGGCTTGCTCGGGTACTTTGGGTACGATGCCGTTCATTACCTGGAACGCCTGCCAAAATCCACTCAAGATGACCGGGGCCTTCCGGACGTTCGACTTCAATGGCACGCTGTCGTAGCGCATCTGGTGGACGGGCAAATGGTGCTTCACAACGCAAAACACGCGTTGGCCCAGGTGTTTGAAGGCCAGGAGCTGATGGATTGGCAAAACCGCATCGATGGGGTGGAACAGCACATTTTGGCTTCTGCAGCCCAGGACATGTCTGGTGAAAGGCTGGCGAAGTACGAACGCGATCGCGTCGACACTTCATCGTTTCACGACGACGTCAGCCAGGCGGAATTTGAAGCGGCTGTGGAACGAGCGAAAGAGTACGTCCGGGCCGGAGACATCTTCCAGGTGGTGCTGTCCAAGCGAATGCGCGTCAACAAGGTCATTCACCCGTATGTGGCTTACGAACGCTTGCGCAAGCTCAATCCGTCGCCATACATGTTCGTGGCAGAGTACCCCGGAATGCGCATTTTTGGGGCCAGTCCGGAAGTGCAATTCCGGGCAGTGGACAACAGGGCTGAAATGAAACCCATCGCGGGCACGTCCAAAGGCCGTGGCAAGACCCCGGAAGAAGACGCTCTGCTCATGCAACGCTTGCAAAACGACGAAAAAGAACGCGCAGAGCACCTGATGCTGGTGGATTTGTGCCGCAACGACTTAGGCAGGGTCTGCCGCTTTGGCACGGTTCAGGTGCCAGAGTTCATGACAGTTGAACCGTATTCACACTTGTTCCACCTCGTTTCCGCCGTTCACGGAGAATTGCGTGACGACGTGAGTGTATTCCACGCTTTGTTGGCAACCTTCCCGGCCGGCACGCTGTCAGGTGCTCCAAAAATCCGGGCGATGGAAATCATCGATGAATTGGAGAACTATCGCCGTGGACCTTACGGAGGGATGCTCGGGATGATCGACTTGGCTGCGAATGCAAACACTGCCATTGTCATTCGCACCGTCGTAGAAGCCCATGACCAGTACTACATTCAGGTGGGTGCCGGCATTGTCGCAGACAGCGATCCCACCCAGGAATGGTTGGAATGCGGACACAAGGCAGGTGCGGTTTTGGACGTCCTGCTGCCCAAACGGGAACAAGAAGGAATTATGCCGTAACGTCCAAATACGGCACAAATACTGCCTTTGACGGCCGGTTGCAGTATAATGGGGCTAGCTGCTCCGTGCAGCAAGTACGGGAGGGTGAGCCCCATGGGACTGTTTCGCAGGGTAAGCAGTATTTTTGAGTCCAAGGTCAATAAACTGCTCGATCAATTCGAAGACCCCAACGCGACGCTTGACCTCAGCTACGAAAAAATGTTGGATGGTTTGCAGGATATAAACCGCCATTTGGCTGACGTTGTCACGCAACAAAAGCAAATCGAATTGCAAATGGCGAGTGTCCACAAAGACATTGCGAGGCGCGACGAAGAAGCCAGAGCAGCGCTGAAAATGAACCGGGAAGACTTGGCAAAGGCCGCTCTCGAACGGAAACATCAAAGCACTGAGCAACTGACGCAGTTGCAGCAAGCGGCCGAGAACATCACCGCGCAAGTAGAGCGGTTAAAGGACGCAAAGCGCCGGTTTGAAGAGCGCATGAACTCGTTTAAAACGCAAAAAGAAGTGGCCAAAGCCAGTTATAAGGCCGCTCAGGCTCAAGTCAAGATGGGGGAATCGCTCACCGGGATCAGCCGCCAACTTGGAGGCGTCTCCGACGCGCTGAGACGGGCGAACGACAAGACGGAGCAAATGTCGGCACGCGCTGCCGCCGTGGAGTCGTTGATGGATGAAGGTATCCTGGACGATCCGTTGGATGGGCGCGACAAAACGGAGCGGGAATTGGATAAGTTGAAACGCCAATCCGCCGTGGATGACGACCTAAAACGGTTGAGAAAAGAGTTGGGCAGCTGAGAAGAAATGCAATCGGGAGAGTTGTAAAAGGCAGCTGAAAAAGAAAAGCAACCGGAAGATGGGCATTAGCCCTCAACAGATTCAGGAAACACAGATTTGGAAGTTGTACAAACGCCGCGGATGTGTTATAGTATTTATCGTGTCTTGCGTCCGTAGCTCAGTGGATAGAGCGCTAGCCTCCGGAGCTAGAAGTCGGGGGTTCGAAACCCTCCGGACGCGCCATAGAAACCCTTGAAAATCCCTTGTGCCGCAAGGGATTTTTTATTTTCCAAGAAACTGGGTATTCTAAGATTCAAGGCGTTTGGGAACGAGTTGGGAACGGATTTAATTTCTCTAGACGATCGGCGGTCTCACGTGACACCGTTTCGGATTCATGGGTGTAAATATCCGCCGTCGTAGCGAGCCTCGTATGTCGCAACCGCTCTTGGATGGATTTGAGGTCCGCGCCGTCTTCACGTAAGAGCATGGCCGTGGTATGCCGCAAGTCGTGCAATCGGATCCTCGGAAGATCATGCTTGTCCAAAAATCGACGCCAATGCAGAGATGGGGTGCCTGGATAGAGCTTGTCCCCATACCCCGAATGAAAAAGGTATTGTTTATCCCCACCGTTCCAGTCTGAACCGGCCAAAAGGCGTTCTTGGTTCCAGGTCTTTTTGTACTGTGCCAAGGAGTCCATGTACCACCGGGGCATAGGCACAAAGGCTTCAGACTCCTCGGTCTTGAGTTCGGCCTCGACGGCGTTGCCTTGCTCATCGAGTGAGATTTGTTTCGTTACATGAAGACCCGCACGTTCAAAGTCAACTTGGGGCCATTCAATGCCGAGCATTTCACCGCGGCGAAAGCCACCAAGCAGCACACCTAGGTAGTACATGCGCCAATGCTCAGGCTCCTCGTGTAGCGCTGTAATTAATAGCTCAGATTCAGCCCGCGTATAATTGTGCTTTTTGGCTCGGATTCGTTTCTTTTCTTGCTTGTCAGGACTAGGACGGTCAATCCCGGCCATAGGGTTCGAAGCAATCACATGCCACTTTGTCGCGGCGTCTAGAATTGATTTTAAAGCCTTGTAGATGTTCAATACTGTATTCGTCGCTAGAGGTCCAGGACGGCCGTCCTTGCGCCCCTCAGGAGTTCGAAGCTTAGTCATGAAAGACACAATGTGCATTGTTTTAATTTTGTGTAATTCCATGTGCCCAAACTCAGGAATTAGATGGGTCTCGATGAACGCCATATAGGTGCGCCTCGTAAATGCTCCGAGATGCTGGTCAGCGTAGTTCTTTTTCCACTCCTCGACGAATGCAGCGAACGTCATTCGTCCCGGTCGTATATATTGGCCCGATTCTACCTCTTGTTGGAATTTTGCCAACTCCATATTGAGATAATCCTGGAGGCGACGTTTTGTTTTCAGTAATTGTTCGTCATCAATTCGGATCGTTTTGCGACGCTGTACCCGTTTTCCCGATGCATCATAGCCATCCTCGACAATGAGCCGCCACGAGTTCGTTCCGCGTTTTTCGATACTTGGCACGTTGTGAAATACCTCCTCGTTCAGTTTTAAGTTGCCCCGTTCCCAACTGTGGTTTGGGAACAATGACTCGAATCTACATATGAATCACTCCTCCCAAGAACGTATGTTCGGTATGACGGGCGCGAAAGTACCTGCCAAATAGCCTTGTGAGCGCGCAGGGCAAAAGTCACATAAAAAATTTTGACATTTCCTCCGGAACGTCTTTCCGTATGAGAAAATCAACGATTGTTTCGCCGCGCTGAGGAGAGTCCCCCGCCGTTAAGAGGCGAATCGCAAATTTGTTTGCTTGTCTCTCAAACTTCCCCGCGTTGCGAAAGGATTGCTCGTCTAGCCAAAACCGGCTTAGACCTGGGTGAAGCCGGTCGTGAGCAAGTTCGTGGGCGCAAATGAATCTCTGCCACTGTTCGTTAAGCTCTTCGTGAATCACGATATACCGCCGACGCAGTTTTCTCATGTAAAGGCCGCGTGTGCCGCTACCGAGATCACGAAACCAAACCGTGATATTCAGATAACTTGCAAGTTCAAAAGGACAATTAGTTTTATATTTGCGGATGAGATGCCGAATAACTTTGTCCACTGTGACCGCCTCACATCACTCATCGATGGGTTTTCGCTTATTCTTCTTCTTTGCGTCCCAGAAAACGGCTTCCATAACTCGCAACACCTTCTCCTTGTCCTCGTCATCCAAAGGCACTCCGTCAAACATGACCGGAGCATCTTCTTCGAGCATTTTCTTGAAGTCCAGTTTATCTTTCGATGTAGCCCATGCGGGAATGGATGGATTGTCGACTGATTGGTTCGGTTTGGTATGATCCAAGCGGTCGGGGTCGGCCATAGCGTCTTCATATACAGCGTTTTTGTATTTTATATACTCCACAGCCATTTGCGCCTCAGACAACCCTTGATCCTGGTAATGATGCAACAAATCTAAAGGGATATCCTCCAATAACTCTTCGCTTAACTCATCAAAATCATATCCGGCTGCTTCAAATAGCGATCCGACGTCAACTAACCAATCGCTATCATTATGGATTGCAATTGCCAAAACGGTCTCAACAGAAGGTTGTTTATACTCGACACCTGAACACAGTCGATTTAAATAAACTTCGTCCAAGCCGGTATCATCAGCAAATTGCTTTATTGATCTTCTGTACCTTACTAAGTTTACAAGCGACGTAAATTCTCCTTTATCGAAACCGTACAGCAAAAAATCAGTTGAGACACCAAAGTACTCCGCCACCTTCTGCACTTTATCAATGGACGGCGAGCTTTTATCCCAGTTTCGGATAGTCCCCCTGCCGAGTCCAATTTCTCTTTCAAGACCTATTAAAGTAGTGTTTTTTCTACTACACAGATCTTGAATACGTTCGACCAATGGCACAGAAACGGCCTCCTTAAAAGCGTATAGTCGTAAATAAAACACTTTACGTATTGACTAGTAGTAAATTTAGCACTAGAATCAAACCAACAGCTTAATCATCAGTAAAAAAGGCAACAAAAAAGCTGAAGGCCTATGGCTCACTTTTTCAAAAATCGTTGGGGAACGATTTGCGCTTAGGTTACCTTCTTGGCTATAGTAGCTTATTTCCGACTGTTTGTAAATGATTAAGCTGAACATTCAACGAAAAAGGGAGGAGGTCCAAATAGATGCAGAACTACACCGAGTTCGGCCTTGAAGCTCGCAGAATCATGCTGCTAAAGAACATCAAGATGACGGAAATCGCCAGACAACTCGGTATCTCGGTGACGTATGTAGGCGAAATCTTCAAAGGGACTCGACCAGGCGAGAAGTACAAAGCTCGAATTGCGGAGATTTTGGAAATGAAGTTTATTAGCTAAACAACTTCTTTTAGTTCCTTGATAACTGAATCAAACCTTCTCTGAAAAGGAGGGTGAACGGATGCCGAACACTCGAATTGAGACCTGGAACGCAAATGAGATCCGCTTCGTGGAGAAAGAACCAGGCGACTGGTGGGGAGTGGCCGCTGACATCGCCAAGGCCTTAAAATTGCGAACCGATAAGTTGATCGCCCGCTTGGACGATGACCACCTTTCAAAGGTCCTCATAGTCGATGCGCTCGGTAGAATGCAGAACACCACAATAGTCAACGAATTCGGAATTTACGACGCCGTATTTGAGAGCCGCAAAAAGGAAGCCAAAGCGTTCAAACGTTGGGTATACGAATTACTCAAAACTCTTCGCCAAGAATCTGGCCTTGAAGGTTTTCAAATCTTTCGAATGCTCGACAAGGAACACCAAAAGGAGGCGATGGCACGGCTCAAAACGTCGCTCGCAGAACCCGTACGAGTGGATTTTATAAAGGCAAATACCATTGCAAACAAAGCTGTGTCATCAGCGTTTGGGCATCCCAAGATGCTGAAGAAAAAAGACATGTCCCCGGACATGTTGGTGAAGCGAGAAGAAATTCTAGATGACACTGTCGAGCTAATGGGTGCCGTTAACAAGTTTGGACTCCATTTGTCTGTCTCAGAAGTTGTGTATGGGAAGTACCTGCGGCAATGAGAGGTGACTGCAAGTGTCAATGTTTGACCAAGCCATGCAGGAGATGAAACTCGAGGTTATTGACGACCTTGAACAGCGAATCTGGGCGCGGTTGGAACCACGCATCCAGCAGGAACTCCGGGCCAGACACATGTCCATCGCAGACACCGCCGAGTACCTGCACGTATCCGAACAAACGGTTCGACGAATGGTTCGTGACCGTGAAATCCCATCGTTCCGGGTTCGAAACCAAATCCTCGTTCGTCAAATGGACGTCGACGAGTGGATTCAAAAACAAATCAGCGAAGGGAGGTGAGAACGTGTCGACAACGTTGGAGCGTATTCGCAGTCGAAGGCAGCAACAGGAGGCGAAGCTCAATCGTTTGCAGGACCGACTGGTGGTCACGGCTGAGCTAAACATTCCTGCACATGAAACGGCCGCCCGTGTGGCGTTGCTGTTCGAGGAAGTCAGTTGGCTTCGGCAGCAAGAAAATATCCTGCTCGGCCAGGAGCAGGACGTCAGGCAATTTGATAATGCAATCGCCAAAACTGTACCACTTCGCGGCGGTCGCAGCAAGTGGGCGTAACCGCTGTGAAGCTCAAAGCTGGACGAAGGGAGGGTGCGCACGTGAAAAACATCGAAACCCGAATCACCGATTGCTTGGCTCAAATCCTTAAAGAAGCGAAAGAACAGATCGCCAAAGAGCGTGCGTAAATCCGTTTCTACTCTATCAACTAAACCTGGGAGGTTTGACCTATGGAAATCACTTTGCGAATCGAAGCACCTGAGTTGACTGCCGCACTGTTTGCCCTGGCGAGTGCCACCGAGAAACGCTCAAACAGCGTGACGGTGGCCGCGGCTGCACTAGAACGCCATGATAGCCCGCAGCCTCTGCAGGCACCGTACACTGCAGACGTTGTCTCACAGATGACCGCACCAAGCACAGCCACACAGCAACCGCTAAGTGCACCGAATCCAGGTCCAATGGCCTCCGTTCCGGTTCAGCCCGCTGCCATCGTGCCTCCCACACAAGCTGATCCGATTACAACACCTGCAGCGGCTCCGAGTGCCATCCCAACAGCCGTTCAATCCTATTCACTTGAACAGTTGGCTGTGGCTGCTACGCAGCTCGTGGACGCCGGACGTCGGGCTGAACTGGTTGGACTGCTGAACTCTTTCGGTGTACAAGCCCTCACCGCATTGCCGAAGGAACAGTACGGTGCATTTGCAACTCAGCTGAGAACGATGGGAGCGAAAATCTAGATGCCGCTTGTTACTAAAGCGTTTGAGATTCGTGATGCGGCCACATTTATTCCTGTAATCGCAACGGCGCTGGCATCAACCTCTTTTGAAGAAGCGTACCTGATAGGTCGCGCCGGGTATACAAATTACACCGGTCCGACACCCGTTGCAGTGACTCGTTTGACTGACTTGCGAGCTGCAGCGGATGCCGGCTACTGGCCGAACCGCACCATGCATTTCGCACATCAGTATATTGAACAGCATTTCCACGAGCTGGAGACTGGAGCCGTCGTAGATGTTGAATACATCCTCGGCGAACGTTCAGCACCCAAAGTCAGCGAACGATTAGAGGGGATTCTATGAGTTCTCAACCTGTGCCGCACGAGACCAGGTCGCACGCTCTGTTGTCTGCGTCTAGCAGCAAAATCTGGTTGTCGTGCACGCCAAGCGCTCGGCTATCGGAGCAGTTCCCAGACACGGAATCGGTGTACGCAAAAGAAGGAAGCCTCGCGCACGAGATCGCGGAATTAAAACTTCGGAAAGCTTTTGTTGAGCCGATGGGACCGCGGAAGTTCAATAGTCAACTCAAGAAACTGAAAGAGAACCCGCTGTATCAGTCCGAGATGGACAAGCACACCGATACTTACGTCGATTACATCTCTCACATCGTGCACGCGTACAATACGCCGCCCTATGTGGCTGTGGAAAAGCGCCTGGACTACAGCTTTTACGCGCCAGAAGGATTTGGTACAGGTGACTGCGTCATTATCGCGGGGAACACGCTGTACATCAACGACCTGAAATACGGCAAGGGTGTCCCAGTGGATGCAAACGGAAACACACAGATGCGGTTGTACGCGCTGGGCGCAATTGCGGAGTACGGCATTTTGTATCCGATTACCGAGGTCAAGATGGCTATTATCCAGCCACGCCTTGACACGATTGGCGAAGACAGCATTTCAGTGGACGAGCTCCTGGCTTGGGGTGAGAGCATCAAGCCCATCGCGCAGCTTGCTTTCGCCGGCCAAGGTGAGTTCGTACCCGGTGACCATTGCCGGTTTTGTCGGGCTCGGTTTACCTGCCGGGCCAGGGTCGAAGTTCACACGGCTCTCGAGGATTTCAAGCAGATGAAACCGCCTCTCATCTCTGACGAAGAGGTGGGCGACATCCTCGAGAGAGCGCGCAACCTCGCGAAATGGGTGGCTGATCTCGAAGAATACGCCCTGACACAGTGCCTCAGTGGGTCCAACATTCCCGGATGGAAGGCCGTCGAAGGGCGTGGTTCGAGGCAGTTCACCAACACAGACGAAGCGTTTCACCGACTTATGGAAAACGGTATCGAGGAAGCGATGTTGTATGAGCGTAAACCGTTAACCGCGCCAAACGTCGAGAAGTTAATCGGTAAAGCGAAGTTCAACGAATTGCTGAAGGACTTTGTTGAAGTGAAGTCCGGTAAGCCAACCATTGTTCCCGCGAGTGACAAGCGAGAAGCGATCACCCGTAACACGGCAGCGGACGATTTTGCACAAGTTTCTCAGAGCTAAACCGAATTCCAGAGGAGGATACCATCATGGCAAACCACGACCCGCAACGCGTAGTAACCGGTAAAGTACGTTTGAGCTTCGTGCATTTAACGTCTCCATACGCACGGAACGGCCAAGAACCCAAGTATAGTGCGACATTGTTGATTCCGAAGTCTGACGTCGCGACGAAGCAACGCATGGATGCTGCAGTAAATGCTGCCATCCAAGAGGGAGTCGAGAAGCGTTGGAACGGCGTGCGGCCACCGCAGATCTCTATTCCAATCTATGACGGTGACGGTGTCAAGCCATCTGACGGACTGCCGTTTGGTCCGGAGTGCAAAGGGCATTGGGTCCTGACTGCATCCTCTAAGGCAGACCGCAAACCGGAAATCGTCGACCTGCAGCTGAACCCAATCTTGAACGCCACAGATGTGTACTCCGGTATGTATGCGCATGTTTCAATCCGGTTTTTCGCCTACTTCAGCAGCGGTAAAAAGGGCATTGGATGCGGCCTTGGTAACGTGCAAAAGGTTGCAGACGGTGAGCCACTTGCAGGCGGCAAGTCGGCTGCGGATGACTTCGCAAGTCTCGCCGCAACAGAACCTGCGCCATATGGCGCCCAGCCGGCGTATGGTCAACCGCAACCTGGATACGGTCAACCTCCTCAGCAGCCGAGCTACGGAGTTCCACAATCCGGGTATGGACAAGCCCCACAACCGCCTTATGCACAGCCAGGCTACGCCCCTCAACCGCAACCCGGCTACGGTCAAGTGCCGCAACAAGGTTATCCGCAACAGCCACAGCAGCCGGTTCAGTTTGATCCGATTACGGGTAAACCGTTGAACGGTCCAGTGATGGGGATATGAGGCATTTAAGTTGCGATATCGAGACTTTTTCTAGCGTCGATATCCGAAAAAGTGGGTTATACAAGTACGCGATGAGTCCTGACTTTCAGGTCCTGTTGTTCGCTTATTCGCTTGATGGGTCGCCCGTTGAAATCGTGGACCTGGCTCAGGGCGAACAACTTCCGGACACCGTTGTGAAGGCACTCTTTGACCCAAATGTCGTCAAGCACGCCTACAACGCACCTTTTGAATGGTACTGTCTGTCGAGATTCTTTGGCCTGCGTGGTTCTGAGGATTCATCCTTCTGGATGATTAACGCGATCGACTCGACCCTATGGCTCTCTCAGTGGCACGATACTATGCTTCATGGATTGTACTGCGGGTATACCGCCGGGCTGGCCGCGACTGCGGTCGCCCTCGGTCTTCCCGAGGACAAACGAAAGATGGGGATTGGTTCGGCGCTGATTCGTACTTTTTGCGTCCCGTGTAAACCGACGACTAAAAATGGAAATCGGACAAGAACCCTTCCACACCATGAACCGGACAAGTGGCAGCTGTTCAAGGACTATTGCAAACAGGACGTTGTCACGGAAATGGAAATTGAAAACCGGTTGTCGGCTTTCCCAGTCCCAGAACAAGAGCAAAAGCTTTGGGAGCTCGACCAACGGATAAACGCCCATGGCGTCGCAGTCGATGTGGACCTGGTTTCGGGAGCACTGTCCATCGACGAAACCGTGGCACTTGAGCTTACGAACGAGGCGATTCAAATTTCCGGTCTCGACAACCCAAAAAGTGTTCAGCAGCTCACCAAGTGGCTGGAAAAAGAAATGGGGGAAGAGGTTACAAACCTGCGTAAAGATACCGTGGCGGAATTGCTGAAGACGACTGACGAAGGCGCGGCAAAACGGATGTTGGAGATTCGTCAGGAGCTGAGCAAGACATCCGTCAAGAAGTACACCGCGATGGCACAAGCAGTTGGATCGGATGGCCGCGTGCGGGGACTGCTTCAGTTCTACGGAGCCAACCGAACCGGGCGGTGGGCCGGGAGATTGGTCCAGGTGCAAAACCTCCCGCGCAACTATCTTGAGACCTTGTCGCACGCGAGAGAGTGTGTGAAATCACGAAAGATTGATGCGTTAAAACTCGTCTACGGCAACATTCCGGACACCCTGTCTCAGCTGATCCGAACGGCTTTCATTCCGGCGCCAGGGCACGTGTTTCTCGTCGCAGACTTCTCCGCCATCGAGGCCCGCGTGATCGCATGGCTCGCCGGCGAACAGTGGCGGCTGGATGTCTTCAACACCCACGGCAAGATTTACGAAGCATCGGCCAGTCAAATGTTTGGCGTCCCGCTGGAACTAATCACAAAAGGGAATCCAGAATATGCGCTCCGACAGAAGGGCAAAGTTGCCGAACTGGCACTTGGGTATCAGGGAGCCGCAGGAGCCCTTATCGCGATGGGTGCTCTTAACATGGGACTAACGGAAGACGAACTCCCGGAAATCGTGCATCGTTGGCGTTCATCAAACAAGCGCATCGTGGATTTGTGGTACAGCCTGGAGAATGCCGCTTTAGACGTCATGCGAAGTGGTCAACCCGTTGGCATCAGAGGGTTGCTCTTGGCCCGGGAAAGTGAACACCGAACCCAACAGGATTTTCTCACCATTCGACTTCCTAGTGGCCGCAAGCTGTATTACGCCAAACCGTTCCTGAGCACGAATGACCGAGGCCGAGAAGCGCTTCACTACCACGGAATCAACCAGGAGACAAAGAAGTGGGAAGTCGTGCCGACCTACGGCGGGAAGCTCGTTGAGAACTGTTTGGCTGGTGACACCAAAGTACTGACAGATACCGGTTGGAAACCAATCACCGAAGTTAGACTTGATGACTTGCTGTGGGACGGCATCGAATTTGTAGCTCATGACGGTGTCATTAGCAAGGGGATTCAAGAGACCGTTGAATTAGATCGAATCAGACTGACGCCAGACCATCTAATTCTTACGGAAGCGGGGTGGCGACGTGCATCATCGTGCGAAGGACATTACCGGGCTTCGGTTACACTTCCTGACAGCCGTCCGGTATGCGGGTTCAAACGGGAAGAAGTCTCTCTGGGAACTCCAATGCGACTGCGGGAAAACCCTCGTTATGTCGGCAACCGAGTTCAAGAAAGGCAAGCAAAAATCATGCGGATGTCTGCGGTCCAAGCTTGTTTCCGAGAAGCTTACGACTCACGGCATGTCACATCATCCAGCATTTGCGGTGTGGCGCTCAATGATAGACCGTTGCCGTCTCCCATCACATCAAGCTTGGCACAATTACGGCGCACGAGGGATCACGGTATGTCCGGAATGGGAGGACAATTTCGAGGCTTTTTGGGCGGACATGGGGCCGACATACCAACCCGGTTTAACCATCGAACGAGTCGACGTCAACGGGAATTACACTCCGGAGAATTGTTGCTGGGCGACGTACAAGCGCCAGGCCAACAACAAGAGAAACAACCGAGTCATCAACACCCCGTGGGGGCGCATGACAGTGGCAGAGGCATCGGACCGCTCCGGGATTGGGAGAACGACGCTCTATTATCGTCTGGACCACGGATGGCCAGAATCCCTTTTGTTCTCCGAGCCGGACGTAAGGAACAGGTGTTCGACATTTTGAATTCCGGTCCACGTCACAGATTCGTGGTTCAAGGTGCGACGGTCCCGTTGATCGTGCACAACTGTGTTCAGGCGATTGCACGTGATTGCTTGGCTGACTCTATGGTTCGGCTGGACAAGCACCGATATCAGATAGTTATGCACATTCACGATGAAGTAGTACTGGATGCGCCAAAAGAATCGGCGGACCTGGAAGCTGCCACAGAGATTATGGGTCAACCGATCGCCTGGGCGCCGGGGCTACCCCTTCGAGCCGATGGATTTGTTACCCAGTTCTACAAGAAGGACTAGGGAGGGCTTCGACATGGATAGAGATGTTTGCGGATATTGCGGACACGCTTCAGAAGAACTGCTGAACCGTTACGGTGTGCACGACTATTGTCTCTACGAATCGGACGAAGAAGGTGACATGATTGGCACTTCGGCCTCTGACACCTGAAGAACTTGAACTGATTCAAACAGCCAAGAAGGCTGCTAACGATAAGTTGGCAAGCTGGCGTGCAGAACTTCGGAAGAATCGGAAAGGTTTAACCGCCAGGGAACGGGGCAACCTCGAAAATCGGATCGCAGCCCATGAGAACGTAACCGGCAAACCGGTTGTCATTGTAGTGGATGGCGCCGAAATGACCCTGGATTATGACCTGCTCAAGTCATTTATGAAGTCGCTGGAACGGCATAAATTTTTTTACACGTTGCGGGTGCGAGATGGCTTTCCAACCGTTTTGGATATTCATTTCTCGCCTGGATTTGGCTCACCGAGTTGCGGTGGAAACGCAGCACTTTACGAGCTCCCGCCAAGAAAAAAGGATCTCCTACAAGGACTGCCGAGGGTCGAGTTGTTTAACTAATGGGAGGGTAGGCGTGATGTCAGAAGCAGCAATCAAAAAGATTCGAGACGAAATGACGGCCAACGCAAACAATCCATATGTACAAGTGGTCGGAAATTTTCTTCTGCAACACATCGACGAGCATCCAGATAATGCTGAGAAAGTTTTAACCGACGGTAAAACCATCGTGAAAAGTTTGGACGAGATGAAGAAAGAGGCACAAAAAAAGAGAGTCGGGAACGTGGCCGTTCTTACCGACGCTGAGGGTTTTGCTGTCGTGCTGAAGTATTTCGGGATGGAAGGAACAGCTGCAACTGTTCCTTCGGCAACATCCATCGCACCACCAGTTTCACACACATCCGATTTTGATGTCAAACTTGAGGACCTTCTGTAGGAGGTGATTAGGGTATGGCAGACATGGAGTTTAAAGACTTCGTCACTCATTTCTCGACCAAAGTCAGTCCCGCAATCGTAGATTTCGCCACAAACGTGGCCTTCCTACACAGTCGGTACTTGTTTGTTCGCAAGGAAGGCAAACAGCAGATAGCGTACTGCACCCACTGCCGCCAAGAGTTTCAAACGCAGGGATTACGCCAGGGGAAAACCTCGGAGTGCCCGGGGTGCGGTTCTAAGTGTTACGTGAAGCTCCACGCAAAGGGTCGCAGTCGTATGGTCGACGAAGCTTACTTTGTCTACTACGAGAAATCGCAAATCAACCCTCAGGCCATTACCGCGCGCGGGATTTACGCCATCCGCGATTACAGAGACAGCTATCGAGACGTCGATACCTTGTTCGAAGTCAAAGCCATGTACCTGTTTGAGCCTGGACAAGCCGTGATGTTTGAGCGGCCATGGCTCTACTACTCGGACACCAACGGCATGATTTGCGGCGAAAACTGGGTTCAACGCAAAACGGTTGGATCGCTCATGGGGAGCACGATGACGTTTAAACCGTGTTTCTGTTCGACAGACAGCATCCGTAAAGCGGTCTCAGGCACTCCATTTCAGTACAGCACGTGGGATCAGTACGGCGATAGAGACTGGGTACGGTTCTTCAACCTGGCGGCCAAATACCCATGCGTCGAGTATCTCACCAAGTTGGGGATGTCGGGTCTTGTGGAAGCCAAGCTCAATGGAAACCACACCTTCGGTGTCGTCAACTGGCGAGGCAAAAATCCCCTCTCAGTGTTGAAAATGTCCCGCCAGGAAATGAAAGAGCTTCAAGGATTAAAGGCATCCGTAGACCCTTGGCTGTTGTATCTGCGCAATCTGTCTAAAAAGGATGGTTCTAATTTGTCCCTGTCAGAACTCGTGGACCTTCAAAGAGACATTTCAGAAGGGTATCGCAATGAACTCGATACCGCTCTCGCTCGTACGACTTTACGCCGGCTGCACGCCTATCTCAACAAGCAGCTGGCCCGTGTAGATTCGAAAAAATATTACTCCGGAAAGTCACGGGTACTCGGAGATTGGAATGACTATATCCGGGATTGCCAACGTCTTGGTCTTGACACGACCTTGGAGGCCGTCAAGTTTCCCTCCAATCTGCATCGGGCTCACCAGAATACAATCCAGCAAATCAAGGTGAAAGCCGACGAGGCGCTCCAGGCGAAACTCGCCGCACGCCTTAAAGGTCTGCAGACCTTGAAGTTCGAACACCGGGGTTTCCTGATCCGAGCGGCCGAAAGCACGAAAGAACTCATCGAAGAAGGGAAAGCACTCCATCACTGCGTGGGGACGTATGTGGACCGATATGCCAAGGGTGAAACAGACATCCTGGTTATTCGTAGAGCTTCTGAACCGAACAAGCCTTTTTATACCGTCGAGGTTCGTAACGGCCACGTAGTTCAGTGCCGCGGCCTGAAAAATTGCGAACCCACGGATGAAGTGAAGGCATTCGTCGAGTTGTTCGTCTCGAAGAAATTACGGACCAAAAACCGAACCAGGGTGGGGATCGCGGTATGAACCAACTTACGAGAACGCGCAGCCCAGAGGTCATTGCGACTGAAATCAACTGGATTAAGAAACTCACCCGGGACGTCCTCTTACACAGCAGCGTAGAAATTGGCAGACGACTTGTGGAGGTCAAAGAGCTGCTTCCTCATGGAGAGTGGATGGACTGGTTGAGAGATAACGTGAACTACTCTCAAACCACTGCAAACAATTTGATGGCGCTATATCGAGAATACGGTGACAAATCCCATGCGCTTGGAAATCTGAGCTATACCCAGGCGCTTGCGTTGCTTGGAGTTCCAGCAGACGAACGCGAACAGTTCGCACAAGAACATGATGCCGAAAACAAATCTTCCCGGGAGCTCCAAAAACTCGTGCGACAAAAGCAGCTGCTGGAGGAACAACTCAAAGATGCGCAGGCCAAAGCAGAACGACAACTCGTTGCCGCGCAAGAATTGGCTGCCGATGTGGCCCGGTTAAAGACTGAACTCGCTGACGCCAAAATCGCCGGCAATGAAACCAAAGCTCAGCAGCTCCAAGAGGAACTTGCAACCTCGCAAGCTCGCATTCAGGAACTTGAAGCAGAGCTCAAAAGCCGCCCCATTGACGTTGCGGGTGTCGTGGAGAAGATTCCAGAAGCGGTTGAGGCTGAACTGGCGGAACTGCGGAGCAAATCCGCTCAAGGAGCGACGCCTGCAACCATCAAGTTTCGAGTCTACTTCGACAATCTGGTAAAGGGTTTTCAGGATTTGCTCGTCACATTGGGCGAAGTTCAACAAACGGACCCTGCGCTTCACGTCAAGTATAAGGGTGCCGTCTCGAGCTTGATTGGCAAGATGTCAGAACGATTGTGAGGCACTTCGTGAAAAAGACTACAGAACCTCAAGATGAAGCCGTAACGGTGGAAACCAACGATGCTTCAAATACCTCCGGGGTTTTCCGGTGGAAAGTCAGTGCATTTCGGCAAGACAAACGTACCGGCGCGACGTCTTGCGTGCCGATGAGTAATTACACCAGGGAACTCGTGGACGCCATGATGCGGAAGTGGAAATAGCAATCCACATGTTTGGAGGGCAAATCATGGGACAGAAAGGGTTGAATCGCCAAAGAAAAGCACAAGTCAAACAGCAACGCCGTGCCGTCAAAATGGACCTCCGAAACTCTCAACTCGATGAAATTACAACATTGACGGAAGAGCTTAGAAAGACCAGTCGCGAGCTGGAGGGAACCAAGAAAACACTCAGCACAGTCCAACTCAACTATGAAAAGGAGTCCCTCTCCTTGCGCCGCGCTATTGCGCCGCGCTATTGCGCAGAACAAATGGAGATTCCGGCAGGGATGGCTCATCGGGCTCTTAGGAGGAGTAACTGTAACTTGCCTAATTACCTGGTTTATCCTTCGGTAGTCACTGCAGGGAATGGGAGGACTGAATTGTGGAAAACGTCATTGACGAAGGGTTACAAAATGAGATTCGACAGGCCCGCGCGGAACTTGAACTCGCCGAGACAGCATTCTCTCTCGCGGACCCGCGCTACGTGGACGCCGCCAATTACCGGGTTTTAGCCTGTCGGGAACGGTTGAACGTGCTGTACGCCGAAGCGAGAAACGGAGGTCGACCGGTCGCATGAAAACCGAAGTAGATGTCTTTGAATGTCAGGAATGCGTACTGACGTTTGCGATTGAAAAGACGGACGGTCTGTTGAACATTGTTTGCCCGGTGTGTCAGTCAGCCGAGATGCTAGAAGACAAAGGTCCGGCGACGATGATAGGCGGTGACTCCGATGCGTGAAATCAAGTTTCGCGGAAAACGTATCGATTACGAGCGTTGGCCTAAAAATCCGGAATTGCACTGGGTATATGGTCACTACTTTGTGGCACCGTTGACAGACGAGAATTCCGGTATGCCAGCAAAGTCAGGATGGTCCTTCCTGGGTGGCGCAGAACAGATGCATTGCATTGAACAGGATGGCGTTTCGTTTGTGGTGGACCCTAAGACGCTAGGTCAATACGCCGGACTCAGTGATAAAAACGGTGTGGAGATTTATGAAGACGACGCGCTCGGATTATACGGAGAGTTTGATGAGGGTCGACTCATGTACGCCAAATCGCGAGTGATATTTGTAGATGGGTGTTTCACCATCGGCGACGACACGAACTACACCGATCTGATTCCAATTTCTCAGTGGTTAGAGGATGGCGGAAGTGCGGTCGAAGTGCTTGGTAACGTGCATGAAAACCCGGAACTGCTGCAACAGGACGAGGAAGGTGATTACGATGGCTGACCTGGAGACGTTGATTCGCGAACAGGAACACAAAGTCGACGTAGCACTTCGACTATGCCACGGCAGCCCTCCGAGTGTAGAAGCTGTGCGCCTGGCTAAATACAACGCAGAGTTAGCAGAGCTTGAACGGTTGCGAGCTCTTCAAGAGAAGCTATTGTAGCACCGCTGTTATCGGCTGCGCGGACTGTGTTTTCGAGGGGCAGGCACCCTCCGAAGTTGAAGGAGTGGGACCGTGCAGCCGATAACCAAAGTCAGTTTAAGCCAATAAATGTAAAATTATACCCTGTAAATCGAGGGGGTTACCATGCTGAAAACTTACATGAACGCCTCCATGAAACAAGCCTTCGTCACCTTGTGGGCTTCTAAGTCTGCCATGACAGCCGTGACTGAAGCCAACGGACCGCACATGAGCAAAGCGGCCACAGGAGACCTCAAGCGCAGTTATTACTTCTTGAACCGGGCCATGGAGCGAATCATTGACGGTGTGGACGAAAAGACGCGTCTCCAAGTCGACCGGATTGGGCGCTCGGTTCAAATCGGCATACTCAACAATCGCAATCATCAATTGGACCGGGAAGCCTATGAACGTTACCTGTTTGGGAAAGAGCAAGTGGAAGACATGGCTGAAATGGCGATGCTCGCGGTTTGCAGTCAGTGTGATGGTTCACCGCGAGATGGATGTCGGTTGTTTCAAGCCTTTAAGCACTTGGACGTCGTGGAATGGGATCCAAAGCACTCTCTGTGTCCTTACGCCAACGCCGGCAACGGCGACGCACAGAAAGGGGACTGAGGAACCCGATGGGAACGCCGGTGCCAAACAAGCGCAATGAAGACAAGGCAACCGTTAACAGTCCAATGACCACTTCGGTCTGGACTCCTGAGCAAATTGAGAAATACTTTGCGCCCAAAGACGAGGAGGGAATCCCGATGGAATTTACCTTAACCAAGGAACAGTTTTTGATGGACCGGCTGGCCGGAAAATCCCGTGCGCAGATTGCTCGTGAGCAGGGTTTAAAGCATCAGGTGAATCTCAATTTATACCTCAAACGCTGGAATGTCATGGACCGTCGCCTGGAAGCTGAGGAGATGGAAAAACTGCAGCAGTCCCGCCTTGCTGTAAAGCTCAACTCTTCGCCGGCGCCCGTTGAAAGTGGCACCACAGACGAACAAAGTGAGACCATTTCTGAATCTCCGGCACCAACGCAGGAAGGCAGCCCGATCACGGATGCTCCCCTTGATGACGGACCGCAAGAAAATGTCATCGACTTAAGTGGTGTTGAGTGGGTGCGTCCAGACCATCTCTTTCGAACCAACCAGTCTTTACTACGTATCAGTAAGACCGGGATTCGGATTACAGGGACCACAGCCGCGCAATTGCACGGGGTTGATTCGGCTGACATTGGGTTTGCTCCGGAATTCGTGGTTGTGCGTCCCAAAGGACCGTGGCGCGTTAAGCGAGACACGAAATCCTCTTCAGTCGTGATTCCCGGCCGTACCATCGTCAAGCACTTCCGAAGCCGTGGAATCATGGCCAACATCTTTGAAGCGACGTGGAACGAGAACGTTGGAATCGTTATTGTGCCGTTGGCAGAAAACCAGGCGCAAGAAAAGGACTCCAAGTGTTAAAGGCGCTCAGAAGGCGGTATCACCATTTCTGGCTTCAGTATCACTGGCACGTAGCAGAATTTTACCGACAGCGTGCCCGTCGTCACATCGCGCGCTGTGAAACCCATTTGAGACTGTATCGGAGGTGCGAGGGTGAATGACTAAACAACGCGTGTACATCTCCGGACCCATGACCGGGTACGAGGATTATAACCGCCCCGCGTTCCACGCAATGGCTAGTCAGTTAAAGGACGCAGGATACCGTGTCTACAACCCGGCAGACGTGGTTCTCGAGACGGACGATTGGGCGCAATACATGAAAATCCACTTGGCTGTGCTACCGACCTGTGACCTCGTTGTCGTTCTGCCCGGATGGCAGAAGTCACGCGGAGCACGTTTGGAAGTGGCGAACGCGCATTTCCTCGGGATCCCGGTCAAACACTGGCCAGAGATGATCGACCTAGTTGAAAAGGTAGAACCGCGCTTTGCCAGAACCTACGACGGCTTGTGGATTTGAGGACAGAGAACGATAGAAGGTGTCCGCGATGATATACGACAGACAACTTACGATCTCCGCCGCTGGGAGCCGCAAGGCGACCCAGTGGCCCGCTCAAACGGTCTACTGGTCAGAGCTCATCGAACGCTTTCGAGTGCCAGTTCGCGGAACCGAGACCTTAGCACAGTACCTGCAGCTGCCGAAGAGCAAGCAAGACGACCTGAAGGACGTTGGCGGTTTTGTCGGCGGCGCTCTCGCAGGCAACCGACGCAAGGCTGGGAACGTACTGGGCCGCGATATTGTGACCCTGGACCTCGACAACATCAGTGCCGGGGGTACTGCAGATGTGCTGCGTCGGCTCGATGGTCTGGGGTGCGCGTATGCGGTTTACTCGACGCGCAAGCACGAAGAGGCCAAACCGCGGCTGCGGGTCATCCTGCCGACGAACCGGACGGTCACCGCGGACGAATACGAGCCAATCGCGCGAAAACTCGCCCAGGTCATCGGCATCGAGCTGTGCGACCCGACAACGTTCCAGGCGCTCCGGCTCATGTATTGGCCCAGCTGCTCTGCGGACAGCCAATATGTCTTCCACTTTGGGGACAAGCCGTTCCTCGACGCCGACGGGCTACTCGCGACGTACGCGAACTGGCGCAACGTCGCCGAGTGGCCAGAAGTCCCTGGAGTCCAGCAGACGCATGTCCGGCTTGCCGCGCGCCAGGGAGACCCGACGACGAAGTCCGGTGTAGTCGGTGCCTTTTGCCGAATCTATGATGTCTACCGCGCCATCGAGACGTTCCTCCCCGGTGAATACATACCGAGCGATGACGACACCGGGCGTCTGACGTACACCGGAGGCAGTACCACCGGCGGAGCGGTGGTGTACGACAACGGAGCATTTTTGTACAGTCATCACGCAACGGACCCAGTCGGCGGCCGGCTGGTCAACGCGTTTGACCTGGTGCGTCTGCATAAGTTCAGCGACCGCGACGAAGACGCGAAGCCCGACACGCCGACGAACAAACTCCCATCGTTCAGCGCGATGTGCGAGTTCGCCATCCAGGACACCTCCGTGGCCGCACTGCTCAACCAGGAACGGTACGAACGCGCCACCCAGGAATTCGCCATGGCGCCTGACGACAACGCCAACTGGATGCAGCTGCTCGCGGTCAGTGCGCAGACGGGAGCACCGGCCAAGACGACAGACAATGTGCTGATTATCCTCGAGAACGACCCGCTGCTCAAAGGCAAACTGGCCTTCGACGAGTTCGCGAACCGCGGCGCCGTTCTCGGGGCCCTTCCGTGGGACCAACGTCCAGGACGTCGGCAGTGGACGGATGTCGATGACGCAGGGCTTCGGCATTACCTGGAACGAACCTACGGCATCACGGGCAAGGACCGAATCTTTGACGCCGTCGCTCTTTGCGCGCACAAGCACCCGTTCAACGACGTCCAGGAGTGGCTGCAAAGCCTTGACTGGGACGGCGTCAAACGACTCGAGACCCTGTTTTGCGATTACCTGGGAGCACTCGATTCGACGTACATCCGAGCGGTTACGCGAAAGTCGTTGGTAGCCGCCGTTGCGCGCGCCATGACACCCGGATGCAAGTATGACCAGATGGTGATTTTATCCGGACCCCAGGGCATCGGTAAAAGCACATTCTTACGCCTGCTCGGTCAGCGGTGGTACTCGGACAGTTTGCAAACGTTCGAAGGCAAGGAAGCGTCGGAGATGATACAGGGCATCTGGATTAACGAGATTGGCGAGTTAAACGGCCTGACGAAATCCGAAACGAACGCGGTCAAGCAGTTTCTGTCTCGAACCGAAGATATTTACCGGGAGCCATTTGGGCGCCGTACCAAGGCCTTCCCGAGACGGTGTGTGTTTTTCGGAACGACGAATGACAGCGAGTTCCTGAAGGACCGTACCGGGAATCGGCGGTTTTGGCCGATCGACGTTGGCTTACAAACAGTGAAAAAAAACGTCTTTAAGGACCTTGAGGATGAGGTGCCGCAGGTTTTCGCCGAAGCATTCGTCTATTGGCAGTTGGGCGAGGCGTTGTATCTGGTTGGAGATGCGGAAGCAGACGCCAAGGCGCAGCAAGAAGCCCATGAAGAGAGCAATGCGAAAGAAGGACTCATTCGTGAATTTGTGGAACGGCGGATCCCGGCAGATTGGGAGAAACGGACACTGGGCGAACGAAGGGCTTACTGGTCCGGGGAGTTTGGCCGCGCGACAGAGGGAACGGGAGACACGGTGGAACGGGAAAAGGTATGTGCGTTAGAGGTGTGGTGCGAATGTTTAGGCGGCGATATCAAGTATATGAGGCGACTGGATGCCATGGAAATCAACGCGATTTTAAGCGGTTTACCCGGATGGACCCGGCGCAACGCGACCGCAAGATTCGGCTGTTACGGCCCGCAAAAAGGCTTTATAAAGTCGTAACTTTGTTTGTAACATTCCCTGTAACTTCGGTCGTTTTGTAACTTTGATTTGTAACTTGGTAACTTTGAAAAGAGACAAAGTTGCAGCCGAAGTTACAGGCATAAAACCAGGCCAGATAAGGGTAAAACAGATATTTGTAACTTTGTAACTTTAAATACCTATTTAAATAAAAAATAAAGGGATTAGGTAGTACGCGTACCGCCTAACACGCCTAATACGCCTAATACGCCTAAATACACGCCCATATACGCGCGCGAGTTACAAAGCTACAAAACCGCTTTTTCCGGATTCCCACGCGGTTGCGAATTTGCATCAGGAAGGGTGAGCCCGATGAGAGAACGAGACGTCGAACAATACCTGCGGGAACAGGTGCGAGCCGCAGGCGGACGAGCTTATAAGTTCACGTCGCCTGGGAACGCAGGGGTGCCAGACCGGATGGTTTTGTTTCCGGGGGGCCGAGTTGCCTTTGTCGAGTTGAAAGCCCCGGGAAAAAAACCGACAGCCTTGCAATTGGCGCAGCACAAGAAATTTGCGGGACTCGGCTTTACCGTTGCTGTCATCGATCGGAAGTCTCAGGTGGACGAGTTTTTGGCCGCCTACCGGCAGGAGGTGAGTAAGCTGTGAAGTTCGTGTCGCACAGTTATCAGCGGTACTGCATCAACCGACTGTTGACCGATGAGGCCATCGGATTGTTTCTGGACATGGGTCTCGGCAAAACGGTGATTACTCTGACTGCGGTGAATGACTTGAAATACAATCGGTTTGCCGTATCCAAGGTGTTGGTGATTGCCCCTAAGAAGGTGGCGCAGTCCACCTGGGCCAAAGAAACCGCCAAGTGGGACCACTTGCAGATGCTTCGGGTCATCCCGGTATTGGGGCCGTTAACTAAACGCGTAAGAGCGTTGAACACGCCGGCAGATATTTACGTCATCAACCGGGAGAACGTCCCTTGGCTGGTGGACTATTACCGGAACGCGTGGCCGTTTGACATGGTTGTTGTGGACGAGTTCAGCAGTTTTAAAAATCACGAGGCCAAACGGTTCAAAGCGTTGACCCTTATCCGTCGGCATATCACGAGGTTTGTGGGGTTGACCGGAACGCCAGCGCCAAATGGGTTATTGGATTTATGGGCCCAGGTGTATTTGCTGGACCAGGGGCAGCGTCTTGGAACGCACATTACTCATTTTCGCGAGCGGTATTTCGAACCGGACCAGCGAGACCGTGATCGGATTTTCTCGTATGCGCCAAAGCCGGGCGCGGATGAAGTCATTCGGCACCTGATTGGCGACATCTGTGTCAGCATGAAAGCCGAGGATTATCTGGAGCTTCCGGATTTCATGTCGGTGACGGTGCCCGTGGTGTTAGACAGTAAGGGTAAGACGGCATACGAGTCTCTGGAGCGCGAAATGCTTCTGGAGGTGGATGAATCAACCATCGATGCCGGAAGTGCTGCAGTTTTGACGAACAAGCTGTTGCAACTTTGCAACGGAGCGGTATACGACGAAGACCGTAAGGTGGTTGAGATTCACAAGAGCAAAATCGAGGCCTTTCTGGAAGTGGTGGAAGGTCTGAACGGAAAGCCAGCCCTGGTGTTTTATAACTTTCAGCATGACCTGTCGCGAATTGAACAAGCATTACATGGATCCGGACTTCGAGTTCGGAGGTTGAACAGTCCCCAGGATGAAGATGACTGGAATGCCGGAAAGATTGATATCCTGTTGGCCCATCCGGCGAGTGCCGCGTATGGTTTGAATCTTCAGCAGGGAGGCAATCACGTCATCTGGTTCGGATTGACCTGGAACCTGGAATTGTATCAGCAGGCGAACAAACGTCTGCATCGCCAGGGCCAAGTGCAAAAGGTGATTGCCCATCACCTGGTGGTGGAAGGCAGCGTGGATGAAGACGTGATGAAAGCTTTGGGAGATAAAAGCAAGATCCAGGACGGTTTGATGCAGGCGCTGAAGGCACGGATTGAGCGTGCCAGGGAAGGAGTGGCGATTGATGGCTGAGATGTCGTTGTCTGAGATTGTGAAGCTGGCCGCTGAAACTGCCGCAGCTGCAGCTATGGAGCAAGTGGCAAGACAGGAACGTCAAAAACAGAAGAAAAAGCGTGATTGGCGTTTACGTAATACCAAGCTGCTGTTGAGGCATTACCGGGAGTTTGTTGAGCACAGCGAGAATTTGAAGCTGACCCTGCAAGAGGAGACCGACGCGCTGGAGGATCTATACACGGATGAACTGACGGTCGAAGCGATTAAGCGGAGTAAGCAGCGGACATTGGCGATGGTCCGGTTCATGCAGAGCATGATCGAGGCATACCGGATTCGGTGTGAAAAAGGCACTGAAGAAGAGTTTCGTCGATACAAAGTGGTTCACGCAATGTACATTGCGGATGAAAAATTAACCGCAGATCAGATCGCCAAATGTCACTTTGTTGACCGTCGAACAGTCTTTCGAGATATCAATGCTGCCTGCGAAACCTTGTCAGTATTGATATTCGGCGTTGACGCGATTCATCTTGAGTAATGTCCCAAGCGTTGTAGAATCGTGTCATTGACGTGTCACTTGTACCGTTGTAAAGTGATAGTGTGCAAAAATGTAAATCGGACCAACGGGCATCCCATAACAGTGGTGATGCCCGTTTTTAATTGGCGAGAGAGGGCGAAAGGTCATGCACGAAATGATTGCGGCATTGTGCCATGAAGTGAATCGAGCCTACTGTCAGAGCATCGGCGATAATTCGCAACCGTCGTGGAACGATGCGCCTGAATGGCAGAAGCAAAGTGCGATTGCCGGCGTCAAATTTCATATGGAGAACGAGACTACACCGGAGCAAAGCCATGAAAGCTGGATGAAACAGAAAATTGACGATGGATGGGTCTATGGTGAAGTGAAAGACCCGGAGCTGAAGACACATCCGTGCATGGTTCCGTACAACCAGTTACCTCAGGAGCAGAGAAGCAAGGATTATCTGTTCAAGGCAATTTGCGATTTCTATAGGCGCAAACCAGGGTAACCGTGTAGCAGGTGACTGCTGTTGACCATGGACGCACGAGGGTCAATTTAGCATAGCTGTATCGAGTAAAAATGTCGATATATTGTACTTATAATACGACGAGTATGGTATACTGAACGTACAACAACGCTTGATTTTTCGTTCGGATATCTCATAAAAAACTTGTCGTATTAGAGGTGGCGTTATGCTAGAACAGTACCTAAACGCCCTGCGCGCTGTCGGCAAAAGTGATATCACCATCAAGAATTACCGTTCTCAGCTGGTCAAGTTCTTCGATTGGCTTGCTGATAATGACGGTTCGCCAGACGAGATCACGTCAATCGATGCCGTTGAGTATCGCGATTACCTGCAGAATGAACGAGGATTGAAACCGGGCTCCGTCAACACGGCGCTAGCGACGATTGAAGCCTATTGCAAGTGGCTTCAGGAGGAAGGCAGGCTTGACCACAACCCGTTAGCCAAGGTCAAGAAGGTCGACCAGGTCAGGAACGCGCCGAAGTGGCTGACCAAGTCTGAAAAGTACAGAGTGATTCGGGCGGCGCTGAAAGAGAAAAACCCGCGCAACAAGGCAATCATCTTGACGTTGCTCACGTCAGGGCTGCGTGTTTCTGAGCTGGTGAATCTCAGACCGGACGACGTCATGCTGAGTGACCGGAAAGGCTCCATTGTCGTCCGTGCAGGAAAGGGCAACAAGATGCGGATTGTATCCATCCCGAAGGATTTACGCGACACTTTAGGTGAATACCTAGTTGACGGTCGTGCTACTGGTACATGGCTGTTTGACAGTCAGCGAGGCGAAAAGCTGACAGACAAAGGTGTTCAGCATCTGTGTTCTGATATTGGTCGCAAGGCTGGCATCGAAGGCTTGACACCGCACGTAATGAGACACACTTACTGTCACGACCTCGTTACGAAAGGCGTTGGCCTAGAAGTCGTCGCTCGGCTTGCAGGCCACTCCAAGATTGAGACGACCATGATTTACACACAACCGGGTGAACAAGAGTTGCAGGCAGCTGTCGAGAAGCTGAGCTTCACCTAAACGATACGATGGTTCAGTCGCTCCAACAGGGGCGGCTTTTTTATTCCAAGGCAAACAGACAAGCCAGCTTGTACATATCGGCGTTGCAATCGGGACGAGCTGGCTGGATGGAAGAAACTGGGGACAACCGCGAAAATCGAAATTTTTTAGCGCGAATACCCACTCGAAAAATTTTCCGCCATTTTCAGGACCCCTTTGAGTTTCCAACTACTGGGAAATCGTGATACAGGAGGTGAATCTGATGTCCGATGAAACGTTGCCAGGTGAACTGGACAATGAGTTTGTTACCGTTGCTGGAGACTACGACAAGCAAATGAGTACCGCAATTGCGAAAGCCGCTGAGTCGCAGGTTGCGGCAAAGGTAAAACGCACCCGCACCTACATGACCTCGGAAATCCCAGTACGACCATGTACGGAAGACTGCCCGATTCGGGATCGCTGTAAAGACTTCCTGAACGGGCGGGTGGAAGACGGAGACCTTTGTAAACCGGAACTCCGGCAAATCAAGAAATGGCAGGTCGCGTTCCGGAAGGGTGAACTTGACAAGCTCAAGGATGATGTCGGAGCGGTCGCCGGCTCGATGGCCGTCCAGGTGAACAGGCTGCTGGATGCCGTCAACAAAGACGGCGTCATCGTGGAGACGGTGAAGTACACGAACACCGGCCAAAAATATTTTGAGAAGATGGCTCACCCGGCTTTACAGCAGGCGGCCAATTTGCTAAAAACGCTCGGCATTGACCTGCAGGAGTTCCTGATGACGCCGAAGTCGGCACGCGGAGCACCTCCGCCGGTGCAGGTGAACATCGGCATCTCTGCGGAGGAAGTTCATGCCAGGTTCGCGGCCAGGTTTGGGACCGGCGATACGGAACGGGCGGATGACAGCTGATGCCGGGGCCGACGATTATCACGCACAAGGAAATTACCTCGGACGTTCTCGCGGATGCGTTGGCAACGGAAACCGGATATATCGAACTCTTATCGGACCCGCCGATTCAGTTTGACGATTATCAGCGTGAGTTCCTCGAGGATACTTCGCGCTTTCAGATCTACCTCAAAGGCAGGCAGCTTGGGTTTTCTTTTGTGTCTGCAGCTCGAGCGTTGGCGAGGGCTCAGAACCTGGACGATTACACGTGCATCATTGCGTCATATAAGCTGGATGACTCGAAAGAGAAAATCCGGTACGCGAAGCAGCTATACGACTCCCTGCCGGACCAGTACAAGAAGAACAAGCTTCAAGATAACGCCACATCCCTCGAGTTCGTAAGCAAGTCCGGACGACAGTCCACCGGCACGCGGATTATCGCCCAAGGCAAGGGCCCCATTCGTGGTAAGGGCGGTAACAACGTACTGGACATCGTGTTGGACGAGTTCGCGTTCTTCGGGAGTTTTGATGAGATGGTGTACACATCGGCTGTCCCGGTCCTGACGCGGGTCAAGCACGGCAGCTTGACGCTTATCAGCACGCCGCTTGGTAAGATGGGCATGTTCTACAAGATTTGGGACGGCGTGAAGAAATACAAGAACTATAAACGTCGCACCGTTTACTGGTGGGACTTCAGCTTGCTCTGCAAGGACGTTGCCAGGGCACGCAAAGAAGCCCCGCATATGCATACACTTCAGCGCGTCGAGGTCTTTGGCACGGAGCAGCTGCACGAGCTGTTCAACGCCATGGACCTCGAGTCGTTTCAGCAGGAGTTTGAGTGCGCGTTCATCGATGACAGCACCTCCTACTTCCCACTGGACATGGTGTACAAGTGCGTTATGGACGATGAAGACGTTCAGGGCGCCCAGACTGAACAGGAACGTTTGATGGCGGCTGGGTTCGAGGATTTGCGGGCCAAGGTAACTGGGCGGCTTGGTGCTGGATATGACGTTGGTCGCCGTAAAGACGCCTCAGAGCTCGTAACTCTGGACGAGACGGACAACGGCAAAATTATGCGGTTCATGGCGACGTACAAGCAGTCGGACTTCGCGCTTCAGGAACGCGAGTTGGACCGATTCCTGGAGATCTCAAAGCCGATCCGGTTGGCCATGGACGAAAACGGCATTGGTATGCAGCTGGCAGAGGGCCGACGCAGAAAGTTTGGCACACAGGTTGAACCAGTGTCCTTTACGAACGCCAGTAAAGAACTGATGGCCGTTCAGTTACACCGTGAGTTTGAGAAAGGCCGATCTGGAATCCTGATTCCAAATGACCGGGATCTCATCACGCAGATTGTCTCCATCAAGCGCGAGGTCACGCCAAACGGCTTGTTCCGGTACTCGACGGAACGAAATGACAAACACCACGGAGACAAGTTTTGGGCGCTGGCACTCGCCAACTACACGTTGGAACGGCAGCAGAGCATTGTGGTGAGTGAACCTCTGGCCTACACATACGAGGAACTGTTCGAGGGAGGGTATGACCTTGCGAATCTTTAGGCGCTGGCGTGTAAAGAAGGTCCATCGTCGGTTGCTTGAACTTGATTACGTTTACGACGTGATGATGGAAGAGCCCGTTCAGGACCGGTTCCTGATTCACATCTGGGTAAACGAACTCAGTCCGGAGCGCCGCGAGGAACTGGAGCCAAGGATTCGTGAGATTGTCAGACGCCGTCCGCGGCACATCAAAGTCGACGTGCACCTGTACAGGAGGGATGCCGGTTGAAGGTGGTCATCGGAGCCATTGTTCGAAACCGTGCCTGGATTCTTCCGGAATACCTTGATGCGTTGGACCGGATGGAGGTACCAGAGAATCCGACCTTCCTGTTCATCGAAAACGATAGCGTTGACGATACGGGTTTTCTTCTCAGCCAGTGGTGTCGGGAGTCTAAACGACGTCATCACTCAGGCCTCATCCACACGTACAGAGGTGTAGAGCAATGGGACCACCACCAATACGTGTACTCCAATCTAGCGTTTCTACGGAATCGGCTTCTGGAATGGTTTTTGACCACGGATGCCGATTTTTTCATGTCGGTCGATTCGGACATTATTGTGCAGCCAGACACGTTTGAACGGTTGTATCAGACCCACCTTAAAACGGGTGGTATCGTTGGAGCCGCCATTTGCAACGTAGCCGGGCAGCACTTGGATGGCCACACAGCAGGCAATTTTCTTGTCTATGAGAATGGTGCACTCCGGCACCCAGTGAGTTATCCGATGAGCGGAGACCTGGAAGTTGGTCTGACCGGTGCTGTGTATTTGATGCCACGTTGGGTGATTGCGCAAGGTGCCCGATACGGTGACCATCTACAGGGCGAAGATGTTCCGTTTTGCGTGTCGGCCCAAGAACTCGGCTGCGCCATTCACATGAACATGGACGCCCGATGCGAGCATCGGATGGTACGTTCATGACTGATGAGAACGCCAAAATGTTTGACATTGATGTCTTAATGACCTCCGGCCAGAAAATATTGTACCGGACTTCGGCGAACGGGAGAGAGCGTCTCGAGGCGTGGCTTTCTGGAAACATTGACGACCGTGAGTTCTACGTAGCCCGTAGCGTCGGAGACGGCTCAGAGGCTCATTTCATACGGCGACGCGATATATCCGGTGTGCAAATTTTTGAAGTGGCGGAGAGGCACCAGAAAATGATTGGATTCGAGTGCGGCACCGAAAAGAGGGATTAGCAAATGCCGAAAATTGAATTGCTATATTGTCGCGTGCACGGACACGGCTATTCTACCGGATGCCAGGAGTGCCGTGATTATAACGGAGCACGGCTTGAATATCAGCGGGAAAATGCGAAAGCAATAGCTCGAGAAGTGCATGACGAAGAAAAGGCCAAAATGGCGGTTGAATTGGATTCGCTTCGTGCAGAGAACGAGAGATTGAAACAAACGCAGGCGTTGCTGGCGCAAGCTGGGCAAAACCTTTGGGCGGCATTTTTAAACGAGCAATGAGGCTGTTAGATTGGGACTGGACAGTCTGAAAGAGGTGAGCTCAAGTGTGGCAAACCCATTAGCGCGTATGATGCAGATATTTGTCAACGCACTCCCGGAGAACGCGACGCGAACCGCTAAGGACGACCCCGGTTTGACGATTAAGACGTCGCCCCTTCTGTGGCCTTACGAGATTTTCGTACTTGAGTGGGAACGTCGGACGCTTCTTCGTGACTTGGACCTGATGGTTAAACGCGACGCACGTGTTGACCGAGCGAATTACGTGTTTGGTAACGCCGCGACGCGCGGTGGTATTACCGTTTCAGTCGACAGCGGACGTACTAAAGCCATTCAGAAACGGGCCCAGGATGTTCTGGACAAGCTTATGAAAGAGACGAAAATCAACGCGCATTTGCCGGCATGGTCGCGAACGATTTTGCGCGACGGGGACATCTTCTTGAACGTAATCGCAGAAATGGATCCTGACGGTTACACAGCAAGGATTGTTCGCATCAAGAACCTTCCGGCCATCAGTATGGAGCGCCTTGACGATATGACCGACAGCTTTCCGGAAATCCGGAGAGCTTTTTTGCAGATTGACCCCATTACCCGCCAGGAGATTCAGGCTTTTCCGCTCTGGAGCGTGAATCACATCCGGTGGAAATACGAACCCGGTGAGCGGTATGGCCGCAGTCAGTATTACTCAGGCCGTGCCGCGTGGAAAAAGCTGCAGATGACGGAAGAGGACCTGGTTGTCAGACGCCGTACGCGTGCTGTCCAGCGGCGCGTGCACGTGGTCGGTGACAAGGACCACCCAGGTACCGAGACGGAGGTCAACAAGTACAAGGCGCTAAACCGGCTGGATGACCCGAACAACGCCAAGGTCACAACGGATTATTTCATCAATGGTCTGGGGGATGTACGGAACCTTGAAGGAGACGCGCATCTTGACCACATCAAGGACGTTGAGTATCTGCTTGAGAACGTGATGATTGGTACCGGGGTACCGCTTCACATTCTGGGCTTTGGCCGAAACGTCAACAGGGATATCGTCAACGACCAGCGCAAGACCTACAAGGAAGACGTTGAAGGGTTGCAGGACTTGCTGGAGAATGGGGACCCTGGTCCGTTCAGCGGCTTGCGGTCCATTTTCAACATGGCCCTGGCCCTTCAGCGCATTAACCCGGAAGACGTGTCCATCAACATTCGTTGGACTCAGCTGGATGTCATGGCGTTCCCTGAGCTCGTAACTGCGGTGAACGAGTTGAGGGCATCACAACCTGTCCCAATGGTTTCACGGAGAACCGGTATGAAGATGTTGGGGCGCGGCATGGATTTGATGGACGATAATGCGGTTGATGCAGAACTGAAAGCCATCGATCAGGAACTCCAAGCTGACAAAGATGCTGAGGCGGCGCTCGCCACGACGGTAAACCCCATGAAGCCAACGACGACCAACATCAATCGTTCGACGTATTCAGCTCAAGGGCGCCCCCAGTTGGACAGCCTTAAGCAAGCGAATCCCCTGCGGTCGGATAAGATGGCAGAACTGGAAAACCGAACCGCCGATGACGTGCGTGGGTCCTTTGCAGCGGTTGCCGCGCGGCTCACCTCAGAGGCCTTCGTGAAGAATATCGCTCATCTGACAGGTCAGACAGCAGGCAAGGAAGACATTCAGCGTTGGACAACGCAGCAGGCTGACGTCCAATTGGACGCAACTATCGCGGACGTCGCAAGAGTGGACGAAGAAATTCTCCGGGCATACGTGCTCCACAAGTTTGATGCCGCGTGGGAAGCTGAAGAAACCAACTTCGTTAACACATTGCTAACGAGCTACCGTGAAGCTGCAGGAATGGCTGCGGACACTGTCCACAAAGATGTCCGAGTGTCGATTGACTTTCACCTGGTCAGTCAGAGTGTGCTGGATACTCTCGAAGTGCAGGCCGGGTATCGGGTTCGCGGTCTTCAACAAACGACACGAAATCAACTTGCGCAGGCTATTGCAGATGCCTACCAGGCCAACGACAATCTTGACGGGTACATGAGTCGCATCCAGGATGTCGTGACGGCCCCTGCGTGGCGCCGCTCCATGATTGCGCGCACTGAAATGGCGTACGCGTTCAACATGTCAAATCTTAAGTACCAGATGCTTGCCGGTTACAACACGTTCCGATGGGAAGCCGTGATGGATAACCGTACGTGCCAGAGATGTGCTGAGCGAAACGGTCAGACGTTTACGGTCACGGATACGAATCCGCCTCCACTTCATCCGAACTGCCGATGCATCATGGTACCCATTCGATGAGCCTAAGGGCTCTTTTTTAATGCCTTGAAAGGAGTTGAGACAATGTTAGTCTTTGCGGATGCTCTGACCAAGGAGCAGCGCGACAAGCTGAAGGACAGCGACTTCGCGGTACCGGGTAAACGTGAGCTGCCAATTCATAACAAGACGCATATCAAGCTTGCCTGGGACATGGTTGATCGTACGAAGGACCTTACAGCTGAGGAGCGCAAGGAAGCCCGAAAGAACATTTTGGCGGCCGCGAAAAAGATGGGGATGGATACATCCGACTGGGATAAGTCGGCGATGACCGACTCCGTGTTCTCCCGTCCCGAGGTGATTCTCGATTCGCAGGCCGAGGGACAGAAGGAGAAGTTACCGCCAGGAATTCTTATGCGTGTGCGTCACAGGGGTACACGGGCTGATGTGGTGAACGGTAATAACCGTGTTTATCCCCGGCAGGTACTTACGGACGCTATCGACCGTGCGAAAAAGAATTATCTGCCGATCACGGACCAGACGCGCTCCAAGATGATTATGGAGTCGCCACATCCGGAGCACTTCAAGGATGCTCAAGGCAATATTCATTTCAAGACGAGTCTCGATAACAAGGTAGCCCGGATTGTGGATGTGTGGATGGACGAGCAGGGTTGGGTGTGGTTTGACTCAGACATTTTCGACACCACGAAGGGCCGTAATATTGCGGCGCTGATTCGGGCCGGCGAGGAAGTTGGGGTTAGCATCCGAAGCGTCGGGAATTCGGTGCGAAAGGTCATTAACGACAGCTACGCAGCAGTTGCTACCTTCATGGACTTGCAAACGTGGGACTACGTTGATGACCCGGCAACGGATGGAAGCGGCACTGACAGTGTTGTCCTCACGGATAGTCAACTGCAAGTCATTACTGACGGGCTCGCGTTCAGTGACCCCATCTGTCCTATTGATGGTACCATGCTTCAGCCGTTTGACCCGGACAAGGACAACGACGTTGACTTTTGGGCTTGTCCGAAGTGTAAGAGTCGGTACGACGTGTATAACGGTGTCCAGGTAAACGTGTCCGGTAATCAGACACTTTACCGCAGGTACGATTCACCTGAATACGGGGCTGACAGAGCTGGAGCAAATCCGCCGGCGGTCTCGGATCCGGGTGCACCAGGCTCGACATTGATTGTCACAACCGATTCAAGAACATCTAATCCCGAGGGGGCGAATAATGTGAACCTTACACCAGAACAAATTCAAGCCATGATTCAGCAGGCAACGGCACCGTTTCAAACGATGTTGGATGCCCAGCACCATGCCGAGGAAACTGCACAAAAGCGTGCAGAAGCACAAGCATTTCTCGACAGCAAGTTTGAAGACATTAAGAGCAAGTATTCTGCCCCGGTGCTCGAGGCAATCAAGAAAGCTGTCGGCCAACCGCAGACCAAGGAGCAGGCCGAGATTGTTCTCGACAGTGTGCTCGACATGGCAGGTCAGGTCTCAGCGAATGAGTTCCTGCAAGCTCTGGGCTTCAGTGCAGCTCAATCTCCGGCGGGCCAGACGCGTGTAACCGTGACAAATGAACCGAAACCGTGGCAATCGATGGTCGACTCCATGCTTTCCGAGATGGATCGCATTGACACCGAAAAGGGTACGAAGCATGACCCTGAACTGCGCAAGCTGAACAAGGTTATCATCGACAAGATTTTGGACAAGTTTGAAACGAAGGATCACTCCTATCAAGCGATGAAGGATTCCGCTGAGACGGTGCAGGCTCTTCTGGACAGCGGTGCATCCGTAACCACAGCTCAGCTGCTGAACCAGCCAACCATCCAGGAAGTCATCCTGATTCAGAAGTTCCAAGACCTCGAGGCCACTCAGTTTATGATGACGGACGTCTTTGAAGGTTCGGAGTGGAGAATTCCGTCTGAATCGTTCAGCGGTCAGGCAGCCATTGACCCGAACACGCTTATCTACGATCTGACGGTTGCAGAAAACAGCGCAATTCCTGAAGCTCAGGTGGATGTGATTTGGGCATCCTTTTCACCTCAGGCGCGCCGGAATGCTATTTCGCTGACGACCGATGTCATTCGCGCGATGGGTACCGGTCCGTTGAAGTACAATGCGCCGGCCCGGGCCATTTACCATATTGGCAAACAGGCTGCCCGTCATATCGACAGTTATTCATACTGGGACATGGCGACCACTGCGGATGAGTACAATCCTTTGGTCGTGGCCAATGAGAGCGTTACGGTTACGGCGGTGAACAATGGCACAAACGTAGCGTACAAGGGCCAACTCCAACTCGGTGGAAAAGCCGGCCAAGCAGATACCACATATGGGACGAATTTCACGTTTGCACCGGCAGGCAGCACACCGATTGTACGCCCGCGTAAAAAGCAGTCTATTACGGCGAACGGCTCTGTGCAGACCACGACGACGAATTCCATCACCTGTACCGTGGGTGGGACGACACTGACCATCGGTGGTTTAGACAGCAACGGGAACATCGTTGGAACTGGAGCGCAATTCGCGATCAATTTTGAGACCGGCGACATTTACTTCATTGCGGGCCTTGGGATTGTGACGGGAGCCACTCCTGTCTACCCGGTCATCAGCTACAGTGCTTCGACGAACTACGACCTGTGGCATTACACCATGGGCACCGGGTATACCCGTGAGGAGGACTGGTATAACACGCTGTTGATGCAGCTGAGTGCCACCAACGCCATCATGGGTTCGAGTCCCCGCTACAACCCGGCAAACCTAGCGCTGTTCAGCTTGAACAACTCGAACTATGTACGGAATGCGCAAATCTTCTACAAACTGGCGCAGCCGGCCGGCGTGAGTTTGACACCGACCCGGAACTTCTTTGGTACCCGTGATGAGCTCGACCTGTATAAGCTCAACGCTCCATGGGTCCTCGGTGACAGCCGGATTCTGCTGACACAGAAGAACGCAACTCGTTATGGCATTCAGACACCGTACAAGATTGAGGGTCCCATCCAGAAGCAGGACCCCACAACCGGTAACCTGTTGCCTGTGAAAGCCTGGTACGGTGAAGAGTTCAGCGCGATTGTGACACCGCAGGTTCTTGATAAGAACGGGAACGTGTTGAACCCAGTCAGCCGTACGATTCGTATCGTATCTTAATGACTCTAACGATTTAGGAGCCGTCTTGGTGGCGGCTCCTATTTCGTTTGAGAGGAGGGTGCAGGATGAGGCATAGAACGCTTATCAATGCCACTGATGTGCCGATGAAGCATCCAGTGAGCGGTCAGTTAATTCAGCCCGGCCAGCAGTACACGGTTCCCGATGAAGCGGAACTCAAGGCTCAGGAAAAAGGCGTTAAGGCTTGGGAAAAGGCTCGCGCCAAGGAAGACGAAGATGCCAAGGCTAAAGCAGATGCAGATGCCAAAGCGAAAGCAGAGGCTGATGAAAAGGCTAAAGGTGAGGCCGACGCCAAAGCAAAAGCGGAAGCCGATGAAAAGGCTAAAGCAGATGCAGATGCCAAAGTGACGGCTGACGGTGATGCGAAGTGACGCATCGAATGCTCGTGAACCGAACCGGTGAACCAAAGAAACACCCGATAACCGGTCAAATCATTATGCCCGGACAGTCATACATGGAACCCGAAGATTCCGAGCGGGTAGAGTTGGTTGAATCAGATGACCCCGGCATATTGGTGCAAACGGTTGCTGATCCTGAAGCGACGCGGAAGGCAATTCGAGAGCAACGCAAACAAGCGGGTGGTCAGAAATGAACCAGAGCGAATTGATTACGGAGTTCCGGACACAGATTCGCGATGTTGTCGCTGTTCCGTGGGCACCGACCACGGCTTACACGTTGGGGCAGAAGGTCCTGAACGGTGGCAACACATACCAGTGCGTTGCGGCCGGAACGTCTGCCGCTTCGGGAGGTCCGACAGGAACAACGCCCGGGATTGTGGACGGCTCTGTGACCTGGAATTACGTCGGGAGTGTTGCGCTGCCGGCTTTGACTGATGCCGAGATTACGCAGTTCATCACGGATGGCTTCCGAACATTCTCGAAGTACAGGCCGCGGCGCCGGTCGACTACAATCAATGTGGTCACTGGCCAGACAACCTATACGCTTCCGACAGACTGGATTGATCGTGATTACGAGTCGTTTAATGCGGCGATTAACCCGCCTCCACCGGTTGACCCGATGAAGTTGTCACCGTTTTCGTTTGTGTCTGCAGCTCAGCTGATGGCGGGACCGATGGCTGCACATGAGACGGAGGTCCAGTATGACTTTTACCCGTCGGACTCGCAGATGGTCATCACTCCGGCGCCTCAGTCGTCGTACGATTTGACATTCGACTACTTTGCCTATCACACATTTGATGCGACAACCTGCACAGTTCCATATCTGGACGTCGACAATGCATTGCTGCCAGGCGTTGTAAAGGGCCTGCGCAGTATTGCGACCGATTACAGCGTTAAGCTTCAGATGTACAAAGAAGGCAACAACATCCAAGTCGACGACCGGACTGTCGCGAAGAACTTGCAAAGCCGGGCTGACGAACTGGAGAAACAGTTTGAACGTGACATCATTATGCGGCCTTCTGGAACGGCGGGGTGATGGAATGGCTCTTGGGGACAATCGTTTTGACGTATCGAACCGACTGTTAAGTGGTTTCGATGATCACGTCGTCTCAGTCATGGTCACTCGTTCTGTTGCAGACCAAGATGTTACCCGTGACAAATTCGGCAAGCCTACTGCAACCGTAGTCACAGCGACGATTCAAATCGTGGTTAGTCAGGCGCGAGAAGACATCAAGCCTACCGCTGCAGGTGGTAAGCCTGTGGAAGTCTTGGAGTTTTACACACAGCCGGGTGACATTAGCGAGAACGACGAGATTACATGGAACGGTCACACGTTTCGCACATCGTCAGTGTGGCCGTTTGGTCTCGGAGGTCTGACACAGATGCTTTCATGTCAAGCAACGCGCGAGCTGGATGTCTAATGCAAAGGGTTACTTTCACAGAGCTCATCTCTAAGATGTCGCGAATGCCAGTTGAGATTGATGCGGCAGCGTACGAGGCTTTAGTAAAAGCCGCTGTTGAAGTACAAAAAACGGCGGTTGAAAAGTTTGGGCATTATCAGTCATCATACGGGCCGTTTGAGGCTTGGGCAGCACTTGCCCCCAGTACGATTGCCCAAAAACTCAAGGCCGGCTCACAGGGGGATGACCCGCTTATCGGGCATTCAGTGCATAAACGAAGTATCTACCCAACGTCTCTGCGGCAGTCCATAACCATGCAAGTAGACAAAGCGACACTGACTGCGCAAGTCGGAACAAACGACCCGCTTGGCGAATGGCATGAATACGGGTACGAAGAGTTCAACGTACACTATCCACCGCGGCCGTTTCTTCGACCGGCTCTTTATCAAAAAGAAGAATGGATTCGTCAAACGATGAAAGAAGCCATTGGCATGGGGCTGATCACATGGCTACGTTGAGGAGGGATGCCGTTGATACCCAATGACCCGATTCTCACGACCGACCCCTTTGACGCTATCTGTACGGCTCTTTCAACGCAGTTGATGTCTCTGGTTCCATCCCTCAAGAACGCCGTTCAAGGATGGCCGGATCCAAAGTGGTTTGAAGACACCGGAGCAAATTTTCCGAGTGTCTTTTTTGTCATGGTCAGTGACAAGGGCAAAAGTATGACCAGTCGCAACTTGGTTTTTGCGTCTGTAAAGAACCCGGACGGTTCAACTGCGAACGTCTACTATGAACGTGAACGCCTGCAGTACTTACTGCAAATCAGTCTTTTTACAACGGACCCACAGGAACGGCTAGATATCGGTTGGGCAATTAAACAGTACCTCATTAACACCATGCAGCTTCCCATCAACGCTGTGGATACTGCACGGTTTGTCTATACAGGGCACGACCATATGCCGGAGGGTCGCGACAACTTCTATCAACGGGACATCGGGTTTGAAGTTACGGCTCGAGTCTTGGATGGAAGTGTCGCCAATTTGAACAAAACCATCCAGCAGAACAATACGGTTTCGTAGAAAGGGGAGAATTAAATGCCTAACTACGTAGTTGACGGGGTGTACAACATCCAGGAAAACCCGCCGATCGAGGTCCAGGGTGTTCCCACAGGAGTTTGGGGCGTCGTGGGCACCTTCTCGAAGGGCCCGGTGAACACGCCGACGGAAATCACCAGTCTCAACGACTTGAAGAATACATTTGGTGGCCCGGATACTACATTGACGGGTTACCTGGGGGCTCTCACGGCTTTTGGTCAAGGTGCCACACAGGCTCAAGTGGTAAGGATTGTTGGTACCGGTGCAACGGCTGCCAGTGTGACGGTCAATGACACCCAGACGACGCCAGCCCAGGTGTTCACATTTACATACGGCAGTGTGGGGACAGGTGGCAACTCGGCGTCCCTTACGACATCGGCCGGGACCAAGACAGGCACCTTTAAGGTCGTCATCACAGACGGAGACAACGAGGAAACCTGGGATAACCTGGTGACGGTGCAGCCGACGACTCCCATTGCCGGAGCGGTGCTGTTGTCGTCCGTTCAATCCCAGATTGGAACCTTTACGCAGCCGACCACACCCAACACGAACCTGCCTTCCTATAACACGTTCCCTTTGGCCGGAGGTAGCAACGGAACGGCTCCCGCTCTCACGGATTACATCGGCACGACAAATCCGAATACAGGTCTGCAGGCTTTGGCCGGAGCCAATCCTGCCGTCAACTTGGTGTTTCTCGCTGGGCAAGCGGATGCTGACCAAAATTCAATTCAATCGCTAACTACGTTCTGTCAGGCCAATAATTGCATGGCCGCGGTGTGCGACGCACAAGGAACCACAAACGCCACTGCCAAAGCGGATACGGCGAACCTGGATACAGAGCTCATCGCATTTTGTTGGCCTTGGCAGAAGATGTACGTGCAGGAATTGGACCAGGTCGTCACGGTTCCTCCGACCGGGTACTGGGTGGGACGCGTCGCGACGCTATATCCTTATGAATCACCCGGCAACAAATCGTTGGCTTACACCGAGGGCCCGGAGTTTACCGTTTCAAACAGTGACATTGCTGCCGCAATGGACCCTTCTGCACGGATTGTTCCGATCGGCGTTCCGATTCCTCGAGGCGGCATTGGAATCCGGTCCGGTGACACTCTGAGTCAAACGGCATCCACGAGGCCCGTGTATCGCACCCGCATGAATTACTTCATTGTGGATTCGATTAACACGGCACTGGGTCAGTTTGTGGATGAACCGATTACCACGCAGCTCTTATCGGACCAGCAACACACGGTATCCAACTTCTTGGACCCTCTGACGGGGGTCAACAATGAAGCTGGAGCTCCCATGATTGAGTCATTTAGTGTGCAGTGTGATGCGAAGAATAACCCCTCTTCGGTCACTCAAAATGACATGACTGTTACCGACACAAAGGTGAAGTTGTTCAACATGAACCGCTTCTTGCTTTTCAGGTCAGAGGTGGGAGCTGGGGTTGTCACGACAACCTTGCAGCCATAAGGAGGTGGTTTGAGTGCTTCAGTTTAAGCTGCAACGTTTCAGTCAGGACCGCATCTTAGGTAGCTCGGCGACGGTAGCCATCTATGGCCCAAATGGACCTGTAAACGTCATGGAGGTGGATTCTTGCAAAGAAACGCGCAAATCCAGCCAGAAACAGTTTCAACCGTTGGGTGAAGTCGGTGAACACACACAGGATATCTACGAAGGGTACGAACTCAACTTTTCAGGGGGTGTCGTTGACCCGAGCTATGATGACCTTGTGGATCAGGTTGATCAGGCCGCCATGAACGGACAACAAAATTTGCGCTTTCGTGTTACACAAACCATCGAGTATTACGGGGGAACCACTGTCACCTATGTATACCCCAATACGGTGCTCTATGGTTTTGAAAAGGATTCAAAGTCTGCGAAGGACGACATTACCTGGTCTTTCAAGGGCGCCTCGAGAACTCGGACGAAAGGCTAATCAGGATACGTGGTTTATAGGAGGCTTTCATAGTGGACGAAGATAATCAAGAGGTAATGCACGAACAGGCGGTCGAAGTGGCAGACGACGAAGTTAAGCTGTCCGATGGCCGCATTGTGAAGATGCGTGAGACGACTGGCGCAGATGATGCTGCTGTGGCTCAGATGCTTGGCGATAAAATCAGTCTTCAGGGAGCGGGAGGGGCTGTGTTTGTTCAAGCGAATGCTCTGAAAGCTGTCGTATCTGTGGATGGCGTACCCGCTCCAATCATGCAGAACTACCGTGATTTCATCAAGTTTTCTCGGACATTCAAAACAAGGGACATGAATCGTATCGCATCGAAATACGCCCAGATGAACCTGGAGGCAAATGAAGATAACCCTTTAGCCTAGAGTATAATTGCGAAGCAAAAGTTTCGTGGTTAATGGCTACTCCATCATTTCAACAGTCAGTAGCGGCCTCCTATGAATCCATGACATTCAGTGAGATTATGAGGCTATCTAGTCCTCAACGCATTGCTCTAATGCGCTTGCGCGAGAAAATTGGGGAACAAATTAAAGCTGAAAGAGATTCGTGACCTGCCTACAAGTCGAGCCACTCTCTGAGGAGGGTGGCTTTGTTGTGGTCTGGAATTTGTGGATATCTTATGCAAGTTTTTGGTGTATTCTGGTTGCAGGAGGTGAGCGATTTGGGATATGTATTTTTCATTTTGTTCCTCGGGATGTTTACCGCGTTCATACTTGGGTTAATTAGACCAAAGTGGGTGATACGTAATGTACAAAAGCAGACCCGGCGACATACAGGAGTAATCTACGGAAGTTTAACGTTTTTGTTTTTCTTAGCATGGATGTTTTCTTTACCATCAGCTGGTCCCACGCCAGCATTTTCAAAGTCAAATTTCGCGGGCGTTGTTAATGGTACAACTACCAATGGTTCTCAGCAAAAGGCTGCTTCCGAAAACGTGGCCGTAGCCAATGCAACTGGGAAGCCCTCCAAAGTTTCAACTAAACGGTCGTCAACTGCCGCAATAAAACCAATGTCATATGCTCAGATGGAACAGATACTTCAGTGGGGTAATCAGCAATACATAGACATTACAAGTCGCTTTGATGGCCTTCAACCAGGTACGTACCGATATGTCGACCCAAATTGGAATAAATTCGCACGAGATGAACTATCGCTTATCACCCAAAAGGAGCATTCCTTTCCAAATACCAAAGCACCAGCGATTGGTGGGGACGAAGTTCAATGGATGATTCAAGCAGACGTGAACAGTGCTATCGAACAAGTTTGGCAAACGTTAGCATCGATGAACGAATATTTAGGTGCAGGTGGTAATCCTGCTGATATCAATCAAAATGAGTCAATCTACAAACATTTCTTCAAGAAGGCGACACAAGAAGTTCAAGTCCACCATTTGGCTAATTGAGAATTATTACAATCGCTGCCTCCGGGCAGCTTTTTTATTGCATTGAAAGGTGGTGGCATTTTTGGCGGGACTGGAAAAAGCTTTTGAGTTAGCGGTTGTAATCTCCGCCGTCGATAAGCTAACAGCTCCAGCGAGAGCCATGGCTGCTCAGCTTGGAATCGTTTCAAAGCAAACAGAAGCACTTCAAAAGCGTATGGCATCTTTCAAAGCCATGGCCGTCACCGGTGGTGTTATCACGGGCATCGGTGGTGCAATGGCGCTCGGACTGGTCAAGGCGGCAGAATCTGCTGGGCAGTTACAGACCGCCGTGATGGGCGTCAAGGAAGCGCTGAAACTTACGAACGCAGAGTATACGAAAGCGATGAATCTCTCTCAAACCGTTGGTATCCCGACAATTTTTAGTGCTGTTCAGGTGAGTGGGATTATGCAGGCCATGGCAACGGCTGGGCTAACGAAGCAGCAGGTCCTGAACCCTGCAATCTTGAGGGATTACGTGAATTTTGCAGATGTCCAAGCACAGATAAAAAAGGAGAATGCGCCGGATGTCGTTTCTACAGCCGTCAGTATGGCGCACCAATATCAACTCTATAGTACAGCGCAGATTACGCCTTTTTTGAACCAGTTAAATGCAGCCTTGTTACACACTCATGAAACCGCTAGCGAGTTTGGAACCACGTATAAATACATTGCTAATCAAGCACGAACCATGGGTATGGGTGCAAGCAGTACTCTGGCCGCGACGGCATGGTTAGGTCGAATGGGCTTCGGAAACGGCCGCGGGGGAACCAACTTTGCTGACTTCTTGCGACGAAGTATTTACGGTTCCAGCGGTAAGAAGGCGGATGCCGCGATGCAAGCCGCAGGTTTCGTACAGAACGGGCATTCGGTATTCACAACGGCAAACGGACAATTCGTAGGGGTCCCTGCAGCCGTCAAGATTATGCAAGACTTTGCCGCGAGATTTCACGGAAACGCCAATTTGATGAGCCCTCTTTTAAACTCAATCTTCGGCACCCAGGGCGCTCGAATCGCCATGATGATGTCGTCATCCGGAGCTTCTGAACAGTACACCAATGTACAGAAACAGATCGCCGGCACTGCGTCTATCAGTAAGACACAGAGTGATTTGAACAATACATGGGCGGGCAAGGTGAAGCAATTGCAGACGACATTACAGGATATCGGACAGGCCTTTGGAAGGTCTGTGATGCCGGTTCTATTACCTGTCATAAAGGGTCTGGACGACATTCTTGGCCGCGTCCTGAAATTCGAGCAGCAGCATCCGAAAATCATGAAATGGATCGCCACATTCGCCAGTATCGCCACAGCGGTGATGCTGGTTGTGGGTCCCACGATGCTCCTGGTGGGGGCGCTTGGATATTTAAAAACTTCTCAAGCAATCTCTGCAGGTTTTCAAATTCTCGGTCGTTCGCTTTTGGGCGCTCTCGGCCCAATTGCCATCGTTGCCGGAGCTGCGTATTTGCTGTATGAGGCATGGACGCATAACTGGGGCGGCATTCAGCAAAAGACTGCAGCTGTTTGGAACTGGGTGAAAACTGAAACGCCAAAGGTCTGGAATACCGTGTTAAGAGTCATTCGAGCCGTATGGAGTACGATTGGTCCGACCATTACCAAGACCGCGACGTCTGTGTGGAATACGCTTCGCGGCGCGTGGACCCAAGTGGCAGCGTTCGTAAGGACCATTTGGCCAGAGGTTCTGCAAATCACCAGGTTCGTTTGGCACCTGATATACGATTACATTCGGGCGGAACTCCAGCTGACTTGGATTGTGGTTCGAACGATTTCCAAAGTGATTTGGACCACTTTGAAAGCGGCCTGGACACTCATCTCCACAGATGTGAAGGTTGTCTGGCGCATGATCAAAGACACGATTCAAATTGCTTGGGATGTTGTGTCTACGATTATCAAAGTAGGCCTCGATCTGTTAACAGGGCATTGGCGCAAGGCGTGGCTTGATATCGTCTCTGGTGTACAAAAGTGGTGGAAGGACATCCAGAAATTCTTTTTAGATGGATGGAATGGGCTTCAGACTTTGATGACAACATGGCTCAAAACAGCGGAAACATGGGGTTCGGGTATCGTGAGCTCTATCTGGAACGGGATTAAAAGTTTATGGCCTTGGCTGAAACAAAACTTTGCTAATTTCGCGAAAGACATCTTACCTGGTTGGGCTATTCAACTTTTGAGTAAAGCGGGGTTAAATCTAGCTTCCACTTCAAGTTCACTTCCTACAAACGTGGTCAGCCAGGGGCATTCCACAACAATTCACATTCATCCGGGAGCCATCCAGGTGAACGGCGCCACAGACGGTGCACAGTTCGCCAACGATTTCATGAATCAACTCGGGACCACGGCACGTCAGAACAACATGTCTCGACCGTTCGGGCCCAACCGCTTGGTCTATGGACACTAGGGAGGTGCCCCTTTGCTGAAACTCGGGAACTTTGTGTTTGACTTGGATGACTATCCGTCGGAGCTTCCGCTTGGGGGCTCCTCTTTAATTGCGGTCGAGAAATTCCCCGGCGGTCGGAAGTCGTTACAGGATTTCGGGGCATTCGACGACCCGATTACCCTGAAAGGGACATTCCTTTTCCAGGGCGCTCTGACCAAAGCCAATTCGATTGACTCCATGTGGCGTGCTGGGAAGCCTGTGCAACTGGTCGTCGAGAGTTTGCGGCCGCGATGGGTGCAGATTACCTCGTTCAAGCCGGTCTACAAGAACGATTACATGATTGACTACAGCATCACGCTGGAGCCCGTGGACAGCCAAGACCTGAACGCCATTTTGTACGGAGAGCCTCAGGCCGCCACAGCTGCGGCCGCTGCAACTGTGTCGTCTTCGACATCAAGCAGCAGTACGTCGTCTTCATCAAGACCACAGAGATTCTACTTTGTTAAATCGGGTGACACGCTCTGGGGAATTGCGGCCAAGTCTTCTGTGTACGGGAATGGAGCGGATTACACGAAAATCGTGACGGCCAATAACATTAAGAATCCAAACCTCATCTACCCAGGCCAAAAGCTGGTGATTCCATGATTCCACTTTCAAACCAAGGCAACTTCCGACCCTTCAGTCGGCCGCGCAGCGTTGTGATTGTCAATGGAACACGAGTGCCTTTCCGCACTTGGTCCGTTGACTTGAACGGGTACTCCGCTGCGGACACCTTTGACCTGACTCTTCCGTTCCGTGCTCTTGACCAGCTGAAGGGAACGACGATTCTCGCCAACACTACGGACCAGGAAACGGTCCTGCTCACGCAACCAGATATTCTGGTGGAGATTTATGTCGGCTATCCGCGGGACCCGAACAACTACGATGAAAATGACTTGACACAACTCATGTATGGGTACCTGGACACCGCCGATTTCAACTTCAGCAGTCAAGGCGTTAACGTGGAGATTCAGGGCCGCAATCAGGTCGGCCCGTTCATGGACACCAAGACGACGGACAAGTTCCCGAATCTGACGTCATCGGCTATTGTAACTTATTTCGGTAAACAACAGGGTTTAACCGTAGTGGCCACACCAACGTACACCTTGGCCGGCACGTATTACGCAAACGACCATACCACCTTAACAACGGATATCACCGAGTGGGACCTTATGAACTACTTAGCGGACCAGGAGGGTTTTACGCTCAGGGTGAAAGGGAACACGCTGTACTTCGGGCCCAGGGACTCTTTCCTGAAGTCCACGCCGCTCATTTACACGTGGGGTCAAAATGTGAAGACTCTGAAGCTGTCCCGGTCTCCCCATGCCAGTAAAGACATCAAGGTGGAAGTCATCACGTGGGCATGGAACAAGAAAACCCGGATGGTCACAACGGCGACAAACACGACCACGTACGCCAAGAGGGTGACCGGCACCAGCGCGCATCAGGAGTGGGTGGAGACCTATTACATTCCCGGCCTGACGCGTGACCAGGCGCAAAAACGAGCGAATGCGATTCTTCAGCAACTGTCTCAAACGGAACTGACCGGCGAGCTCACGGCAGACGGGAACGAGACGTTGGACATCGACCAACCGATTACGCTCAAAGGCCTCGGCCTTGGTGTCGATGGAACGGCCTTTTGGCCTACCAAAGTGACGCACGCGTTTGACAACTCATCTCCGAAGTATGGCATCGATGCAACATTCAGCAATCTGAATCTGCCGAGCAACCCGGGGGGCGTCTAGCGTGACCATTTCGAGCAATGACTGGTATGAACAAATCAAGGACTACATCCACCGTGCCGTCGGACAGAATCTTTCCGTCATCGAGGGTACCGTCTCTTCCCGGCAGACCTCTCCCCCCAGCGTGAAGGTGACGCTTCAACCTTATGGTATTGAAACGGGCTGGATCCGAGTCGGGACTCCATACGCAGGGAACGGGTTTGGATTCCTGGCAATCCCTCCGGAAGGACAAGCGGTCAAAGTCATCTTCGACATGGGGGATAAACAATCCGCAACAGTGGTCTGTGACGTGTACAACGATGTGGATGTGCCGCCAACGTTAGCCAATGTGGATGACGTGATGCTGATTCATACGTCTGGTTCGCAGCTCGTGTTTCACCAAAGTGGAGATGTGCTGCTAAAGGCGGTTGGGAACCTCACGCTGACGGGTAAGACCACGACTCAAACACTGTGAAGGGGATGGTTGCTTGAACTACACATCGCCGCCAATTGACCCGACAGACCCGCAGGGAACGGACCTGGCACTTGATGCCAACGGGGACCTGGTCCTGACTCCGCAGGGCGACGTTGGACTGGTCTCCGGTACCGACAACATTAAACAGATGATTCGTGTCCGGCTTCAGACGATTCCGGACACTTATATTTTCGGGAACGACCTTGGGAGCGAGCTCGGACAGACCATTGATGAACCGCTCAATCCGGTCACGCAAAAGCTGGTGGACCAATATGTCCGAAATGCCCTGGTGGATCCCCGCATCATTCAGATTAACAAAGTGACAATGATCGATCCGGACGACGGTTCCATGCAGTTTTACGTGACGGTCAACCTGGACGTGATTGGCGCAGGGACGATTCAAACGACAGTGCCGATTGGAGGGGTGACAGGTGTTTAGTACGGCCCTCCAAACGATGATTTCGTCGATTCAGACAGGACTTGCGGCAATCAGCAAGAAGCTGACCGATTACTCATCAAACTCCGTTATCGGTGTGATTCTCGCCGCCATCGCTTCCGCCATCGACGAGCTGAACACCGCGATTTCCACCGCCCAGCTGCAGGCGTATTTGAAGACGGCAACAGGGACCAACCTCGATAACAAGGCCGCGGATTTCGGTATTGTGCGTAAGCAAGCCACGGCAGCTCAATGGGTCTTCGTCGCTACCAAACAAGTTGTGAGCGCACAAGCTATCACCATCCCTGCTGGTTCGCTGGCGACGACGGTGCCAACATCCACCCAGGACGCGATCACGTACACAGTCAACGCAGACACAGTGCTTCCAATTGGTTCCACGACGGTCAACATCAACGTGACTTGTACGCAAGCGGGCAGCATCGGAAACATCGCCACAGGGACACAGCTCCTGTGGGGCTCTGCGGTACCTGGCATTGACGGAGTTGAGTTTGATAGCACGACCGGCGGCATTGCTGGTATCGACACAGAGACGGATGACCAGTTACGCGCGCGGGCTCTGGCGGCTTTCCAGGGCCTGAGCATTTCTACCCAGGCCTGGTACCAGTCAACGGCTGAAGGGGTCACTGGTGTTTCCTCCGCGCTCGTCGTTCCGCAGGGACGGGGACCTGGTACCGTGGACATTTATATCGTCGGCCAAAACAACACGGTTCCGGACACCACACTGATCAGTTCCGTGCAGTCGGTCATCGACGCGGGCCGGGTGATTACGGACGACGCGAAAGTCTTTGCACCGAGCCCTGTCACGGTGAACGGAGCGATGACCATTACCACGGCCACGGGTTACGACCATACCGCAGTCGCGACGCAGGTCCAAACGAACTTGGTCAATTACATTAACGGGCTAGGCATTGGTGGTGGTTCGACAAACCTTCTGCCGGCGGCGCAGTGGGTGGCGATCGCCATGGGAACGGCGGGGGTCGAAAACGCCTCGACTACTTTTACGGATACAACGTTCACTTCCGACCAGTTGCCGCAGGCCGGGACCATCACGGTGACATAGGGAGGCGTCTGACATGAGTATCCAACTCCAAAGCCTGCTCAACCGTCTGACCAATGTCCTGTTCACGAGCTCCCAATCCGTCTGGTATCAAATCCTTGGTGGTGCGGGAGCGGCCCTGGACACCGTGGACCCGAACCAAATCGGATTGGCAGACCAGTTCAGCGTAACGACTGCAACCGGCTCTGCACTGAACAAGCACGGGGCCGACTGGGGGGTTCCTCGGCGGTACAACGAGACGGACGATGCATACCGGCAGCGTATTCTGGGCCAGTTGCCACGGTATGCGAGCGGCCCGACGGTCGCCAACATACAGTCGGTGGTCCGCGCGTTTACCGGCGTGAACCCGGACATCTTCGAGTACGGTCCGGATGGTTTCACGATGGGGTATTCCGCGATGGGGGCGTTTGGGTTCTCCGCAGTGAATGAAACATTTTCCTTCCTAGTTACAGTGTACAACCCGAACAACGTGACCTATAACCAGCAAGACCTGATGGACGCAGTGAACGAAGCGAAACCGGCGCGCAGCAGTGCTGAATTTACGTTTGTGTAGTATGCAGTTATTTGACAAATTTTAGAGAGGTGGGTGGCCGTTTATGTAATGGGCCACCCGTATCATTACTATTCATTACTTGTTTTGAAGCCGATAGGTTCAGTCTTAATTTCCGGCGTGAGGCCGTTGGCGGCGAGTTCCTCTTCGCTAAAAGAGTGATGGACTACGCACTTCACAGCAGAATAGGGGAAACTGACCCAAGCCTTTCGATGCGAACGCGTACCATTATCAGCGCGTACCGTATGGACATCTACTAAAACTTCGACTCCGTACGGGGCAAAATTAAAGTAGTTATCCGAACCATGAAGTGTTAGGCCGCCGCCCTTACTAGGAGGAATTTTGAGTGCGCCCGATAACATTATGGAATCGAAAACTTCTTGTCCACCTAGATGAACATAGTAATATTCCATATTTCTCACCCCCATCCTTTTTGTGACATGGCTCGACACCTGTCTTGTTCGATGGGGGTTTTCCTTTTCCTGCAAATCTTGGACCTTTAAATTAGCGTTTGACAGAGATCTATGAAGCTGTTCCTAGACTTGTTTATTTGAAGGAGGTGGCAGTTTGACACTCGGGATTACATTCTTCGATAAGGTGAAGTACAAGTCGACGGACTTTCTGGCTCGGGACTCCGACTTTTTCGGAGCGGGGGTTGTTCATCTGACGGACTTTCCACTCACGTATCCATCGACACCCAACATGACTGTGAATGTGGGCGCTGGAACGGCATGGACAAACGGCTACCGGGTCGCCAACGACAGCAACGTGGTCACGTTGACCTTTAACACTGCTGACCCGACGAACCCTCGGATTGACATCATTGAGGTGGGTTACACCGCTTCGACGGATGCGAACGGCGATACCACCGGCTCTCCTGTGCTCCAGGTCAAACAAGGTGTGGCAGCCGCTTCTCCGATTGAACCAGGCGCCGATCCTGGTTTCGTGAAGTTGTATGCCGTTAGCATCGCGGCAAACCAAACCACGGTGACCGCGGCTGACGTCACGGACCGCCGAGCTCTGCTGCCGCTCAACGTGGACGGCTCTCAGATTACGAATTTCTCGGGAGTCACGACCGCGCAGCAGCAAAATCTGATCGCAGACCTGTTCGGGGACACTTCCGTGGTTCTGTCCGGCGGCGTTGCCACGAAAGACGGGACGGTGGCGAATCAACTGGACGTAACTGCAGCGAACGTCTATTTCAGCGACGGCCAGCACGTGAACTTTGCAGCATCACAAAATGGACAGATTACAACGGCCACGGCCAGCACGACCTATTACCTCGACTACAACCCAGACGGAACCACATCATGGGGAACGGCTCACAGCACGCAAACGGGGTATGTACCAATTTGCTCTGTTACAACGGACGCAAGCGGGAACATCTCGACGGTAACAGATGCACGGCCTACGACGATTAAACTTTTCAACGCCTTAATCGGTCTGTTTGGGCTCCCAAATGGCGCAGGTTTTATCGCGGAAGGCGGCGCTGAACTTTCTACGGGTTCAAGCGGTGGTACGTGGGCGGCAAAAGCGGCTGCTGCGAATGCCGATGTGTTCTATGGTCAAGATGCAAGTGGCAACACCGTTTTTAAAGTCGGAAACAACGGCGGCGCATGGACTGATTATCGAGCACAAATGAACGGTAATACACTCATTGAAGTCCTATCCGGTGGGTATAAGGTGCAGAGTTTATCAAGTGGGGCAAACTCAGTGTCTGCAAACACCGCGTTATCAGTGCCAGTTACCTTTCCGGTTGCCTATACGTCAGCACCAGTCGTGATTGTAACAGCCAATTATGTGATGGGAAACAGCCAAACGGTTTCCGTGACCGTATCCAATATTACGACAACGGGGTGTAACGTTAATTTGGAAGCCAATGTTGCCGCAACGCTATATTTTGATTTGGTGGCTATTGGCTCATAAAGGAGGGTTGACAATGTTTTGGTTTCTTTATGATTCTACGGGGACGATTAAAGAAAAATGGGAGACGGGTGCAACAGAATGGACAAATCTCAACGGCTACGCAGGGGCGGTATCGTTTGCATTGACGGACACCACAGCGCAAGATGCCTATGCCAATCCATCTCGCTACACCGTGCAAAAAGGCGCATTGGTGGCACAACCGTATTGGACACTCACCAACACAAGCGGCACGATTACAGCAACGCTAAACAATCCACCCGCAACCCCGCCGACGAGTTGCACATTTACGGTATGCGGGCAGACGTACACAGAGACCGTCACAAATGGTACAGCGACACTCACGCTACAGGTGCATCCATCCGTAGCAAATCAGCAAATCGACGTGGCGGTGAGTACTACTGGATGTGTGGATGGAGTCATCAACATTGGTGGAAGCAGTACAGATGTATCCTTACAAGTTATCGCACCAAGCGGAGGAACACCCACGGTAGGGCCAGTCGGAACAGGCGCGGTGCGATATCTCCAGACATTCTACGCCATCAACAACACCACCATCGAAGCCTTAATGGTCAACGCTTCTACAGGTATTAACCTTCTGCTAGAAATGGCTTTCGTCAAGCAAATGGCGGCTATGCGGTTGATCCAAAGCATGGCGACCTATTTGCAGGGGTTAGCGACAAATCCGTGGGCACCGTCAACGCAAGATAAGAGCGACTTGACGACGATTGACATAGCCGCAAATGCCAACGAAAACAACACGGTACAGGACTTACTGGCAAACGTCATCCCGCAACAGTGGACGACTCTGGCAAATGCATACCCAAGCGGAGCCACAAAGCAGATGCAGTACAATGCGTTCGTTGCTAACTTTGAAACCGGAGCATCGAATGTGTCTGAGTTTATGCAAGCACTTGCAACCTTTCCTGGATGCCAATGACAAGCAAGAACATGAAGAGCACAATCGTGAGCGCAGACGCCATGAGCGTCTTTTTTTATGCCCAGAAAGGGGAGTATCCGTTGAACACCTACAAACTTATTCCTGCACCAACCCCAGAACAGCTTCAGGCAATCAAAGACCGACACGCGTTGCTCACCGCAGTTCCCGCTGCTGGACTGCCTGAAACGGTGAACCTGTGGAAATGGCATCCTCCTGTTCGAAACCAGGGCTCAGAAGGTTCTTGCACGGCTTTTGCCACGACCGAGCTTCGAGAGTGGTATGAGGTTAAGACAGGGCATCCGCAGCCATTCGTGCTCGGTTCTCCAGCCTTTAACTATGCCTTGTCGCGGAAAAAGGAAGGTACGTTGTCCAAGGACAGCGGAAGCTATTTAAATGACGCCCTGAATGTTTTGGTGCAGTACGGCATGGCACCCGAGAGTCTGGACGTATACGGACCATCTACTGAATTTACGATGCCATCACAACAAGCGATTGACGCGGCGGGCGCCCTCAAAATTGACAGGGTCAACGAGTTGCCGATTCATGCTCCCGGTACGACCGTCGCAGATACGATTGCGCATGCGCTCGCCGAGGGTGACCCTGTGGCTGTGGCGATGATCTTTAACACGGCCATGTACAATCCGCAAGTGCACGGTGAGTACATCATCTTTGACATGAAAAACGGCCAGACCCTCCAATACGAGGCCCATGCCTACGTAATTGAGGGCTACTTGCCAGATCCGAATGCCCCCGGGAAGAGACTTTACTGCTATCAGCAGTCATGGGGTCCTGACTACGGCGGGGCATTGCCGGGGGAAGGTTATCCCTTTGGATTCGGGATGATCACCGAGGACACGGTCAATGCGCTGATTTATGAGGCGTACACGATTACTATCAAGGCTCCTATTCAACCGGTTCCACAACCCATTCACACTGAGCCCGTAATTCAGGGTTTGACGGCTCGGTTCGCACACACGTCTGTTCCAGTAGGACAAGAAAACGCCCTAACAATCCAGACACCGAAATCAAACACGAAGTGTGAGGTTTCCTCGACAGGTCCACAAGCCCCTTATCCAATGGCGTTTTATGATACGACGGACTCAACCGGAACGAAGGTTTTACAGATGATGTTCATGAAATCCGGCATCTACACAGTCACGGTATCTTCGGAAGGTCAGACAGTCAGCCTCACTGCGAAATGGGAGTGATTCCGTGTACATTGCAGAGCCGGGAGACATCCTGCTTTACCGAAAGCCGTTCGCCGCCTATATCCCAGATATCGCAATCGATTTGGGAGAAATGCTGGAGGATGGTCCGCAGCCGAAATACTTCTTTCACTGTGCGATTGCGCTCAACGCCAACGTCAAGCTGGAGGCGGACGGTCGACGTGTTGCAGTTCATCCCATCGACTACGGCAAATTCGAACCATACCGCCCTCCGATTCCTCGCGGTCGGCGAGAAAAGGGTCTGCAGTACGTGGAAACGATGGAAGGGCAGCGGTACGACTGGATAGTGGATATTGACGACGGGTTGCGCTATCTGACTCACAATCACGTCCATTTGCCGGTGAGATGGGTACAAAACATCGAGCGGCATGCCAAGAACTGCAGCGACCTGGTGGGCGCGTATTTCAACAAAGTGATGTGGGGGCCGAAGCATTTTGGTTTAAATACATCGCCGGAGGACATCTGGCTGGCTGTAAAAGATTACGGGGTTCGGGGGTGAATCCGTGTCAGCAACTGTAGAGGAGCGCCTGTCGTCTCTCGAACAGGGTTTCATATCTCTCGAGAGGGGGCTTGGGCGGGTGGAAAAAGCGCTGGAGAAAATTGATCTCAACGTGTCCTCACTCGTAGAAAAATTGGACAACCGTTACCCCTCTCAGGAGAGCGTGAACCTTCGTTTCGAGGAAGTTAAAAAGGACATTGCAGAGACGCGGGCGGATTTGACAGAGACCGAGAAGCAACTCGATAAAATCAGGTCCTGGCAGTACAAGATCATCGGGGCAGTTATGCTGGCTGCGTTTGCACTGGGCATTGCATCTCGAGCAGTTTTCAAATGGTAGGGGGTGATTCTGACGATACGGTTTTTCCTGAAACTTGATGCCTGGATCATGGCGGCTCTTGCGTGGGCGACATCCACCAAAGCCGCCTTTTATGCGCTCAACGTGCTCGTTTTCGCCGCTGTGATTATCAACCCTCCCGCATCCATTCAAGGGTGGCTCTTGGTGGTTGTATCGGAGTACTACCAAGGAGTTGCACTTCCGGGTCTGGGGTCCGCGTCCAAGCGTGCCGAAGGAGTGACCAGGGAAGAAGGGAAAGTTACGCGCCAGTTGCTTCAGGAAACGCACGATGCTGCTCTGAAAGAGTTTGCCGAGCTGAAGGAAATGCACCTGGCACAGGCCTACGAACAGGCAGAACTGAAGAAGCTGGCTACGGAAACGCACGCTATGCACAAAGAGATTCACGAACAAAACGCCGCCCTGCTCAAGATACTGGGGCGGCTTCTAGGAGAGGAGGAATAGCATGGATAGCGTTCTGGGCGCTCTCGGTGTGCTGAAGGGCACTCCGGAGCAAACGCGGCTGGTTACCCCGTACGCGGATGGAATCAAAGCCTTTTCCGCGTTCCTGAACACGGCTAAGACGAAAATGCGGACCATGATTTACGGCGCCACATTAGGCGTCTTTTTTGATGACCTCATCTCCGCCAAGAAACGTGGGGTTGACGTGAAGGTTATCTTTGACCACACGCAATCGGCCGGCCACGCGGAACGGCCACAAATTGAACGGCTGCTCCAGGCCGGATGGAAGGATGGAGAGGACTTTGTCATTGGCACGAGCCCGCAGGCTCATCAGATTATTCATATCAAGGCGACCTGGATTGATAGCCGGTGGGTTGAGGACGGTAGCCTGAATTACTCGCCGTCGGCATTTAAGCAAATCAACACTGTAACGTTCAGCGACTGGCCTGAGTATGCAGCGTACCTTGATGGGATTTTCGAGAGGTCATGGAACTGGATTCTGGAACACGAACCGCAGTACCAGGTAAAGGAGTGATATCCGTGATTCCAGGCATCGACGTCAGCAATAACAACGGCCATATTTACTGGCCTTCTGTGGCTGCGCAGGCTGTTCGCTTAGGGATTGCAAAGGTGTCCCAAGGCATCGGCTTCCGAGACGCATTCTTTGCCTACAACTACGCCCAAATGCGGCGCGTGGGCATCACGCGAGGAGGCTATCACTACGCTGACCCAACCTGCGACCCTGTGGCCGAGGCACGTCTGTACGTCAGCATCGTGAAGGCAAACGGCGGTTTCGAGATTCGGCCCATTTTAGACCTCGAGGACGCGCTTGGCAAAGACGCAGCACAGCTGCAAGCCTACGCCAGGATGTGGGGATATGAGGCCACGCGGCTCACGGGGCTACGTCCCATGCTGTATTCCTACTCATTCTTCATCCGCGAAAACGCGCTGCATGTGCTGTCCAACCAGTTCGACCTCTGGCTGGCCGATTACACGACTGGCCCTCCAGATGCCGGCGGCTGGCCGGTTGGGCCGTTGATGTGGCAGCACAGCGAAAAAGGGACGCTTCGGGGCATCCAAGGTCCTGTCGACCTGGATTGGTGCATGGGTGACCTGCAAAGCATTCTCGCGCCGGTTCCGCATCCCGTGGTCCTACTGCGACTTGGCTCACACGGCGAGGCTGTTGAGCAGCTGCAGCACGAATTGAACCAGACCACCCATACGCACCTGGCGATTGACGGCATCTACGGTCCGATCACGCAAGCCGCAGTCAGGGCATTTCAGTATCTGGCACGCATTGAGGTTGACGGCATAGCAGGGCCACAAACCATGGCGGCATTGGCCGCACGATTAAAGGGGGCAGCCTAATCATGACCAGCGTAGGAGTGCAAATCTTACAAGACGTTTCAAGCGCAGCAGTGTTGGCGATTGGGAGCGCGTTGACCTATGTGACAACAAAAGTCGTTCCAAAGTACATTCACAGTAAAACGGCGCAGAACGCGATTGACGGACTGGCGAGTATCTCTGAAAGTGTCGTGGCGGACTTTAACCAGAGAGTGGTGGCGGACGCAAAGAAGAATGGCGTGTTCACACCGCAGCTGGCGGCCACGGTGAAGGAGGATGCCGTCAAGGCAGTTATGTCGCAGGGTGCGAATTTGGTGAAGCTCGCACAAAAGAGCGTTGGCGACGTGCAGCAACTGGTGTCCAGCTTGATTGAGCAAGCCGTAACCCGAGATCACATTCTGTCAGCCTCGATTAAAGTACAGCCCTCTCCGGGACCAACGCCAGTACCGGAATCGAACGGTGGCGTAAACGCACCAGTCGCCACGGCATAAAGCAAAATCCCTCACCTCGTTATGGGGTGGGGGCGATTTTCTCGTCTTGGAGTTTGGCGACTGTTTCAGCGTCGACCATGCGCACTGTGTGAACCATGTGTGTCTTGAACAAGGAGTCAACCTTTTCGAGTTGATTTTTGAGTTCCGCTATGGTCTTGTCTCGGTCTCGGATAGTGGCGATGAGGCTTAGCCCGTCTTGAGCCAATACTTTCTCCATCGAAGCCAATTCACCCTGTGCCAAGAACTCAGTAAGGTGATCAAATGAGTCTTGGATTTCAGACTCGGAATATATTCGCCCCTCACCCATTGCACTCACCATCCTCCACAAGTGAAAATTGCTTGCAATATGGGCACCTTATAACTCTTTGATGCTTGTGAAACCAGTCGTAACTGATTTCCTTCTCGCGCCAACCTATTTCAGCAATAAGACGCTCAACCGCTACATCCGAGAGGTAATAGCCTTCGTTCTCATTTGGTGCCCCTGTGGTGCTGAACACCTTTTCACATTTCGGGCATTTTTCGCGTGTCATTCCGTTACCTGGTGTTAGGATCAAAGAGTGGACACAACGAATCGAGAATGTAAGAATAAGGCGATTTGAGGTGGCCACGTGATAAAGCAATATGATAAGGAATTCAAACTTCATGCTGTTCAATTAGTTTCGGAAAGTGGGAAGCCAGCAAGCCAGGTCGCGCGTGAACTGGGCGTATCTCAAAAGACGTTGTATGGCTGGATATCGAAGTTCAAGGAGGATCCAGCTACTCCGTTCGTTGGCAGCGGGAATCTTAAGCCAGACGCAAAGGCTCTGCGGGACCTTGAGCGGGAGATTCGCGAACTGCGAGAGGAGAACGCCATCTTAAAAAAAGCGGCGCGCATCTTCATGAACGACCGGAAGTAAGGTACCAATTCATCCATAGATACCGCTCCAAATTT